>NZ_JBICZC010000010.1:460280-511132 GCF_043201715.1 Streptomyces sp. NPDC048291
GGGGGGGCCTGCACCTGTCCCCCCCCCCCCGGGGGGGGGCCGGGGGGGGGTTGGGGGGGGGGGGGGGGGGCGCCCCCCCCCCCGCCCCTCCCTCGTACCCCGCCCGGTCATTCACTCCGTGGACTGCGGGGGGTCCAGAACCTCGCGTCCGACCTGTCCCGCGAGGGCGGCGGCCGGGAAACCCGCATAGGCAGCGGAGTGGAAGACGACCTCCTCCAGCTCCTCGCGCGTGAGGCCGTTGCGCAGCGCGGTGGGGAAGTGGATCCGCAGTTCGGTGTCGGCCCGCAGCGCGATGAGGATGCCGAGGGTCACCAGGCTGCGGGCGCGCAGATCCAGTCCGGGGCGCACCCACAGCCGGCCGAACACGGTCTCCAGGCTCTGCTCGCCGAGACCGGTCGCGAACCCGTCCCGAAGCCGGAGCTGGTCGCTGTCGCCGGAGGTCAGGTCCGGAATCATCTGACGCAGCAGCGCCAAGCCGTCGTCGCGGGCAGTACTCATCGGACTCCGATCGTCACGGGGAAGGGATCACAGGGAAGGGATCCGAGGGGGCAGGAGGTCTAGGGGGGCGGGACAGGGGCCTAGATGAAGGGTGGCCAGGCCACTCCGGCCGCCTCGTCCTCGGCGAGCGGGGCGAGCGACTCGGGCGAGGGGGTCGCCAGCAGCGATCCGACCAGGCTGTCGACCAGGTCGGCCAGTTCGAGGCCGAAGGGCGGCACGGGCCGCCCCAGGGACCGGGCGCGCTCGCGGTCCGCGGCGGTCTGCACGATCAGGGTCATCGCCCGGGCGAGCCGATGGGCCCGCAAGTGCTCCGGCAGATGCGGCAGGTGGGCTCCGAGCCGCTGATGGAAGTCGTGCAGCGAGGCGCGCACCTCCTCCGGCAGACGGTCGAGGAGCTCCTGGTGGCCCTGCTGGCGCAGGGTGGCGATGAAGCTCAGGTAGTGGCTGTCGGGCTGTTCGCCCTGCTCCAGGATGGCCAGCGCCTGGCACTTGAGCAGGCTCCGCAGGTCACCGGCGCGATGGCGCTCCAGCAGCTGTGTCCGGCGGGCGTGCAGGGCGGGCAGGCGGTACTCGATGATGGCGTCGATGAGCCGGTCCTTGGAGCCGAAGTGGTACTGGACGACGGAGTTGTTCCCGGCCCCCGCCGCCGCACCGATCTGCCGCAGGGACACGCCGTCGATGCCGTGCAGCGCGAACAGCCGCTCGGCGGCCGTCACGATCTCCGCCTTGGTCGAACTCAGACTCGTTCCCGTCACCCGACCATGCCAGCACGTCCCACCTGTTAAGTCAATGGCCTTAAAATTCAGGCATCCGTGCCAGTCCGAGCGAGCCGTCGGTCCGTGCCGTCACCGGACGCCGAATCCGGCGTCCAGCGGCCACTGGACACCTGTGATGAACCGCGCCCGGTCCGACACCAGGTAGGCCACGGCGTCGGCGATGTCCTCGGGTTGGAGGATCTCGATGGGCAGGGCATTGCGCATCTGGGAGATCTCGCTGTCCGCCTGCGCGGCCTTCCTGGCCAGCGCCTCGTTCTGGGTCATCCCGGTGGCCACACCGGTCGGGTGGATCGTGTTCACCCGGATCATGTGCGGGGCCAGGTCGTTCGCCAGCGTCTGCATGTAGCCGACGAGTCCGCGTTTGGCGGCGGTGTACGCCTGCGCGCCCGCGTTCGGTGAGCCCGTCCCCCTGATGCCCGCGCTGGAACTCGTGATCACGATCGAGCCGCCCCGGCCGCCGTCGATCACGGCCTGGAGACCTGCCCGGACCGTGTGGAACACACCGGTGAGGTTGGTGTCGACTATGTCCCGCCAGATCTCGACGAACTCGTCCCCCGTCTCCTCGGTGTAGCGGACGATGCCCGCGTTGGCGAGGATGAGGTCCAGCCGGCCGAACTCGGCGTACCCCTCGTCGAACGCGGCCTTGAGGCCGGGGTAGTCGCGCACGTCGGCCTGCAGGCCGACCATCCGGCGCCCCTGCGCCCGCACCAGCCGCACCGTCTCGGCCAGGTCGTCCGGCGACGCGTTGGGATAGTCCATCGTCCTGACGGCCCCGCAGATGTCGACCCCGATGACGTCCACGCCCTCACGGGCCAGCCGCACCGCGTGCGCCCTGCCCTGCCCGCGGGCCACGCCGGTGATGAACGCGACCTTGCCGACGAGCGACCCGGCCATCCGCGCCTCCTCTGCCTGATTGCCTGATTGCTCGATTCGGATTCCTCGTGCGGTCCCGCAGCTTGCCGGGACCGGCGGCACCGGGGGCGACAGGCTTCCGTTCAGTGGAACGGGCTCATCGGGCGAAGCCGTCGACTGGTAGCCCTGTGCCGTCGAGTGATGCGGCGACGGAGGAGGCGGCAGTGAGCGTGACACCCGAGCAGCGGCGGCGCGACCTCCTCGGACTGCGAGAACGCTGGTACGCCGAGGGGCACTACTCGTCCCGGACCATGGCCGACGCCCTCGCGGACGCCGGCCGACGCGTCCCCGGGACGCGGTTCGTATTCGCTGCGGAGGCCGGGACGGGGACCGAGACCGGGACCGGCACCGGGACTGATACCGGGGCGACCACGGTCACCCTGGCCGAGGTCCTGGCTCTCGCCGGGCGTGCGGCGGCCGGGCTGCGCGCACTGGGCGTACGGCCCGGCGACGTGGTGGCCGTCCAAGTCCCCAACCGCCTGGAGCTGATCGTCTCGTACTTCGGCGCATGGCTGGCCGGGGCCGTCGTCCTCCCCGTCACCCACATCTACGGCTCGGCGGAGGTCGGTGTCATCCTGCGGAACGCCGGGGCGAAGGTGCTGGTGCTGCCCGACGCCTGGCGCTCCATCGACTTCACCGACCGCCTGGCCCGGCTCGACGGCGGCCCGGGACTCGAACACGTCGTCATGATCGGCGACCGTACGGCACCCGGCGCGATCCCCTGGACCGACCTCGTAGCCGGGACCGCACAGGCAGCCCCGCCCGAAGGTGTGCACGCCGACGACGTCTGCGCGCTGATCTACACCTCCGGGACGACCGGCGTCCCCAAGGGCGTCCAGCACACGCACAACACCCTGCTGCACGAGCTCCGCAAGGGCGACCTGATGAACGAGGCCGGGCCGCAGGACATCCGCCTCATTCCCTGGCCCTCGGGCCATGTCGCCGGACTGCTCGCCGCGTGCAGCGGGATCGTCTCGGGCACCGACACGGTGCACATGGACCGCTGGAACCCGGTGCGCGCCGTCGAACTCGTCGAGAAGTACCGGTGCACGATCACCAGTGGGACACCGCTGCACGTGGAAGCGCTCCTGAAGGCCGCCGAGGAGAGCAGCCACGACATCTCCAGCCTGCGCTTCGTGCAGATCGGCGCCGCGGGCGTCCCGCCCACGCTGGTCGCCCGCGCCGACGCGGCCGGCATCGTCATGGCCCGCGCCTACGGCAGCACCGAGCATCCGCGGTGCGCCACCTCGCCCCTGGACGCCTCCGCGCACCAGCGCGCGGCGACCGACGGTCTCGCGCGGTTCGGCGACGAGATACGGATCGTCGACGAGCAGTTGCGATCCCGGGCGGCGGGGGAGACGGGCGAGGTCGTGACCCGCGGCCCCAGCCAGTTCGTCGGCTACCGGGACCCGGCGCATGACCATTCGGCGTTTCTGTCCGGCGGCTGGTTCCGCACCGGGGACGTCGGACGGCTGGACGAGGACGGCCGGCTCACCATCACCGACCGCATCAAGGACATCATCATCAGGGGCGGCGAGAACATCGCCTCCAAGGAGGTCGAGGACATCCTCGCCACCCATCCCCGGGTGCGGCACGCGGCCGTGGTCGCCGAACCGGACCCGCGCTACGGCGAGCGGGTCGCCGCCTTCGTGGTCCTCGACAGCGGCACCCTCGACGTCGAGGAGGTACGCGAGCTGTTCGCCCGGCACCGGGTGGCCCCGCAGAAGGCGCCTGAGCGCATCGAGGTGGTCGCCGACCTGCCGCGGGCCCCGTCGGGCAAGGTCCGCAAGTACGAACTGCGCGACCGACTGCGGGCGCCGGCGGCGGACGGGCCGGTCGAGGAACCCGGTCCGTGACCGACGCGGTCGTGACCGCCGTGGCCGTGCCCGTCAGCGCACGGCCACGGGGTTCACCAGCCCGCCGGTGCTGTGCAGGAAGGGCTCGGGAGTCGCGTCGAGCAGGAAGGTGTGACGGCGGTCCCGGGCACACGCCGCCGCGAGCTCTTCGAGCACCCAGTTCTGGCCCTGGACCATGCCCATCATCACCAGGCACAGGACGTGGACGGGCAGCATGACGTCCTCGACCTTCGACGGCAGCAGCTCCATGGGCATGTTGTCGATCGCGACGGCCGCCGCCCCCCGCGCGTGGAAGAAGAGCGGGGCGTCGACGTCGAGCGCGGGAACGGGCCGGCGATAGCGCGGTACGTCGCCCGCGAGGAAGTACGACGCCTGCCCGGTACGGACGAGGACGATGTCGCCCTCCTCCACCGGGGTCTCCTGGGCCTCCTCGACGGTCTCCAGGACGGCCCGCGTGACCGGGAACCCGCCGGGCAGGACGTCGACGCCCTGATGCCGGGCCACGTCCAGCAGAACGCCCCGCGACACGATGGGGCCGGCCGTCTCGATGCCGAGCCTCGCGGCGCCGAAGGCGTCGACGGCGTCCGCGGGCACGCCGTTGTACATCAGGCCCCGGTGGCTGCAGTGCGACAGCGCGTCCCAGTGCGTGGCCGCCTGCGTCGGGGTCAGCACGATGTCGTCGCTGTAGGCGGCCGCGTCCGGGCCGGGGCCCATCGGCGTGTTGATGGCCAGCATGGTCCGGACCGGGTTGATCCGGCCCCGTACCCCCGCGCCGTTCTGCGGGCCGTCCAGCGACAACGGCATGGCCAGGGAGAAGGTCTCGCCCGTGGCCACCGCGGCCGTCCCCTTCCTGACCACCTCGGGGGTGACGAGGTTGAGCGTGCCGCGCTGGTCGTCCGCGCCCCAGCGCCCCCAGTTGCCCACCTGCCCCGCCAGGACGTCGAACTCGGCCACACTCAACACGGGCTCCGCCTCTCGCCGTTGTGCGTCGACCGGCATTCACGCCGTTCGTCACAGGCCCTGCCTAGCGGATCCCGGTCAGTGGAAACCCCACCGGGGAGTTGATCCTTCCCCTGCTTTCCTCAAGTCGGATCCAGCCGACCGGGGAGGAGCACCATGACCAGGCGCGGAGGAACCACATGACGGGGAAGGACGGTCCCGCGCAGGGAGCGTCACCGCGCGTGGACCGGGCGTTCGTCGACCGCGCACTGGACGACGCGGACCTGAACGCCCTGAGGCTCGCGCTGTACCAGGCCACCGCGGACGACTCCCTGCTCGAACTGGAGCTGAAGACCGTCCCGATGTACGGCGGCGCGCTCCGGCAGACCGTCGTCGCCGACGAGGCCGTCGAGCAACTGCGAGCGAGGGCGCGGGAGTTCCTGCTCGACCCACCCGAGGACTTCACCGAGACGCGCCCCGACGACGCTGAACTGCGACGCATGTACGAAGTGTTCGGCGGCGAGAAGCTCACCGACCGGGACTGGGCCTACCGGCGTGGACTCGCCGCCTTCGACGACCATCCGCGGCTGGCCCGGTGGACCGGCCCGAGGCCCGCCCTGCCCGAGGACTTCCACGTGGCCGTCGTCGGCGCCGGCTTCGGCGGCATCGCCATGGCCGTACAACTGGAGCACCTGGGCATCCGGTACACGATCTACGAGCGGCGCTCGGAACTGGGCGGCACCTGGAGCATCAACACCTACCCCGACGTGCGGGTGGACACCACCAACTTCCTCTACCAGTTCTTCTTCGAGAAGAACTACCCGTGGACCGAGTACTTCGCCCGGGCCGGCGAGGTACGCGGATACCTCGAACACGTCGCCAGGAAGTACGGCGTCCACGAGCACATCAGCTTCGACAGCGACGTGCGGGAGGCGTCCTTCGACGCGGCGACCGGGCGCTGGACGATCGAGGCCGTGGTGGACGGCTGGGTGCGGCACCTCACCGCCACGGCCGTGGTGAGCGCGAGCGGGCTGTTCGCCACCCCCAGGCGACTGGACGTGCCCGGCGTCGAGGACTTCCGCGGCGAGATCGTGCACACCGCCGAGTGCACGGGCCGGGAACGGCTCGACGGCCGCGACGTCGCCATCATCGGCAACGGCTCGACCGGCGTGCAGATGCTGTCCTCCGTACGCAGCCGCGCCCGCAGCGTGGGCGTCTTCCAGCGCACCCCGCAGTGGATCACCCCGCGCGAGCGTTACGGCGAGCCCATCCGCCCGGAGACGCGCTGGCTCCTGGACACCATGCCGTACTACTGGAACTGGTACTGCTACTCCGCCGCCGCCCTCCGCCTCGGCGGCCAGATCCTCCAGGAGCCGGACCCACGGTGGCAGGCCGCTGGCGGTCTCGTCAGCGAGGCGAACGACGCGTACCGCGAGACCCTCACCCGGTACGTCAAGTCCCAACTGGGCAGCCGCCCCGACCTGTGGGACAAGCTCATTCCCCGGCACGCTCCCATGGCACGCCGGCTCATCGTCGACAACAACTGGTACGCCTCGCTGCTCAAGGACGACGTCGAGCTGGTCACGGAGACCATCGAACGCTTCACCCCGACCGGGATCCGCACCGCGGACGGCAAGGAACGCGACTACGACGTCGTCTTCACGGCCACCGGTTTCGTCACCCAGAAGTATCTCTGGCCGACCCGCTACCGCGGTCTCGCCGACGAGACCCTGGAGGACCGGTGGAGCGACCCCGCGAGCGGCGGTCCGCGCGCCTACCTCGGCCTCACCGTGCCCGACTTCCCGAACCTGTTCATCATGTACGGCCCCAACTCACAGAACCGCTCCGGATCGCTCGTCGTGTGGATGGAGACCTGGGCGCGCTACATAGGCGAGGCGCTGGTCGCCCTCGTCGAGACGGGGCACAGGTATCTGACCGTCCGCGAGGAGGTCTTCGAGGACTACAACCGCCGCCTGGACGCGGCGATGCGCGCCCTCGTCTGGTACGACCCGGCCTCGACGGAACGCAACTACTACGTCAACGAGTTCGGCAGGCAGCAGGTCAACGCGCCCTGGCGGCTGGAGGAGTACCACGAGCTCCTCGCCCGGTTCGAGCCGGAGCACTATGACTTCGGCTGAACACCGGCCGGGACGGGAGCCCGCGACCACGCGGGGCGGGGCGGCCGCGCGCGTCCCGTGCCGCGCCGCCCCGCCGCCGCGGACGTCAGGACTCCGCGTACGCGAACTTCCGCCCTGTGCCGCCGTCGACCACCAGTGTCTGGCCCGTGATCCAAGCCGACAGGTCGGTGAGGAAGAACAGGATCGCCGACGCGATGTCGCTGGTCGCGCCCACCCTGCCGAGCGGTACCCGGGCGCCCGCCCGCTCGTAGTAGCCGGGCTCCGGATGGCGCTCGGCGATGCGCGGGGTGGCCGTCTGGCCGGGCGCGACGACGTTCGCGCGGATGCCGGGGCCGAGTTCGAGGCAGGCGGTGCTCACCAGGTTGGAGAGGCCGGCCTTCGCGGCCCCGTACACCGCGTGGCCGGGAGCGGACCGCAGGCCCGAGACGGAGCCGACGAACACCATCGCACCGCCCTCCGGCATGGCCTTCGCGCCGATCTGCAGGGCGAGGAAGGCGTGGCGGAGGTTCAGGTCGAGGCCACGCTGCCAGAGTTCGTCGGTCACGTCGCCCAGCGGGCCGTTGTCGGCGATGCCGATGATGTCCGCGATCCCGTGGACGGGGCCGAAGTGCCGTACGGCGTCGGCGAAGATCCGCTCGACGTCCGCGCGGACGGTCGCGTCACCGGTGAGCGCCAGACCGCCGACCTCCTCGGCTACCGTCTCGGCACGGTCCCGGTCCGCGTCGACCACGGACACCTTGGCGCCGACGCCCGCCGCCGCGAGGCAGGTCTGCCGGCCGATGCCCAGCCCACCACCGAGGACCAGCACGTGTCTGCCCGTCAGGTCGATCAACCCACGGTAATCGGGGGTCAGTTCCGTGATGCTCATCGCTACACCTCAGCTCTGTAGGTATATCGATCAGGAAATATATATGTATCGGCTAAAAACATTCAATACCAGGGCAGTTGATGACAGAGGGGCGGTGCTCGAATGATCCGGGTTCAGCCCGAACGCTTCCTCCACGGCGTCCTGCCGGGGGTGTCCTGGACCGGCGGCGGCTCGCGGCTGCCGCTCGCGGCCGGCACGAAGCTGACGGCCGACACCGTCCGGGCCGCCCGGGTGCCGGCCGGCCTGCATCTCGACTTCACCGGCCCGGCGTCGACGGTCGAGCTGACCGTCGAGACGGGGGAGCGGACCAGCGTGCCGGCCCCGACCCTCCCCGAGGCCTTCGCCGTACGGGTGCCGGGCTTCCCGGCCCGGCTGGTGCCCCTGCCGCCCGGTGGCGGAACCGAGCTGATACGGCTGCCCGCGCGCGACCCGAGCAGCGTCGTGCGCGTCTACTTCCCGGAGGCGGCCGACGTGAGGGTCGTCGCCCTGGCGGCCGACCGCCGCCTCGAACCCGTCGAGCCGGGACCTCGCTGGGTGGTGTACGGCGACTCCGTCACCCAGGGCTGGTCGGTGTCGGCGCCCGGTCTGGCCTGGCCCACGTTGGTCGCCGACACGCTCGGCCTCGACCTGGTCAACCTCGGCTTCGCGGGCGCCGCCCGGGGCGAACTGCCCACCGCCGACGTCGTGGCCGACTCCGGCGCCGCCGCCGTGGCCCTGGCCTGGGGAACGAACACCTACTCGTCCCTGCCGACGAGCCCCGCCCAACTCGCCGAGACCACCCGGCTCTACCTCACCGCCGTACGCCAGGGCCTGCCCGACGTCCCCGTCCTCGTCGTCAGCCCGATCGTCCGCCCGGCGGCGGAGCACGTACCCAACCGCTTCGGTGCGAGCCTCGCGGAACTGCGCGCCGCGATGGAGGACGCGGTGCGCCGCTTCGCCGAGGCGACCCAGGACGACGGTCTGGTCCTGCTCCCGGGGCGGGACCTCGTACCGGCCGCACACCTCGTGGACGGCGTGCACCCGGGCGACGAGGGCCACCGCGCCCTTGCCGAGGGCGTCACGCCGCACGTCGCGGCCGGACTCGGCCGGAAGGCGCCGGCGGCGCGTCCGGCATCCGGCCGTTGAAGGCACACCAACACGCAACCGCCGTACGGCAGTGGGGAGAGACGAGATGGACCTGGCAAAGGCGTTCCGGCTGACCGGCAAGGTGGCGGTGGTCACCGGCGCGGGGAGCGGCATCGGACGGGCCGTCGCGGGCGTGCTCGCCGCGGCCGGCGCCCGGGTCGTCGCCGCCGACCTGGACGCGGCGAGCGCCGAGGCCACCGTGGCCGGCATCGTGAAGGACGGCGGGACAGCCGTGGCCCGGCAGGTGGACGTGGCGGATCCGGCCGCCGTGACCGCGCTGGTCGACGACACGGTCTCCCGGCTCGGACACCTCGACGTCCTGGTCAACAACGCCGGCATCATGATCCGCCGCCCCCTCACGGAGGTCCCGCCGGACGAGTTCGACCGGGTCCTCGCGGTCAACCTCAAGAGCGTCCTCTACGGCTGCCAGGCCGCCGCCCGTGTGATGCGGCCCGGGTCGAGCATCGTCAACACCCTGTCCACGATCATTGACTTCGCCACCGCGGGCACGGGGTCCTACGCCGCCGCGAAGAAGGGCGGCGAGGCCGTGACCCGTACGTTCGCCGTCGAGCTGGGCCCCCGGGGCATCCGGGTCAACGGCGTCGCACCCGGCTGGACGGACACCGGCATCACCCGCCAGCGGCACACGGACCCCTCCGGCGCGTTCGGGCAGAGCGGGTTCGACGAACTCGGCCAGAGGATGGCCGCCGCCGCTCCCCTCGGCCGCGTCGCCGAGCCGATCGACTCGGCCCACGCCGTCCTCTACCTCGCGTCGGAAGCGAGCCGGTGCGTCACCGGACACGTCGTCCGTGTCAACGGCGGCGCGTCCATGGCCTGACGCGGTCCGCCGTCACCTCGGCGAGCAGGCGGACCTCGCACCAGGGCATCCCATCGAACGCCACAGAACGGAGAAGCAGGCATGACGCAGACTTCGGCCGAGCGCACGGATCTCGATCGGGCGCGCACCAAGTACCGGGCCGAGCGGGACAAGCGCCTCGACCCCTCGCGCAGCGAGGTCCTCGACCTCGCGCGCCACGGGGAACTGGTCGAGGACCCGTTCACGGCCGTCGAACCGCGAGAGCCGCTGCACGACAGCGTCGACGCGGTGGTGGTGGGCGGCGGATTCGGCGGCCTGCTCACCGCCGCCCATCTGCGCAAGGCGGGCCTCGACCGGATCCGCATCGTGGAGAAGGGCGGCGATGTCGGAGGTGTGTGGTACTGGAACCGGTACCCGGGCGTGATGTGCGATGTCGAGTCGTACATCTACCTGCCGCTGCTCGAAGAGCTGGACTACATGCCCCGGCACCGCTACTCCTACGGCGCCGAGATCCACGCCCACACCCAGCGGCTGGCCCGGCACTTCGGGCTCTACGACCACGCGCTCTTCCACACGTCGGTGACGGGACTGGACTGGGACGAGCGCAGCGCCCGCTGGACCGTGCGGACAGACCGCGGGGACGGGTTCCGGGCCCGCTACGCGGTGGTGGCCCACGGCTCCTTCACCTCGCTGAAGCTGCCCGCGATCGAGGGCATCGACGACTTCGAGGGCAAGCTGTTCCACACCTCCCGCTGGGACTACGACTACACCGGCGGCGACGCGTCCAGCCCCATGACCAGGCTCGGGGACAAGACGGTCGGCGTCGTCGGCACCGGCGCGTCCGCCGTGCAGATCGTCGCCCCGCTCGCCGCGGCCGCCCGCGAGCTGCTCGTCTTCCAGCGGACCCCCTCCACGGTCGCCGTTCGCGACAACCGGGAGACGGACCAGGACTGGTTCCGCACCCTGGAGCCGGGCTGGCAGTGGCGGCGGCGGGAGAACTTCACCCGCGTCACCAACGGGGAGAAGGTCACCGAGGACCTGGTCGGCGACGGGTGGACCGTCTTCTACCATGCGATCCCCGACGGCGACGAGCACGGCGGACCCACGCCCGAACAGTTCGCGGAGCGGCGGGAGCTGGCCGACCTGCGGCACATGGAGACCATCCGGGCCAGGATCGACACGACCGTACGGGACCCCGGGACCGCCGAGGCGCTCAAGCCCTACTACCGCTACCAGTGCAAGCGCCCCTGCTACCACGACGAGTACCTGCCGGCCTTCAACCGGCCGAACGTGCGGCTGGTCGACACCCAGGGACAGGGGGTCCAGCGGATCACTCCCCGCGGGGTCGTCGTCGGCGGCGCCGAGTACCCGCTCGACTGCCTCGTCCTCGCGACCGGCTTCGACCAGGACTCCGCGTACACGGACCGGGTGGGCCTCGATGTGACCGGCCGCGACGGCAGCACCCTCTCCGACAAGTGGAAGGACGGTCCGGAGACGCTGCACGGTGTGATGTCGAGCGGCTTCCCCAACTTCTTCCTGCTGCCGCCGAACTACACCCAGGGTACTGCCGCGATCAACTTCTCCCACATCCTGGAGGAGACCGCGCGTCACATCGCCTTCCTCATCGCCGAGTTCGAACGGCAGGGGGTGATCGCGGACGTCACCCGGCAGGCCGAGGAGGCGTACGTCGGGCAGGTGGTCGACGGCTCCGGCCTGGTCCTGCTGGGCTCGGGCGGCTTCCTCAAGGACTGCACACCAGGACGCTGGAACAACGAGGGGCGCCCCGAGGAGCGGCCCCGCAAGAACGCGAACTACCCGGGCACCTCCACGGCGTACTTCGAGATGCTCGCCGAGTGGCGGCAGCGCGGGGAGTTCACCGGACTGAGCTTCACCGGCACCTGACCCGGTGGTGCCGTCCGCTGCACCTGACCAGGTGGCGCCGCCCACCGCACCCACGGACGGTCAGCCCGGCGGGAGCAGTCTCCATCCGCCGACGCTGCCCCCCTCCGCGCAGCCGCCCGGACGGGAGCGGGCGAAGGAGGTGCCGTCGTGCGTCTCGGCGCCGTCCGCGCCGAGCGCACCCAGGAGGACGAGGCCCGGCGCCACGTCACCGAGGAACGCGTGCGCATCGCCCGCGAGCTCCACGACGTCGTCGCCCACCACATCTCCCTGGTCAACGCCCAGGCGGGGGTGGCCCAGCACCTCATGCGCACCGACCCGGACCGGGCGTACCAGGCGCTGGCCCACATCAAGGACACCAGCCGGGCCGCGCTCGACGAACTCCACGCCACCGTCGGCCTGTTGCGCCAGACCGGCGACGCGCCCCACTCCCGGGCCCCCATCCCCGGCCTGGCCGACCTGGACGCCCTGATCGGCGGCATCCGCGCGGGCGGTTTGGCACGGCCTGATCGGCATGCGCGAGCGCGCCACAGCCGTAGGCGGAACCCTCACCGCCGGTTCGCGGCCGGAGGGCGGCTTCCGCGTCATCGCCGAACTGCCCCTGTCCCCGGCCCCCGTCACCGTCTGACCATCCGTGAGGAGCCCGCCGCCCATGACGATCCGCGTCCTGCTCGTCGACGACCAAGTCCTGCTCCGCGGCACCTTCCGGCTGCTGATCGACGCACAACCGGACATGGAGGTCGTCGCGGAGGCGTCCGACGGCCGGTCAGCCGTGCAACTGGCCCGGTCCGAGCGGGCCGACTTCGTAGTGACGGACATCCGGATGCCCGGGGTCGACGGCATCGAGGCCACCCGGCTGATCGGCCGGGACGAGGACCTGGCCGACGTGAAGGTGCTCGTCCTGACCTCCTTCGAGGTCGACGAGTTCGTGGTCGACGCGCTCAGGGCCGGAGCGAGCGGATTCCTCGGACAAGGCATCGAACCATCCCAGCTCCTCGACGCCATCCGGCTGGTGGCAGCGGACGAGGCACTCCTCTCGCCGGTCGCCACCAAGACGCTGATCGCCAGGTTCCTGGCCCAGCCGCTCCGGGCGGCCTCGCGGACCCCGCCCGGCTCGCCGCCCTCACCCCCGGGAACGCGAGGTGATGACCCTCGTGGCCACCGGGCTGTCCAACACCGACATCGCCGAACGCCTCTACGTCACGCCCGTCACTGTCAAGGCCCACGCCAACCGCGCCATGGCCACACTCGGAGCCCGCGACCGCGCCCAACTCGTCGTCATCGCCTACGAAAGCGGCCTGGCCCGCGCCGGGGAGACACAGCCCTGGACATGACCCGTCCCGGCGGCGCCCTTCGCACGGCGGAACCCGCACCGGGTAAGCATGGGACCTCGGTCAGGCCCTGTGCTGGCCATGCTGCCGGCCATGACCAGCGGTGTGACCACGGAGCCTGCCATCCTCGGCGCCACCGGCCTGACATCCGATCCGGAGCTGAAGGCCCGCTTCGCGGAGTCGGCCCACCCGATCCTGGCGGACCTGGTCGGCGCGGCGCCGCGCTGGGCTGGGTCGAACTACCCTCGCTGGAGGAGGTGGCGGAACTGCTCAGCGACGTCCTCTCCGCGGCGCAGGCCGGCGGCGCGGCCCTGCGCGCCACTTACCTCGGCCGTCGCCTCGTCGGGTTGGGACACTGGCTCCGCTACGCCCGACCGACCCATCGGCCGCACGCCGATCTGGAGAAGATCGCGGTCGATGCCGCCGCACATGGCCGTGGCGTCGGCCGGGCGCTGACCCCGGCCCTGATCGCCGATGCCAGGGAAGCGGGTGTCGAGTCCTCACCCTGGACGCCCGTGGCGACAATGCCCGCGCCCTGCGGCTCTACCGGCCGCTGAGCTTCACCGAATACGGCCGCCTCCCCGACTTCGTCGCCGTCGGCGAGCACCGCTACGACAAGGTCCTCTGCATGCTGGAGTTCCGCCGGCAGGACTGACCAGCGCGTGAGGTGGGCGAGCGCTCCGGTGCGGCGAAGCCGGCCTTCACCCGCGTGACGCGGCCCGGAACGACTACTTCTTGCCGCCGCCGAGGAGCTGCTCCAGCAGCTCACCGAGGCCACCCGGGCCTGCGCCGGGAGCCGCGCCGCCTGAGGGGGCATCCCCGGGAGCGGCCCCCTTGGTCGCAGCCGCACGCTTGGTGAAGACGGCCATCACGACGGGAATGAGCACCCTGATGATCCGGTCGACGTTCGCGGCGGGAATGCCGGTCTTCTTCGACACCGCCTGCGCGACGGGTCTGCTCATCTTGGCGAGCAGGCCGGCCATCAGGCCCCCGGCGAGCCCGCCGCCCAGGGTGGCCACGCCCTGCAGCGGAGGTTCGGCCGCCTCTGCGACGGCTTCGCGGACCTCGATGGCGTCCTCGTCGTCCGCCTCGGCCTGCTCCCGCAGCCGGCTGCTCATCGCGCCGGCGGTCTCGGCCACCGCCTGGCGGGCACCGTCGGTGTCGGTGCCCAGGAGCCCGGCGATCTCGTTCAGATCCTGGTCGCCGAGTTCGCCCAGTACGTCGTCCTGAAATGAAGATTCACTCATGCCGCAAACGCTAATGCGGCACATTCATGACATACCGCGCCACGCCGGGCATCGCCCGTGGGTGAGTGTCTGCGCCTGCCCCTCCGGTGGGAGGCGTCCGGAGTGCGTTCAGGTGACGGTCGCCTTCAGGTTCTCCTGGCGGGCAATGAGGCCGGACGCGGTCACCTCGACCGTCCGGCGTACGGCGTCTGTGAAGTCGATGCGCATGGCCGCCAGCGCGGGATCGGAGGCGTAGGCGGCGAGGACGGCTTGCGGGGGGCGGCTGCACGGCCAGGCGGCCATGGCCGTCAGCAGGGTCGTCTCCACGAGGGTCGAGGCTCCGTCGTTGCCGAGCTCCGGCAGGTACCGGGCGACGAGAGCGGTCAGGTTCCCCAGGGACTTCCGGGCGGTCCGCTTGTGCCGGATCGCGACCTCGGCGGAGATGTTGTGCTCCAGCACTGCGGCCTGCGAGCTGAACAGGTCGCACAGAACGGGCCGTCGCGCCATCGAGACGGCCAGGAGTTCGGCGAGCCGTTCCCCGCGCTTCCTGCTGCCGCCGCCGGTGGGAACGGCTTCCCGCTCCAGCGCGGCGACCCAGTCGGCGACCTGGGTCGCCAGCAGCTCCAGAAGCACCGCCTCGCGCGACTCGAAGTAGCGCAGCACGTTGGCCTTGGCCAGGCAGACCCGGCGGCTCAGGGCGCTGAGGCTGAGCTCGGCCACCGTCATCTCGGTCAGCATCGCGTCCGCGGCGTCGAGGATCTGCCGCCGCCGCTCGCTGCGCTGCTCGTCGGTTCGTGCTCGCTGGAAAGTCACCTCACCATCTTACAGACCGTCGGTACTTTACTAACGGACCGCCGGTTCGTTATGTTGGTCGGAGGCAAGATACCGGCAGTACTTTATGGAGGTCGTCATGTACCAGGTCCCCGACCAGCAGGGAAAGCTCGCCGTCGTCACCGGCGCGAACAGCGGCACGGGCAAGGAGGCGGCCAAACGCCTCGCGGCAGCAGGAGCCGACGTCGTCCTCGCGGTGCGTACCGAGGCCAAGGGGGAGCAGGCGAGGGCGGAGATCCTGGCCGCGCACCCCGGTGCCCGCGCGGAGGTCCGCCGCCTGGACCTGGCGGACCAGTCCTCGGTGCGGGCGTTCGCCGACGGCCTGATCGCCGACGGCCGTCCGCTGGACGTGCTGGTGAACAACGCCGGCGTGATGAACGTGCCCGCGCGCACGGAAACGGTCGACGGCTTCGAACTGCAGCTGGCCAGCAACTTCCTCGGCCCGTTCGCCCTCACCGTCCGGCTCCTGCCGCTGCTGCTGTCCGCCGTGGCGCCGCGGGTCGCCACGATGAGCAGCGGCGTGGCGACGCGGGCGCGGATCGACTTCGACGACCTGCAGGCCGACCGCAGCTACAGCCCGACCCGGGCGTACGCCCAGTCGAAGCTGGCCGACCTCCTGATGATGGAGCACCTGGCCCACCTCGCCGCGCAGCGCGGCTGGCCCCTGCTCTCGGCCGGCGCGCACCCGGGCTACACCCGCACCGGCCTGACGACCTCCGGCCCGCACCTCAACGGCGGCCGCCCCGGTCTGATCGAATCCCTGGCCTACCGCATCGTCCCCTCCCAGGGACCCGAGCAGGGTGCCGAACCCCTGCTCTTCGCCGCAGCCGACCCCGGTGCCGCCCCCGGCGGCTACTACGGCCCCCGCTGGGCGGTCGTCGGTCCGACCAGGCCCGTCGCGCTGCCGCGCCCCGGCCGGGACGAGGCCGCTGCGGCCCGCCTGTGGCAGGAGGCCGAACACCTCACAGGCGAGTCCGTCCCCGCCCGGGCCACCACTTGACCGAAGCCGCCCCTCCCGCCGCCGACCGACAGAGATGCCTCCCCACCAACCAGGAGCCGCCTCCACGCATCGGCCCCAGGCACCCTGGAATCGGTCATCTAGGCTGGCGTGGTGACTGATGAGCAGGAGAGGGTGCAGCCGTCGGGAGTCTGGGCCACGGCCGTCGGGGTAGCCCGAGTACGGGCGTTGGAGACCGAGCGGGAGAACGCGCTGTTCCGCGACCCCCTGGCACAGACTTTCGCCGCCGCCGGCGGCCTGTGGCCCTCCTCGCCACCGCTCCCCGACGACGAGGCCGCTCGCCGTCGCCGGCTGGCCGTGGCGTTCTCCATCGTCATCAGGACGAAGTTCCTCGACGAGCTGTTGCGGCAGGCCTCCGCGTCCGGGGTCCGGCAGGTCGTGCTGCTCGGCGCCGGCATGGACAGCCGGGCCTTCCGGATGGACTGGCCCGAGGGCACCTGGCTGTTCGAGGTCGACACCGCCGTTCCACTGGACTTCAAGGCTTCGGTGCTGCGCCAGGAGCGGACCGTCGCACGCTGCGAGCGGATCACCGTCCCGGTGGATCTGCGAGAGGACTGGCCGGGCGCGCTGGCCGCCGCGGGGCACGACCCGGCCGCGCCGACCGCGTGGATCGCCGAGGGGCTGCTCATCTATCTCCCCGAGGACGCGGTGGAGCTACTGCTGGCCCGCATCAGCGCGCAGTCGGCGCCGGGCAGCCGGATGGGCCTGACGCTGGGCTCGCGCGGCGTGATCGAACGCTTCGGCGCAGACGCCGAGCCGGGATCCGCGGCGTCCATGTGGGTCTCGGAGATGCCCGACGACCCGGTCGCCTGGCTGGCCGGGCACGGCTGGGACGCCACCCCCCACACCCTGCGCGAACGCGCCGCCGCCTACGGCCGCCCGATCAACACCCCGCCACAGCGCGAGGAACGGCCCGGTGGACTGATCTCGGCGGTCCGCCGGTAGGTCGCCCGGGGCTGTTCACGGTCGGCAAGCCATGCGAAGTGGACCAGAGCCCCGGATGAGATCCTGCATGGGTGAACCATCTCGGCGACGCGCATCTGCGCACGTGGACGCTGCGATTCATGGCCCTCCTCGCGGCCGACGTCCGGACTCGGTTCGCCTGGCCGGGGAAGCGGGAACTGGAAACGGACTCCGCCGTCGAGGCGTTGGGGCTTCTCTGCCGTGTTTCCGAAGGGCTCGCGGAGCGCGGAGCCTTCGAACCCGAGGATCTGCGCGACCTTCAGGCCATCGGCCGTTGCCTCGCCGAACTCGACGCCACCCGCCGCACCGGCCTCTGGGCCAACTCCCTCGCCACGGATCCGGCGTGGGATGCGATACGTCCCCTGGCCCGCCGACTCCTCATCACGACGCTGGGCGACTGGCGCCAGGCACTGCCACGCCCGGTGGGCCCGCCCACGGGCCAACACTCAGCAACTCCTCGGAGGAAGAATCCTGCCGGCCCTTTGAACGCGCCCACCCGTAGGGTGATCGCGACGAGAGGAGTGACCCGATGAACCCTCGCGTCCGCCGCGTGCGCCGCAAGCTCGCCGCCGCCCCGTTCCAGCCGCTCCTCCGTCTGGGGCCGCCGTCATGTCTGCGGCTCGGAGCAGGTCCCTTCCATGGCCTCATACCGTCGGCAAGCTGCACCTTGCTGCACATGCAGCCCCAGGCCGAGCCCGGTGCCCCGCGCGGCTTCGACGAGGCCCACCTCACGGGGGAGGGCGATCTCTTCCTCCACAGCATCGAGATGGGGCGCGCGGACGTCTGCGTTCTCGGCATCACGGGACCGCTCACCGGCCGTGTACTCGCCGGCGACAGCGACGGCTGCTGGGGCCCCGACGTCTCCTCTGTGGATGACTTCCTCTCCTGGTACGAACGCCGGCTCGACCTCATGGCCGCAGGGCAGGACAACCGAGCCCCGGAAGTCACCTCCCCGGATCTTCGCGGCCATCCGAACCGGCACCGGCCGGCTCCGAAGATCTGACTCTCCGCCGGCGGCACTGTGATCAGCCCCCTGCTCCGCGGTCCCACCGGAAGACCCAGGTGCGGTTCTACCGTTCACGACGCCTTGCACCGCCACCTCATTCAATGGCGGATTCCTGGCGACCATGCTGATACCGACTTTGGTGGCGGCGTTGGTCTACACGCCGGACGCTGCGCTTCGGGGTCTCCCTTTGGCGGAGTGGTGGCTGCTCGAGGCCGGCCTTAGGACGTCTGTTCCTGACCTTGACCGCGTCATCACGGTGAGCCGACACGCCCTATGCGGCCGGGAGGGGGCCGGGTACGTCGGCAGGGGGCTTCGGGTCCGGCTCGTACGGGGGCGGTCGCCACATGCTTGTGTCCGTTTCTCGCGCGCGGCAACAGGAGCGGCGGTCCTCACCGTGTGCGTCGTGAACCCTCAGATTGCGCGCTGTGTGGGTTGACAGTGCGAGTTCTGTCCGGAGTCGGCAGAACCGTCTGTACCTTCCGCCAATAATCGTCAACAATTTCGTTGACCAACCATGCGTCCCTGTGGATCGCGGGGCTACGGTCCTCGCCGTACCGCCCCTGTGAAGCCGCAGTTGCCAGGGGCCGGGTGTGGGCCGCGAGGTATGGCGGTGTGCTCCGAGACGGGCAGGCCGAACGGGCCGCCCCGCACACCGCCACGACGGTCACTCGCCTCGGCTCAGCGATCGAACGGAGACCGAGTATGCGCATGCTTTCCAGATGGTGCCGGTGGAAGTCCGCCGCTTTCATGGCCACCCTGGCCACCCTGGCCGCCGCCCTCGCCCTCGTGACCGGGGTCAGCATCGCCCTCGCCGGCGCGACGCCCGGCAGCGCGTCCGCACCCGGTTCCGCCGCGGCGGTCGACGCGGCCACGACCACCTCCGGCATCGCCCCGGCGATGACGTGTTCGGGCGTGACATCCCTCGACCTGGCCGCCGCCGTGCCCGGGGTGCCGTTCGAGGCCGGCTCGGCCACGGAGGTCGCCGTGGGCAGCAACACCCTCGGCAACTGGGGGTACTGCGATGTGCAGGGCGTCATCGCCCCGCAGATCCACTTCGAGCTGCGGCTGCCCGACACGGGCTGGCAGGCGGACTACCTGCAGCTGGGCTGCGGCGGCCTGTGCGGCAGCGTCAACACCGGTAACGCCGCCGCGTCCTACGGCTGCGTCCCGCTGACGGACGGCGCCTTCGACAGCCCGCAGCTGGCCCTCACCTACAGGGACATCAAGTTCACGGCGTCCTACTACAAGAAGGTGATGGAGCCCAACGCGGGCATCTACGACGCCACGGACCCCGACCTCACCGCCTTCAAGAAGGCCGGCGGCAAGCTGATCCTCTGGCACGGCCTGGGCGACCAGCACATCCCGGCGGTCGGAACGATGGCCTACTACAAGGCAGTTGAGAAGGCCATGGGCGGCGAGGCGGCCACCACCGGCTTCGCCCGGCTGTTCCTGCTCCCCGGCGTCGCCCACTGCGGCGGTGGCCAAGGCCCCGACAGGCTGGACGCGCTGACCGCGATCACCGACTGGGTCACCCAGGGCAAGGTCCCGGCCGGCCTGCTCACTTCGACGGTAGACAGCGCCGGCAAGGTCACCTCGTCCCGGCCCGCGTACCCCTTCCCGGCCATCGCCGAGAACACCACGGGCGGTTCGTCCGACGACCCCTCCAGCTACACCTCGGTCAAGTCCACGGCCGAGGCGAACCTGACCCTGAACTGGCTCGGTTCCTTCCGCTCCGGCTACGAGCAGGTCGGCAACCGGATACACGGCAAGTGGGTGATCAGCAAGGGCAAGGCCTGACCTGACCCCGCCGGCCGGCCCGACCCCGTACACACGCCGCTGACGCGCGCGGCCCCGCCCACGGGCGTGGGAGGAGACACGGCGAGCATCGTCCTGTGGGACCTCGCGTCAGGACACTGCGTCGCCGTACCCGGCCTGACCGGCGGCAGGGCCCGCTGGCCGGCGTTGTTCAGCCCGGACGGCGCAACCCTCGCCGCAGGCGGCGACACCGCGTTCTACCTCCGTGACCTGACGACCGGCGACGTGACCGCCGTCAAGATCGGACTCCAGAAGGTCACCTCGCTCGCTTTCGGGCCGGACAACAGAGCCGTGGCCTCCTCCGTCGACGGCGAGCTCGTCCGTCTCTGGCACGACTCCGAGTGACCGGCCGGGGCCGGGGGAGCGCTCGGCGGCCCCTTGGCCGACCGCACTGTCGGGCCCGTCGGCGTCCGGCGTGACATCGCGACGGTGCGGACCCGGACGGCCACGGCAGGTTGGAGCTGGTGCAGCACCACGCCGCCAGGGTGATCGGCTCAGAGCTGTCTTGGGTGGGAGTCGAGCCGGAGGGGTGGGCATGAGTGACAGCCAGGTCGCGATCAAAGTCACGAGTGACGAGGCACTGGTGCTGTCGCACCGGCCGGAGAAGCTCCGGATGACAGACCTCAGTCGCGTTGTCGATGATCCGGCTGCCTGGGTGCCGGTCCACCACATCGCCGGAAGGCTGGACGAGGCACCTCCTGAGTTGTTCGCCTCCGCCTGTGACCATCGACTTGAGGCCGCTCGACGGCGACTTCGAGAAGACGGCAGCCGAGCCGAGATCGCCTGTGCCCGGTCACTGTGCGGCCGACCGGGACGCGGCCCTCGGGGAGTAACTTGCCGCCGTGACCAGACAATCGAACACTCCTGACCCGAAGGTCAGCCGCCAGGTGCAGCAGCAGGCCGGGGTCGCCCCGAGCGGTCCCGGCGGCGGCACCCTCTTCACCGAACCGGTTCTGGTCGTGAACCAGAAGGCCAAACTCATAGAGCTGACCAACGAGTACAAGGTCATGGACCAGCACGGCAACCAGCTCGGGTCCGTGGCCGAGGTCGGGCAGAGCGCGCTGCGCAAGGTCGTACGCTTCATCAGCAGCTGGGACCAGTACTTCACCCACCGGCTGGAGATCCGGGACGCCCAGGGGCAGCCGGTGCTGCAACTGACCCGTCCCGCGAAGATATTCAAGTCGCGAGTGATCGTTACCCGTCCGGACGGAGAACCGGTGGGCGAGTTGGTCCAGCAGAACGTCTTCGGAAAGATCAACTTCGCCATCAACGCCGGTGGGACCCAGATCGGCGCCATCAAGGGAGAGAACTGGCGCGCCTGGAACTTCGCTGTCGTCGACCAGGCGGGCACCGAGGTCGCCCGGATCACCAAGACCTGGGAGGGCCTCGCGAAGACCATGTTCACCACAGCGGACAACTACGTCCTCCAGATCCACCAGCAACTCCCAGAGCCGTTGCGGAGTCTGGTCGTCGCCACGGCACTGACGGTCGACACGGCTCTGAAGCAGGACGCCCGCGGACTGGGCTGACGACGAGCCGTGTTGGAGCGGCGCAAGACGCACCCGTCGGGGCAGCGGAGCCTGCCCCGACGGGATCGAAACGGCATCACATTGCTCCCCCTCGTGGTCGTACCTGTCGTTCTCCGATGGACGGTTGGTCCAAGTCCTCCGCCGTGGCAGGGCGTTGGCAGGGAGACGGGGTGGGCGAATCTTCCCGGTCGCGCCACCTGCGCACCTACAGCGCGGGGCGGCGGGTCCCGGGACCACGATGCCCCGCGCGATCCTCATCACACCCGCCGACCGCGCCCTCGTCTTCGAGCGCTTCCTCCGCCTCGGCCAGGCGCACAGCCGCGACGACGGCAGGGCCGGGCTCGGGCTGGCCGTCGCACGGGACGTCGTACGCGACCACGGCGGAGACCTCACCGTCACCGACGCGCCCGGAGGCGGCGCCGCCTTGCCGGTCACCCTGCCGCGGGCACCGCTCGACGCGGGCGGCGACCGCATCCGACCGCACCCCGCACCGTGGTCGGACCCTCCGGCCCGGCCCGACCCGGAGGCGTCACAGGTCGGTTGCGACAGCTTGATACCGTCACGGTGTCGGACCGCCCAGCGCCGTCGAGGTCCGCGGAACCATGGCATTCCCAGCCGGTGACACGGGCCTTCGCTCCGTCGGTCCGGCCCCGGTCGCCAGGACCACGCGCGTCCGGGCAAGGGCCTGCGGGCGGCGGCCTCCCACGTCCTCGGCGACCACCGGACACGCATCTACCAGGCGCACTCCTGGACGAAACGACGGCCCGCCAAGGGGAGTTCGCTTCAGCGCTGTGATCGGCTCTGCTCCTCGGTGCGGGCTGGTCAGGCGCGTCGACGACGAAACGGCCCCCATCGCGTTCCCTATCTGGTTGACCGGGCAGCCACGGCAGGGCCGGTGAGGTGCCTGAGCAGGCGGACCGTGATCCGAGGGCGAGACCGGCGAGTCGCCGGCCGCGGCGGCGCGCACGGCCTCCGAGAGGAGAGTGGGCTACGAGTCCTCCGCCAGGAACCCGCAGGCGCCGCCGCGCAGCGCCCGTAGACGTACTCGTCGAGGTCGAAGGTGGTCAGCACGGGCGTCCTCCTCCGAAGCGTGTTGCTGGTTGAATGCTGCGCGCCGCGGCGCTCGGGGTGAGGTGCTGACACCGCGCGCCCGTTCTCCCTTCGCGATGTGACACGGGCCACATCGGCCCCATGTCACGAACGGAAGGGCAGCTTGCGTCTGGTGGTCGTCCGCACGGCGGGAACGACCGACACGAAAGAGGCAGCAGAGCGATGAACGCGACAGCAGCACAGCAGCACGAGGTCCTGGTCCTGGGCGCTGGCTACGCCGGGCTCTCGGCCACGATCCAGCTCGCAGCCCGCACCAGGAAGCGTGGGAACCTGCGAGTGATGCTGGTCAACCCCTACGACACCTTCACCGAGCGGCTCCGACTGCACATGACCGCCACCGGCCAGGAGACGGCCGAGATGAACATCCCGGAGTTGCTGGACGGCACCGGGGCTGGCTTCGTCCGCGGTTGGGTCACCGCCGTGGACGCCGAGGAGAAGACCGTACGGATCGACGACGACCGGGTCCTGCGCTACGACACCCTCGTCTACGGCCTGGGCAACATCGCGGACACCGTCGCCGTCCCCGGCGTGGACGACCACGCCTACACCCTCAACAGCCCGGAGGACGCGGCCCTCCTCGCTGACCGGCTGACCCGGCTCGACGGCGGAACCGTCGTGGTCGGCGGCAGTGGCCTCACCGGCGTCGAGGCCGCCGCGGAGATCGCCGAGCGGCACCCGGAGCTCCAGATCGTGCTGCTGGGTCGGCAGGAGCCGGGCGCGAGCATGCATCCAAAGGCCAAGGCCCACTTGGACGCGGCGCTCGCCCGGCTCGGCGTGCAGGTGCGCAGCGGCGTCGAGGTGGCCAAGGTGCTACCGGACAGCGTCGAGCTCGCGGACGGCTCCAGCATCCCGGCGACCGCGGTGCTGTGGACCAGCGGCACCCGTGTCTCGCCGCTGGCCGCCGCCGCCGGCCTGATGGTCGACGAGCGCGGCCGGGTGGTCACCGACAGCGCGCTACGCTCGGTCTCCCACCCGGACGTCTACGCCGTGGGCGACGCGGCGGCGATCCGCCAGGGCTACGGCGTGATGCACGGCACCTGCCAGGGCGGCATGCCCACCGGCGTGCACGCGGCCCTCTCGATCCTGCGGGTGCTGGCCGGCAAGGAGCCCAAGCCCTTCCGCTTCGGCTACTACCACACACCCGTCAGCCTGGGCCGGAACGACGCCGTCGTGCAGTTCACCCGCCCCGACGACAGCCCGCGCCGGATCGTGCTGACCGGCAAGCGGGCCGCCAAGTACAAGGAGACGGTCACCGCCGCGCCGTGGCCGACCTTCGCCCGCATGAAGAAGATGCCCGCCTCGGGCGCGTTCTGGCCGCACGGCGGCCGCTACACCCGGATCAGGAGCGCCAAGTGACCCAGCCGCAGCAGGTAGGCCCCGACCAGCTCGCCTTCCAGCAGTACCGCACCCTGCTCTTCTCCGTCGCCTACCGCATCCTCGGCACCGCCGCCGACGCCGAGGACGTGGTCCAGGACGCGTGGCTCAAGTGGTCGGCGGCCGACCGTTCCCAGGTCGCCGACCCCAAGGCCTACCTGACCCGGATCGTCTCCAACCTGGCGATGGAGCGGCTTCGTTCGACCCGCCACCAGCGCGAGACCTATGTCGGGCCATGGCTCCCCGAGCCGATCCTCACCGGCCCGGACACCGCCGACGGCGTCGCCACGGCGGACTCGGTCTCCATGGCCCTGCTGGTCGTCCTGGAGACGCTGAGCCCTCTGGAGCGCGCGATCTTCGTGTTGAAGGAGGTCTTCGCCTTCAGCTACGCGGAGATCGCGCAGGCGGTGGAACGCTCGGAGCCGGCGGTCCGGCAGGGCGCTCACCGCGCCCGCGAGCACGTCCAGGCCCGCCGGCCCCGTTTCACCGCGGACCGCTCCCGCCAACGCGACGTCACCGAGCGTTTCTTCACGGCGACGGCGGGCGGCGACATCAACACCCTCATGGAACTGCTCTCCCCGGACGTGACGCTGTGGACCGATGGTGGCGGCAAGGTCCGCCAGGCCCTCAAGCCGGTCGTCGGCCTTCAGACCGTGGCGAGTTGGTTCGCCGCGCTCGGCACTGTGACCTACCAGGGCGTCGAGCCCGGGCAGATGCGGGCAGAGCTCACCTGGATCAACGGCGGCCTGGGCGTGGTCTTCCGCGGGCCGGACCGCGTGATCGCCACGCTGACCTTCGATTTCGACCCGCAAGGCCGCATCTCGACCATCCACAACGTGGCCAACCCGGACAAGCTCCACGCCGTCGCGGACGGCACTCGGCACGAACTCTCCTGACCGCCCGATCGTTGTCGATGCCCTCCGGAGTCCCCCGCTGCCCCAGCACGGCCCGGGCCCAGGTGGAAGCAGATACGGCAGGCTGTGGCCGTCGTGATCCACTTCTGCTGATCGGCTTGCCTGCCTTGCCTGTTGCCGCCGCGCGTCCGATAGTCCTGACTGCCGCCGAGCGGCACCGGTTGAAGAAGGCGGCCTGGGGCCATAAGACCGAGCACCGGGCCAGGGTGCGGGCGCAGATCGTGCTCCGGGCGGCTCGGGGCAGGTCCAACGCGCGTATCGCCGTTGAGGTGGGAGTGCACGTGGACACCGTGCGCACGTGGCGGGGCCGGTTCGCCGACCTGGGCCTGCCGGGACTGGGCGACCGCAAGCGCCCGGGCGGCCCGCCGCTTTCACCGCGTTGCAGGCTGCGCAGGTCAAGGCGCTGGCCTGCCAGTTTCCCGCCGAGGCCGGCGCGCCGCTGTCGCGCTGGTCGTGCCGGGAACTGGCCCGCAAGGCCGTCGAGCGCGGCATCGCACCCTTCCTGTCGGCGTCCACCGTGCGCCGCTGGCTCGACCAGGACGCCGTCAAACCCTGGCTGTACCGCTCGTGGATCTTCATCACCGACCCGGACTTCCGACCCAAGGCGGCCCGGATCCTGGACCTGTACGCCCGCACCTGGGACGGCGAGCCGCTCGGCGCGGATGAGTACGTGATCAGCGCGGACGAGAAGACCTCCATCCAGGCCCGCTGCCGCTGCCACCCCACCCTCGCGCCCGGCCAGGCGAGAGCGATGCGGGTCAACCACACCTACGGGCGCGGCGGCGCACTGGCCTACCTGGCCGGCTACGACGTCCACCAGGCCACAGTGTTCGGCCACTGCGAGCCGACCACCGGCATAGCCCCCTTCATGACCCTGGTCGCCCAGGTGATGAGCCAGGAACCCTACGCGAGCGCGAAGCGCGTGTTTTGGATCGTCGACAACGACTCCTCCCACCGTGGCAAGGCGGCAGAGGACCGCCTTGTCGCCGCGTTCCCGAACGCCGTGCTGGTCCACACCCCGGTGCACGCCTCCTGGCTCAACCAGGTGGAGATCTTCTTCTCCGTCGTGCAACGCAAAGTCGTGGCGCCCAACGACTTCACCGACCTTGCCCAGGTCGAGGACCGGCTCCGAGCCTTCGAAGACCGCTACAACGCCACGGCACAGCCGTTCCAATGGAAGTTCACCACCTCCGACCTGGACGATCTGCTGGCCAGGCTCGACCGGCACATTGCCGATCACCCAGAAGAATCCTCCGTCGCGCTGGCAGCGTGATCAACCCCCGAAGGACTTCCGGAGCCGACCACTTAGCTGTGCCTAGGGCGAGTTCCTCGTCCTTTCAGGCAGAGGTGGGAGCCTTGCGGGGAACGGAAATGCCCTGCATGCGCAGGCCGGAAGGCGAGACCGAGCGGATGGCCAACCCGTTCCACCGAGTAGTGCACGAGTCTGCGCACCGAGAATTCCCGTTGTTCACCGCGGGCAACATGACGACCGAACAGGCGATCCGGAATCCGCCGAACAAGAACCCGGCCGGTCGCCATCCAGCGCGAGCGCTTGCGGCCGATCTGCTGCGGGCGTCCCGGGTCCTCGCCCTGCGCCACGGACGGGTTGTTTCCAGGCCGCTGTCCTGACCGAGATCACGACCAGGATGATCCAGACGACGAGGCCGGACTGGCCGAATCAGCGGGCGAGGACGACGCTGACGGGCCGGCGGCCAGGGCGCGCGGTGGGGCGGGTCACGAGCGGGGTCTGCTCGACGGGGCGGCGGCCAGCTGGTGCACCTCACGGTTGACCGCCGCCCCGCCGCCCCGCCGCCCCGCCGAACCGGGCGTCCTGGACCGGGTGGGTTAGAAGTGCCGTACGCGGAGCAGGAACTGGCAGCCGCCGGAGCGGCCGTCCGCATCGATGCCGACGGTCACCGGGTTGCCGGCGTAGGCCGTGCGGTACTGGCCCTGAGGCAAGTAGTTCACGCACTGGCCGGCATCACCGTCGGGGTAGAACTGCACATCGAGGCCGATGTCGGAGCGGCCCGACACCGTGAAGGTGAGGTCGCACCAGCCGGGGCGGCTGTCCGTGTCGACCCTGACCGCCTGGCCGAAGGTCCGGAACGTCTGGATCGGCATGCCGTAGGTGCCCTGGTAGTCCCCGCACTGACCGGCGTTCCCGCCGGAGCTGGGCAGGAACGTGTACGTGATGGACGCACCCGCGAGGGTCCCGTCCGGGTCGTAGACACCGAACGCCAGCTGACAGCCGCCGGCACGGTTGTCGGTGTCGAAGCGAATGGCCTGCGTCCAGTCCGGCGACGCCGCCCACTGCTGTCCGGTCGTCCCACCGCACTGGCCGGCGTCGCCGTCGGCGTTGAACTGGACGCCGATCTCCGGCGCGGCGACGAGCGGTGCCGTCACCGCGGCCATTGCCGTGCCCGACATCCCGGCCGTCGTCAGCGCACCTGCGGCCAAGACCAGGACGCACGCAAGCGCTCTGAGACGTCCGGGCAGTCGTAATCCACTCATGCGAAGTCCCCTTCCAGGGGTGATAGGCACTGAGGTGAGGATGCGTCGGGGCACGGCGGCGCTGTCCGAGGACGTCCGCAACGTGCGCCGAAGCCCCAGCTGAGTATGTCTGCCCCAGCCCTGCTCGTATCGCCCTGAACAGGCCATCGCTCCCGCACGGCAGCGCACTGGCCGGGACCGTGCGCCGACGGCCGCGTCGCGGAACTCGCCGGTGACCGCTTTCCAGACTCCCGGCGGCCTCCTGCCCACCGAGCTCGCCACGTCCCGCCGGTAGCGGGTCCCTTGGCGACCCAGTGGGCTCGGGCCGGTTCGACACCTCGGACGTCGCGGTCTGGGGTCAGGGCGACGTGCCGACCGACGCCACCGAGGTCTTCCCGCCGGACTCCGTGCCCGCGTCGAACACTGGCAGCGGTCTGGCCGCGTCCGACTACAAGCGGGCGACGGTCACCTACACCGACGCCTCCGGACTCGAGGTCAACACCGCCACACCTGGCGGGCACATCACCGCTACCGGCTACGACAGGTTCGGCCACACGGTGCGTGACCTGTCTGCCGCCAACCGCGAACTGGCACTCGCCACCGGCGGCAGCGGGCAGGACGAGCAGGTGGCGCCGAACATCAGTCAGATGACCGCCGCCGACCGAGCGGAGCTGCTCTCCACCCGCACGTACTACTCCAGCGATGGACTGCGCGAGACCGAGGAGTACGGCCCGCTGCACCTGGTCCCCCTCACCTCGGCGCTCAGGGCCGGTTCCGGAGGCACAGACCTGCCCGCCGGCACTCAGTGGACGGTGCGCCAGCACACCGTCAACACCTACGACGAGGGCCGGCCGACCGACGGGACCGCCACCGTCAGCGACCAGATCACCACCACCAAGGTCGGCGCGTACGCGGACGGATACCCGTCCGACACGGACGTGCGGACCACGACCACCGCATACGACTGGGTCAAGGGCCTGCCCACCAGCACCGTCACCGACCCGTCCGGTCTGGCGTTGAAGCGCACCACTTCATACGACTCGCAGGGCCGCGTCACCAAGACCACCCTGCCGAAGTCGTCCGGTTCGGACGCCGGCGCCACGGTCACGACCTACTCTCGGCCACCGGCAGCGGCACCTGCAACGGCCGTCCCGAGTGGGCCGACCTGGTCTGCTCCACCGTGTGAGGTCGCACTGTTGTTGCGGTGACCTCATGCCGGTGACCTGTGGTGCCGCAGATGGATTGCGACGGGTTCTGAACCCTGCTCGGGCCGTTTGACCTGCGATCCTGCAGGTTGGGTGAGGCTGCCGCACCGCCCGACCCCAACCTCAATGCGCTGCGCGTCGCACTCGTGCGGCTGCGGGGCGAGCGCGGATGGACCATCGACCAGCTCGCCGAACGCAGCAACCTGGCCCGGCGCACCCTCATCGACCTCGAACACGGCCGCAGCACCGGGAGCATCACCACCTGGCACGCACTGGCCCACGCCTTCGACGTCCCCATCGAACGCTTCCTCGTCTCCCTGTGCGAGGGGCACCCCGCCCCGGTACACCTCAGCCTTGACCCGGCCGCACCACCAGCCGCTCACCGGACCCAAAAAGAATCACCCGCCCGGACGAGACGACATCGAACGACAGATCCACATCTCGCGCAGGCGTTCCCGCACGTGAGGCCGATCGTGTGACATCACCGAAAGCCGCCCCCGGCCATCGGTGCGTCGTCTGGCACGGTCACCGCCATGCACCCCCACCCCCTGCCCAGGCGCCACCACTGGGACGGCAGCCCCCGCCACGTCCCCCGCCGCCGCGGTGTGCAGATCGCCCCGGCCAGCCCCAGCCGGCTGCTGCGTGCCGGTCAGAGCGGCCGCTGCCGCCACTGCGGCAACCGCGTCGACTGGTACCCCCGCCACGACGACCGCCCCATCGCCCTGCACCCTGCGGACGTCGCGGTCGTCGGCACCCCGGCGTTCTGCCGCTGGCACATCGGTGGCGGCATCGCCCACTCCCACGACGACGGCAGTGCCTGGTGCCGCATCCTGCACGCCGTCCTCTGCCCCCGGCAGCCTTTGCGTTCCCACATCGGCCATACCCGGCTCACGGGGCTGCGCCGCGACCTCGCCGTGCACTCCCGCCGCCTGATCGACGCCGGCGCCTTCACCCCCCAGCCCTGCCCGCAGGCCCCTGCAGCCGCGCCAACCGACGGGGACGGACAACCCGCCCGCCCTGTCGTCCGGATCCTCCTCGTCCCCTACCTCGGCCAGAGCCCCCTGGAAGACATCCGCTGCGTCGCCCAGACCCGCCAACGCCGCCGTTGCACCCACTCCGTCCTCGCCCCAGGCCACCTGGCAGGCCGCTGGACACTCCTGCCCACCGGACCCCACCACGGCCAACTCACCCTCCCCGACACCACGATGGCCGTCTACGACCTCACCCACCTGCCCTACACCCACCAACTGCGCTGGCGCGCCCAGCACTGCCCCACCCACGCCAACGGAACCGCCCCCGATCTCGCCCTCGCCGGCTGGCAGGTCTTCGACCCCCTCCTGCACGCCGCCCACATCCGCACCCGCCTGCCGCACCCCCCGGCATACCGGGGGAGAGAGCGGTGACGATGCATCACGCCCTGGAGATCGTGCTGACGCAGGCTGTGACGGTGGCCGAGTTGCGCCGCGCCGCCCAGAACTGGCCGCTCGCAGCCAACCATGACACCAGCCGCCTCATGGCTGTGGCAGGCGGCAAAACCCCCGAACGAGCCGCCCACCGCCTGCGCCAGCGGCTCGCCGGCCGGCTGCCCATCGACGTGATCACCAGCCACTACCCGGACGCCTACGGCTGCGTCCTGCTCAACATCGACTTCCCGCCCGACGCCCACACCACCCTGCGACAAAACGCCCGACGCGCAGGGCTGACCCCCGAACGCTTCGTACAAGAGGCCCTCCAACGGGCCCTGGCCGAGCACGCCGACCGGGAAGCCGACCGACTCGACCACGCCGTACGCCAACTCCTCGCCCACACCACTCCCGCGCACCTGCTCTCCGCCGTCGGACACGCCCTCACCCGCCCCCAACAGGACCTCGCCCCATGAACCCCACCGACGAACAGACAGCCGCCGCCGACGCCTTCCACGCCGGCGACCACCTCGCCCTGCAGGCCGGCGCCGGCACCGGAAAAACCACCACCCTCACCCTCCTCGCCCGCACCACCACACGCCGTGGCCGCTACCTCGCCTACAACCGGGCCATCGCCCAGGACGCCCGCACCCGCTTCCCGAACACCGTCCAGTGCAAAACCGCCCACGCACTCGCCTACGCGGCCGTCGGCCACCGCTACACCCGCCGCCTGAACGCACCCCGCCGCCCGGCCTGGCAGACCGGCCAGGCCCTCGGCATCACCAAACACCTGCGCATCGGCGACCGCGAGGTCTCCCAACGCGCCCTGTCCAACACTGTCCTGCGCACCGTCACCCGCTTCTGCCACACCGCCGACGAGGCCGTCCCCCCCCACCACGTGCCCCCACTGCGCGGACTGGACGACCCCGACCTCCACACCGAACTCGCCGCCCACCTCGTCCCGTTCGCCCGCAAAGCCTGGACGGACCTGCAGCACCCCGACGACGGAGCCGTCCGCTTCGACCACGACCACTACCTGAAAATCTGGGCCCTCACCCGCCCCCGCATCGACACCGACTACCTGCTCCTGGACGAAGCCCAGGACACCAACCCCGTCGTCGAACAGATCTTCCTCAGCCAGCGCGACCACGCCCAACTCGTCATGGTCGGCGACTCCGCCCAGGCCATCTACCACTGGCGCGGCGCCAAAGACATCATGACCGGCTTCGACGGCACCCACCTGACCCTGTCGCAGTCCTTCCGCTTCGGCCCCGACCTCGCCCACGAGGCCAACCGCTGGCTCCACCTCGCCGACGCCCCCATCCGCCTCACCGGCACCCCCGCCCTACGCACCGAACTCGGTCCCGTCACCCGGCCGGACGCCGTGCTGTGCCGTACCAACGTCGGCGCCATGGCTCAGGTCATGGAACTGATGGCCGCCGGATGCCGCGTCGCCCTCGTTGGAGGAGGCGACAGCCTGAGTGCTCTCGCCCAGGAGGCCGCCCGCGACCTCAAAGAAGGACGCCGTACCCATCACCCCGAATTGCTTCTGTTCCCCTCCTGGGGCGAACTGCAGGACTACGCAGCCCACGACCCTGCCGGACGCGACCTGCAGCCTCTCGTCGGCCTCGTCGACACCCACGGCACCGACGCCATCCTCGGCGCCGTTGCCCAACTTGTCGACGAACAGCACGCTCAGACCACCGTCTCCACCGCCCACAAAGCCAAGGGACGTGAATGGTCCCGCGTCAAGATCGCCGACGACTTCGCCCCGCCCAGCCACAGTGACCCGCCCGAGAGCGCAACGGCGCCTGCATCCCAGCCCATCGGCGACAGCGAGGCCCGCCTCGCCTACGTGGCCGTCACCCGCACCCGTCGGCGTCTCGACATCGGAGGCTTGGCATGGGCGCACGGCCGGTGATGACGGCTGGGGGCACGGGGACGTGATCCGGTGAGAGGCCTGCTTCTCGGGCGGAGTGCGGGCCTCGAATGCGTAATCTGTCGCCGGTTCCTTGACGGGACTGGCCGGTGCCTGTGGATGTGTGATCGCGGGCCCGTTTTACCGCAGATCGAGGTGGCCGGCATCCTGGAGCCCGCCTACCGCGTCGCTGGCGACAGCTTCGACTACGCCCTCAACGACAACATCCTGCACGCCGCCGTGATCGACGCGATGGGCCACGGCCTGGACGCAGCCGCGATGGCGACCATCGCCATCGGCGCCTACCGTCATGCCCGGCGCCTGTTCATCAGCCTGGCCGAGAAGTACGCGTTCATGGACGAGGCCATCTCCCGGCAGTTCGGGCCCGATCACTTCGTCACTGCGCAGTTGATGCACGTCAACATTGCCACCGGTGAGATGGAACTGGTCAACGCGGGCCACCCCGCGCCGCTGCTTATCCGCGACGGCCAGGTCGTGCAGCAGCTGGAAAGCGCGACGACGCTGCCCGTCGGCTTCGGAGGTGAGGTGCCCCGGATCAGAGAACACCGGCTCCAGCGAGGCGACCGGGTGCTGTGCTACACCGACGGCATCATCGAGGAACACGTCGACGGAGGGGAACCGTTCGGTGAGGAACGCCTTACCCGCTGCGTCAACCGCCTGGGCGAGAAGCCGTCCGAGGGGATGCGGGCCGATCTGCGCCGGCTCTCCCACACTCTGAAGAGGGAACGGGGCGGGCGCACCAGCGACGACGCCACCCTTTTCATGATCGAGTGGCACGGGGGCGCCGCCGACCACCTCGCCGTTCTCGACTGAGAGTCTCTACGCCGGCCTGGTCCGAACCGGACAGCACCGCCCACATGGACGACGGCCACTCGCCCTGCCCGTGGCAACAAACACACTCCCGAACCGGGACCCCCGCCCCCGCACATGAGGCGGACGCCCGACCACCTGATGCCTGCATTATTCCGTCACCCCGCGAACCGCATTTCGTCGGTAACCCACCGGGCGCACCGGGCAGCTGCAGTCCCGGGTCCCGCCAGGGAGCCGGCAGATGAGTGGACGCAACGCCTGGACGGCACGGCATCCGAAAGATAATCGATTATCTGTGGAATCGTCTATGCTGAGAGCATGACTGGCGCGCCTCGCAACCCGGCTCCCTGTGGGAAGCAGATGCTTTCCGAGCAGGTCTACGCACACCTGTGGAGCGCGATCATGCGCGGGGGCTACGCCCCTGGTGACGCCCTCAAACCGCAGGACCTCGCCAGGGAACAGGGCGTGAGCCTGGCCGTCACGCGCGAGGCGCTTGTGAGACTGGTCGGCGAGGGGCTCGCCGACCGACTGCCCAACCGCGGATTCGCGGTCCCGTCCTTCTCGGACCACCGCTGGCAGGAGATCGCGGAGGCCCGCCGGACCATCGAACCGGTTGTACTGCGCATGTCGATTGAGCGCGGCGACATCGACTGGGAGGCCCGCGTGCGGGCCGCTCATCACCGCCTGGTTCGCGCCCCGGCGTACGTCATGGAGGAGGGTGAGCATTACAGCAGCGCCTGGTCCGAGGCCCACAGGGCCTTCCACCGCACCCTGCTGGAGGGGTGCGGCAACCTCACCCTGCTGGAGACCTTCGACCGGTTGTTCACCGCGAGCGAGCTGGCCCGCCGTTGGTCGGCGCACCGCAACCCCGACCGGGATGCAGCAAAGGAACACCGCATGCTGGAGGAGGCGGCGCTGGCCCGCGACGCCGACACCGCAGCCGCGGTCATGGTTCAGCACCTCGCTTTAACCGCGGCTGCTCTCACCGACGATTCAGGTCAGGCCACCTAGCCGCGGACTGTCTCCAGTTGTGATCAGGATCAGGTTCATTGCCGGTCTGATGGGACTGCGGTGTGACGCATGCGCAACTCGCCGACAGTGAATGGGAGTTCATCGCACTGCTCAGGCCGGCCGACAGATTCGGCCCGTACCCAGAGTGGCTGCGTGAGCGGTTCGAGGGGGTGATCCGGTGGTACCGCGCCGGAGACGGGCGGAGGGAGATGGTCCTGTTGGAAGAAGCGATTGCTGAGGCCGCCGGCAAGGGACGAGATCGACATGTCCCTGGTCGGTGTGGACTCCACCACCAGCGGACTCGTCAAGACGCGGCTGACACGCGGGTCGGCGAACAGGCCCTGGCGGCGTGGGATGGAGGCTGCCTCGCAAAAAAGGGGAGCGTCCGAGGAGCAAGGCGGGCGTGACGGCGAAGCGATCCGCGCCGAACGCCGGCGCATCCATCCGCGACGGTGCGCCAGGCTGAAGGCATTCCTGCTCGGCTGGTCCCGAGGCGGGCTGACCGGCAAGATCCACCTGGCTGCCGGGCGGGTTGCCGACAGCCCCCAAGTTCATTCCCGTCCTGAACAAGGTCCGGGTCCGCCTGGCCGCCGGTTATCCCCGCATCCGGCCAGTCGCGATGGCTGGCGACAGGGGCGGAAGCCCGAGAGCCACCTGGCCGGACTCCGTCTCCGCGCGGCGGCCGTCTGGGTCGGCAGGCTTCTGAAGCCCACTGATCACGACCGGAGGCAGGCCCCGGAGGGCAGGTCGCACCCGGTATGTCCTTATGGCGTGCTGTCAGCGTCCGTGATCGAGGGGTTGAGCGACGTCAGCAGTCTCAGCAGCAGTGCGTGCGCCTGTTCCTGTTCCTCTGGTGTCAGTGCCTGAAGAGCCTCGGCGTGGGTGGCATCCACCGCTTTTCTGGCCTCATCGGCGAGCCGTAGACCGGCTTCCGTGGCGTGGAGCCGCTGGGTGCGTCTGTCGCCGGGGGTGATCCGCCGTTCCAGGAGTCCTCGCTCCACCAGCCCGTTGACCGCGGTCCCCATGGACTGGGGGGTGATCGCCGCCCTGCGCGCCGCAGTCGCGCTGGAGACGCCCGGATCGAGGATGGCCTGTGCCAGGGCACTGTTCTGGGCGAGGGTCAGTTGGAATGGGCGCAGGGTGCGCTCGATCCGGGACGCCATGATCTGGCCGATCTGCCAGGCCACATAGCCGGTGCGCCGGTCGGCACGGGTCACGTGACGGACCTTTCTTGTAAGGCAACTGATTATGATGTATTGATATTATCAGTCAACTTACATTTGAGGAATCTGCTCCCGATGTCCCAGCAAGTCGCCCACCGCCACCCCCGCAGGCACGCCTTGGATGTGGCGCATCCACCGCCCCGCCCCGGAAACACGCGTGCCGTCGTGCTCCCCGTGGCGGTCGTGCTGCTGATCGGCACCGTGTTCGTCAGCGTGTATCTCGCCGCCTTCCATGCACCGCGCCCGCATAAACTGCACGTAGGCACGACCGAGATCGGTACTCGCCAGGAGCACCTGCAGCAGGACCTTGCGCGTGTCGTCCCGGGCGGCTTCACGCTGGAGACCTACCCCGATGAAGACGCGGCCCGGCAGGCCGTCCAGGACAGGTCTGTGTACGCGGCCTACCTGGGCAAGGGGAAACTGCTCTACGGCAGCGCCAACGGAGCTGCCGTCACCGCGACAGTGACCACCGCCTTCGGCTCTGCGGCTCACGCGGAGCACCGAGATCTGTCCGTCGAAGACGTGGCCCCGGCGGCGGCGGGGGACACGCGGGGTCTCTCCGTCTTCTACGCAGCCTTCGGCCTGGTGCTGGCCGGGTATCTCTTCGGTATGACGACGTACCAGCTTGCACCCCGGCTCCAGTACCGCTGGCGGATGGCCAGTCTGGCTATGTTCGGACTCGTCGGCGGTGTCCTGGTCGGTGTTATCGCCGGGAGTACAGGTTTCGGTGCACTGCCCGGCCCCTTCTTCCAGCTCGCCCTCGTCATCGCACTGATGGGCGCCGCCGTCGGCGGTACGACCATGGTGCTGCTGCGCCTGTTCGGCTCCGCGGGCGTCAGCATCGCCTCGATACTCCTGCTGATCCTTGGCAACAGCAGCAGCGGCGGGATCATGCCGGCGGCCTACCTTCCGGGCTGGCTGCGCCCGCTGTCGGAGATCCTGCCTGTCGGGGTGGGGGTTCGCGCCATGCAGGGTCTGTCCCGGTTCCAGGACGACGGTCTGTCCCGTGCGTTGATCATCCTTCCCGCATGGGTGCTCGGCGCGGCCCTAGTGCTCTATCTCAAGGACGTGTTCCGCCGCGAACCCCCGACCGCCGCGAGCGCGTCCGGCCCGCCGCAGCACACGCCGGGCTGGGCATCGGAAGGAGCAGTTGCGGGACCTGGCCAGGCGCGCGGATGATACCGGCCAATACCACGCAAATCCGCTAAGAAGTTGCGCGGACAGGGGCGTTTCACGGTAGTCGGGTTGGGCTGCTATCCCGGCGGTGGGTGCTCCAGGTGCGGCGGACGAGGCTACGCACGGTACGCCTTCAAGCGGCTCTTGCCCTTGGAGGTGCTCGCTCGGAAGGTCAACGTGTGCTCGTCGTCCGGTTGTGGCGACGACCTGTCACGGACTCGGATGCTGCGATGAAGGCTTGCACGAGGGGACGGTTGTCTCCTCGGTGGGCGGCCATGAAGATCCGGCTCGCTGTGGGAGGCCCGTCGAGTTCGAGGCGCCGGGTGCCTGCGGGGAGCAGTGTCGTGACGCTGCAGGGGGCGATGGTGACGCCGAGGCCGGCGGCGACGAACATGATGTTGGTGTGCCAGTTTGAGAACTCTTGCGCGACCTGGACGTCGATGCCGGCGTCCCGCAGCGGCTGCGTGTTCACGTCGAACGCCCGAGCTCCTGCTGTACGCGGGAACAGGATCAGCGGGTCAGCGGCCAGCGCTGTTGCTTCCGCATGGTCGTTTCTTGCGGAGGGGTGCTCTGTGGGGATACCGGCGACAAACCGTTCCGTCGTCAGCAGGGAAAGGTCGATGTCGTCTCGCTCCTCGGCATCCCGCACGGTCCCGACGTCGGCCGTGCCCCGCTCCAGGGCCGCCAGGACGTCGACGGTGAAGCCCTCGTGCAGCTTGATCTGGACGTCTGGGCGGCGGCGGGAGAATGCACGGAGCCGTTCGCCGACGATCTCGGTGGCGGAGGTGATGAAGGCGACATTCAGGCGGTCGGCCTCGCCGCGCCTGACACGGCTGGCCTCGTCGAGGTCGGCCGCAGGCGGGACCGGGGTGGTGGCGCCGGGCAGCGGCCGGCGCCACCACCCTTCAGAGGGATTCGGCGATCCTGCGGAAGACGCGGGCGTGGCGGTGCGACCAGTCGGCGCTGGTGGCGACCGGGAGGCAGGAGAACTTCACGATCACCACCTGCCTGGCCGGGTCGACCCACAGGTACTGGCCGTGGATGCCCGTCGCGTACAGGCTGCCGTGGTCGTCGCCGGTCACCCACCAGTGGTTGTGGTACGAACCGCGCGGGTGCACCTCGCTGAAGACCGTGCCAGTGACTGCGGCCGGGTCGCCGCCCTGGACGATGGCGTCGATCCAGTCCTCGGGGACCACCTGCCGGCCGCCCGCCACTCCGTGGTCCAGCAGGAGCAGGCCGATCCGGGACAGGTCCCGGGCGGTGGTCGACATACCGCCGTTGGCGAAGGCGAAGCCCGCTCGGTCGATCGTGATCTGGGCGTCCCGCTCCATGGCCAGGTGCCGCCACAGCCGCTCGTGGAGCAGGTCCGGGTAGCGGCCCGCGGTGACCCGCTCGGTGACCCAGGCCAGTACGTCGGTCGCTGCCGAGCAGTACTGGAAGCGCCTGCCGTGGGGGCCCGAGGACCGCAGGGACGCCAGGAAGTCGAAGACGGTGCCGGGGTCCTCGGGCTGCCGTGTCCGCCAGCCCGCGATCCGGTCCTGCAGACGTACGTGGGAGGACTGGTCGTGGTAGTCCTCGCTGTAGTCGACGTCCGCCGACATGTCCAGGATCTGCTGGATCGTCGCGGTCCCGAACGCCGAGTCGCCCAGTTCCGGCACGTACGTCCGGGCGGGCTCGGAGAGCTCCAGCGCGCCCTCGGCGACGAGCTGGCCGATCAGCAGCGAGCACACCGACTTGGACACGGACATCAACAGGTGCCTGCAGTGCCGGTCCATCACCCCGTCGTAGGTCTCGTAGCGGATGCCGTCGCGGTCGCACACGAGGAACGCGTCGGTCGCGGACGCCGACAGGAAGGTCTCCAGCGGAACCTCACGGCCGTCGAGCGGAACGTGCAGCCCGGTCAATTCGGAGCCTGCGGCGGAAGGGGACGGCTCGGGTGGGTCGGCGGCGCGGATCACGGCCGCGGGGACGATCTGCTCCGCATGGGCGAAGCCCCAGCGACTCAGCGGGGCGTCCTGCCAGTTTTCCAGCGTGATCGGCCAGGGGCGTCCGCCGCCCTTCACGATGCTGTCCTTCGCAGGGGTCACGCGTTGTTTCCCTTCATACCGGGGCGGGTGGTGGTGACGGCCGTGGCCAGGTGACAGGCGGCTTCGACGCCCTCGGGTCCGGCAGGCTGCGGCAGGGGGACATCGGTGGCGCAGGCGCCGTCCGCCACCTTGCTGCCCTCCAGCGGGCACCGGGGCCGGTAGGCGCAGCCTGCTCCCGGACCGGGAGCAGGCCCGGAGGGTTCCGGCGGGCCGGCCAGGAGGCGGTCGCGTCCCTGACCGGGCACCGAGTCCAGCAGCGCGCGGGTGTACGGGTGAGCGGGGGAGGCCAGCAGCGGGCCGGCCGGACCCGTCTCGACCAGCCGCCCCCGGTACATCACGCCCAGTGTGTCGCTCATGTGTCTGACCACGTCCAGGTCATGGGAGATCAGGAGGAAGGCGAACCCGAGGGAGGCCTTGAGGGCGAGCAGCAGATTGAGGATCTGGGCCTGGACGGACACGTCGAGGGCCGAGGTGGGTTCGTCGAGGACCAGCAGTCGCGGGCTCGTGGCCAGGGCACGGGCGATACCGACCCGCTGGCACTGTCCCCCGGACAACTCGTGCGGCAGCCGTGCGCCGTGTGCGGCCGTCAGCCCGACCTGGTCGAGCAGGTCCGCCGTGCGCCGGGCGGTCTCGGCGCGGCCGAGGCCCTGGAGCCGCAGCGGCTCTCCCACGCTGGCCGCCGCCGTACGGCGGGGATTCAGAGCGGCGACCGGATTCTGGAACACCATCGCCGCGTCCCGCCGGACCGTGCGCAGTGCGGCTCCGTGTGCCGTGGCGACGTCCGTCCCGCCGACCAGGCAGGTGCCGCTCGACGAGCGCAGCAGGCCGAGCGCGGCGCGCGCGAGGGTGCTCTTGCCGGAGCCCGACTCGCCGACCAGGCCGAAGGCGGACCCCGCCGCCACGGTCAGGCTGACCCCCCGCACGGCGTGCACCACCTCACCGCGGCGTCCGGAGCGGGCGGGGAAACTCACCTCCAGGTCGCGTACCTCCAGTGCCGCCCTGCCGGGGGCCGGGTCCACCGGAGTGCCCGCGTGGTCGCCCGCCGGGTCGTTCACCACACAGCCTCGGCCAGGAACGGCGGCCTGCGGCCGTCCGGGGGGCCGCCTTCTCGGGGCACCGGCCAGGTTCCTCATGACGCCGCCTCCTCAGGGGCCCGCAGGCACGCGGCCTGCCGTCCGGGCGCAAGCGCCCTGGGCCGGGGATCGGTGGTCCGGCAGATGTCCATCACCTCTGGGCAGCGGTCGGCGAAGGCGCAGCCGCGCACCTGCGCGGCGTCGGGCGGGACCGTGCCCGCGATGGCGGTCAGCGGCTGCCCGGGGGCGCCCCGGCCGGGCAGGGCACCGAGCAGGCCGCGGGTATAGGGGTGGCCGGGACGGCTGAGGACGTCCTGGGTCGGCCCGTGCTCCACGACCCGGCCCGCGTACATCACGGCCGTGCTGTCGCACACGTCACCGACCACACCGAGGTTGTGGGTGATGAGCAAGGCGGTGAAGCCACTCTCCTGTCGCAGGTCGAGCAGCAGGCGCAGGATGTGCCGGGCGACGGTGGCGTCGAGCGCGGTGGTGGGTTCGTCGAGGACGAGCAGTCTGGGCCCGGCGACCAGCGCCATCGCGATCATCGCGCGTTGCAGCATGCCGCCGGACAACTCGTGCGGGTACGCCCGCGCCACCCGGCGTGGATCGGGCAGGCCGACCCTGCCGAGGCGGTCGAGGACCAGCGCCTCGGCCTCGCGGCGGCTGATGCCCAGGTGCCGCCGGGCGACACGGCGCACCTGGTCGCCGATGCTGAAGACAGGGTTGAAGGCGGTCGCGGGGTTCTGGAAGACCAGGGACACGGCACCACCGCGCAGCGCGGCCCGCTCGGCGGGCGGCAGACCAGCCAGTTCCGCGCCGCCGAGCCGGATGCTGCCGCCGAGTCGGGCGTGCGGCGGGAGCAGACCGAGGACCGCCATCCCGGTCAGCGTCTTGCCGCACCCCGTCTCGCCGACCACGCCCAGGATCTCCCCCTGGGACACCCGCAGATCGACCTCCCGCACCGGCTGTGCCGGGGGCAGCTCAGGGCGGCCGGGGCGTGGGAAGGACACGGTGAGGCCGGTGACCTCCAGCAGCGGTCCCGGGCCCGGTCGGTCGGCGGGAGCGATGTGGTCCGCGGTCGACCGGGGGTACTTCTGAGGGCCGTTGACTGAAACGGGGGTGTCCTGGAACCCGGCCGCCGAAACGGGGTGTTCCTGTGGGCTCATGGCTGAGGCGGAACTCTCCTGAGGTGTCATGGCCGCGCCTTCCGCGGGTCGAGGAGGTCGCGCAGCGCATCCCCCAGCAGGTTGAACCCGAGGACGGTCACGAAGATGGCGAGGCCGGGAAAGGTGGAGATCCACCACGCGTCGAACAGCGAGGCGTGGCCCTCCTCCACCATCAGGCCCCAGTCGGGCGACGGCTGCTGGGCGCCGAGGCCGAGGAAGGCCAGCGAGCCCTCCGCGAGGATCACCGAGCCGAGGTCGACCGTGACCTGGACGAGGATCGGGCCGACACAGTTGCGCACGACGTGGCGGGCGAGGATGACCGGCAGCGGAACGCCCATGGACCGGGCCGCTTCGACGAACGGCCGCTCGCGCAGGGAGCGGGCCTCGGCGCGTACCAGCCTCGCGTACCACGGCCACCAGCAGACCGCGAGCGCCAGGCCCGCGTCGAGCCGGCCGGGGCCGAGGAGGGCGACCGCGACCATGGCCAGCAGCAGCGGCGGGAAGGACTGGAAGAACTCCGTCACCCGGGAGATCACGGTGTCTGTCCACCCACCGAGGTAGCCGGCCGACGCGCCGAGCGGCACGCCCACCGCCACGGCCATTCCGACGACGGCCACCGACAGCAGCAGCGCGGGCCCCGCGCCCAGCATCACCCGCGACAGCACGTCGCGGCCGAGTTCGTCGGTGCCGAACAGGTGGGCCGTGCCGGGTGCGATGTTCCGCGCGGCGACGTCGGCGGCGCCCCGGCCCTGCGCCGGGTAGGGGGCGAGCCAGGTACCGGAGACCGTGACCACGGCCAGCGCGGCGACCAGCACCACAGCGGCCGCGCCGAACCGGTCGGCCCGGGCCAGCCTCAGCCAACGCCGCCACAGCGACCGCGTCCTCGATTCCGGGGCCCCCTCCGGTACGGCCGCCGTCGTGTCCCTGATCACCGGGGCCGTCATGACAGCCTCACCCGTGGGTCGACGCGTGCCTGCAGGACGTCCACCACCGCGTTGGTGAACAGGTAGCCCGCGGCGCCCAGCAGGGTGATGGCCATGATCGACGGGTAGTCGACGGCGAGCATGGTCTGCGTGGCGAACTGGCCGATGCCCGGCCAGTTGAAGACCGTCTCCACGAAGAACGTGCCCGTCAGCGAGTACGCCACGGCCATGCCGAGCACGGTCAGAGTGGGGGAGAGCGCGCCCCGCAGCGCGAGCGTCCACACGATCGCCCTCTCCCGCAGCCCATAGGCTCTCGCCGCGGTGATGTGGTCCTGTGCCAGTACTTCGACCATCGACGCGCGCGTCATGCGGGCCACGAGGCCCACCTGGTAGGCGGCGAGCGTCACCGTGGGCAGCACCAGATGGTTCAACCCGTCGGAAAAGGCGGTCCAGTTGCCGGTCAGGAGACTGTCCAGGAGCGGAAAGCCGGTGACGGACCTGATCGGGTCGACGAACCGCAGGGTGCTGCTGAAGGCGCCGGTCGCCGGCAGCAGGCCGAGCCGGTCCACGAACGCCACCTGGAGCAGCAGTCCCAGCCAGAAGGCGGGCATGGACACGCCTGCGATGGACACCAGCCGGACGAGCGAGTCGACGCGCCCGCCCTCGCGGCGCGCGGCCACGACACCGAGCCCGATGCCGAGCGCAGCGGACAGCAGGGTGGACGCGGCGATCAGCTCCAGTGTCGCGGGCAGCCGGTCCGCGATCTCGCTGAGCACCGGGCGTTTCGTGGCCAGCGAGTAGCCCCAGTCACCGTGGACCAGTCGTACGAGGTAGTGGACGTACTGCTCAGGCAGTGGCTGGTCCAGCCTGAGCTGTGCCCGTATCCGGGCCGCTTGTGCCGCGGTGGCTTTGGGACCTATGTAGGCCAGGGCCGGGTCGCTGGGCAGGACACGGGCGAGCAGGAACGTGGCCATGGTCAGGATCAACAGCACCGTGGCAAAGGACGCCGCGAGCCGCGCGAGGTGTCGCATCATCGAAGCCCCCCCGTCAGCCCGTCGGCTTCAGCGCGGCGAAGAACACGGTGAAGGGATAGTTCTCGTTGAACCCGAAGCCGCTGAGAGCCTTGGGGACGACGTAGACCGCTCGCGAGTCGTACAGCGACAGGCCGGGCGCCTCGGAGTAGAGGATGCGCTCCGCCTGCACGTACAGCGAACGGGCCTTCGCCGGGTCGTCGGCGGTGTAGGTGCCGGCCTTGTCGACGAGGCCGTCGTAGGTGGCGTTCTTCCAGTAGCTGAGGTTGAAGTACGGTTTGACGCTGCTGTGGTAGAGCGAGTACAGGTTGTCCGAGCCCGCGTCGCTGTAGGTCGGCCAGTAGTAGAGGACGAACATGTCCTGTGCCCCGGCCGGGTTGGACTTGGCGTTCTGCCACTGCTGGTTGAACAGCTGAGAGGTGACCTTCACGGTCACTCCGAGCTTTGCGTAGGCGTCCTTGAGCAGCGGCACGAACCGGGCCTCGGCCTCGTTCTCCGAGGCGTACGTCAGGTGGAGGGTGAAGCCGCCCTTCGGGTAACCGGCCTTGGCCAGCAGCTCCTTGGCCTTGGCCAGGTCCTGGTGGTACTGCGGCACGGAGGCGTCGTAGGGGAAGATGTCCTTGGGCACCGGGCCGTGCGACTGCGTGCCGTAGCCCTGGGCGCCGACGGTGATGATGTCCTTGTAGGGCGTGGCGTACGACAGGGCCTGGCGGACCAGGGGGTTGTTCAGGGGCTTGCGCCTGGTGTTGAAGAAGGCGACGTAGTTGAACGGCGAAGAGTAGTCCTTGACTGTGTACTTGGCGTTCTTGCGGAACGAATTGACGTTCTGCAGGGGGACGGACGTGGAGAGGTCGACCTCACCGGCCGTCAGCATCTGCTGGGCCGTCACGGTGTCGGCCGTGATCTGCACGTCGACCGTCTTGTAGGTGGCGGCGCGCGCGGTGTTCCAGTAGGACGCCGCGCGCGTCAGGACCATCTCCTTGCCGGCGCGGTAGGACGCCATCCGGTAGGGGCCGGTGCCGCCGTCGACGCCCTTGGTGTTGTAGTAGGTCTTGTCCTTGGCCGCCGCGTTGAGGGCTTTCGGGGAGACGATCCAGGCGCCGTAGGTGGACGAGGCGATGAGGTCCATCGCGGCGGCGTACTTCAGGTGCATCACGACGGTGTGGTCGTCGGGAGTGGTGATGCTCGCGAGCGGCGCCCAGATGAAGGAGGCACCGCCGCTCTTGCGCGCCGCGAGGACGCTCTGTTCGACCGCGGCGGCGTCGACCCGGGTCCCGTCGTGGAACCTGACACCGCGCCGGATGGTGAAGGTCCAGGTCCTGGCGTCAGCCGACTTCTTCCAGGAGGTGGCGATGGCGGGCGTGTACGCGGTCGACGAGCCGGCAGCGTTCTTCCACAGCAGCGGCTCGTAGATGTTGCCCAGGTACATCGCCTCGGTGGAGAAAGAGGCCACCGGGTCGAGGGTGGTCACGTCAGCGGTCGAGGCGACGGTCAGGACGGCGTCGCCGCCGGACGTGGCGGGTCCGGTGCAACCGCTCGCGGCCAGGGCGCCGACGGTGAGAGCGGCCACGGCGGCCCACCGGCGCGAACAGCGCGCGGGCAGACGTCTGTGATGCACGAAGCACCTCCGGATGGGATGTCGAGAAGAGGGCAAGAAGCGGTGACGTGTGGGGGTACGCGAACCGACCGGGCTGCGGGGCGCCGTTGCCTGACAGTGTTGACCTGCGGGATATGACCCGCAAATACTTGTCTTCCGTACTTCCCATGCCTTGGAGGCATAGTGGAACTGCGTGTCCTTGAGTACTTCCTGTCGATCGTGGATCTCGGTTCGGTCACGGCTGCGGCGCACGAGGTGCACGTGACACAGCCGTCGCTGTCCCGTCAGATCCGGCAGCTCGAAAGGGAGTTGAGTCTGACGCTGTTCCGGCGCGGGGAGGGGCCGCTGCGACTGACGCCCGCGGGCCGCGCGTTCCTGCCGGTCGCCCGTGACGTGATCGCCCGCGCCCGGCTCGCCAGGGACACGGCACGTTCGATGGCCTCCGGCGCGGGCGTGCCGCTGACCGTGATCGCGCCGCCCACGACCGTCACCGACGTCGTGGCGCCGTTCGTCGTGGCCAGCGGTCCCGAGGGACAGATCACCGACGTGATCGAGGCCTCCCCGCACGGCGTCTACGGCGCCCTGTCGGTCGGCCAGGCCGACTTCGCCATCGGTACCCGGCCCCCGCCCTCCGACCTGAGCTACGTCGTGCTCGGCCAGGCCTGTGTGTGGGTCCAGGTCGCCCCCGGCCACCCCTGGGCGGACCGTGACCATGTCACCCTGGACGACCTCAGCACGGACCGGATCATCGTCATGGACGAACTGCACGGTGTGCGGCGGGTCCTGGATGAGGCGGTCGCCAAGGCCGGGCTGGGCTACAAGGCCTCGTACGTGGCCAGGGCGCCGGCCGTCGCGCAGGCGCTGGCGGCGGCGGGCAAGGGCGTGTGCGTCGTCTCCGACGACCCGCGCTTCGCCCTGCGGTCACTGCCGATCCGGCTTGCCGACGGGCCTTTGCACGTCACCCTTTTCGGAGCCTGGGACCCCACACACTACGCCTGCGCCCAGATCCGTTCCTGCCTCGACGGGCTCGCCGTCTTCTGCCGTGACCTGTTCGCCTCGCCTCCCGGCGCCAAGAGCGGCCATACGCGGGTGACATGACGTACGGCACCAACAGGCATTCGACAAACTCCCGTCGCCGGGGTCACCTTCAGCGGCATGAGACCCAGCCCGAGACTCCGCGTGGCCCTGTCCTGCCTGCTTCTGCTGGCCGGGCTGACCGCCACGGCGACCACGGCCTCCGCCGACACTCTCACCGCCGTCGCCGACGACCCCCTGACCGGCAGCGGCGCGGTCAGCCGCACCCTGCTGACCCGTACGGACCTCACCACCGGCACCTCCAGCGCTCCGGTCAGCGACTCCGCCTTCGCGCTCCCCACCGGCGCGGCGGCGCCGTCGCACTCCTTCCAGGGAACTCTGACGCTCAGCGGGACGTCCACGGGCGGCGGGTTCAGTGAGCTCGTGGACACCTACAACCGGACCTCGACCGCCGACTCGGTGTGGAAACACCTGCCGTCGGTCTCCGTCACCTTCGTGCAAAACGGCAGCCACCTCATCCCGACCGTGCGGGGCCTGCAGTACACCGGCTCGACCGTCTGGAACCTGGAAGTGGGCGCCGGCCGGGCCTGGGACGAGACCTCCGACAACGGCATGACCCGCGCGTCCTTCCCGTTCGCGCTCGTCGAACGCAACGCCAACTGCGTGCACAACGGGGAGATGACCTTCCTGTTCGACGCCGGCGGCATCAGCAAGGTGCGCTACCAGATCACCCAGGAGACCTGCGACTACCAGAAGTTCAACATGTGGGGCCAGCTGACGGGCACCTACACCCCGCAGACCGTCAGCAACGCCACCACCATCGAGAACGACTACGCCACCGAGGTGGCGGGACGCCTCCCCACCAAGTCCATCAACGCCCTGGCCACCGACTATCCCAGCTCGGGCGTCGACACGAGCAAGTTCGGCTCCGGCGTCACCGCCTCCAGCATGACCGCCTACGGCGTCTACATCAACGGAGTGAACTACACCTCCGGCTGTACGACCCGCTACGGCAGTTACGCGTTCTGCTCCGACATGCTGCTGCCCTCATACTCCACGGCCAAGAGCGCCTTCACCAGCATCGCCGCCATGCGGCTTGAGCAGCTTTACGGTGCGAGCGTCGCCAGCGAACTGATCAAGAACTGGGTGCCCGAGACGTCCTCGTCCTCGGGTGATTGGTCCAGCGTCACCCTCAACAACGCGCTGGACATGGCGACCGGCAACTACTCCTCATCCGGCTTCGAGACGGACGAGGACGGCACCACCATGTCCAACTTCTTCACCGCCGAGTCGTACAGCTCGAAGGTGTCCACGGCGCTGTCCTACCCCCACAAGTCCACCCCGGGCAGCCAGTGGGTCTACCACACGTCCGACTACTTCCTTGCCGCCCGCGCGGAGAACAACTACCTGCAGTCGAAGGCCGGAAGCAGCGCGGACATCTTCAACCTGGTGCGCGACGACGTCTTCAAACCCCTCGGCGTCGGCCCCGACTCGCTGACCACCGAGCGCACCGACAACTCCGCGACCGGTGTGCCCCTCGGCGGCTACGGACTCTTCTGGACGCAGGACTCCATCGCCAAGGTGGCGAAGCTGCTGAACAACGACGGCGGCGCGGTCAACGGCACCCAGGTGCTCAACTCCACCGCTCTGGCGGCCACGATGCAGAAGACCTCCTCGGACCGGGGCGTCACCACCACCGGGACCACCGCCTTCAAGTACAACAACGGCCTGTGGGCGCTCCAGTTCACCCCGTCGTCCTACCCGCAGTACTCCTGCTCCTTCTACGTGCCGTTCATGTCCGGCTACGGCGGCATCACCGTGGCCATGGCTCCCAACGGAGCCACCTACTACTACGTCAGCGACAACGACGAGTTCTCCTGGGCCGACGCGGTCAACGAGACCAACAAGATCAAACCGATGTGCTCATGATCTGACGTCCCGTCAAAAGTTGCTGTCAGGCCGGCCGCTTCTCCCGGAGCCCCACAAGGGCGCTGGGAAGACCGCATCACGCACCTGCCTCCCCGGGTTCGATAGCGAGGAAGGTGGGTGCCTGATGCGGCAGTAGCTGCGCGGATGGGGACGTAACTGAACTGCTCTGGGCGGTAGTTGAGTTTAGTGTGAAGAAAAAACCATCCCGTCGAGGGCCCTGACGGCCTTGTCTGCGCTGCCCGCCTGCCGCTGTCGAGCGCCACCCTGAGCTGGTTCGCCGGCCTGATATGCGGCCATCTGAAGAAGATCAGGTCACGGTGGCGCGCCCTGCCCGCAGGGAAGATCGCCACCATCGTGCTCGCGGTACTGCGGTGGGACCAGCGGCCGGGCGACCTGGCTGCTGGCAACGGGATACACCGCACCGCCGTGACCCGGCGGGTCAGGGAAGTCGTCGGCCTGCTGGCCGCTCGCGCCCCGCGCATGGACCGCGCCCTCAAAAAGATCACCCACAAGGGTGGCGGGGTCGTATTGCTGGACGGCACGCTGATCCGCACCCGGCGTCGCACCAGCAAAGAGAATCGGAAGAACTACTCCGGCAAGAGCAAATGCCATGGCCTGCTCGTCATCGCGCTCACCGAGGACCACGGCCGACCGTTCTGGGTCTCGGCGGCCCGGCCCGGACGGAACCTCGGAGATCACCGTCTGCCGACACGACCAGCTCACCGCCAAGCTGCGGGCGGCCCGCCCTGGCGCCATCGCCGACCTGGGCTCCGCGACATCGGCGTCGTGCTGGAGAGGATCGAGGGGGACACCATCGGGCGGTCGCTCTGGATGCTCCGCCCGGGCGGTCATCTGGTGACGGCGGTCGCCGAGGAGGACGCGGAGCTCGCTGCCAGGTACGAGGCGGTCGGCATGTGCTTCAGTGGCATCTCGGTCGCCAGGATCCGGTCGCCTTGCGTGACCTCGTCGAACAGGGCAGTTCTGGGCCTACGTGGAGCAGGCGTTCCCGTTCGAGCGCATCACCGACGCCCACCGGCTGCTCGATGGCGGTCACCTCAAGGACAAACTCATCCTCACCGCCTGAAGGCTGTGAGGGAGTCTTCCGTAACATCCGCACCGGAGCGCGGGAGGCCGTCACGACGAGGGCTGCAGTCAACCGCCCCAGGCGCACCTACCGAAACGGGGGCGTGGACAGGACACATACGCAGCCCAAGCCCAGCGGCGCCGGCCGTGCGGGGCCCGGGACGTCAGGCCCGGGCCGTTGATGAGACGTCACGGTTGAGGTGAGTGCTTCAACGGGCTACCGGCCCGTACCTCATCCACCCCCGGCCTGGAAGGGAAACCCGGGGACGGGGCGGGCGAACAAGGTGTGGACGGTCGCCTTCGGCTGCTGCGCGTACAGCGCGAGAATCTGGGTGAAGTCGCCGATGTCGGCGACGCGTGTGTCGAGCTTCGCGCTGTTGACACCGAACTCCACGACGTACCGGCGCAGGGCGTCCAGACGGCTCTGGTCACGGGACGGAACGACGGCAGTGGCGCCGGCACTCAGACCGGCCCGGACGCTGCCTTCACCGATGTTTCCGGTGCCGCCGGCGACGATCACAGCACTGGGGCTGGCGGGAGGCCGGTGGGGTGTCGAGGTGGACACGGTGTCTCCTAACGGAGGGATGGGGATTTCCTGCAGGAGGAAGAAGGCAGTGCGGCGGGCACCAGGTTCAGCGGGGGGAGTCCGCTGCCAGAAGCTGTGTGCGATGCCGCAACCGATCGGCCTCCTGCTTGCGGCCCAGGGCTTTCGCCGCGAGTCCCAGGCCGCAGGACGCCTGGATCACCGGCCGGTTTGCAGGGTGGTCCCAGCTGAGCCGGTCCCCCGGCTGGTAGCCCATTGCATCCAGCACCCGATCGGCGGCGAGCAGGGCGGCGGCGAAGTAGGCGTAAGCCGTCACCATGTCGCCGCGCTCGGCCGCGTAGCGGCCAAGCCGCTCCCACGGCCGTACGACATCGTCCTGGTGCTGCAGGAACAGGGCTTCCACAGCCCGGCGAGCCGTGTCCTCGGAGACTGGTTCCGGGCGTTGGCCAGGCATGGGATCCGGACCTGTCAGGGCTGCGATGCCAGGCGGCTCCTCGGCCCTCAAGCGCCGTCCGGTGTCCAGGTTGACTGGATGGTTGGCCAGGTTGCCGATCATGTGATCCCTCCGGGCATCGCACCGAATCTGTCTCACGGCGGACCGCGTAACGAGCCCAATGTGTCCGTGGGCTGTGCCGACGGACAGGAGCTGTTCTCGTCGCACGCGCGCAGGGGGAGACGTGTGGAGGCCGGGCGGACGCGCCGCCGCGAGGTGTCTCGGGCCGGCGCGCGCGAACGGCCGGGCTACTCGCACGTATGCGCATACGGTCGCCGTTGGTGAGGCCCCGTCGCTCTCGCCACCTCGCCGGGGAAAAGTACATACACAGTTCTTATCAGATGGCTTCTGTCTCGACTAAAGCGCGCATCTCTTTCGATCCGAGGAATATAAGTGTGTACACTAATGCCTGTGTGTGATCGTCATAGAAGGGCGCAGGGCGATGGCGGGCGGAGCCCGAAGGCGTGGAGCAGTCGTGCTCGAAGCGGGTCGTGCTCTCACCTCGGACGACGGCACGAAGCCCGTTCTCAAGGCGGTCGGCGGCTGAGAGGGCCGCGTGATCATGGCTCAACACTGCTTCCCCTCTGCGGTCGGCATCGGCAGCGCTGAGGCTGACCGTTCGACGGATGCCTGGTACGGGAGACCGTCCATGCCGGACGGCTCGTACGCGAAGTCGTCACCCTGTGCCCGAGTCATAGAGCACATGTCACGTACCTACGTCACGGCCGCAGCCGCGATGGGTAGCGAGTCCGCCCCGGCGAGCCGGAACTGGCATTCATGCCTCCGGGACTGCGGCGGGCAGTGCTGATCCGGAAGGCGCGGAGGAAGGGCTCGCCGAGCACACGGAGGCGGACTGCCTGGACGCTGTGCGTGCGTCAGTCAGGGCGATGCGTGAGCGTGCAGCAGGCACCCTTAGTAGCGTGAAATGAGACGAAACGCCATGTCCCGTGAGTTCACCAAGACCGTCATCGCACTGATCGATGCACGCGATGCCGCAGGCTTCAGCCGACTGTTCGCAGAACAGGGGCGCCTGCAGTTCCCCAACGGCGATCCGCTGATAGGCCCCGCGGTCATCGCGGCCAGACTGAAGGGGTTCTTTGCCGCCGTCAAAGGACTGCAACACACGGTGCTCAACGAGTGGACCGAGGGCTCGGACACCATTGCCGAGCTGTCCGTCGACTACCACGGGATATACGGCCGCACAATCACCATCCGTGCCGTGAGCATCTGGCGCATCGATGGGGCCGGGCTCATCGACTCCTACCGTCTCTACTGCGACCTTGCGCCCGTCTTCCTCTGACCGCCCGGACCAGAGCGCTGGCTCGGCCTCACCGGGGATGCCCGACGGACCGGCGAACCGGAGCCCCCACGGTGATCGCGAAGCCCGGCAGACAGCTGGATCTAGCCGGCAAAGACGAGTACGGCCTCCGCTGATCACCGGAATTCCCGGAAGCTGGCCTAGCCTTCGGGCCGGGCGGGGGTACCTCCCGCTTGCGGGAGAGAATCCGCCTTCCGCCCGGGAGTCTGCAGGAGCTTGGGCGTTCACCCGTTCGTGCAGGTTTGCCAGCTACTTGCCGGGCGGCAGGCATCCGGAGGGGGGTTAGAAGTAGCCGCCGTCGGCTTCGATGGTGCGGCCGGTGATGTAGGAGGCGTCGTCGGAGACGAGGAAGGCGGTGACGGCGGCGATCT
>NZ_JBICZC010000011.1:0-498463 GCF_043201715.1 Streptomyces sp. NPDC048291
CCGTCGACGACGTACCGGCCGATGCCGTCCTTGACGTAGGGGGTGGCGTTGGGGCTGCCGAAGATCCGCTCGTTGTCGGTGTCGTTCTCGGTGAAGAGAGTCTCCGGGTCACCTGTGAAATACAGCCACCGCGCGCCGAGTTCCTCGTGGTCGGCCCGGATCGCGCCCGGCGTGAGCCGCAGGCCCGGTACGGCCGTGCCGCCCGCCCACGACCAGGTGTGCCGGAACCAGAGCGTCGGCAGCAGGTGCAGCGTGGCCTCCTCGGGGCCGCGGTTGTGCGCGGTGATCTCGACCAGCAGGTCCTCGGGGCCGGCCTTGGCGTACTCGACGAACACGTCGAAGTAGCGGTCCTCGTCGAAGACTCCCGTGTCCAGCAGCTCGTACTCGACGTCCCGGCGGCCCCTGGCCCGGTTGGTGGCGACCAGGTCGTCGTACGGGAAGGCATCCTGCGGATACTTGTAGAGGTATTTCATATACGAGTGGGTGGGCGTGTTGTCGAGGTGGAAGTAGTACTCCTTGACGTCCTCGCCGTGGTTGCCCTCCGCGTTGGTGAGGCCGAACATCCGCTCCTTCAGGATCGAATCCCGCCCGTTCCAGAGCGCCAGCGCGAGGCACAGCCGCTGCTTGTCGTCGCTGACGCCCGCGATGCCGTCCTCGCCCCAGCGGTAGGCCCGGGAACGGGCCTGGTCATGGGTGAAGTACGACCACGCGTCACCTCCCCGGCTGTAGTCCTCCCGCACCGTGCCCCACTGCCGCTCGCTCAGATAGGGACCCCAGCGCCGCCACGCCGCCCGCCCCGCGTCGGCCTCCGCGAGCCGCGACCGCTCCGCGTCCGCACCGCCACTGTTCGCCGCCATCGCACGCCCTCCCTGTAACAACTGCTTCACTCGGAGTCGGCCATCTCGGACTCCGCGGCAACGTCCCTGCGCCGCCCCGGTCGCCGAAGCTGTCTGCGCTCCACCTCGGACATGCCTCCCCAGACGCCGTACGCTTCAGGACCGCTCATGGCGGTCCAGGCACAGGGCTCGATCACCGGGCAGCGCCTGCAGACGGCCCGGGCCTTCGCCTCCCGCGCGCGCTTCTCGGGACCGTGTTCACCGGGCGGGGAGAAGAAGACGGAGCTGTCCATGCCCCGGCAGCGCGCCCGCTGCTGCCAGTCCCAGTAGGAGAGGAGAGGACGGTGGCGTTGGATCATGACAGGACCTCCCGGAGACAGTTCGGCCCGATGAAGGGCATCGTCACCGCCTGGCCGGCGCCGCCGCTTCGGTCGTCTGACTGACGTGCGCACGGTACGCCGACGAGCCCGCCTACTCGCTCGGCTGCGCGGCGCCGTTCATCTTCGCCTGGTTCTTCGCGAGGAGCGCCTGCACCTCCTGTTCGACCTTGTCCGGGTCGACGCCGAGGGCAGATCCGATGTGAGCCGACCACACCTCCGAGCGGATGTCGGTCTCGAAGTCCAGGTCGGCGCGGACCTTTTCGCGGACCGCCTGGCGGTTCTGGCTCACCATCACGAACGTGGACAGAAAGATCGCCTCAAGGCTGACGATCATCGTGAGCAGCCCGAAGGGGTACGGGTCCCAGACCGCGGAACGGCCGAACAGCCCCTCGTTGAAGGTGATCCAGACCGTGAACCACACCGCGTGGATGTAGACGAACTGCATGGTCCCGGAGAAGGTGGTGATCGCGTCCGCGATCCGGTCCTGGGTCCCACGCATCCGCGCCAGGACGGCCTGCTCGTTCCGGAGCCGGATGTGTGACCCGTTTGTCGCAGAGCCCATGACCACTCCTTGGTTCGCTTCCCACGGGATGCCGCTCGCAGGGTATGCGCCGGGCGGTTCGCCGACCTTCCGTCAATCGACTGCGGACGACGCCGAACGCGTACGGGTAAGCCGCCCGTTGAGTCGTTTGACGCAAGCGGGCCGAGTCACACCGCGGCAGGGTGAGGGCCGCACCGCCTCGGTTCCGCTCCGCGCGGGCGGGCAGTCTCCGAACGAGAAGGGCGTGATCATGGCCAGGTCGACCGCCACCGCTCTGTTCTGGCGAGGGCTCCTGGCCGCCGGTATCGATCTCATACGCGCCTTCAGCAGTGACCGCGCCGGCTCGGCCCTCGGGTATCTGCTGCCGGCCGTGCTGTCCTTCGCCGCGGCGTTCGGCGCACTGACGTGGCCGGGCGTCACGGCGCTGGTGCTGACGGCATGGGTGGCGGCGTGGGCACCGGTCACCGGCGTCATGGAGGTGGCCCTGTCGTTCCGGCACGGCGGGAGCGCGGGCGAGCGGGCGATGTGGCTGCTCAGCGGCCTCGTCTCGATCGTCCTCGGGTTCATGCTCGCGGCGCGGCCCGACAGCGGGGCGGTGACACTCGCCACCGTGTTCGGCGCCTTCAGCATCCTGCACGGCGCCTTCGTGCTCGCGCTGTCCGCGCGGACCCGTCGGACCGCTCAGGCCAGGGGCCGGCTCGTCGGGTCCCACTGACTCCTTCCCCGCTCCGTACGCAGCACGTCCGTCAACGAACAGCACGTCCGTCAACGAACAGCACGTCCGTCAACGAAGGGATGCACTCATGTCGAACCCGACGCCTCCGACCGACCCGGCCGCCCCGGTGAGCAAGCTCGCCGAACTCTCGGAGAAGGCCCGCGACGCGCAGCGGACGGTGGAGGCCGGTCTCTCGCAGGACCGGCAGAAGCTGTCCGCCGCGGTGGCCGACGCGAAGGACAAGGCCGAGCAGGGCGCCCAGCGGCTGAAGGCGAGCGGGGAACAGACGAAGGGGCACGTCACCGGTGCCTGGAACCAGGTACAGACCTCCTGGCAGGAGCATGTGACCGCGGTCCGCGACAAGATCGAGGAACGCAAGGAGGAACGCGACGTGAAGCGGCTGCGGAAAGCCGCAGACGACGCCGAGGACTATGCCTCCGATGCCATCTCCTTCGCGATCGCGGCCGTCGAGGAGGCCGAGTACGCCACCCTGGACGCGGTTCTGGCACGAGCGGAGGCGGACGACGCCACCGAGGCGGCGAAGTAACTGACGTGCGTGCGGCCCGGAGCGGCTGCGGCGGCAGCCGCCAGGGCGCTGGTCGACGCCGGCCCGTCCTCCGTAGGCAGAGTCGGCGTACGCCCACCCTGAGCAGGGTCCGGCCGTAGCCCAGCCGGGGCACTCCGGATCAAGGGTCCCGACCGGTGGAAACGCGGGTCGGGTCCTTTCGTGTGCATGTCGATCGAGCAACGGTCTGTTCGCCGCCGCTCGGGGGCGGTCCGGGTGGATGCCTGCGCGCAGTGAGCGCCGTCGCCTCTGTGCGGGCCGCTTGACGAGCCCGGTCATGGGTGCACGGATGCGAGGCCGTCGAGGCCGCTGTGCAGGGCCGCTTCCTGCGGCCCGCCGACCCCCTGGCGCTCCTGCTCTCCATCAACTGCGCAGGCGGCCGACGGTACTTGCCGAAGCGGTGCGCTGACGATGACACTACGTCAGTACCGAAGGCGGGGGGCGGTAATGACGCCGTTGATCGGACGGGACGACGAGATGGCAGCGGTGGACGCGCTGTTGAGCGCTGCCGTGTCGGAGGCACCCCTCGGCGGGACGCTGCTGGTCCGGGGCGAGCCGGGCATCGGCAAGTCCGCGTTGCTGGACTGGGCGGCCGGCCGGGCGCGCGAGCGTGGAATGCTGGTGGTGACCTGCGAGGGGGTGCCCAGCGAGGCGTCTCTGGCGTTTGCCGGGCTGCACCAGCTCTGGTGGCATCTACGCGCCGGTATGGGCCGGCTTCCCGCCCAGCAGCGGGAGGCCCTGCTGAGTGCGTTCGGGCTCGTCGACAAACCTGCCCCGGGTGTCTTCGTCATCGCTCTGGCCGCCCTGGAGTTGCTGGCCGAGCAGGGGCCGGTCCTGGTGGTCGCCGACGACGTGCACTGGCTGGACCGGTCGACGAGTGAGGTGCTGGCGTTCCTCGGCACCCGGCTGGAGGCGGATCCGGTCGTACTGCTGGCCGCATGCCGCGACGGCGAGGGTGACGACAACCCTCTGCGCATGGTCGGCCTGCCGGAGCTGCAGCCGGGACCACTGGAGACCGCGGCGTCGGCGGCGCTTCTGGACTCGCGTGCCCGGCTCGATCCCCGGGTACGCCGACGGGTGCTGGACGAGGCGTCCGGCAACCCACTGGCCCTGGTGGAGCTGGCGGTGACGATGCGTGAGTCGCCCGGCTGGGCGGAGGTGCCCGCGCGGTTGCCGTTGAGCGACAGGCTCGAGCAGGCGTACGCCGCCCGCCTGACCGGCCTGCCGTCGGCATGCCGGACTGCGCTCCTGGCGCTCGCGCTCGAAGGGGACAGCGCCACGGCCCTCGCCGCGGCCGGCCGGATGGTCGGCAACGAGGTGTCCAGCGCGGACCTGGCGCCCGCGGTGGCCGCCGGGCTCGTCGTGGCCGACCCGGCCGGGGTGCGGTTCCGCCATCCGCTGGTGTGCTCGGCGGTCCGGCAGGCGGCCGGCGAAGCGGAGCGGCGGCAGACGCACGCGGCAGTGGCCGAGCTGCTGGGGGACGAGCCGGACCGCCGGGTGTGGCACCGGGCGGCGGCAGCGGTCGGCCCTGACGAGGACCTGTCAGATGAGCTGGAGGCGGTCGCGGATCGCGCCAGACTCCGTGGCGCGATCTCGGAGGCGGCCACGGCAATCGCGCGGGCGGCCCGGCTCACCGCCCGGCCGACGCGGCGCGGCAGGCTCCTGCTCCGCGCCGCGGTCGCGAGGAGCGAGGGCGGCCGGCCGGCGCAGATCCTGCGGCTGCTCGACGAGGCGGAGAGGCTCGAACTCGAAGCCGGGGACCGCCTCCGGTTGCAGTGGGAGCGGGAGGTGCACGGGACCACCCGGTCCGGCTTCAACCCGGCCGAGGCCTTCGCCGAGCTGGCCGAGCGCATGCTGCGGGCGGGGCACACCGTCGAGGCGCTGGAGACGATGGAGAACGTGGTGATGCGGATGTGGTGGTCCAACCCGGATCCGCGGGTGTGCCGGCGGATGGCCGGACTGGCCGACGCCGCAGCGGCACCCGACGACCCGCAGGTACTGTCGATCCTGGCGCTGGCCGATCCGACCGAGCGGGGAGCCGCGGTCCTGCGACGGCTCGGTCGTCGCCGTCCCGGGGACCCGGACCCGTACCACGACTACCTTCTGGGCAACACCGCACAAGCTGTCGGAGCGTGCGACCAGGCGGTCGGCTTCCTCGCGGCAGCCGCCGACGGACTGTCGGAGCAGGGGCAGTTCGGCGCACTCGGCAGGTGTCTGCTCGTCCAGGCCTGGGCGGCCGTGCTGGTCGGCCGGTTGGACATCGCGGCGTCCGCCGCCGACGAGGGCGGCCGGCTGCTGGTCGAGTCCGGGAGACCGTTCTGGGCCACCGGAACCCAGCTCGTCGCGGCCGTGGTGGCCGGCCGGCGCGGGGACACCGCCACCGCCATGGACCTCGCCGCTCGGGCCGAGCGGGTCCTGCTGCCCGCCCGCATCCCACCGATGCTCGCCCAGGTGGCGATCGCCCGAGGCGTCGCCGCCCTCGGCGCGGGCCGCTACGACGAGGCGTACGAACAGCTGGCACGCGTCTTCGATCCGGCGGACATCGCCTACCACCCACACCTGCGGGCGTGGGCCCTGGCCGACTACGTCGTCGCCGCCGGCGGCAGCGGCCACCGGGAAGCCGCGCGGGCCCGCTGCGCCGAACTGGCCCCGCTCGCGCGGACCACAGGCAACCCGCTGCTGCGGGCCGGCCTCACGATCGCCGCACCCATGCTGGCCGACGACGGCGCGGAGAAGCTGTTCGCCGATGCGCCCGGCGCCGATCTGGCAGCCTGGCCGATGCATCGGGCCCGCCTCCAGTTCGCCTACGGCACCTGGCTGCGACGGCGCCACCAGGTGTCGGAGGCCCGCGTCCACCTGCGTTCCGCCCGAGACGCCTTCGACGCCCTCGGCGCCGTGGTCGAAGGCGAGGACGCCCGCCAGGAACTGCAGGCGTCCGGCGAGGCGAGCGGCGACCGCAAGCCCGGACCGCTGGACCGGCTCACACCCCAGGAGTGGCAGATCGCACGGCTTGCCGCCCAGGGCTTCACCAACCGGGAGATCGGCCGGCGGCTGTACCTCTCCCACCGCACGGTCGGCAGCCATCTCTACCGGATCTTCCCCAAGCTCGGCATCGCCTCCCGCTCGGAGTTGGCCGCCGCCGTGACGTCAGCCACGGGCACCGCCTGACTTTCCAGCCGATGGCGCACTTCAGCCACGCGCACCGCCCGTCCCCATGCCGGTCCATGGCGCCGCCCCGGCTCCTTGATGCGGTCACCCGATGGGTCACATGACGGAAGCCTGTCCGGGGCGCCGAACGCCAGACTGCCGATGAACATCCCATTCCGGCACGTCCCCGAACGGGGAGCGAGGAGGACCGACGAGATGGAACGACGCCGCAGGTACGGTGCGCTGGCCGCGTTGATCGCCAGCCTTCTGACGGCCGCTCTGGCAGTCGGCGCGACAGTGGTGACGACGGCGACCGCGGGTTCCGCCCCGGAGCGTGGCTCTGGGAACACCGTGACGGTCGCCGGGATCATCCCGCCCGGTTGGTGACGTCACCGTCGCAGGCCCACCGCTGCTCCCGCCGATCCGGGCAGGAGCAGCGGCGTGTGCCGACCGCGCCCGCGGGCGCCGCGGCAGAGAGGGTTTGTGAGCATTGAGGTAACGCCTGCGGCCCACCGGACAAGGCGCCATCTGGTGAGAGGGCGCGGGGCACATCCGCGGCCGGCCGAGTGATCACTGTTCTTCGGCCTTGTGCGCGGTGATGTCGGGAGGGTAGCCCTTGGCGCGAAGGAATGCGTCGAGCGCCATGGCGACGATGTCGCCGTGCTGGACACCGTGGTCCACGTGGTACCGGCGGATGCGCCGCTGCAGTCGGAGAGTGTCGGGGACGGCGCCAGTCGGCGTTGTCCACGCGGACGACCACCGGCCATGCGTCCGGGGCCGCGGGGCTTGTCCTCCAGTAGAAGGAGTCCCCGCATTGGACTCCGCCCAGGAGATCAGGCCTCCCGGCTGAGGGAAGGGAACGTAGCCCGCGGTATCACCCGTCTCGTACAGATCCTGGAGGACCTCGTCCTCCCTGGACGCGGACGCCCATGACGCCTCGGCGCCTGGAAGGGGAACCGACACCGTCAGGAAGTCGTCGACGACCAGGACCTGATACACCTCGGACCGCCTCGACGGCGGCCCAGTCCACGCTCCGTCCCCCAGGTGCACGCCACCGTGTCATTGACGGAAGCGCAGCCTCCAGTACTTCGACCCTCAGCATGTCGGCTGCCGATCCGGGGAGTTCTCGACCGTGACGGTCTCGAACCGTACTCCGTCCTCGGTGTACATGGACACGAAGGCGACAAAAACGATCAAATAATCACGTACCGCCCTCTGGGGTGGGCGGGACCACGGCTGGGCGGACAGGGCTGATGGGAGGCGGACCGTGATTCGTCAACGCGGACGCGCACGCCTGGCGGCGCGGCGACCGGGATCTGCGGGGCGGCTCGATCGATGGGCCGGCCCGGGTGCACGGGTTGGGCCGGAGGCCCCGGCGCTCCCGGCGGCCTGCCCGAACTCGGCCGCTTCGTCGGCCGGTTACCGGGCCCCGATCAATGTCGGGTCATCACTTGGAGCCTGAGTGCTCTTCGAGTTGCCGGACGCCGGTCGCGGATCGAAGAGCCGCTGGAGAGAAGGCGGAGCGGGTGGACGCGCCGGCGCTGTGACGGGCCAGGGTTGGCGTCGCGGCCGGTGGGGCATGGGGCGTGTGCACCATGCCCCACCGGACTCACCGACCGGAGGACGCGGATGAGGCCTGCCGACTTCGACGACCTGATCCTGATGCTGATGGAAGGCGAGGTGGAACCCAACGGCACAGACATGATCGTCCTGTTGCGGGCGAGCGAGCTGGCCAAGGGGGAGACGGAGTCCGACTGGTCGGGCTCCCCGATGATCGCCGAGATCGCGGCGCTCGCCTCTCAGGCCTTCTCCGACGACCCGGCCGAGATCGAGCCCGCCCGGGAAGTCCTCTTCGCTCTGCGCCAGTCCGAGGCGTCCGACGCGGTGGACGACCGGGAAGAGGGTATCCGGCGAAGCGAGGCGATCCTGCGGCAGGTCGACGCCGCCCGTTTCCCCGTCACCGCGGCCGGAGCGCACCTGAAGCTCGGCGGGGCGCTCCCCAAGCTGTCGTGGAGTGATCACGGAGTCGACAGGTCCGTGCTGCGGCGTGCCGCCGCCCATCTGGAGAGCGCGCTGGCGCTGCTGCCGGACGAGGAGGCGGACCTTCGCGCGATGGCCCGCTACAACGCGGCACTGGCCTTTCGCGATCTGTGGCAGTCCGGCGACGAATGGGACGATGACGACGACGACCGGGGCAAGGCCCTCGAGCACGGCCTGGCGGCGCTCGCCGCGATGGACCGGGGCGAGTTCTCCGGTGACCGGAGCACAATGAGCCGGGCCGTGCTGGGGGTCCTGATGGCCGACGGTGAGCCGAGGGACCCCGAGGCGCGCGATCAGACCATCGCCGTCCTGCAGACATGGCTGGCCTCGCGCGAGGGGAAGTCCCTGCCGCGCACCGAGAGACGCGCGCTGAAAGAGGCGTGTGACCACCTGATCACCGGCCGGGACCGCGGCTGAGCGCCCAGGTGACGTCCTGAGCTCCTGCGAGGAGGGATCGCCCGTGTTCCGGGACTACCTGTACATCGACCGGCCCCGGTTGGTGAGTTACGCCGAGCAGATCGGCGCGACGACCGCGAAGGCCAGGAACCGCCAGTGGCGGGTCACCCTCGGCTTCACCGGCCCCGTCGTCGAACACCAGCAGGGAGCTGCGGAACGCGCCGCGAACGACCACGAACTGGCCGAGTCCGTGACCCGCCATCTGCGGAAGAAGGGCGAGCTGCGCATGACCCGCCCGGCATTCTTGGACGACGTGGACGAAGGACGGGCCACGTTCGTCCTGGAGACCATGCGGGCGCGAAGGGTCATCTTCACGCCGGGCGGAGGCGGCGCCCCGCGCGGACTGCGTGAGCTCGCGGTATGGGTCTCGAACCCCTTGGAGAACCCGTCGTCTCGCGACGCGGCAGGCGTCCGTGACGAGGAGGCGACGGGCATGTTCGTGTATCTGCTCGAAGGCTACTGGGACGACGAACCCGCCCAGCGCGCCTACTCGATGATGACCGCGCTCAACGTTTTGCTCGGCACGCTGCGCGACGCCGGCGCGGCGCCCGGAGCGGGCGCCGGGTCCGACACGTCTCGGGACGACTACGCGACGCCGGTCAACATCCTGGTGCGCAACGGAGGCGTCAAGGGCGACATGCGCACGGTCACGGCGCTCTACCGGGTGCGGTCGGTCTCGGAGAACAAGATCGTCAACGTCGGCGGGCGCACCCTGCGCTGCCACGACCTCTTCGCCTACCCCCTGTACGTGGCCGCGGGGAACGGGTGAGAGCCCGGCGGGCGCCTCGTCGGACCGGGGCCCCGCCTCCCTCCGTACGTCTTTCACGTTCCCTGTCCGCGGCTCCCCGAAGGGGAAGACGGACGCCGCCAGGACCGCGTCCGCACCCGTCTCGACTGCCGGCGGAAGCCTGCGAGCTTCCGGGGGCTTCTTCGACGTTCTGCGTTCTGCTTCGTCGGCCGGCCGCCGCTACCTCGTCGGCCGGCCGCCGCTCTCCGGCTGCTCCAGGTGGGTGGCGAGGACCGCGGCCTGGACGCGGCGCTGGACGCCCAGCTTGGCGAGGAGGCGGGAGATGTGGTTCTTGACGGTCTTCTCGGAGAGGTACAGCTTCTTGCCGATCTCGCGGTTGGTGAGGCCGTCGCCGATCAACGCGAGGATGTCCCGCTCGCGGGGCGAGAGGCCCGCCAGCTCGGGCGGCACGGACGGGGTCTCGGCGGGGTCGGCGCGCAGGGAGCGCATGAGGCGGGCCGTGGTCGCGGGGTCCAGCATCGACTGGCCCGAGGCGACCGTGCGGACCGCCGAGACCAGGTCGGAGCCCTTGATCTGCTTGAGGACGTAGCCGGACGCCCCGGCCATGATCGCGTCCAGCAGGGCGTCCTCGTCGTCGAAGGAGGTGAGCATGAGGCAGGCCAGGCCGGGCATCTGGTCGCGCAGTTCCCGGCAGACCGTGATGCCGTCGCCGTCGGGCAGCCGGACGTCCAGGACGGCGACGTGCGGGCGCAGGGCGGGGCCGCGGGCGAGGGCGTGCTGGACGGTGCCGGCGTCACCGACGACCGCGATGTCGGGTTCCGCGTCGAGGAGGTCGGTGATGCCGCGCCGGACGACCTCGTGGTCGTCGAGCAGGAACACGCGGATCGGGTCCTGCTCCGAGAAGGTGCGTGACTCCGACATCATGACGTCCCCTTGTCCCCGGCTCCCTGGTCTGCCGGCTCTCCGACTGTCCGGCTTCCGGTTGTCCCGGCTCGCTCGGTTGTCCCGGCTCGCCCGGCTCCCCGGCTGTCCCGGACTGAGGGCAGGTCGCGGGTCGCCCACGAGGATCATCGTCCGCGGGGGGCCGGTCGCACTAGGGCCGACCGGCCCCACTCGCGTCAGACGCTCGCGCCTGCGCCGTACGGGGCGTACAGGTCCAGCAGCCGCTTGCGGGCCGCGCGCAGGCGGTGCGCGAGGACCTGGCCCACCCACTGGCTGACCGCGTTGCCCAGCGCCTGATCCTCCTGGCACAGGGCCAGTACGGTCGCGGCGTCGAACTCGTAGGCGCGGACCGGGGTGGTGGCCTCGGCGCCCAGGTGCCAGACGGGGGGTGCGAACAGCCAGGACCAGCCGATGAGCTCGTTGTGCCCGAGGCTCTCTATTACGGCCGCACGGCGGCCCGGGACGTGCATGTCGAGGTCGACACGGCCGGTCCGGATGATCCAGAACCGGTCGGCGTGACCGCCTTCCTCGAAGAGCCGCGCTCCCTGCGGGAAGGAGACCTCCCTGGCGTGGCGCATCAGCTGCCGCTGCCGCTCGGCGGACAGCACGCGCGGCATGCTGAGGGTCGACGGGGTGTTCATGGCCTGCCTCCCGGAGTGGGACGGGACGAGAAGGGGCGGGACGCGGGTACGCGCCGCCACTGCCAGCGTGCGGTGCCGGGGCCGGGCCCGCCATGGGCCGAGCGGTCCCCTCGGCCCGGGACCTTCGGTACGGCAGCGACCCGGACGGCCGTAACTCGCGGAGCCATGACCGCCCCCGCGCTACCGCTCCCCGCGCTACCGCCCCGGCTGTGCCGCCAGCCACGCGCGGTACGCCGTCACCGCCGTCGGGAGGGTCGGGAAGACGCGGTCGTGGCCGACCGCGTCCGCGAGGCCGTACGCCTCCAGGCTGTCCAGCAGGTCCTGCTTCACCCGGGCGAGGGCGAACTCGACGTCGCGCGCGATCAGTTCGCGGCGCAGGGCGTCCACCGCGTCGAGGGCGGTGATGTCGACCTCGACGTTGGCCTCCATGTTGAGGACGAACCAGCGGACGGGCGCGGTCTGCTGGTCGACGGCGGCCAGGGCCCGGCGGTGGAAGTTCTCGGCGTTGGCGAAGAACAGGGGCGAGTCGTAGCGGTAGACCAGGAGGCCGGGGATCGTGCGGGCGGTGGGGTAGTCGTCGATGTCGTGCATGCCGGCCACGCCGGGCACCAGGCCCTCGACCGCGTCGTGCGGGCGGGCCACCCGGGTCAGCAGTTCGGCCACCGACAGGCCGACGGCGACCAGCACGCCGTACAGGATGTCCAGGGCGAGGACCCCGGCCAGGCAGCCGAGCGCGAGGAGCAGTTCGCGGCGGCGGAAGGCGGCCAGACGGCGGAAGCCGGCGAGGTCCGTCATCCGGGTCGCCGCGTAGACGACCAGGGCGCCGAGCACCGCGGCGGGCGTCCGGGTGAGCAGGGGGCTCAGGAAGAGCAGGACCGCGAGGACCAGGGCACCGGCGACCAGGGAGTACGCCTGGCTGCGGGCCCCCGCCGAGGTGGCCAGTGCGGTGCGGCTGGCGCTGCTGCTCACCGGGAAGCCGTGCAGGGCGCTCGCGCCGAGGTTGGCCGCGCCGAGGGCCAGGAACTCCTGGTCGGCGTCGAGCCCGGGGCCCTCGTCGGGGCCGCGGCCGGCGAACGCGCGGGCGGTGAGGATGAAGTCCGTGTACGCCACCAGGAGGACCCCGATGGCGGGGAGCACCAGGCGTGGCAGCTCGGTCGGGTCGGGTACGGCGAGGCCGGGCAGACCCGCCGGGACCGTGCCGATGACCTTGATGCCGTAACGGTCGTCGAGGTCGAACGCCACCACGGCCGCCGTACCCAGGACCACGGTCAGCAGCGGGCCGGGGAGCGCCGGGAAGTACCGCGTGACGACGAAGAGCAGGAGCAGCGCCGCCGCCGAGAGGACCACGGTCGCCGCATGGGCCTCGCCCAGACGGGTGAGGAACGACCAGAGCTGGGGGAAGAACTCGGTTCCGGTCCCCGGCACTCCGGTGAGTTTGGGCAGCTGGTCCACGACCATGATCAGGGCGACGCCGGCCAGGTACCCGATCAGGACGGGGCGGGAGAGCAGGTCCGCCAGGAAACCGAGGCGGACGGCGCGCGCGACCACACAGAGCAGGCCGACCGTGGCGGCGAGGCCGGCCGCCAGTGCGGCGTACCGGTCGGGGTCGCCGGTGGCGAGCGGGGCGACCACGGTGGCCGTCATCAGGGCGGTCGTCGACTCGGGGCCGACCGACAGCAGCCGCGAGGAGCCGAACACCGTGTACAGGGCCAGGGCGGGCAGGATCGCCCACAGCCCGGCGACCGGGGGCAGCCCGGCCACCCCGGCGTACGCCATCACCTGCGGCACCAGGTAGGCGGCGACGGTCACCCCGGCCAGCAGGTCGCCCTTCAGCCAGGCGCGCCGGTAGCCGAGCAGCGGGACGAGTCCGGGCACGAGCCGGTGCCACCCCGGGGGTCCGCCGCTGCCGTGGGTCATGCCTCGCCTTCCGTCGGGTGAGCCCAGAATCCGCCGGTCCGCGCCGCGCCGCGACGCACACGCCGTGTACATGCTCAACTGGGCGGACGGTCAGGGCCGTTCGGCCCAACGGGTACCGACCTTCGGCATCCGGCGCGCCCGTGCCCGCCCCGTCAGGGTGGAAGGCGTCAGGAACCGTCCGCGTCGTCCCCGGCTCCCCGAAGGGATCGCCGCCATGGCAGTGCACGCGCACCCGCCCCCGCACCGGGACCGTCGAGGGGCCCGCCCGGACGCGACCGCGGTGACCGGCCGCGGCTCAGAGGCTCGCCGTATGGTCGGGGACGTAGGTCTGGAGATCCCGCGGCGGGCGTTCGTAACCGGTCGACGGAGGTCGCTTCGGGAGCTCGAGCACCGGCGGCGGCACGTCGTGGTAGGGCACGGTCGACAGCAGGTGGGCCATCATGTTCAGCCGGGCCCGGCGCTTGTCGTCGCTCTCCACGACGTACCAGGGCGCGTCGGCGACGTCCGTGTGGACCAGCATCTCGTCCTTCGCCCTGGAGTAGGCCTCCCAGTGGGTGATCGACTCCAGGTCCATCGGCGAGAGCTTCCAGCGCCGGAGCGGATCTTCGAGGCGCTTGCGGAACCGGTCCTGCTGCTCGGTGTCGCTCACCGAGAACCAGTACTTGCGCAGCAGGATCCCGGACTCCACCAGCATCCGCTCGAAGATCGGGCAGTGCCGAAGGAAGAGCTGGTACTCGTCCTTCGTGCAGAAGCCCATCACCCGTTCGACGCCGGCCCGGTTGTACCAGGACCGGTCGAACAGCACGATCTCCCCGGCGGCCGGGAGGTGCTCCGCGTACCGCTGGAAGTACCACTGGGTGCGCTCGCGCTCGGTGGGCTTCGGCAGCGCCGCGATCCGGGCGATCCGCGGATTGAGGTGTTCGGTCACCCGTTTGATCGTCCCGCCTTTGCCGGCCGCGTCCCGTCCCTCGAAGATCACTACTAGACGTGCACCCGTGGCCCGCACCCACTCCTGCAGCTTCACCAACTCGGTCTGCAACCGCAGCAGTTCCGCCTCGTACACCTTGCGCGGCAGCTCAGCCGCCTGCTTGCCGGCCATGCCGCCTCCACCGCCCGATGACCTATCCATGGAGCCATCCGATGCCCAAGGTCGAACACCAGGACGCCACCGTACTGTCCGACGAGGAACTGCGCACCCTGGACGCGCACTGGCGTGCCGCCAACTACCTCGCGGCGGGCCAGATCTACCTGATGTCCAACCCGCTGCTCACCGAGCCCCTGCGGCCCGAGCACATCAAGCCCCGGCTGCTCGGCCACTGGGGCACCTCACCGGGTCTCAACCTCGTGTACACCCATCTCAACCGGGTGGTCAGGGCGCGCGGTCTCGACGCGCTGTGCGTGTGGGGGCCGGGGCACGGCGGCCCGTCCGTGCTGGCCAACTCCTGGCTGGAGGGCAGCTACAGCGAGACCTACCCGGACGTGTCCCGTGACGCGGAGGGCATGGAGCGGCTGTTCCGGCAGTTCTCCTTCCCCGGCGGCGTCCCCAGCCACGTCGCCCCCGAGACCCCCGGCTCCATCCACGAGGGCGGCGAACTCGGCTACTCCCTCTCCCACGCCTACGGCGCGGCGCTGGACAACCCCGACCTGCTGGTCGCCTGCGTGATCGGCGACGGCGAGGCGGAGACCGGGCCGCTGGCCGCCTCCTGGCACTCCAACAAGTTCCTCGACCCGGTGCACGACGGGGCCGTCCTGCCGATCCTGCACCTCAACGGCTACAAGATCGCCAACCCGACCGTCCTGGCCCGCCTGCCCGAGGCCGAACTCGACTCGCTGCTGCGCGGCTACGGCCACGAACCGATCCATGTCACGGGCGACGACCCGCACGAGGTCCACCGGGCCATGGCCGCCGCGCTGGACGACGCCCTGGACCGGATCGCCGTCATGCAGCGCACGGCACGCCAGGACGGGGTCACCGAGCGTGTGCACTGGCCGGTCATCGTGCTGCGCACGCCGAAGGGCTGGACCGGCCCGGCGACGGTGGACGGCGAGCCCGTCGAGGGCACCTGGCGGGCCCACCAGGTCCCGCTGGCCGGCGTCCGCGAGAACCCCGAGCACCTGCGGCAGCTGGAGGCCTGGCTGCGCTCGTACCGGCCCGAGGAGCTGTTCGGCGCCGACGGCCGGCCCGCCGCCGACGTGCTCGCCTGTGTCCCCGACGGCGCGCAGCGGCTGGGCGCGACCCCCTACGCCAACGGCGGCCTCCTCGTCCGGGACCTGCCCATCGCCGGCCTCGACGACTTCGCCGTCCCCGTCGACAAGCCGGGCACCACCCTGCACGAACCCACCCGCGTCCTTGGCGACCTGCTGGAACAGGTCATGCGGGACACGGGCGCCGTCCGGAACTTCCGCCTGGTCGGCCCCGACGAGACCGCCTCCAACCGGCTCCAGGCCGTCTACGCCGCCAGCGGCAAGGCCTGGCAGGCCGAGCGGCTGCCGGTCGACGAACACCTCGACCGGCACGGCCGGGTGATGGAGATCCTCTCCGAACACACCTGCCAGGGCTGGCTGGAGGGCTATCTGCTGACCGGCCGGCACGGGCTGTTCTCCTGCTACGAGGCGTTCGTGCACATCGTGGACTCGATGGTCAACCAGCACATCAAGTGGCTCAAGACGTCACGGGAGTTGCCCTGGCGGGCGCCCATCGCCTCCCTCAACTACCTGCTCACGTCCCATGTCTGGCGCCAGGACCACAACGGCTTCTCGCACCAGGACCCCGGCTTCGTCGACCACGTCCTCAACAAGAGCCCCGAGGTCGTCCGCGTCTACCTGCCGCCGGACGCCAACACCCTGCTCTCGGTGGCGGACCACGCGCTGCGCAGCCGGGACTACGTCAACGTGATCGTGGCCGGCAAGCAGCCCTGCTTCGACTGGCTCTCCATGGACCAGGCCCGCGAGCACTGCGCGCGCGGCGCCGGGATCTGGGAGTGGGCCGGCACCGAGAACGGCTCCCGCGAGCCCGACGTCGTCCTCGCCTGCGCCGGTGACGTGCCCACCCAGGAGGTGCTCGCCGCCGCCCAGCTGCTGCGCCGGAACCTGCCGGAGCTGGCCGTGCGGGTGGTGAACGTCGTCGACATGACCCGGCTGCTCCCGAAGGGCGAACACCCGCACGGCATGACCGACTTCGAGTACGACGGCCTGTTCACCGCCGACAAGCCGGTGATCTTCGCCTACCACGGCTACCCCTGGCTGATCCACCGCCTCGCCTACCGCCGCACCGGCCACGAGCACCTGCACGTGCGCGGCTACAAGGAGTCCGGCACCACGACCACGCCGTTCGACATGGTCGTCCGCAACGACCTGGACCGCTACCGCCTGGTCATGGACGTCATCGACCGGGTCCCCGGCCTCGCCGTCCGCGCCGCCGCCGTCCGCCAGCAGATGGCCGACGTCCGCACCCGCCACCAGGCCTGGATCCGCGAACACGGCACCGACCTGCCCGAGGTCGCCGACTGGACCTGGAACGGCTAGGCGACCGCCCCGGAGGTGTCCGTTCCGGCGAGGGCCTCGGGGAGGCCCGGGTACAGCTCGAAGGCGTCGGCCAGGCCCGTGCGGCGCAGCAGCAGGGGGACGTCGTCGTCCGGCGCGACCAGCCGCAGTCTGCCGGTGCGGTGCCGGACCCGGTTGCGGGCCCGGCACAGGAGGCCGAGGCCGGAGCAGTCGATGAAGGAGACGGGGCTCAGGTCGAGCACCAGATCGGGCTCCGCACCGGACGTCAGGTCGTCGAGGGCCGCGGAGAGGGCCGGAACCGCCAGGAGGTCGAGGTCGCCGTGCAGGGTGACGACGGTGGCGCCCCCGGCGGTGCGGGTCGTGCGGTACGTCGCGGACCTCGTGTGGTTGTCGGCCATGGAACGAGCGAAGTCCAGTCGGCGGGTCGCGGGGAAGGGCCGTTCGGTCCCCTCGGCCCGCGGCGGCAGGCCCGAACGGCCCGGTTCGCGCTGTTCCGGCGAGGGAGGGCCCGTCCGGCGGCCGACGGGGGCCGGACGGCCCAAGCGGACCGGGCCGGGCCGGGGCAGGCTGGATCCGCGAAGCGGCACCGGCGGCGTCGTACGTGTGGACGCCGTCGCGAGAGAGCTGAAGGGCGAGGCGGCCGATGTATGCCAACGACGGATTCCGTGAACTCGACCGGCGGGAGTGCCTGCGGCGGCTCGCCGGGGTGCCGGTCGGCCGTATCGTCCACACGCGTGGGGCGCTGCCGGCCGTGCTGCCCGTCAACTTCGGACTGGACCGCGACGGCGCGGTGGTCCTGCGCACGTCGGAGGCCTCGGAGCTGGTGCGGGCCGTCGACGGGTCGGTCGTCGCCTTCGAGGCCGACGAGGTCGACGCCGTCGCGCAGGCCGGCTGGAGCGTCGTCGTGACCGGCCGCGCGACCGTGGTCGGCGACCCCGTCGAACACGAGCGGCTCGTCCGCGACGGTCCCAGGTCCTGGGTGCCGTCCCCGCGCGAGGTCTTCGTCCGCATCGAGCCGGAACTGGTCACCGGACGTGAACTGACCGGCGGCCGCACCCTGTACGGCCTGGACCCCGTTTCCTGACCCCGTGGTACTGCCGTGGGCACCGGAACCGACTTGCCCGATCCAGGTGCCCGACGCGGCAGGCGCCCACTACCGTGGGCTTTGACCGGACCTGCCGGTGTAAGGGTCGACAGGATCGGGAGGAGTGCGGTGGAGAGCCATGAGGCGGCCCGGGTACGGCTGCCGCAGCTCAGGCTGGACGACCTGCTGGAGGAGCTGCAGGCCCGGCTGGACGCGGCGCGCGGCACCCGGGACCGTGTGCACAGTCTGCTGGAGGCGGTCCTCTCGGTCGGCCGGGAGCTGGACCTGGAGCAGGCCCTGCGCAGCATCGTGGAGGCGGCGGCCGTGCTGGTCGACGCCGAGTACGGGGCCCTCGGCGTGATCGGGCCGGACGGCAGGCGGCTGTCGGCGTTCCACACGGTCGGCGTCACCGAGGAGGAGATCGCCCGGATCGGCCCCTTCCCGGAGGGCCACGGAATCCTCGGCGAGCTGATCCGCCACCCCGAGCCGCTGCGCCTGACCAAGCTCTCCGAGCATCCGGCCTCGTACGGCTTCCCGCCGAACCACCCGCCGATGAACAGCTTCCTCGGGGTGCCGATCCGCGTCCGCGAACAGGTCTTCGGCAACCTCTACCTCACCGAGAAGCGGGGCGGCGGCCAGTTCGACGAGGAGGACGTGTCGGTGACGTCGACGCTGGCCGTGGCGGCCGGTGTGGCGATCGACAACGCCCGCCTGTACGAGGAGTCTCGGCTGCGCGAGCGCTGGCTGCGGGCGAGCGCGGAGATCAGCCACAGCCTGATGTCCGGCAGCGCGAGCGCCGAGGCCCTCGGGCTGATCGCCGAACAGGCCAGGGAGATCACCGGGTCGGCGCTTGCCGCGGTCGCGACGCCGATGACGGACACCGACTCGCTCACCGTGGAGATCGCCGTCGGCATGGACGCGGACGACCACCGGGGGCTGGTGCTGGGCGTGGACCGGACCCTGATGGGCCTGGCGTTCTCCCGGGGCGCGGCGGTGACCACCCTGGACGTCAACCGGGACGAGCGGGTCTCGCCCGAGCCGCCGCGCTTCGGCGGGCTCGGCCCGGCGATGGCGATCCCCATCGGCACGGGCGGCGCGGGGGCGCGGGGTGTGGTGCTGCTGGCCCGCGAGACGGGACAGCCGCCGTACACCGCGAAGGAGACCGAACCCCTCCAGGTCTTCGCCGCCCAGGCCGCCATCGCGATGGAGCTGGCGGAGCGGCGGCGGGACGCCGAGGAGATCGCGGTGCTCAAGGACCGCGACCGGATCGCCCGGGACCTGCACGACCTGGCGATCCAGCGGCTGTTCGCCACCGGGATGACCCTGCAGAGCGCCGGGCGCTTCATCGAGCACTCGGAGGCCGCCGAGCGGGTGCTGCGGGCCGTGGACGACCTGGACGAGACCATCAAGATCATCAGGTCGACCATTTTCGGGCTGCGGACCCGGGAGGACGGTGCCGGCACCGGGCTGCGGGCCCGCGCCGTGCGGGTGGTCGGCGAGGCGGCCCCGGCGCTCGGGTTCGCGCCGAGCGTGCGGATGGAGGGGCTCATCGACACGGACGTGCCCAAGGAGATCGCCGACCACGCGGTCGCCGTCCTGTCCGAGGCCCTGACCAACGTGGCCCGGCACGCACACGCCGGCCGTACGGAGGTCGCCCTGTCGACCGACGGCCGGGAGCTGGTCGTCACCGTCAGGGACGACGGCGTCGGCATCCCGCCCGACGGCCGCCGCAGCGGGCTGCGCAACATGGCCGAGCGGGCGGCGGAACTCGGCGGCCGGCTGGAGTGGGACTGCCCCGGGGGTGCCGAGGACGGCGGTACGACCCTGGTGTGGCGGGTGCCGGTGCCCCGGCCGTAGCGCCGAGCCGCCCGAGCCGTCGCGCCGCCCGAGCCGTCGCGCCGCCCGAGCCGTCGAGCCGCCCGGGGTCCCGTGCAGGCCGGGGCCGGGACCGTTCGGACTATGCCCTCGGGGCTCCGATGGCCGATTCTGGGAGTGTCGGACCACGGCAGCCGGACTCCGGAGGTGGCCATGACCGGCTCACCACACGTTGTGAGCGACGTGATGACCCGCACCGTCCTCGCCCTGCGCCACGGCGCGGCCTTCAAGGACATCGTGCAGGCGATGCAGCAGTGGCACGTCAGCGCGGCACCCGTCCTGGACGACGACGGGCACGTCGTCGGCGTCGTCTCGGAGGCCGACCTGCTGCGGAAGGAACAGGCTCGCGGCGTCGGCCCCGGCCCCCTGCCCGCGCCCGGCCGCGGCAAGGCGACGGCGGTCACCGCGGAGGAGCTGATGACCGTCCCGGCGGTCACCGTCCACCCCGGGGCCGCGCTGCCGGAGGCCGCGCGCACGATGGCCCGGCACGGGGTCAAACGGCTTCCGGTGGTCGACGCGGACGGCCTGCTGCAGGGCGTCGTGAGCCGCGCCGACCTGCTCAAGGTGTTCCTGCGGGACGACGAGGACATCGCCGAGGAGATCCGGCACGAGATCGTCCCGCACCTCTTTCCCGACGTGGCCGAACCGGTGCGCGTGCGGGTCCGCGACGGCGTCGTCACCCTCACCGGGCGCGTCCCGGACACCACGCTGGTCCCGGTGGCCGTGGGGTGGGTGCGGGGCGTCGACGGCGTGGTCGCCGTGGACTGCGCGCTCGCGGGTCCGCCCCGCCGCCCGGACCTCGACCCGGACCTTCCCGAGGTGCGGCACGCTCCACCGGCCTGAGCCGGGCCGGCTGCGGCGGCACGGCGGCTCCGGCCGGGGTCACCGGCCGCCGGCGGCCTCCTGCGCGATCTGCTCGAACCGGGCGCCCATCGCCTCGGACAGCGCCTGCGCGGCCGACAGCGGACGCACCATCACCGTGAACTCGTCGATCCGCCCGTCCTCGTCGAAGTGCAGGAAGTCGCAGCCCTGGAGCCGCTTGCCGGCGACCGTCGCCGTGAACACGAAGGCGTGGTCGCGGCCGTCCGGGTTCGCGATCTCGCGTACGTAGGTGAAGTCCTCGAACACCTGCCACACCGCGCGCAGGATCGCGGCCGTGATCGGCTTGCCCGGGTACGGCTTGAAGGCGACCGGGCTGGTGAAGACGACGTCGTCGGCCAGCAGGGCGGCCACGGCGTCCATGTCGCCGCTCTCGACGGCCTTGCGGAAGGGATGCACGGGGTGCGCGGAAAGCATGGGTCCACCTCACCTAGTCAAAAAATTGAGTAGGTGCATGCTAGCGTGCACGCATGGCTCTGCGGAATGCGGTGATGGCCGCCCTCCTGGAGGGCGAGGCCTCCGGGTACGACCTCGCCAAGGGATTCGACGCGACGGTCGCCAACTTCTGGACGGCGACGCCCCAGCAGCTCTACCGCGAGCTGGAGCGGATGGCGGCCGAGGGGCTGGTCACCGCCCGCGTCGTGGAGCAGGAACGCCGCCCCAACAAGAGGCTGTTCTCGCTCACCCCGGCCGGCCGCGAGGCGGTCCGCGCGTACACGGCCGAGGACCCGGCCCGGCCGCCCGTGGTCCGCGACGAACTGCTGGTCAAGGTGCAGTGCGCGGACGCCGGCGACCTCGACGCGGTCCGCACCGCCGTCGCCGGGCGCATGGAGTGGGCCACCGCCAAACTGGCCCGCTACGAACGGTTCAGGCAGCGCCTGCTGGCCGGCCGGTCGGAGGAGGCGTACTTCGCCGAGGCCGAGCGCATCGGCCCCTACCTCACCCTGCTGCGCGGGATGTCCTTCGAGCGCGAGAACCTCCGGTGGGGGGAACTGGCCCTGCGCAGACTCGAACAACGGGCGGCCGTGCATAGTGAACAAAGTGAGTAGGTGCAGAGACGGGGCGCCCACCGTGGCGGGCACCCCGTGGCCGGAGCCGGGTCAGCAGGTGGCGACCCCCGGCAGCCAGGCCGGGCCCTTGAGGTAGATGTTCGTCATCCACGCGCCGTTGGTCAGCTTCGACCAGGCGTCGTTGGTGTACCCCTCGGCGGTGACCGTCTGGGCGTGCGCCTGGCACACCACGTTGACCGTCGTCGGCTGCGGGAAGTAGTCGACGACACCGGCGTTCACGTTCGGCTCGCTGTGCGTGCGCACGCCCGTGCCCCAGGTCTGGACCGCCGTGCTGCCCCCGCTCGGCGGCGGCGGGTTGTCGCCGCCGCAGTCCGGGATGCCGGGCAGCACGGCCGGGCCCTTGATGTAGATGTTGGTCATCCAGGAGCCGTCGGCCAGCTTGGCCCAGACGTCGTTGGTGTAGCCCTCGGCGCTCACCTCCTCCGCGTGCTCCTGGCACTGGACGGAGACCTGCGTGGGACCGGCGAAGGTGTCGACCACCGAGGCGTGCACGCTCGGCGTGGAGTGCGTGTGCACCCCCGTGCCCCAGGTCTCGAACGTCGAGCCGCCGTTCGCCGGCGGGGGCACCGGTGTGCCGGTCGGGTTGATGCGGATCGCGCCCGCGTAGTCGCCGCCCGTGCGGACCGGGGTCACCCGGATGTGGGTGCCCGACTCGTACGCCTCGACCATCTGCCCCGCGCCCAGGTACATCGCGACGTGGTGGACGTACCCGCTGCCCCAGAACATCAGGTCACCGGGGACCAGCGGAGCGGTGCCCTGGCCGGCCGAGAAGCGGGCCGAGGCCTGCGGGCTGTGGAACTGGTCGTCGGCCGTGCCGTTGAGCAGGTCCCGGCCGGTCGCCCGGTAGTACGCGTACCGCATCAGGCCCGAACAGTCGAAACCCATGCGCTCGTTGTCGTGCAGGCTGTCCGGGTCGGAGCCGTCGTAGTAGCCGTAGGTGGCACCGGGCGTGGCGCCGTGGCCGCCGCCCCAGCTGTACCAGACGCCGATCTGGGAGCAGGCCGCCTGGACGGCGGCCTGCGCGGTGGCCGAGGCGCCGGAGGACAGCACCCCGCACGAGGTGTCCTGGGCGGCGGCGTGCGCGGTGAGGGGCAGCAGCGGGGCCGTGGCCAGAGCCGCGACCACCGTGAGCGTCCTGGCGGACGTGATGAGGTTCAAGGTGTTCATCCTTCGTCGACGTGGAGCCGGGTGCGGGGGTCGGGCGGATCCACCGGGTGCCGCGCCCCACCCCCGTCGGGGCGCGGCACCCGGAGTTCAGCCGGCCAGCGCGGCGCGCATCTTCGCCAGCGCCCGCATCCGGTTGCGCTGGACGGTGCCGCGATGGGTGCCGAGCCGTTCCCCGGCCGTGTCGTGGCTGAGCCCCTCCAGGTCGACGAGGATCACCGCGGCGGCCTCCTTCGGCGAGAGCGTGCTCAGCAGCGCGAGGGCGGTGGCCGAGGCCTCGTAGGTGCCGAGTCCGCCGTCCCAGCCGGCCTCGGGCAGCCGGTCCGTGGTGCGCTCCCGCCGGGAGGGGTGCAGCCAGGAGTCGCGCAGCAGGTTCAGCGCGACCGTGCAGGCGTACGCGTACGGATACTGCTGGGGCGTCAGGTTCCGGGCGCGGGCCCGCCGGGAGAGCCGCAGATACGTCTCCTGGAGGAGGTCGTCGGCGTCGTGCGGATTGCCGGTCAGGGCGAGCAGCCGCCTGCGCAGTCTCGGCATGTCGGCGGTGAAGGAGGCGTCGAACTCTCCCGGGCTCACCCAGTCGACGACGCCGTCCACCTCGTCGCGCGGGTCCTGCGTACACGTACCGCCATGGCTTTCCATGGTCGTCCCCCGTTGGTCGTCTGGTCGTCGGTGGTGCGAGAGGTGCCGGGTCCGCCGGTCACGCGGTCCCGACGGGTGCGGCGGCGGGCCCGTAGCGGGCGGCCGGCGCCCCGCTCAGCAGGGCCCAGTACCGGTCGCCGTAGGACCAGTGCCACCACTCCGTGGGGTAGTTGACGAAGCCGGCCGTGGTCAGCGCCCGGCCCATCAGCACCCGGTTGGCGCGCGCCTCGGCGCCCACGTTCGGTGCCCCGGTACGGCAGGCGCCCGCGCTCTCCTCCGGGGTGGCGTTGACCTCCGTGCCCAGCGGCAGCTCGGTGCCGTCGGCGGTGCACAGGGTCAGGTCCACCGCCCCGCCGCTCACGTGCGGGGCCACCTCCGGCGGCGAGATGTAGGCGCTGGCCAGCTCGCGGATCCGGTCCGGGCCGGCGTCGGGGTGGGCCGCGCGCAGCGTCGCCGCGTACTGCTCGAAGTAGCGGCGCTGCAGGTCGGGCGGCCGGTACCCCTCGACCACCAGGAACCGGAGCCCGGCGGGCAGCAGCGACTGCGCCTGGCGCAGCCTGCGCAGCGCCCCGAGGCGCAGGTGGGCGTAGCTGCCGTCGGCGTCGGCCTGCCGGAGGTCGATCCGCAGGCCGGGGGTGTCCCGCAGGTCGACCAGCGGTTCACCGCACTCCTGCTCGGTGACCTCGGCGACCCGGGAGTCGGAGAGCGTGATGATGTCCGTCACGAAGAACAGCGTGCCCGGGGCCTCTGCAATTGCTCTGCAGCTTGCCTGCAAGCGCGTCACCAGGCCTTCTGCAGCGACGATCCGGCGCGATGCGCTGCCGCTGCCGCTGCCGCTGCCGCTGCCGCCGTACGGCTACGGCGTCCCGTCCCCCGCTCGCTCCGACGCCTCCCGTCCGCCGACCGACCGGAAGACCTCCAGTGCCTCCGCCCGCGCCGCGCGCGCCCGTTCCGGCTCGCCGTCGGCCGACCACACCCCGGCCAGGTCCCACACCGTGCGGGCCCGCCACAGCGGCAGCCCCAACTCCCCCCAGAGGGCCGCCGCCCGCTCCAGCGGCTCCCGGGCCGCCTCGGTGTCACCGGCCGCCAGCCGCAGCTCCCCGAGCGTGCGCAGCACCAGCGCCTCGCCGAACCGGTCCTGGCGCTCCCGGGCCACGGCCAGGCAGCGCATCAGCCGCCGCCCCGCCTCAGCCGGCCGTCCGGTGCGCAACTCCACCTTGGCCAGCGCCTGTTCGGTGTACATCACGCCGAAGGTGTCGTGCAGTCCGGTGAAGATCCGCAGCGCGTCGAGGAAGAGCCGTTCGGCATCCGCGTACCGGCCCTCGGCCCGGTCGCACAGGGCCAGCGAGCGCAGGGTGAGCCCCTCGCCGTGCAGGTCGGCCGCCGCCCGGTACAGCGCGAGGGCCCCGGACAGCGCCGCCCGGGCCTGCGGGCCGCGCCCCTGCTCGCGGTGCACGTAGCCGATGCCGTACAGCACGCCCGCCCGCGCACCGGCGTCGCCCGTGTCGCCGTACCGCTCCAGCGCGGCCTCCAGCAGCTCCAACGCCTCGCCGTAGCGGGCCTGTTCGCGGCGGGCGGTGCCCATCCCGGCCAGGGCCACGGCCGCCCCGTCCGGCAGCCGCTCCCCGAACAGCCGCAACGCGTCCGCGAAGTAGGCGTAGGAGTCCTCGAACCGGTCCTGCTCATAACGGAGTTGGCCGAGCCCGGCGAGGAGCCAGGCCTCGCCCTCCACGTCACCGCCGCGCCGTACCGCCGCCATGGCCGCCGTGTGCGCGCGGGACCAGGCGTCGAACTGGTTGTACAGCGCCGCGGAACTCGCTATCAACGCCCCGGCGAGGTCACGGGCGGTGCGGGCCATGCCGTGGTCGGCGCAGTGCGTCACGGCGGCCAGCAGCCCGGCCTGTTCGGCGGCGAACCAGGCCGCGGGCCGGGCGAGGACCGCCTCCTCGATCTCGGGGCCGAGCGGGCGGACGGCGGCCGGTTCGGGGAAGTGGCGGGTCGCGCCCCCCGGGCCCCGGGCGGCGGCCTTGCGGGCGAGGTCCAGCCAGCTCGCGGCCAGCCGCAGCACCGCGGCGGCGCGGTCCTCGGCGCTCTCCTCGACGAGGCAGCGCTCACGGGCGTGTTCGCGGGCGAGGTCGTGGATGCGGTAGCGGGCGAGACCGGTGCCGTCCACGCCGACCACGTCGATGAAGTGGCAGTCCACCAGCCGCTCGACGGCCTCCTCGGCTTCCTCCGTCCCTATGCCGAGCAGGGGAGCCGCGATCCAGGCCGCGAAGTCGGGCAGGTCCAGCAGGGCGAGGCGGCGCAGGGCCCGGCGCTCCTGCGCGTCGAGGTCCGAGTAGCCGAGCTCCAGGCTGGCGCGCAACTCCAGGTCCCCGGCACTGAGTTCGTTGAGCCGGCGGCGCTCGTCGCGCAGCCGCCCGACGAGCCGGCCGGGCGCCCAGTGCGGACGGGCGGCGAGGCGGGCACCGGCGATCCGCACCGCGAGCGGCAGCCGCCCGCACAGGGCGACGATCTCGGCGGCCTGCTCCGGCTCCGCCCAGCTCCGCCCGGCACCGGCCACCCGGCGCAGCAGGCCGAGGGCCTCGGCCTCGTCAGGGACGGCGAGGTCCAGATGGGCGGCGCCCTCCAGCGCCACCAGCCGGCGGCGGCTGGTGATCAGCACCGCCGCACCGGGGCCCGGTGGCAGCAGGGGCCGCAGGTGCGCCTCACCGGCCGCGTTGTCCAGGACGATCAGGGTCCGCCGGTGCCCGATGTGGGTGCGGTACAGGCCGGTCAGCTCCTCGACGCCGGAGGGCAGCGTGTCCGGGTCGACGCCCATCGCGCGCAGCAGCCGGGCCAGCGCGTCGGCGGGTTCCAGCGGGGTGGCGTCCGCGGCCCGCAGGTCCACGAAGAGCCGGCCGTCCGGGAAGAGGTCGGCGGTGCGGTGGCCGACGTGCACGGCGAGGGCGGTCTTGCCGATGCCGGAGCGCCCGGAGATCACCCCGATCGGCGGTGCGGTCCGGCCGGTGTCGCCGACGCTCCGCACCAGCTCCGTCGCCCACCTGACCTGCTCCGCCCGGCCCACGAAGTCGGCGATGTCGGGCGGCAGATGGGAGGGCGCGGGACGGCTCCGCCCGTTCCGGGGAGCCGGGACCGGCCGGGCGGCCCGCCCGTCGCCCAGCGCGCCGGTGTCCTGGGTGAGGACGGCCTGGTGCACCGCCCGCAGCTCGGGACCCGGGTCGATGCCCAGTTCGTCGCGGAGCACCGACCGGCCCTCCTGGTAGACGCGCAGCGCGTCGGAGACCCGGCCGGTGCGGAACAGGGCGGTCATCAGCTGGCCGCGCGGCCGCTCGCGCAGCGGATGGGCGGCCACATGGGCGAGCAGCGGCGCGATGGTGGCGTCCGCGCGGTCGAGGTCCAGGGCCAGCCCGAAGGACTCCTCCTGGGCCACCAGCCGCAGCTCGGTGAGCCGGGCCGCCTCGATCCGGGCGAACGACTGCCCGAGCCCCTCCAGCGCATCCCGGCCCCGCCACAGCCCGAGCGCCTCGGTGAGCACGTCGGCGGCCTCCTCGGTGCGGCCCAGGGACCGCCCGGCCGTGAGGAGTTCCTCGAAGCGGCGGGCGTCGACCCTGTCGGGGGAGAGGTCGGCGACGTAGCCCGGGGGCCGGGTGCGGACCAGGTCGGCGGTGCCGACGCGGGACAGGGCCCGGCGTACGGCGGAGACATGGGTGGCGACCAGGGCGCCCGCGGTGGCCGGCGCCTCCTCGTCCCAGACGAAGTCCACCAGACGTTCGGTGGAGATCACCTCGCCCAGGTGGACGACGAGCGCGGTGAGGACGGCGAGTGGCCGGGAGCCGCCGAGCGGGGCCCGCCTGCCCCCGTCCCAGACCTCCACCGGGCCGAGCAGACGTACTTCGAACATCGGTCCCCGATCGCCGCCCCGCGGATGCCGACAACGATATCGGCGGCCACCGTGCGGGCAGCCCGACGGCCGGGCCGTCGTGTCCGGAACCGTTCCGTCCGACCCGCCGGACGGAACCGCCGCGACGCCCGGCATGCCGACCGGGGACAGGGCCCGGCGGCGCTGCGGGAGCCGTACTCCCTTCTGTCGCAGTTGGCTGGTTTCTGTGGGTGGCCATAGCGGCCCCTGTGCGGGAGACGGCCGCCGGCCGGCGCTCGTATGACCGCGCGCCCGGATCCGCCGTGTGATCCGCGACGCCGTCCGCGGTGCCCTCTGTGGTGCCGTCCGCGGCGTCGGAAATTCCTCGCGGTCGTATGTCATACGAACGCCCTGCCCGGGGCGTCAACGGCCCGTAAGCACCGAGCCGTTCGCCGTACGCCCGAGGAGCCGCCCGATGAGCCGCCCGATGAAGCGCACCGCCTTCCGCCGAAGGACCGTGCGGCTGAGCGCCGTCGCCGCCGTGGCCGCGCTCGCCCTCACCGGCTGCTCCCGGGCGTCCGGCGACGGCTCGGCCCCCGTCGCCGCGCACCGGGTCCGCGACCTCGGCTACGCGGAGGACCTGCGGGTCTCGGACGCCGAACAGCGCCTGGTCGCCCGGTGCATGGCCCGCCACGGGTTCCGCTACTGGACCGACCGCCCGCTGAGCCTGGCCGAGAGCAGGCCGCTCGGCTACGTCCAGGACGACGTCGACTGGGCCCGCACCCACGGATACGGCAGCCGGATCACGGCGAAGGAGGACCGCGCCCGGCTGCACAACCCCAACCGCGCCTACCGCACGGGCCTCAACGCCACCCGCAGGGCCGCGTACGACACCGCTCTCGACGGCGGTCGGCAGGCCGAGCTGCTGCGCACCGACCTCCCGGGCGGGGGGAAGGTCAGCAAGCAGACCGGCGGCTGCGACGCCGAGGCGGAGCGGCGGCTGTACGGCGATCCGGGGACCTGGTTCAGGCTCGACACCACGGCGAGCAACCTGCGCCCGCTCTACGTCGGCAAGCTGCTGCACGACCCGCGGTTCACCGCCGCCGTGCACGCGTGGTCGGCCTGCATGCGGCGGGCCGGCCACCCCTACCCGGACCCGGACGCGGCCCGGCAGGCCACCCGCGAGCACCCCGCGGACCAGACCCGGGCCGAGGAGGCCCGCAGCTTCGCCGCCGAGACCCGGATCGCGGTCGCCGACGCCACCTGCGCCCGCCGGGTCTCCCTCAGGTCCGTGGGCCAGGAACGCGAGGCCCACTACCTGGCCGGGCTGGGCGGCGAGTACGGCGCCCGTCTCGACGCCTACCGGCAGGTGCGCCTCAAGGCACTGGAGCGCGCCGAGCGGATCGTGCCCGCCCGCACCTGACACCTGCCGCGACCCCATGACTCTGCGGCGCCCGCCGCGGCCGTTTCCCACACCGACCGCCTCCGACGAGGCAGAACGGGATTCATCATGCGCAAAATGACCCTCGCCCTCACCACGCTGGCCCTCGCGGCCGTCGGCTTCGCCGTGCCGACGACCGCCCAGGCCTCCGCCGGCTGCAACGCGGCCTGGCCGGGCCGCGACGGCAACGTGCGGGCCTGGCGGGACTGGGACTGCGCGGGCGGCCTGCTCGGCGTCAGCGCGGGCAACGACGCCAGCTGGGCCGACGGCTCCGGCGGCTTCCAGGGCGTCGCCAACTCCGCCTCCTCCGTGATGAACAGCGGCTACGTCGGCGGCAAGGACGTCGTCGCCTTCTACTACTACGCCAACTACGGGGGCGGCTACGGCTGCCTGAAGCCGGGCGAGCTCTACGTGGACGACCTCACCCGCGACCACTTCACCGACGGCCACCCCATGAACGACAACATCATGTCCCACCAGTGGGTGACGGAGAGCGCCTGCGCCGCGGGCTCCTTCATCAGCTGACGCCGGGCGTCCGGCCGCGGCCCCCCGCCGCGGCCGGTTCCGTCTCCTTACCGATTACCTACCTCACGTACCGCCGAGTTTCACATCCGCGCCACCGGACCCTTCCCTGACGTTCGATGCCCTTGGAACACTCGCACCGCGCACAATCCGCCCTGTTCCGGCCAACCCGTGCGTCAGGATGAGAGGTCGCTCACCCATGCCCGAAGTAAACCGGCGCCGATTCCTCCAACTGGCGGGCGCCACCACGGCGTTCACCGCGCTGTCCAGCAGCATCCAGCGCGCCGCCGCACTGCCCGCGAACCACCGCACCGGGTCGATCGAGGACGTCGAGCACATCGTCGTCCTGATGCAGGAGAACCGGTCGTTCGACCACTACTTCGGCACCCTCAACGGCGTCCGCGGCTTCGGCGACCCCCGCTCGGTCACCCAGAACAACAGGTCCGTGTGGAAGCAGTCCAACGGCACGAAGGACATCCTGCCCTTCCACCCCGACGCCGACGACCTGGGCCTCGCCTTCCTCCAGGACCTCCCGCACGGCTGGAACGACACGCACACCGCGGTCGACAACGGCAAGTACGACAAGTGGGTGCCTGCCAAGGGCAGCACGACCATGGCCTACCTGAACCGCGACGACATACCGTTCCACTACGCGCTCGCCGACGCGTTCACCATCTGCGACGCCTACCACTGCTCGTTCATGGGCTCCACCGACCCGAACCGCTACTACATGTGGACGGGTTACACCGGCAACGACGGCCAGGGCGGCGGCCCGGTCCTCGGCAACGACGAGGCCGGCTACAGCTGGACGACGTACCCCGAGCGCCTGGAGAAGGCCGGCGTCTCCTGGAAGATCTACCAGGACGTCGGCGACGGCCTGGACGCGGCCGGCGGCTGGGGCTGGATCCAGGACGCCTACCGCGGCAACTACGGCGACAACTCGCTGCTCTACTTCAAGCAGTACCAGAACGCCCAGCCCGGCGACGCGCTGTACGACAAGGCCCGCACCGGCACCGACGCCACCAAGGGCGAGGGCTTCTTCGACCGGCTGAAGGCCGACGTCAAGGCCGGCCAACTGCCGCAGATCTCCTGGGTGGTCGCCCCCGAGGCCTTCACCGAGCACCCCAACTGGCCCGCCAACTACGGCGCCTGGTACGTCTCCCAGGTCCTCGACGCGCTCACCGCCGACCCCGCGGTCTGGGCGAAGACGGCCGTGTTCATCACGTACGACGAGAACGACGGCTTCTTCGACCACCTGATCCCGCCGTTCCCGCCGTCCTCCGCCGCACAGGGCAAGTCCACGGTCGACCCGGCCCTGGACCTCTTCGCGGGCAACGCGAGCCACCCCGCCGGCGCCTACGGCCTCGGCCAGCGCGTCCCGATGCTCGTCGTCTCCCCGTGGAGCAAGGGCGGCTACGTCTGCTCCGAGACGCTCGACCACACCTCGATCATCCGGTTCATGGAGGCCCGCTTCGGCGTCCACGAGCCCAACATCTCGCCCTGGCGGCGCACCGTCAGCGGTGACCTGACCTCGGCGTTCGACTTCTCCCGCAAGGACACCAAGCCGGTCGCGCTGCCCGCCACCGACGGCTACCGCCCGCCGGACGGCAACCGCCACCCCGACTACGTGCCCACCCCGCCGGCCAACCCGGCGCTGCCCAAGCAGGAGCGCGGCTCCCGGCCCACCCGGCCGCTCAAGTACGCCCCGCTGGTGGACGGCTCGCTGGACGCGGCGGCGGGCAGGTTCACGCTCACCTTCGCGTCCGGTGCCCACGCCGGCGCCGCCTTCCTGGTCACCTCCGACAACCGCGCCGACGGCCCCTGGAGCTACACCACCGAGGCCGGCAAGTCCGTCTCCGACACCTGGAACTCGGTGTACTCGGGCGGCTCGTACGACCTGACCGTGCACGGCCCGAACGGCTTCCTGCGCACCTTCCAGGGCCCCGGCAGGGTGGCGGGACCCGAGGTCACCGCCCGGCCGCACGGCGACGACATCGAGCTGACCCTCACCAACAGGGGCAGCGGCACGGTGAAGCTGGCGGTGGCCGACGGGTACGGCGGCCGGGGCCGCACGTTCACGGTGCGCGCCGGGGCCACCGTGACGCACATCGTGCACCTCAACCACAGCAAGCGGTGGTACGACGTGACGGTCACGTCCGAGTCCGACGCGAGCTTCGTGCGGCGGTTCGCCGGGCATGTCGAGAACGGGGAGCCCGGGGTCAGCGACCCGGCGATCATCACGGTCTGAGGTTCGCCCGAGGGGGCGCGGGGAGCGGTTGTGCGGCGGCTGCGGGTGGGCTGTGGCTGGTCGCGCAGTTCCCCGCGCCCCTTGGGGCGCGTTACAGAGACGTCAGTTTTTTGGGTTCCGCCTGCTGGCGGGGGAGCAGGGTCGGGTCCAGGGCGAGGACCGCCGCCACCGGGTGTTCGTCGTCCGGTTCGACGACCGGTGCCGGCGGTGTCACGCGGGTCAGGAGGAGCACGCCCCAGGAGGCGAGGCCCGCGCCGGTCAGGGCGAGCAGGATGCCCCAGGCGCCGTCCTGGAGGCCCTGGCCCAGCAGGGCCAGGCCAATGACCGCCGCCGCGACCGGGTTGGACAGGGTGACCACGGCGAGCGGGGCGCCCAGGCCGCCGCGGTAGGCCGTCTGGGAGAGCAGCAGGCCGCCCACCGCGAACGCGGCGACCAGCAGGGAGACCACGATCACCTCGGCGCTCAGGGCCGGGCCCGAGCGGTCGGTCGCCGCCACCGTCACCGTCTGGGTGAGGGCCGAGGCGACGCCCGAGGCGAAGCCGGACGCGGTGGCGTGCCGCAGGCCCGGGCGGGTGCCGGGGCGGGAGAGGACGCCGATCAGGGCCGCCGTCGTACCGGCGACGGCGAGGGCCTCGGTGAGGCTCAGTACCTGGTGGGGCGCCGGGCCCGAGGCCGTGATCAGAAGGGCGCCGAGGCCCAGCAGGGTCAGGGCGGTGCCCCGCCACTCCGTCGCGCTGACCCGGCGTCCTGCCACCCGGGCGCCCATCGGCACCGCCGCCACCAGGGTGAGGGCGCCCAGCGGCTGGACGAGGGTGAGCGGGCCGTACTTGAGGGCCACGACGTGCAGCAGGGCGGCGCCGGCGTTCAGGCCCACCGCCGACCACCAGGCACCCGAGCCGAGCAGGCGCAGCAGGCCCGCGCCGGCCGTCTTCGAGGCGAGGCGCTCCTGGGCCACGGCGGCGGCCGCGTAGGCGACGGCCGAGACCAGCGAGAGGACGACGGCGACCAGGGCCGCGGTGCTCATCGGCCCGCCCCCACCAGTGCGGGCTCCTCGGAGACGAGGTGCCGGGTGCCGCGCCCGGCCGTGGTGGCCGTGCGGTGCGGCGGGGGGACCAGGGCGAGGGCGGCGCCCAGCATCGCGGTGGCGATGACCGCGTCCAGCCAGTAGTGGTTCGCGGTGCCGACGATCACCAGGAGGGTGATCGCGGGGTGCAGCAGCCACAGCCGGCGCCAGCGGGAGCGGGTCGCGACGATCAGGCCGATCGCGACCATCAGGGCCCAGCCGAAGTGCAGCGAGGGCATCGCCGCGAACTGGTTGGAGAGGTGGTCGCTGGACGGCGGGCCGTAGACGGAGGGGCCGTAGACCCGGGCGGTGTCGATCAGGCCGCTCGCGGCCAGCATCCGGGGCGGGGCCAGCGGGAACGTGAACGGCAGCACCAGGGCGGCGGCGGTCACCAGGGCCAGCACCCGGCGGGCCCAGACGTAGTGCGCGGGCCGCTTCAGGTAGAGCCAGACCAGGAAGGCCAGCGTGGCCGGGAAATGAACCGTGGCGTAGTAGGTGTTGGCCAGGTGGACGAGGGTGTCGCCGTGCAGCAGTGCGGACTGCACGTCGACCTCCGAGGGCAGGTGCAGAGTCCGTTCCAGGTCCCAGATCCGGTGGGCGTTGTGCAGGGCCTCGGCGGTATGGCCGGTGGCCAGCTGGCGCCCGAACTTGTAGACGAGGAAGAGCCCTGCGACGAGCAGGAGCTCACGGACGAGCGGTGGCCGGGCTATCGCGCCCGGCTCCGCTGCTGCCGGCTCGGACTGGGATCTCATCCCAGGCCCCCTCACTTCACTGACGGTGGTGCTGTGCGAGTCCCGGACGGTGGCCCGAACTCTTCGATACGGAAGCGTACCGATACGCCACTGTACCGATACGGTCGAGTACCGGTACAGTGGCGTATCGATAGACGTAGGCCACACTGGTTGTAGGTTTCCGCGCCGGTCGAACGGCGGGCGGGGCGGAAGTGATCCGCACGTGATGAACGAGTGAGGAGCAGGGCACATGACGTCGCAGGCCGCGGACGGACCGGACTCGGTCGCCGCCACGCGCCGCTCCAAGATCACGCCGGAGCGTGAGCGGGAGTTCTTCGACGCCGTGCTCGAACAGATCCGCGAGTGCGGCTACGACTCCGTGACCATGGAGGGGGTCGCCGCCAGCACCCGGTGCAGCAAGTCCACCCTCTACCGGCAGTGGAAGACGAAGCCGCAGTTCGTCGCCGCCGCGCTGCGGGCCAACCGCCGGGTGCGCTTCGTCGGCATCGACACCGGATCGCTCGCCGGGGACCTGCGCGAGGTCGCGCGGGCCGCGGGCGACTGGTCACGCAAGGACACCAAGACGCTCCAGGCGCTGGGGCACGCGGTCAGCGCGGACGAGGAACTGGCGAAGGCGCTGCGCGAGGCGCTGGTGGAACCGGAGATCGCCGCGCTCCAGGAGATCCTGCGCCGCGGTGTCGAGCGCGGCGAGGTGCCCGAGGGGCATCCCGCGCTGGACTACGTGCCCGCCATGATGTTCGGCGTGCTGCGGGTGCGGCCCGTGCTCACCGGCGAGTACGCCGACGCCGACTATCTCGTCCGGTTCGTGGACTCCGTGGCGCTGCCCGCACTCGGACTGACCTAGGCCCAGGCCGCCGTCCACGGGATGACTGGACGGCGACCTGCACGCGCCGCACCGTGGGGACGGGGGCGGCGCGCACCCCCCGGCCGGGTGGGGTGCCCCCTTTGAGCGGAGGGGCACCCCACCCGGCCGACTGCTGTTCCGGGACCGGTCCGGGGCCGGGGGAGGGGCGGACCGGTGCTGGTCAGACGTTCGAACCGCTGCCGCTGCCCGAGGACACCTTGATGCCGCTGGTGATCGTGTCGATGACCGACTCCTTCTGGCCGACGTCGACGCCGAACCGCACCACCACCATCTGCTGGGCGTTCGCGGGCGACGGGAAGGCCAGCGACTCGACGTAGCCGTCGGCGCCCTTGCTGGTGATCGCCTTCCAGCGGACCAGGTACCCCTTCTGCCCGGCCACGGTGACCGCCTTGGAGGCCAGCACCTCGTGCGAGGTGATCGAGCCGTAGGTCTTGCCGCCGTACGACTCCTTGGCGTTGGCCGAGATGTCCGCCTTGGCGACCTCCTCGGCCGTGTCCCCCTTGGTGCCCAGCACCACCGCGGGCGCCGAGTAGGCTCCGCCGGCGGTGCAGGTCTGCGAGGTGTCGCCCGGGCACTTGTAGGAGTCGTCGGAGCTGACGTTCGCGCCGTAGCTGATCGCCTGCCCGGTCCAGCCGTCCGGCACCGGGATGCTGATGGCGTTGATCGAGTCCGACACCGTGCCGCCGCCCTTGACCTTCGGCGCCTCGGACTGGCCCGGCGACGGCGACGCGCCCCCGTCGGTGCCACCGGAACCCGAGCCGCCGCCCGACCCGCCGAACGGGAAGCCCTGGCCGCCGTCCTGCCCGCCGCTCTGGCCGCCGTTCTGCCCCTCGGGGCCGCCCTGGCCGAAACCGCCCTGGCCGCCCGAGCTCTGCGAGGCCTGCTGGTCGCCGCCACCGCTGCCGTTGCCGGTGAGCGCCCACGCGCCCACCCCGATCGCGGCGAGGACCGCCACGGCGACGCCGACGGCGACGCCGGTACGCAGCCCGCGCCTGGCCGGGGCCGGCGGCGCCGGCGGGTACCCCGGATAACCCGGATAGGCGGCGTAGCCGCCGTCGGCCGGGTACGCCGGGTAGGCCCCGGCGGCCGGCTCGGGCCCGTCGTCCGTCGGCTGCGGCGGGGGACCCCAGTCGGCGGCCGACCCGGCGGGCCGGGTCTGCTCCGTCCAGGCCTTGCCGTCCCACCAGCGTTCGGTGGCCGGACCGTCACTTGTCTGCCCGGGATCGGGATACCACCCGGGAGGAGTCACCTGCGTCATGCTCCTACCGTATGAGGCATCGGTGAAAGTCGGATGAGAGGATCCGGCGATGTTCGGACGAGACGATCCGACGTCGTCCGCAGAGCCGGCCGCGGTGAGCCGACGCGATCCGGACGGGGGCCCGTGCGGTTGACTCGGACGGGGGCCCGTGCGGTTGACTCGGTCGGGGGTGCGCACGGCTGACTCGGTCGGGGGTGCGCACGGCGCGGCTTGTTCGGTCGGCGGGCTCGTACGGCTGAGTCGGTCGGCGGGTGTGCACGGCGCGGTTTGTTCGAGCAGCGGGCAGGCACGGCTCAGTGGGCCGGCGGGTGCGCACGGCACGGCTCACTCGGTCGGCGGGCCCGTGCGGCTCGCTCGGTCGGCGGGTGCACGGGGCTCACTCGATCCGCAGCCGTACCGGCGGTTCCGTCGCCGGTGGTGGCAGGCGCAGGCCGTTGCGCCCCGGGGTCAGCGAGCCCAGGACGCTCGGGTGGCGGGCGCCGGTGGCGGTCGGGGCGGTCCCCGCGAGGCCGTGCGCGGTGAGGAAGCCGAGGACCGCGAAGGCGTACGCCTCCTTCGCCGCCGCGGGCAGACCGAGTTCGTCCGAGACCCGCACCGGGATCCCCGGGAGCAGGCCGCGCAGCGTCCGCATCAGCTCCGGGTTGCGGGTGCCGCCGCCCGACGCGACCACCTCCGTCGCCGCCACGCCCCGCACCGCGTCCGCCACCGTCCGGGCGGTCAGGTGGGTGAGGGTCGCCAGCGCGTCCTCGGCGGAGATCCCGGCGGGCGCCCGCCAGTACCCGGCGTGGAACAGCTCCTTGCCGGTCGTCTTCGGCGCGGGCAGCCCGTAGTACGGCTCCGTCAGCAGCTCGTCGAGCAGCGGCCCGTGCGGACGGCCGCGCGCCGCCAGCGCCCCGTCCACGTCGTACGCCAGCCGGCCGCCGGTGAACTCCCGGACCGCCGCGTCCAGCAGCGCGCACCCGGGACCGGTGTCGAAGGCCGTGCCGTCGGGCGCGGTGAGGTTGGCGATCCCGCCGAGGTTCAGCGCCACCGGCGTCCCCGCCCGCCCACGCAGCCACAGCAGGTCGACCAGGCTGACCAGCGGAGCCCCCTGGCCCCCGGCCGCCACGTCCCGCGACCGCAGGTCGGCGACGACCGGCAGCCCCGTCGCCTCCGCGATCCACGCAGGCTGCCCGAGCTGAAGCGTGCCGTGCACCCGGCCGCCGTCCACCCAGTGGTAGACCGTCTGTCCGTGCGAGACCACCAACTCGGCTCGCCCACCGCACAGTTCGCGATTCGTCCGGACCGCCGCCGCCGCGAACGCCTGCCCGATCCGGGTGTCCAGCAGGCACACCCGCGCCAGCGGCACCGCGGCCGGCGGCAGCGCCCCCGCGAGCGCCTCCCGCAGCTCCTCGTCGTACGGCGTGCTCACCATGCCCAGCGGCTTGAGCAGCAGCGTCCCGTCCAGCAGCCGCAGCTCGGCCGCCGCCGCGTCCACCGCGTCGTACGACGTCCCGGACATCAGGCCGATCACCAGCACCGTCTCAACCCGCCTCTCGTCGCGTCCCGGTCCGCGGCGGCCCGAGCAGCGCGAGCACGCTGACCGCGCAGGTCGCCGCCGCGTAGTAGCCGGGAACGTCGAGGTTCCCGGTGCGCCGCACCGCCTCCGTGATGATGAGGCCCGCACAGCCCGAGAACACGGCATTGGACAGGGCGTAGGCGAGTCCGAGGCCCGTGCAGCGGGCCCGCGCCGGGAACATCTCGGCCAGCAGCGCGGGCCCCGGCCCGGCCATCAGCCCCACCACCGCGCCCGCGCCGAACAGGGCCGCGCCCCGCACGGCAGCCGGTGTCCCCGGGTCCTGGAGGAGGTGGAGCAGGGGCAGCGCGAGCAGCACCACGAGCCCGGCGCCCGCCAGCATCACCGGCCGCCGCCCCACCCGGTCGCTGAGCAGCCCCGCCGGCAGGATCGCCGCCGCGAACCCGAGGTTCGCCACCACGGTCGCCAGCAGCGCCTGCCGGAAGCCGGTGTGCAGCGCGGCCTGGAGGTACGACGGCAGCACCACCAGGAAGGTGTACCCGGCCGCCGACCAGCCCATCACCCGGGCGGCGGCCAGCGCGATCGCCCCGACCGGCGCCCGCACGGCGCGCCCGGCGCCCGCGGCCGGCCCCCGGAACTCCGGCGTCTCGTCGAGACCGATCCGCAGCCACAGCGCGAGCGCGCCCAGCGGCAGCGCCAGCAGGAACGGCAACCGCCATCCCCAGGCCTCGAACTGATCGGCCGTCAGGATCGCGGACAGGCCCACCGCCACCCCGGCCCCGCCCAGCAGGCCCAGCGCCACGGTGAACGACTGCCAGGCCCCGTACAGCCCCCGCCGCCCCGGCGGCGCGAACTCGGTCAGCATCGCCACCGCGCCCCCGAACTCCCCGCCCGCCGACAGCCCCTGAACCACCCTCAGGAACGTCAGCAGCCACGGCGCGAGCGCACCGACCTGCGCATACGTCGGCAGCACCCCGATCAGCGCCGTCGCGCCCGTCATCAGCGCCACCACCAGGATCAGCACCGGGCGCCGGCCGAACCGGTCCGCCAGCCGGCCGAACAGGGCCGCGCCCAGCGGACGGAAGAAGAACGCCAGCCCGAACGAGGCGTAGGTGCGCACCAGCCCCTCGGCCGCGGTCCCGCCCGCCGGGGTGAAGAACCGCTCGGCGACGACGGTCGCGACATAGCCGTAGACACCGAACTCGTACCACTCGATGAAATTGCCGACCGAGCCCGCCGCCAGCGCCCGGAGGGGCCGGTTCCGCTCCCGTGCTTCCCGATCTTCGAAAGTCAGCCTCATGTCCCTGCCCGTTGACGGTCCGTTCGCTGCACAGCGGCAGGTCGGGGGCGTCCCGCGTCGCCCGGCCGCACCCGCCGTCACCCGTCACGGCAACAGCTGTCCCGACCCGCCTCCGGACAGCCAACAGGACGGCTACGCTCGTGGTCTGTACGTCGTTCGGGCGACTTGGGGAGGTAGCAGGATGACGGAGGAGCAGCCCCCGGGAGGCGCCTCGGCCCGCCTCTGGGAGCGCGAGGAGGACATCGCCGCCGTCACCGAGGCACTCGACGTCCTGTGCGCCGACCGTTCCACCGCCGGGCACCTGCTGGTGATCCGCGGCGAGGCCGGGCTCGGCAAGACCGCGCTGCTGGCCGAGACCCGCCGCATCGCCGAACGCCGCGGCTGTACCGTCTGGTCCACCCGCGGCGTGGAGACCCTGCGCAGCGTCCCCTTCCACGTGGTGCGCCAGCTGCTCCAGCCGGCCCTGGTCTCCCTGCTGCCCGAGGAGGCCAGGGAGTACCTCGGCGACTGGTACGAGATCGCCGGCCCCGCCCTCGGCATCACCGACCCCGGGGACCGCCAGGCCGACCCGCAGGGCGTCTGCGACGGCCTGGTCGCCGCCGTCCGCCGGCTCGCCAAACGCGACTGGCCGCTGGTCCTGCTGGTCGACGACGCGCACTGGGCCGACCAGGAGACCCTGGCCTGGCTCGCCGCCTTCGTGGAACGCCTCGACGACCTGTCCGTCCTGGTCCTGGTCGCCCGCCGCCCAGGCGAGGTCAGCGGCGACAGTGCCCGCCACCTCGACGCCGTGGCCGCCGCGGCCGGCCGTCCCGTCCGCACCGTCAGCGCGCTCACCCCGGACGCCACCGCCGGCCTCACCCGCGCCACCCTCGGCGAGCACGCCGACGCCCCGTTCTGCCGCGAGGTCTGGGCCGTCACCGGCGGCAACCCCTACGAGACCGTCGAACTCCTCGCCAAGGTCCAGGACAGCGAGGTCGAACCCGTCGAGGCCCGGGCCGGCGAACTGCGCGCCCTGAACCGGTCGGCCAGGGGCGGCGGACTCGTCACCCGCCTGGAGGGCCTCGGCGTCGACGCCACCCGGTTCGCCTGGGCCGCCGCGATCCTCGGCACCGGCATCACCGTCGATCTCGTCGCCCAGCTCGCCAGCATGGCCGTGGACGACGCCGAGCGCTGCGCCGAACTGCTGCGCACCGCCCGTATCGTCACCGCGCCCGACCCGGCCGGCTCCCGGACCCACACCGGTGACCTGGAGTTCGTCCACCCGCTGATCGCCACCGCCGTCTACAACTCCATCCCGGCCGCGATGTGCACCGCGATGCACGGCATCGCCGCCCAGATCGTCCTGGACGACGGCCGCGGCATCGCCGAGGCCTCCCGCCACCTGCTGAAGGTGCACCCGGACGACGACGAGGAACTCGTCGAACAGCTGCGGGACGCGGCCAAGGAACACCTCGCCGTCGGCGCCCCGGACGCGGCGCGCCGCTGCCTCGAACGCGCCCTGCGCGAACCGCCCCTCCCCGAGGTCCACGCGCGTGTGCTCTACGAACTGGGCTGCGCGACCCTGCTCACCAACCCCGCCGTCACCATCGGCCATCTGCAGAGCGCCCTCGGCATGCCCGGCCTCTCCGGTCCCGAACGCGTCGACGCCGTCTTCCGGCTCTCCCAGGCACTCCTCCACAACGACCAGCTGGAGGAGGCCGTCCGCGCGGTCGAGGCGGAGGCCGCCCGGCACGAGGAAGGACCCGCCAAACTCCGGCTCCAGGCCGTCCAGTTCATGTGGGAGGGCATCGCGGGCGAGGCCGTCTCCGCGCGCCGCTCCGAACGGCTCGCCGAGCTCGCCGCCACCTGCACCGGCCGCGACAACTCCGAGCGCGCCCTGCTGATGCTGCGCGGCTTCGACCTGCTCATCCAGGGCGAGAGCGCCGAGGAGGTCGTCGAGCTGTGCGACCGCGCCCTCGTCAACGGCCGGCTCGCGCCCGGCCTCGGCTGGACCGACTCCGAGTGGGGCATCGAACTCCTGCTGATGCTCGCCAACTCCTACGTCTACACCGACCGCCTCGACCGCGCGGAGAGCCTGTACAACGAGGCCCTGCGCGCCTACGAGTCGTCCGGCTGGAGCGGCGGCCACCTCGCCCTCGCCCATGCCTACGTCGGCCTCGGCCACCGCAGGCGCGGCCGGCTCCGGGACGCGGAGACCTCGCTGCGGGAGTCCCTGCGGATCGCCGAGCGGGTCGGCCGCCGGCTGCCCCTGTACTGGACCGCCACCTGCAACCTCGTCGACACCCTGCTCGCCCGCGGCCATGTCCAGCAGGCCTGGGAGACCGCCGAACAGTACGGCTTCGCACCGCCGTACCCCTCCACCATCGTCATGCCGGACCCGCGGTCGGTGCGCGGCCGGCTGCTGCTCGCCGTCGGCCGCACGGAGGAGGCGGTGAACGAACTGGAGGCGGCGGAGAAGGCGGCCACCGCGCGCGGCCACTTCAACCCCGTGGTCGTGCCCTGGACGCTCGACCTCGCCCGCGCGCTCGCGGGCGAGGACCCGGTACGGGCGGCCCAGCTCGCCGCCGACGCGCGACGGCAGGCCGAGCGGTTCGGCACGGACACGGCGATCGGCGAGGCGCTGCGGTGCGCTGCCGCGCTGGAGACCGGGCAGCGGCAGGTGCGGCTCGCCTCGCAGGCGGTTGCCTACCTGGAGGCGTCGCCCTGCCAGTACGAGCATGCGGCGGCTCGGGTGGAGTACGGGATCGCAGCGCGGTCGGTGGCCGAGCTCAACAGGGGGCTCGCGTTGGCTCGGTCCTGTGGGGCGGACGGGTTGGTTGCCCAGGCGCGGGAGGTTTTGGATACGGGGCGGGGGTTGCGTTGACGGGTGCGGGTGTGTGGGGGCTGGTCGCGCAGGTCCCCGCGCCCCTAAAAGATGGGCTGCTACAGCGCGAGGAGTTGGTCAGTCACCGCTGACAGGCGTTTCTGCACTTCTCGGTCGTAGGTCGCTTCATGGGCTCTGGCCGGGCGCGTGCCGTCGAAGTAGCGCCCCGTGCCCAGGTCCTGTGTCGCCAGGGCCAGGACGCCCGGGGCGCCGTCCGCCACCGTGCTCCAGGGGGCTACCCCGCCCTCCCGCACCATCGCGGTGTCCATGAAGGTCGCGGGGTGCAGGACGTTCACCGCCACGTCCGTGTCGGCCAGCTCCTCCGCGAGAGCGAACGTGTGGGCCGCCAGGGCGAACTTGGCGCGGCAGTAGGCCGCGAAGCCCTGGTAGCCGCGGGTGAATTCGGGGTCGCCGAAGTCGAGGGGTTCCTGGCCGGCCGAGCCCACGTTGACGATCCGGGCCGGGGAGCCCGCGCGCAACACCGGCAGCAGGGCGCGGGTCAGGGCCACCGGGGCCAGGTAGTTGACGGCCAGGCGCAACTCGTGGCCGTCCGTGCTCAGTTCGCGGCCCGAGCCGGGCGTGCCGGCGCCGACGCCCGCGTTGTTGATCAGTACGTCCAGGTCGGGACGGGCGTCGGCGACCCGTGCGCCCAGTTCGCGGACCTGCGCCAGCGAGGCCAGGTCCGCGACGAACGCCTCGGCGTCGCCCTCGGTGCGCAGCTCCTCGACCAGTCGCTCGGTACGGCCGGGGTCGCGGCCGTGCGCGAGGACGACGTGTCCCGAGCGGACCAGTTCGAAGGCGACGTACCGGCCGAGCCCGGAGGTGGCACCCGTGATCAGAATGGTCGACATGCCTCCACCGTAGGCACAGCGCCCCCTGCTGTGCCTGTCCCCGGCAGGGTCACCCTTCCTCTTCCGCCAGTACCTGTTGTGCCGTCGCGAACGCCGAGTTGGCCGCCGGGACCCCGCAGTACACCGCCGTCTGCAGCAGCACCGCGCCGATCTCCTCCGGCGTCAGCCCGTTGCGCCGTGCGGCCCGCACATGCATGGCCAGCTCGGCGTAGTGGCCGTGGGCGACCAGCGCGGTGAGGGTGATCATGCTGCGTTCGCGCCGGGAGAGCGTGGGGTCGGTCCAGACCTCGCCCCACGCGTAGCGCGAGATGAAGTCCTGGAAACGGGCCGTGAACGGGGTCTGCCGGGCCTGGGCGCCGTCGACGTGCGCGTCGCCGAGCACCTCGCGCCGTACCGCCATCCCACGCCTGGCGCCCCCGCCGAGGTGGGAGCGGAGCGCGGTCACGACGGCCTCCGGGCACTGCGCGGGAGCCAGATGACCGGCGCCCGGAAGCTCCACCAGCGTGGACGCGGCGACCGCGTCCGCGATCTCCCGCAGATGCGGCGGCGGGGTCGCCGCGTCCTGACGGCCGGCGATCAGCAGGGTGCGGACGGCGATCTCACCGAGCCGGTCCCGCAGGTCGAAGGCGGCCAGCGCGTCGCAGCAGGCGGCGTACGCCTCCGGGTCGGCCGTCCGCTGGTCCTCGACCAGCCGCGGCACGGTGAACCCGGGGGTGAACCAGCGGGAGCCGGCGTTCTCCGCCAGCCACTCCACGCCCTCCCTGCGCACCCGCCCGGCCCGCTCCTCCCACGGCCCGGACCCGCCGAAGTGGGCCGAGGAGCAGATCACCGCCAGGTTCTCCAGGCGGTCCGGGTGGTGGACGGCCAGGTGGAGCCCGACGGCACCGCCCAGCGACACCCCCGCGTACGCGAACCGTTCGATGCCGAGCGAGTCGGCCAGCGCGAGCACCAGGCCGGCGAGGTCACCGACGGTCGCCCCCGGCTTGATCAGGCCGGGCGCCGAACCGCCGTGGCCCGGCAGGTTCCAGCGCACCACCCGGTGCGCGGTCGACAGTTCGGGTGCCACGGCGTCCCACAGGGCGTACGAGGTACCGAGCGACGGCCCGAGGAGCAGCGGGGGAGCCGAAGCGGGGCCCTCGACACGGTGGTTGAGGAGGTTCTCGGTCAACGTCGCTCCAGAGCACGGTCGGTGAGCACACCGGCGGATCCGGTGTAGCGGGCGGGGTCGGTCAGGTCGTCGAGGTCGAGGTCCTTCAGGTCGGGCTCCCCGGCGAGGAGTTCACGCAGTGTCCGGTGCTCGGTGTGGGTACGGCGGGCCAGTTCGGTGAGCAGCTCCTTGGCGCGGGCCCGGCCCAGCACGGGGGCGAGTTCGGCGGCGAGCCGCTCCGAGACGATCAGCCCGTCGGTGCGGTCGAGGTTCCGGCGCATCGCCTCCGGGTGCGCCCGCAGCCCCTGCGCCAGCTCCGCCGCGTCCCGCGCCGCGCCTGCGACGGTCCGCAGCAGATCCCGCACCGGCTCCCACTCGGCGTGCCAGGCGCCGGCCGGCCGCTCGTCCTCCGCGGCCATCGAGCCGTACAGGACGGCCGCGAGCTGCGGGGCCCGCCGGGCGGTCGCCGCGATCAGCGTGGCGCGCACGGGGTTGGCCTTGTGCGGCATCGCCGAGGAGCCGCCCCCGCTGCCCTCGGAGACCTCGCCGATCTCGGTACGGGACAGGACCAGCACGTCCGCGGCGATCTTCCCCAGCGCCCCGGCCGTGAAGGCGAGGCAGCCGGCGAGGTCGGCGATCGGAGTGCGCAGGGTGTGCCAGGGCAACAGCGGCGCGGCTAGGGCGAGTTCACGGGCGTACGCGGCCGGAAGCTCTTCGGGGTGTTCCGCTCCGTACGCTCCGAGGGCGGCCAGTGTGCCTGCCGCGCCACCGAGTTGGGCGGGCAGCGACTCCCGGACCGGGGTCACGCGGTCCCGGGCGTCGAGGACCAGCGAGCGCCAGCCGGCCGCCTTCAGCCCGAACGTGGTCGGTACCGCGTGCTGGGTGAGGGTGCGGCCCGGCATCGGCGTGTCGCGGTGCTCGGCGGCGAGCAGGGCCAGGGCCTGCGCGGTGCGGCCGAGGTCGGCGAGCACGAGGTCCAGGGCGCGGGCGGCGACCAGCATCGTCGCCGTGTCCATGATGTCCTGGCTGGTCGCACCCCGGTGCACGAACGGCCCGTACTCCGTGCCGACCGCCTTCGTCAGATCGGCGACCAGCGGGATGACCGGGTTGCCGCCGCCGCGGGCGCGCTCCGCGAGGGCGCCGACGTCATAGCGGGCGGGGTCGGCCGCCTCGGTCACGGCCGCCGCGGCCCCGGCCGGGGCGGTCCCCAGGGCGACCTGGGCGCGGGTGAGGGCCGCCTCCGCGTCGAGCAGCGCCCGCAGAAAGGCGCCGTCGCTCGTCACGGCCGCGGCGGCGGAACCGGACCACCCGGGACCGAGCAGCCCGGCGTCACCGCCGCCGTACTTAGCTGAACTCACTGGAACTCCAGGAAGACCGTCTCGCCCTCGCCCTGAAGGCGGATGTCGAAACGGTAGGTCCCCCGGCCCTCGTCCGTGGCGATCAGCGTGTCGCGTCGCTCGCCCACCCGGGTGAGCAGCGGGTCGGCGGCGAGCGCGGCGTCGTCGCCCGGCAGGTAGATCCGGGTGAACAGGTGCACCAGCAGCCCGCGCGCGAACACGCACACGCTGAGGTAGGGTGCGCTGCCGCCGCGGGCGCCGGGCCGCAGCGTCCGCGCGTACCAGTGGCCGTCGGTGTCCGTCTGGATCCGGCCCCAGCCGGTGAACTCCACGCCGTTGCGGCCGAGGTAGTCACCGGTGGCCGGGTCGCGGCGGATCGAGCCGTCGGTCGTGGACACGTTCCCGTCCGGGTCGGCTCCCCACAGTTCCACCAGCGCGTCGGGCAGCGGGTTGCCCTCGCCGTCGAAGACGTACCCGTGGACCGTGACCGTGTCCGGGTGCCCGAGGGGCGCGATGTCCTCACCGCCGCGGAACGGCAGCGCGTAGCCGTAGAACGGGCCGACCGTGTGCGACGGGGTGGGCAGCACGTGCTCCGGGCTGCTCGTGTCGATCTTCGTCATGGCGGGTCAGCGTCCTTCTTCGATCCAGGTGGCGGTCGGGCCGTCCAGCACGATGTCCCAGTGGTAGCCCATCGAGAACTCCGGCACGGACAGGCTGTGGTCGTAGGTCGCGACCAGGCGCCGGCGGGCCGAGTCGTCCGTCACCGACTGGATGATCGGGTCGTACGGGAACAGCGGGTCGCTCGGGAAGTACATCTGCGTCACCAGCCGCTGCGTGAACGCCGAGCCGAACATCGAGAAGTGGATGTGGGCCGGGCGCCACGCGTTGAGGTGGTTGCGCCAGGGGTAGGGGCCCGGCTGGATCGTGGTGAAGTGGTAGCCGCCGTCGGCGTCGGTGATCGTACGGCCGACCCCCGTGAAGTTCGGGTCCAGCGGGGCGTCGTGCTGCTCCCGCTGGTGCGCGTAGCGGCCCGCCGAGTTGGCCTGCCAGATCTCGATCAGCTGGCCCCGGACCGGCCGGCCGTCCCGGTCGAGGAGCCGCCCGGAGACGGTGATCCGCTCGCCGACGGGCTCACCGCTGTGCTGCCGGGTCAGGTCATTGTCTATCCCGGTGATGTCCCGCTCCCCGAACGCGGGCGAGTGCAGCTCCACCAGCTCCGGGTCCTGGGCGGTGTCGATGGCCACCAGCGGCTGCTTCGGATGCCGCAGCACGGAGGACCGGTAGGGGGCGTAGTCCCGGCGGGGGTGGTGCTCGACGGGGGCGCCTTCGGCCACCCCCTTCTCGTACGCGGCGCGCTCGGCGGCGATCTCGACGTCGATATCGGCTTGGGTGAGTGTCATAAGAAGTCCTCGGTGAAGCGCCCTGCTTCTAGGGGCGCGGGGAACTGCGCAACCAGCCACAACGCACCCGCAGGTGCCCACGACCTAACGTTCAAGAACCAGCGCGAGCCCTTGCCCGACGCCGATGCACAGGGTGGCGACGCCGACCCCGGAGCCGCGCCGGGCGAGTTGGTGCGCGACCGTACCGGCGAGTCGCGCCCCCGACGCACCGAGCGGATGCCCCAACGCGATCGCCCCACCCTGCGGATTGAGAACCGCCGGATCGAACTCGGGCCACTCGGCGACGCATCCGAGCACCTGCGCCGCGAACGCCTCGTTGAGTTCGAGGACGTCGAGGTCGTCGAAGGTCCTGCCCGCCCTGGCCAGCGCGCGGTTGACGGCCTCCACGGGCGCCAGCCCGAAGTAGTCGGGGTCCAGCGCGTGGACCCCGGTCGCGGAGACCCGGGCCAGCGGCTCCCGCCCGAGCGACCGCAGCCCCTCCTCGTCGGTCAGCAGCAACGCCGCCGCACCGTCGTTCAGCGGCGACGCGTTCGCCGCGGTCACCGTGCCCCCCTCCGTGCGGAAGGACGGCTTGAGCTTGGCAATGGCGGCGAGGGAGGCATCGGGCCGTACGCATTCGTCCGCGTCGAACACGACCGGCTCACCCTTGCGCCGCGGAATCGACACCGGCGCCGACTCGGCCTCGAACAGCCCCTGTTCCTGCGCGGCTGCGGCCTTCCGGTGCGAGGCCAGGGCGAACTCGTCCTGCTGCTCACGGCTGATCTTGTGCTTGTCGGCGATACGCTCCGCCGACTCGCCCAGCGGGATGGTCCACTGCGGCGGCATCTTCGGGTTGACCATCCGCCAGCCCAGCGTCGTCGAGTACAGCTCGGCGTGTCCGGCGGGGAACGGCCGGTCGCTCTTGGGCAGCACGTACGGCGCCCGGGTCATCGACTCGACGCCGCCGGCCACGGCGATCGAGGCGTCCCCGACCGCGATGGCGCGGGCGGCCTGGATCACCGCTTCCAGCCCGGAGGCGCACAGCCGGTTGACGGTGACGCCCGGCACGGACGTCGGCAGGCCGGCCAGGAGGGCGGCCATCCGGCCGACGTTGCGGTTCTCCTCGCCCGCGCCGTTGGCGTTGCCGAAGTAGACGTCCTCGATCCGGGCCGGGTCCAGGGCCGGGGTGCGGGCCAGGAGCTCGCGGATCGCGTGGGCGGCCAGGTCGTCCGGACGTACACCGGCGAGCCCGCCGTTGTAGCGGCCGATCGGAGTGCGGACCGCGTCGACGATGTACACCGTGTTCACAGCAGACCCTCCGGGACAGTGAGCTTCGCGTCGGTCTTGGCGATGATCTCCTCCACGCCGACCCCGGGGGCGGTTTCGACGAGGACGAGTCCGTCGCCGGTCACGTCGAGCACGCCGAGGTCGGTGATGATCCGGTCCACGCACGCCTTCCCGGTCAGCGGCAGCGCGCACTCGGTCAGGATCTTCGCCGAGCCGTCCTTCGCGGTGTGCGTCATCACCACGATCACCCTGCGGGCGCCGTGCACGAGGTCCATCGCCCCGCCGATCCCGGTCACCAGCTTCCCCGGGACCGCCCAGTTCGCCAGGTCCCCGCCCGCGGAGACCTGCATCGCGCCCAGCACGGCGACATCGATGTGCCCGCCGCGGATCATCGAGAACGACAGCGCCGAGTCGAAGAAGGAGGCCCCGGGCAGGACCGTCACCGTCTCCTTCCCGGCGTTGATCAGGTCCGCGTCCACGGCGTCCTCGGTCGGGTAGGGGCCGGTCCCCAGGATGCCGTTCTCCGACTCCAGGACCACCTCCACCCCCGCGGGCAGGTGGTTCGGGATCAGCGTCGGCAGCCCGATCCCGAGGTTCACGTACTGCCCGTCCTCCAGCTCGCGCGCCGCCCGCGCGGCCATCTCCTGGCGCGTCCAGGCCATCAGCTGCTCACCGTCCGCTGCTCGATCCTCTTGTCCGCCGCCTGCTCGGGGGTGAGGGCCACCACCCGCTGCACGAAGATCCCCGGCAGATGCACCGCGTCCGGATCGATCTCCCCGGGCTCCACCAGCTCCTCCACCTCGGCGACCGTGACCTTCCCGGCCATCGCCGCGAGCGGGTTGAAGTTACGGGTGGACTTGTTGAAGACCAGGTTCCCGTGCCGGTCGCCCTTGGCCGCCCGCACCAGCGCGAAGTCGGTACGGATACCCCGCTCCAGCACGTACTCGGTGCCGTCGAACTCCCGCACCTCCTTCGCAGGCGATGCCAGCGCCACCCCGCCCGAGCCGTCGTAACGCCACGGCAGCCCGCCGTCGGCGACCTGCGTGCCCACCCCCGCCGGGGTGTAGAACGCGGGGATCCCCGCACCGCCGGCCCGCAACCGCTCCGCCAACGTCCCCTGCGGGATCAGCTCCAGCTCCAGCTCACCCGACAGGTACTGGCGCGCGAACTCCTTGTTGCCCCCGATGTAGGAACCGGTCACCCGGGTGATCCGTCCGGCGGCGAGCAGGACGGCAAGACCCGTCTCCATCGCCCCGCAGTTGTTCGAGACCACGCTCAGGCCGCTCACACCCCGCTCGTACAGCGCCTCGATCAGCACGTTCGGCACACCGCTCAGACCGAACCCGCCCACCGCCAGCGACGCGCCCTCCGGCACATCGGCCACCGCCTCCGCGGCCGTGGCGACCACCTTGTCCATTCGTGCAGCCTCATCTCTCAGCGAATTAATCAGGGCACTGAGTATTTCAGCGAGATAGCTGCCACGCTGCCACCGGCGTCGTCACCCGTCAAGACCTGGTGTGATGGCAGACGGGTGTAGAGACAGCTTCCGTGTCTGTCGGTATCGTTCAGTGCACCAACGAATTCGGACCAGGGGAGTGCATATGGCCGCGGTGGACCTCACCACCCACCCCGGGCACCTGGCCCGGCGGCTCCAGCAGGCCCACTACCTGCTGTGGAACACGATGGTCTCGGAGGAGATCACCTCGCCGCAGTTCGCCGTGCTGAACGCGCTCGTCGCCGAGCCGGGCCTGGACCAGCGGACCGTGGGGGAGCGGGTGGGCCTGGACCGGTCGACCATCGCCGAGGTGATCAGCCGGCTGGGCCGGCGCGGGCTCCTCGACAAGGTGCGCGACCCGCAGGACGGCCGCCGCTTCCTGCTGCGCCTCACCGACGACGGCCTGCGCACCCACCGCAAGCTCGGCGTGCGCACCGCCCGGATGAACCAGGTCTTCCTTGCCCCGCTCTCGGCCGCCGAGCAGACCCTGTTCTTCGACCTGATCCGCCGGGTCTCGGACGCGGCGGAGGACCTGCGCAACCCGGCCGAGCCGCCCGCGCCGCAGGGTCAGGCCTTCGCGAACACCACCCACACCTGACCGTCGGCGAGGTTCACCGGGCCGCCGTCCGTGCCCGTGAACGTCGTCCCCGCGGTGGCCTCCGGGCGCGACCAGGTGGCCTCGAACGCTCGCCCGTCCCGCAGCACCTCCGCCTTGCCCGACCCCACCGTCTCGGTGAACGGCGTGTTGTTGCCGAGTACGTCGTGGTACGCCGACGCCCGGACCCGCACGTGCTGCACCACGACCGTCGCCGGTGCCAGCCGGTCGCCGGCCGTCGTCCTCGCCGGGGTGCCGTCCATCGACACCAGCCAGCGGCTCCGGTCGCCGGACCAGGTGAAGGTGAAGCGGGCCGCCGGGTACCGCACGGTGCGGGAGGCGGTGGCCGTGCCGCCGGCCGGCGCCGGGCCGTAGCGGAAGCCGGTGGTGAGCGCCGCCCTGCCCGGGGCCCCGTCCGGCATCACCTCGGCCGGGCGGAGGTACAGGTTGTGCGGGGCCGGCCGGCCGCCGCCCCGGTAGTAGGCGCCGGACGCCTCCGCGGGCGACTCCGGCCGCAGGGGTGCCCGGCCGATCAGCGGGAGCAGTTTCCGCTGGGCGCCGGAGAAGGCGAGCGTCGGCCGGTCGAACTGGCGCAGCAGCTCCAGGTCGGACTCACGGGCGCTGCGGACCGGGCCGACGACCTCGGGGAGCCGGGTGGCGTACACCGCCATCAGCCGGCTGAGCCCGCCCTCCACCTGCTCCGCGTACACCACGTCCGCCGACTCCAGCCCGGTCTGGGGGCGGGCCCCGGCCACGTTGTCGATCTTCACGGCCAGCACGGATCCGGTGGCCTGCCGCCCGCTCGGGGCCGGGGTGCCCTCGCTCGGCGTCGGGGTGGCCCGTGGTGTGCGGCCGTCGTCCGTCGTGCCGTGTTGGGTGCAGCCCGCCGTGAGGGAAGCCGTCGCCGCGACCGCCGCCAGTGCCGCCGTCAGTACGGTCCGGCGCGTCGGCGCCTCGTGTCGCATGTCCACCGCGGCCCCCCGGTTCGGCCCACCCCGTTCACGCTCTTGCTTGATTGTGTGCTCAACAAGTCATCGGGAGCCATACCCGGTCGAACCAGATCGGGGACGGTCAGGACCCCAGGATCTCCGTGAGGTCGTAGCGCACCGGCTCCTCCAGCTGGGCGTAGGTGCAGCTCTCCGGCGCGCGGTCCGGGCGCCAGCGGCGGAACCGGGCCGTGTGCCGGAAGCGGGCCCCGTTCTCCATGTGGTCGTACGCCACCTCGGCCACCCGCTCCGGCCGCACCGGCACCCAGGACAGGTCCTTCTTTCCCGACCAGCGGCTCGGCGCGCCGGGCAGCCGGGCCGACTCGTGCGCGGCCTCCTCCGCCCAGGCCGCCCACGGGTGCCCGGAGACGTCGTCCATGCGCAGCGGCTCCAGCTCCTCGACCAGCTCGGCCCGCCGCTTCATCGGGAACGCGGCCGACACGCCCACGTGCTGGAGGGCGCCCCGGTCGTCGTACAGGCCCAGCAGCAGTGAGCCCACCACGGGGCCGCTCTTGTGGAAGCGGTAGCCGGCCACCACGACGTCGGCCGTCCGCTCGTGCTTGACCTTGAACATGGCCCGCTCGTCCTGGCGGTAGAGCAGGGTGAGCGGCTTGGCGATGACCCCGTCGAGACCGGCCCCCTCGTACTGCTCGAACCACTGCCGGGCCACCTCGACATCGGTCGTGGCCGGCGCCAGGTGCACCGGCGGGGTCACGTCGGCCAGGGCTCGGACGAGCAGGGCGCGCCGGTCGGTCAGCGGGACGTCGAGGAGCGACTCGTCGTGCAGCGCCAGCAGGTCGAAGGCGACGAAGGAGGCGGGGGTCCGCTCCGCCAGCGTGCGCACCCTGGAGTCCGCCGGATGGATCCGCTCGGTCAGCGCGTCGAAGTCCAGCCGGCCCTCCCGCGCGATCACGATCTCCCCGTCCAGCACGCACCGCTCGGGCACCCGCTCCCGCAGCGCCGCCACCAGCTCGGGGAAGTACCTGGTCAACGGCTTCCCGGTACGGCTGCCGAGCTCCACCTCGGCGCCGTCCCGGAACACGATCGCCCGGAAGCCGTCCCACTTCGCCTCGTACTGCATGTCCGGCGGGATCGCCGCCACCGACTTGGCGAGCATCGGCTTCACGGGTGGCATCACCGGCAGATCCATGCTCCGACTGTACGAGGGGTCCCCGGCCGCCGCTCGTCACACGGCCCGCCCGCCCCCTACGCGGGCCCGGCAGGCCGATATGCGGGGTGGGGGTGGTGCGCCTACCGTGGCGGCATGGCGAAAGCGGTGGAACTGGAGGTGGCCGGCCGGACCGTACGGCTGTCCAGCCCCGACAAGGTCTTCTTCCCGGAGCGCGGTTTCACCAAGCTGGACGTCGCCCGCTACTACGCGGCCGTGGCCCCCGGCATCCTGCGCGCCCTGCGCGACCGGCCCACCACCCTCCAGCGCTACCCGGACGGCGTCGAGGGCGAGTGGTTCTACCAGAAGCGCGCCCCCAAGGGCATGCCCGACTGGATCCCCGCCGCCCACATCACCTTCCCCAGCGGCCGTACCGCCGACGAGATGTGCCCCACCGAGGAGGCCGCCGTGGTGTGGGCCGCGCAGTACGGCACGCTCACCTTCCACCCCTGGCCGGTGCGGCGCGCCGACGTCGACAGCCCCGACGAACTCCGGATCGACCTCGACCCGCAGCCCGGCACCGACTTCGCCGACGCGGTCCGCGCCGCCCACGAACTGCGCGCCGTCCTCGACGAGTTCGGCGGACTGCGCGGCTGGCCCAAGACCTCCGGCGGCCGGGGCCTGCACGTCTTCGTGCCCATCGAGCCCCGCTGGACCTTCACCCAGGTCCGGCGCGCCGCCATCGCCGTGGGCCGCGAGCTGGAACGCCGGATGCCGGACCGGGTGACCATCAAGTGGTGGAAGGAGGAGCGCGGCGAGCGTATTTTCCTCGACTACAACCAGACCGCCCGCGACCGCACCATCGCCTCCGCCTACTCCCTGCGGCCCCGCCCGAACGCCCCCGTCTCGGCGCCGCTGCGCTGGGAGGAGGTCGACGACGTGCGGCCCGCGGACTTCGACCTGGCCACGATGCCGGCCCGGTTCGCCGAACTCGGCGACGTACACGCCGACATGGACGACCACGCCTACTCCCTCGACGCCCTCCTGGAGCTCGCCCGCCGCGACGAGGAGGAGCACGGCCTCGGCGACCTGCCCTATCCGCCGGAGTACCCGAAGATGCCGGGCGAGCCCAAACGCGTCCAGCCGAGCCGGGCCCGGCCCGAACAGCCCTCCTGACGGCGGGAGTCGGGGAGGCCGTTCGGCGGCGGTCGGCGGGCAGTGCCCGGGACTATGCTGATCGCCAGCCGACGAGGAGGGCAGAGGTGTCCGAGGCAGTGTCACGCCCCACGCTGGAGGCCGTGGCCGCGCGGGCCGGGGTCTCCCGGGCCACCGTGTCACGGGTCGTCAACGGCGGGGACGGCGTGCGCGAGCCCCTCGTCCAGCGGGTCCGGCGGGCGGTCGAGGAACTCGGCTACGTCCCCAACCAGGCGGCCCGCAGCCTCGTCACCCGACGGCACGACGCCGTCGCCGTCGTCATCGCCGAACCCGAGACCCGGATCTTCACCGACCCCTTCTTCGCCCTCCAACTGCGCGGCATCAGCAAGGAACTGACCGCCCACGACAGCCAGCTCGTCCTGCTGCTCACCGAGGGACGGGACGACCACGCGCGGGTGGCCCGCTATCTCGCCGGCGGCCATGTCGACGGCGCGCTGGTCTTCTCCCTCCACCTCGACGACCCGCTGCCGGGTCTGATCGAGGGTGCCGGCGTCCCCACCGTGTTCGGCGGCCGGCCCGGCTGGAGCGACGGCACGGACAGCGCCGTGTACGTCGACTGCGACAACCGGGGCGGTGCCGAGGACGCGGTACGCCATCTCGTCGGCCTCGGCCGGACCCGGATCGCGCACATCACCGGACCGCTGGACCAGACCTCGGCGGCCGACCGCCTCCAGGGGTACCGGGACGTCATGGGGGAGAGCGATCCCCGGCTGGTCGTCGCCAGCGACTTCACCCCCTCGGGCGGCGAGCGCGCCATGGGCGAACTCCTCGACCGCTGCCCGGACGTGGACGCCGTGTTCGCCGCCAACGACCTCACCGCCCTCGGCGCCCTGCGCGTGCTGCGCGAGCGGGGCCGCCGGGTGCCCGAGGACGTCGCCGTGATCGGCTTCGACGACGTGCTGCCCGTCGCCGAACAGACCGAGCCGCCGCTGACGACGGTCCGTCAGGACATCGAGGAGATGGGCCGGTTGATGGCCCGCCTGCTGCTGTCCACGCTGACCCGCGACACGTCCGCGACCGGCGCGCCGTCCAGCATCGTCCTGCCCACGACGCTGGTACGGCGCGCGACCGCGTGACGGGACCCGGCGCTCGCCTCGGTTCGCCTGCTCAGTTTCCCTGCTCGGTTCCCCTGCTCAGTTTCCCTGCGGTTCGCCCTTGATCACCGCGAAGCGGGCGCCGTAGGGGTCGGCCAGCTTGGCCATCCGGCCCACCCCCTCCAGCGTGGTCGCCGGCATCCGCACCCGGCCGCCCGTCTGCTGGGCCTTCTCGACCACCGCGTCCGGGTCCTCGACCTCGAAGTACGGCAGCCAGTACGCGCCGGCCTGCGCCTCGGCCGGGTCCTCGGCCAGCGGCACCATCCCGCCGAACACCGACGCGTCGTCGCCGCCCGCCGGGTTGACGCAGGTGTAGGTGCCGCCGGGGAAGGGCACGCCGGAGGTCTCCAGACCCAGCACCTTGTGGTAATAGGCCGCGGCGGCCGCGATGTCCGGGGTGTACAGCTCGACCCAGCACAGCGAACCCGGATCGCCCGCCACGTCCACGCCCTTGGTGAGTGCCGGCTGCCAGATGCCGAAGGGGACGCCCGCCTGGTCGGTGAGGAGCGCCAGATGGCCCTGGCCCATCACGTCCATCGGCTGGGCGAGGACGCTGCCGTGCGCCTGCTCGGCCGCCTTCGCGGTGGCCTGCGCGTCCTCGCTCCGGAAGTACACCGTCCAGGACGGCGGACCCTGCTCCGGGCTGGTCTGCATACCTCCGGCGACGGTCCGGCCGTCCAGCTGGAAGAAGCCGTAACCGCCGGCGTCGGGCCCCGCCGACCGGAACTGCCAGCCGAAGAGACCACTGTAGAAGGTTACGGCGCCGTCGATCTCGGGTGTGCCGAGGTCGATCCAGTTGGGAGCGCCGTTGACGAAACGGGTGGTGAGCATCATCGCCCTCCTCGGAAGGGTCCTGTTCTCTGCTGCGCCGAGTCTTCCACCGCCCACTGACAATCGCTGCCCGACCACGCCCACCGCCGGCCGGTTACCGAGGGTCACCCGACGCAATCGCCGAGTTCTGGATCCGTTCCGCGCGCCGCCGTGCGCGGGCGTGGCGCGCGGGAGCATGATCGAGGCTGCGGTGCTCTGTCGCCGGGGCGTTGAGCGGGCGTTGATCGAACGTTTTTCGCCGCCCGGCACGATTCTGGCCATGCACTTCGACACCATCACCCCGCCCCGCACGCCCGTCCCGGCCTGGCAGGCGCAGGCGTTGTGCGCGCAGACCGGGGCGGACTTCTTCTTTCCCGAGCCCGGCAGCTCGGTACGCGAGGCCAAGCGCATCTGCGGCATGTGCGAGATGCGTTCGGCCTGCCTGGAGTACGCGCTCGACAACGACGAACGCTTCGGCGTCTGGGGCGGCATGTCCGAGAAGGAGCGCCTGGAACTGCGCCGCGGCTCCCGCTGACCCCGCGCCCGCCGGGAAATGCGGTACGACCGTGCGCCCGGCCCGGCTACGATCCCGGGACGCGGCCGGACGTAGCGCAGAGGCAGGCGCACCGCCTTCTCAGGGCGGACACGCCGGTTCGAATCCGGTCGTCCGGGCCGCGTGACGAGGTCCTGTAGAGCAGAGGCAGGCTCACCGTCATGGCATGACGGGTACGCCGGTTCGAATCCGGCCGGGACCACGCTACGGCGGACACGGGGCGGGGCGGATGAGCGAGGCGATCACCGAAGCGATCACCGAGGCCGAACTGACGGCTTTCCACGAGGTCGTGGGGAAGCTGCGGGCGCTGCCCGTCGACGACCCGGTGCGGCTGCGGGCCGAGCAGGTCGCCGCCTCCTTCGCCCGCGACGGACGGCTGCGCCGCCGCAGGACGCGTGACGCCGAGACGTCGACGGCCGACGCCGCCGCGATGGCCGCGACCGCGACCGGTGCCCTGGACCGCCGCGAGGACGCGCCGCTGGCCGTGCCCGGCGCCGGGGGCGTCTTCCGCAGGCCGCGCACCTGCTATGTCTGCAAGTCGCCCTATCGGCAGGTCGACACCTTCTACCACCGGCTCTGCCCCGCCTGCGCCGCCGACAACACCGCACGCCGTGCCCTGAGCACCGACCTCGACGGCCGCCGGGTGCTGCTCACCGGCGGCAGGGTGAAGATCGGCTTCCAGCTGGCGCTGATGATGCTGCGCGACGGCGCCGAGCTCGTCGTCACCTCCCGCTTCCCGCAGGACACCGTGCGCCGCTTCGAGGCCGCCCCCGGCAGCGCGAAGTGGCTGGACCGGCTCACCGTCCTCGCCGTCGACCTGCGCGACCCGCGCCAGGTGCTCGGCCTCTGCGAGGAGCTGCGGCGGGAGGGCGAACCGCTGGACATCCTCGTCAACAACGCGGCCCAGACCGTGCGCAGGCCGCCCGAGTCGTACGCGCTGCTGGCCGCCGACGAGCCCGACGCGCTGCCCCCGGGCGTCCGGCAGGCCCCCGGATTCACCCCGATGCGCAGACTGGCGGGCTCGGCCGCCGCGCTGCCCGTCGCGCTGCGGGAGGCCGACGAGGCCGGGCTGCTGCCCGACGCGTCGCCCGAGAACTCCTGGTCGGCCCGGCTCGGTGCGCTCGACCCGGCCGAGGTCCTGGAGACGCAGCTCGTCAACGCCCTGGCCCCGGCCCTGCTCTGCGACCGGCTGCTGCCGCTGCTGCTGGCCTCGCCCCGGCCGCGCCGGTACGTGGTCAACGTGACCGCCGTCGAGGGCCGGTTCGCCGTCCGCAACAAGACGGCGGGCCATCCGCACACCAACATGGCCAAGGCCGCCCTGAACATGCTCACCCGCACCAGCGCCGCCGAACTCGCGGAGCGGGGCGTCCACATGTGCGCCGTCGACACCGGCTGGATCACCGACGAGAACCCGGCCCCGAAGAAGGCCCGGATGGCCGGGGCCGGCTTTCGCACCCCCCTCGACATCGTCGACGGCGCGGCCCGCGTCTACGACCCGATCGTGCGCGGCGAGGCCGGGGACCCGGTGTCCGGCGTGTTCCTGAAGGACTACCGGGAGGCGGAGTGGTGAGCGGGGAGCCGCCTTCCGCCGGCGGCGGCCCGGCCGTCAGCTCCGCCGCAGCTGCGTGAACACCTCCGTCCAGTACCGCTGGTGCCGCTCCGACGCCCCCACCAGGTAGGTCGCGCGCAGCTTGGCCGGGAGCAGCGCCACCAGGCGCCCCACCACCGCCCGGTGCCGCTTCAGCTGGGACAGCTCCGCGTTGGCGAGGATCTGGTGCACCACGTCGCTGTCGTCACCGCCCTCGCCGGAGTGCGCGGCGGCCCCGCGCAGCCGGGCCTCCCAGGCGTCGACGTCCCGGGCCAGCTCGCGCAGGCCGGTGACCGGGCGGCCCTTGAAGCGGTCGACCAGGGCCGTCAGGGGCACCGGCGCGTACTCGCCGTCGCCGAGGTAGACCGTGGCCATCTCCAGCGGCAGTCCCTTGCGGTGCAGCTTGACCAGCCGCTCCAGGGTCCGCTTGGTGATCCAGGCCCGGCCCTCGTCGTCGATGTCGTGCTTCCACCACTCCAGGACCGTCTCGGCGTCCTGCCCGTACCGCGCGAGCAGCCACTCGTTGGCCGGGATGTCCTCGGGTTCGACCAGGAGCGACGCCGTGAAACGGGTCGCCTGGGCGATGTTGTTCCGCGACACCAGCAGCTTGCGGCCCAGGTGGTACGGCGGGTTCTGCACGGCTATCTGGGCCCGCAGGTTCTCGATCCGGCGTCCCGCCAGCGACCACTCCTGGGTGATCTCCATGAGCTTGGCGAACGCGGCCCGGTCCTTGGGCCGGTTGTACTCGTCCCACACGATCGCCTTGGGCTCGGGGCCCGTGAACGGCACGGCGAGGAGGTTGTCGAGGGTGCCGTCCGGGGAGGGCACCGGCGCGCACAGGTCCTCGACGTTCGTCACCGGCAGCGAGAAGTACAGGGGGTCCCGGCCGAGCCCGTCGCGCAGCGTCTCCCGGACCAGCTCCGTCTTGCCGCAGCCCGGCGGCCCCTGGAGCAGCACCGTCCAGCGGTTGCGCAGCGCCGCCCGCACCACCTGCCGCACCGGGTCCGCGACCGTCGCCGGGTTGGCGACGCCGAGGCTCGCGGCGATCCGGTCCAGGATCTCGGCCGTACGGTTCTGCCCCGGCCGTCCGTCCGGGCCCGGCTCGGCCAGCCGCAGCCGCTCGCCGTCGACCAGCGGCAGGCCCCAGCGCAGCGGGAAGCCCTCGCGCGCGTTGGCCAGCACATGGTCCAGGGTGCGCGGGGAGAGCAGCTCGCGCAGGGCGGGGGAGAGGGACGCCCACAGGGAGAAGACCGGACGCAGGTCCCAGGGGCGGTACCTCGCCGCGAGATGCCGGCGCCACGAGGTGTCGTTCGCCGTGATCCGCATCGTCACCATGCGGTCCAGCAGCGCCAGGTCACCACGGCGTGCCGAGGTCTCCGACAGCGACTCGTTGTCGGTGAGGAACACGCCCACGCAGCCCAGGGCCCGCAGGTCGTGCTCGCCCAGCGACCAGTTGCAGGCGACCTGCATGAGCTGCGACTGGATCGTGTCGCCCGCCTGCAGCGAGTCGTCGATGAGCAGCACGAACGGCCGGCCCGGCCGGAGCCCGCTCATCACCAGCTGGCGCAGCACCAGTTCGCCCGTGCGCGGGTCCCTGACCGGGGCGTTGACCAGCAGGTCGTCCGGGGTCAGGTTCGCCGCCGGCACGTACACCAGCGTGGTGTCCGGGTACGCGCGGGCGAGATGCGAGAAGAACGTCGCCGTCTTGCCGATGCCGTGCTCGCCGAAGACCTGCCCGGTCTGCCGCAGGTCGATCATCGCGTCGATGAACGACTCCAGCCGGGACGTCGTCGTCTGCTCTGTCTCCGTGGTCATCTATCCGGATCCCGTGGTGACGCGATGGCAGTCCATCGCGGGTGTGTGCGTCTCCGGCCAGTCGCTGCCGCCCTCGGTGATCAGCCAGATCCATTTCGCCGGCTCGGCCGGGGTGATCGGCGGCGCGTGGCCGTCGGTGAGGACGACGACCGCGTCCGGGTTCACCTCGCAGCGCCGGCCCGCCAGCTCGGTACGCCCCTCGACGTAGTCGGCGACCGCCTGGAAGCTGGTGCCGCCTCCGCCGTACACCTTCTCGCCGGGCCGGAACGGCATCACCACGGCGTCGAAGGACAGCCAGTGCGCCGCCACCCCGTCGATCCGGCCGACGAGCCGGGTGAGCCAGTCGACGACCCGGTGTGGCATCGAGCCCGAGGTGTCGTAGGCGATGACGAGCACCTTCTCGCGCACCGGGCCGCGCCGGGCGAGCATCGGGTCCTGGCCGAGGGCCGCGAGCAGGGCGCCGCGCTTCTTCGGGTACACCAGCCGCTCGCCGTCGCGGAGCCGGGAGCCCAGTACGTCGACCAGCCAGCGCTGCCACCAGTCGACGGTCCGGGTCCGGGTGGTCTCGCCGCGCAGCACGCCCGCGCCCAGCTTGCCCCAGAGTCTCGCGGCCCGCGCCGAACCGTCCTCGGTACGGCTCATGAGATCGAGCAGCTCGCCCTCCGCGCCCGCGTGGCCGCGCCGGGCCGCCAGCAGGGAGTTGAGCAGCGCCGACGACGCCACCTGGTCCACGGTCGCCTGGTCGGCGGGGACCAGGCCGGCCACCAGGTGCGGGCAGAGCGGCGGCGGTACCGGCGGATCGCACATGCGCTTCAGCTCGCCGTAGATCCGCAGGTCGGTCTCGGTGAACCCCTCGTAGGAGAGCGGCTCCAGGCCGTGGGCCGTCAGGTCGTCCCGGTAGGCGTCGTACACCGTGCGGGGGTCGACGCCCGTCGGCCTGCCGTCCAGCTCCGGCAGCTCCGTGCGGCCGAGGCGGACCAGGGCCACGTGGTTGACGGCGACCTCGGCGGCGAGCGTGAACAGCGGGTCCTCGCGCAGCTCGGGATCGGCCAGGAGATGACGGTGCACCAGGTGCCGGGCCTCGTGGAACAGCACGAACTTGACGCCGTCCAGGCCCAGTCCGACGAAAAAGTCCGGGTTGTAGAGCAGCAGACAGGTGCCGTCGCCGGAGGCGACCACGGCCGCCGTGTCCACCGCCGTGGTCGGGATCTGGTGCGGGCACTTCGAGTACAGCCACGAGGCCACCGCCGACTCCGTCAGCCCGAAGTCCAGCAGCGCGGCCTCCTTGAGCCGCCGTGCCTCGGCCACGACCTCCGGATCCGCCGGACGGTGGGCCGCGAGTGCCCGGCGGTCGGCCAGGTCGACCACGAGAGGGCGTGGCCGCCCCCGCTCTCCGTACGTCATGTGCCGTCCCCCGCCGTGCGGTTCCCCCGGTGCTTCATTGGTACCAGCCGGCACTGACATCGGGCCAAGGCATTACGATCTGCCGCAAGGGCGGGGCCGTAGCGCAGAGGCAGGCGCACTGGTCTCCAGAACCAGCTCACGCCGGTTCGAATCCGGCCGCCCCGCCCCCCCGCCCGGCCGGTCGCCCCGGCTAGGCGATGGCCCCCGCGGTCCTGACGAGTTCCCCGGTCGTGCCGTGGAAGCTGTCGAGGAGCTGGGCCAGGACCGCCCAGGCCTCCTCGCGGTCGCCCAGGTGGTCCCGGACCAGCGGGCGCAGCGCGTCCTCGGCCTCGGCGACGCGGCGCGGGAACATCATGTGCCCGAGGGAGAGCACCTTCAGCACGTCCCGGGCCGGTCCGTGGTCCAGGGCGTAGCCGGCGGGCCCGTCCAGGATGCCCGCCCGGCGGACCCGGAAGTCGAACTTGCGGTGGGAGCCGAACTGGGCGCGCAGCGAGGGCGGGCAGTCCGGGCGGACGGACAGGGCCCAGCGGACGTAGCCGGGCAGGGAGTTCTCGCGGTCCGCCTCGGCGACCGTCTGCCAGTGCTCACGCAGGTAGACCATGGAGGTGGCCTCCCGCGCCGCCGCCATGGACGCCGACTCGCGCAGGGCTGCCACGAGTCCGATGCGGGCCACCCGGTGGGGGACCGGCGGCTCCGCGTAGTTGTCGCGCAGGTCCGGATCGACCTCCACCGCGAGGAGCCGGCCCGGGCCGAACGGCACGCCGTCCAGGACGGCCCGCCGCAGCGCCGTGTCCCGGTCGGAGAGCAGACGCCAGACGACGGCGTTGAGATCCGGGTCGTCCTCCTGGAGCATCCACAGCACCACCGAGGACGGCAGCGCCGGCAGCCCCTGGGAGATCCGGCGCCCGGCCTCCCGGAGGTCCTCCGGCACCGGCCGGGACAGCCCGACACGCGCGCGTACCCGGTCGGCGGCCGTGGAGTCGATCAGGTCCAGCAGGAAGCCGACCGCCCGGCCGGAGGTGGTGTCAGCAGGCATGCGGGCATGATGCCGCAGGCCGCCGACAGGGCGCACCGGAAAATCCGGGCGCCCGCCCGTCGTCGTGTCACGCGCCGGCGCGCGCCGCCATCCGGGCCTTGCGCGCGGCCAGCTTCTCGTCGAACTTCGCGGCCTCCGCGTCCAGTCCGCCCATGAACAGGCCGAGTTCCTCCTGCGCCTTGAGGCCCTCCGGGCCCAGGCCGTCGATCTCCAGGACCTTCAGGTGGCGCAGCACCGGCTGGAGCACGTCGTCGTGGTGGATGCGCAGGTTGTAGACCTCGCCGATCGCCATCTGGGCGGCGGCCCGCTCGAAGCCGGGGATGCCGTGCCCGGGCATCCGGAAGTCGACGACGACGTCCCGCACGGCCTGGATGGTCAGGTCGGGGGCCAGTTCGAACGCGGCCTTCAGGAGGTTGCGGTAGAAGACCATGTGCAGGTTCTCGTCGGTCGCGATGCGGGCCAGCATGCGGTCGCAGACGGGGTCGCCGGACTGGTGGCCGGTGTTGCGGTGCGAGATGCGGGTCGCGAGCTCCTGGAAGGCGACGTAGGCGATCGAGTGCAGCATCGAGTGCCGGTTGTCCGACTCGAAGCCCTCGCTCATGTGGGACATCCGGAACTGCTCCAGCTTGTCCGGGTCCACGGCGCGCGAGGCGAGCAGGTAGTCGCGCATCACGATGCCGTGCCGGCCCTCCTCGGCGGTCCAGCGGTGCACCCAGGTGCCCCAGGCGCCGTCCCGGCCGAACAGCGAGGCGATCTCGTGGTGGTAGCTGGGGAGGTTGTCCTCGGTGAGCAGGTTCACCACCAGCGCGGTCCGGCCGATCTCGGTGACCTTGGACTGCTCCTTGCCCCAGGCCTCGCCGTCCTCGAAGAAGCCGGGGAAGTTACGGGCGTCCGTCCACGGCACGTACTCGTGCGGCATCCAGTCCTTGGCGACCTTCAGATGCCGGTTCAGCTCCTGCTCGACCACTTCCTCCAGGGCGTACAGCAGCCGCGCGTCGGTCCACACGGACGGGCTGCCGAGGTGGGGAGAAGTGATCGTCACGAGAACTCCAGGGGGACGCCGAACAGGAGCGGATGAACGGGAGAGAACCGGCGAGCGGGGCCGGAAACCTACGTGATCGTAGGCTACGAATCCGTAGGTTACGAAGCCGTAGGTTAAGTGCGCTGTAAAGACTGCTGATCAGGCCCGGTGCACAAGGCGAATCGGGACATGCCAAACGGCCCCGGGACGCGCAGGTCCCGGGGCTGAAGAGGTGAAACGATCACCCGTCAGGCGTACAACTCCCGCAACCGCACCGAGAGGCACGTCACACACCCCTCCAGCTTCTCGAACTCGGAGATGTCCACCGTGACCACCTCGTGGCCCAGGTCGGCCAGCAGCTCCGCGGTCTTCGGGGCGCTCGCCGACATCAGCAGCCTGCCGCCGCCGAGCAGCACCACATGGGCGCCCGCCTCCTCGGGCACCGCCAGGAACCCCGGGAACAGCGACGGCCGGTCCACGTGCGGGATGTGCCCCAGAACCGTTCCGTCGGGCAGCGCGGTCACCGCCGACTTGAGATGCAGCACCTTGCTCACGGGCACGGCGACCACCCGCGCGCCCAGCGGCTCGAACGCGGCCCGCAGTTGCTGCACCCCGGCCGCGTTGGTCCGCCCGCCGCGGCCGACGTAGACGGTGTCGCCGACCTTGAGGACGTCGCCGCCGTCGAGGGTGCCCGGCTCCCAGATCCAGTTCACCGAGCAGCCGAGCCGGGCCACCGCCTCCTCCACGCCGGCCGTCTCCGCGCGCCGGGACTCGGCGCCGGGCCGGGTGATCAGCGCCACGTTCCGGTACATGACGACCGTGTCCTCGACGAACACCGAGTCCGGGCAGTCGTCCTCCGGGTCCACCTCGACGGTCTCCCAGCCGTGCGCGCGCAGCGTCTCCGCGTACGCCTCCCATTGCTCCTGGGCGAGCTCGACGTCGACCTTCTCCCGCTCGACGTGCGTCACCAGGCCTTCGGCGAGGCGTGGACCGGGGCGGCGGATGAGGGCCTTCTTGCTGGGCACGGCGGGTCTCCGGGGTCGGTGATTCGGTCCGGCGCCCATTGCGGGGCGCCGGACCGCCATCATGCAGGGCGGATCGGTGTCGACAAAACCCCCGCCGTCAGGCTGTGCCCTCACCGAGACGTGCCACCTCGTCCGGAGTTGTGCCGGTCAGCTCCCCGTCCGCCATCAGCAGCCACCGGGTGATCCCGATCGACTCCAGGAACGGCAGGTCGTGACTGGCCACGACCAGGGCGCCCGCGTACGACTCCAGGGCCGTGGTGAGCTGCCGGACGCTCGCCATGTCGAGGTTGTTCGTCGGCTCGTCCAGCATCAGCAGCTGCGGGGCGGGCTCCGCGAGCAGCAGCGCTGCCAGCGTCGCCCGGAAGCGCTCGCCGCCGGAGAGCGTCCCGGCCCGCTGGTCGGCCCGGGCGCCCCGGAACAGGAAGCGGGCCAGCCGCGCCCGGATCCGGTTGTTGCCGGCGTCCGGCGCGAACCGGGCCACGTTCTCGGCGACGGTCAGCCCGTCGTCGAGGACGTCCAGCCGCTGCGGCAGGAAACGCATCGGCACGTGCGCGTGCGCCTCGCCCGCGACCGGCGCCAGCTCCCCGGCGATCGTCCGCAGCAGCGTCGTCTTGCCCGCGCCGTTGCGCCCGATCAGCGCGATCCGCTCGGGCCCGCGCAGGTCGAGGATGCCCTTCACCCGCGAGCCGTGCGCGAGCTCCAGGTTCTCCAGCGTCAGCACGTTCCGGCCCGGTGGGACGGCCGTGTACGGCAGCTCGACGCGGATCTCGTCGTCGTCCCGTACCGCCTCCACCGCCTCGTCCAGCCGCTCCCTCGCCTCGGCGAGCCGTTCCTCGTGCATGATGCGGTGCTTGCCCGCGGACTCCTGCGCCGCCCGCCTGCGCGCCCCCATGACGATCTTCGGCTCGCGCTTCTGCTCGAACATCTTCTGCCCGTACCTCTTGCGGCGGGCCAGTTTGACCTGGGCGTCCGACAGCTCGCGCTTCTGCTTGCGGACATCGGCCTCGGCGACCCGCACCATGCGCTCGGCCGCCTCCTGTTCCACCGCGAGGGCGTCCTCGTACGCCGAGAAGTTGCCGCCGTACCAGGTCACCTCCCCGTCCCGCAGGTCGGCGATCTGGTCGACCAGGTCGAGGAGTTCGCGGTCGTGGCTGACCACGATCAGGACGCCCGGCCAGGAGGCGACGGCCGCGTACAGCCGCTTGCGGGCGTACAGGTCGAGGTTGTTGGTGGGTTCGTCGAGCAGCAGCACGTCCGGCCGGCGCAGGAGCAGCGCGGCCAGCCGCAGCAGCACCGACTCGCCGCCGGACACCTCGCCGACGGTCCGGTCGAGGCCGATGTGGCCCAGCCCGAGTTCGCCGAGGGTGACCAGGGCGCGCTCCTCGACGTCCCAGTCGTCGCCGAGTGCCTCGAAGTGCCGCTCGGACGCGTCACCCGCCTCGATGGCGTGCAGTGCGGACCGCCGGGCGGCGATGCCGAGCACCTCCTCGACGCGCAGCGCGGTGTCGAGCGTGACGTTCTGCGGGAGGTGGCCGACCTCACCGGTCACCTTCACGGTGCCGTCGGCCGGGGTGAGCTCTCCGGCGACGAGCTTCAACAGCGTCGATTTCCCGGATCCGTTGACACCGACCAGACCGGTGCGGCCGGGGCCGAAGGAGATGTCCAGGCCGTCGAAGACGGGGGAGCCGTCGGGCCAGGCGAAGGACAGGGACGTGATGGTCAGGGATGCTGACATGGGCGCCTCGCGGTTGCTTGCGGTGTCGGGGGACGCGTGTCGAGACACCGCGAGGCAGAAGCCGAAAGGGCCGGGGAGGGATCCCGCGCCGGGAGGACGGCTCACACGCCGAGGTCGAACGCCACAGACACACCTCACGGGTGTGACGCGGTGTCTCGGGACCTCAGACGAGCAACGTCCTTCTCCAATCGGCGGCAACAGGACCGATGCACACGCTAGGAGGACCCCCAGGGGGTGTCAACGCAATTAACCGCAGGCGGGAGCGCGCCGGGTCAGCAGGCGTCCCGCATCAGCTCGGCCAGGTCGTGGTCCAGATCCAGCTGGAGGTGTTCGCGACCGGTGGGCACCAGGTCGCCGGTCGCCTCCAGGAAGCGGCGTATCTCGCCGGTGCGCACGTGGACGACGGCGGTGCCCTCGGGGGCGTGGAACTCCAGCACGGTCCGGTCGTAGCCGTACGGCCGCACCCGGACGTCCCCGTTGCCCTCCGGCGCGTGCAGTCCCGCCGCCAGCAGCTCGCGGGAGAACGTCCAGCAGACGTCGACCCCCTCCAGGGTGGCCGGGGCCGGGAAGGTCATGCGTACGGCGAAGGGGTCCTCGCGGTCGTAGCACAGGGTGGCGGGAATGCTCGGCATGCGCGGCGACGCGGCGACCAGTCGAGCCTCTACGGGCTGCTCGATGACGATGGACAACGCCTTGCTCCCTCGTGACGGCGGTACGAATTTCCGGGCGTGTGGGACCTGGTACTGGAAGAGACGAAGGAAGTGGCCGATCCGTGCACGCGAAGGGCGAGTGACCTCTGTCACCGGCCCTATTCACACCCGGGGCTTACCTGCCGGCGGCGGCCGGGGCCCTCTGGACGGCGCCGCGGCGGTCGGCTAGCTTCGCGCGCCATGAGGCGCTTGGGGAGCATGCGACGCACAGGACGAGCCCGACGTACCGGCCGGGTGGCCGTGGTGGGGGTGGCGTGCGCGGCGGCGCTGGCCGCGCTGACCGCCGGTTCCGCACAGGCCACGGCACGGGCCCCGCACTGGGCGCCCAAGGACACCGGCACCCCGGACGTGCGGTTCCGCGGCCTGGCCGCCGTCGACCGGCACACCGCCTGGCTGGCCGGCACCGGCGGCACCGTGCTGCGCACCACGGACGGCGGGACGAGCTGGCAGAACGTCTCCCCGCCGGGCGCGGGCGACCTGCAGTTCCGGGACGTCGAGGCGTTCGACGCGCGCCGCGCGGTGGTGCTGGCCATCGGCGAGGGCGAGGCGTCCCGGGTCTACCGCACCGACGACGGCGGCCGTACCTGGACGGAGTCCTTCCGCAACACCGACCCCGCCGCCTTCTACGACTGCATGGCCTTCTTCGACCACCGCCACGGCCTCGCCATGAGCGACCCGGTCGACGGGAGGTTCCGCATCCTGTCGACGAGTGACGGCGGCCGTTCCTGGCGCGTGCTGCCGGACGACGGCATGCCGGCCGCCCTGACGGGCGAGGCGGGCTTCGCGGCGAGCGGCCAGTGCCTGGTCACCTCCGGGCCGAGGGACGCCTGGCTGGCCACCGGCGGCGGCGCGCACGCGCGCGTGCTGCACTCCGCCGACCGCGGCCTGACCTGGACCGCCGCCGACACCACGATCCCGGCCGGCGATCCGGCCAAGGGCGTCTTCGCCGTCGCCTTCCGGGACCGCACCCACGGCCTCGCGGTCGGCGGCGACTACCGCGCCGACCAGGCCTCGCCGCAGGCGGCCGCGGTCACCCCGGACGGCGGTCGCGGCTGGCGGGCCGCCGCCACCCCGCCGCCCGCCTACCGGTCCGGCGTGGCCTGGCTCCCGCACAGCCGCACCACGGCCCTCGCCGTCGGCCCCACCGGCACCGACCTGACCACCGACGGAGGCCGCACCTGGCACACCGTCGACACCGGCTCCTACGACACCGTGGCCTGCACCCCGGACCTCGGCTGCTGGGCGGCCGGCGAGCAGGGACGGGCGGCACGCCTGGAGAACTGACCCGCGGGCACCCGCTCCCGGACACCACAAGGCCCTGGGCGCTCCGGGAGGTGGGTCAGAGCAACTCTCCGTGTTCGCTGTCGAGGCCGGGCGCGAGCGCCGTGTGAACGGTGGCGGAGCGCTCGCCCGGCATCAGCTCGGCGAGGACCTGCCGGGCGCGGTTCTGCACATACGCGTTGTTCGCCTGCTGGGCGAGTTCCGCGGCTTCGAGCAGCAACGGGTACGCCTGCTCCGCCGTACCGAGACGGGCGTGGGCCTCGCCCAGGTCCGTCAGGATGTACGCCATGCCGAGGGTGTCGCCGATGGCCTTGGCCTGTTGGAACGCCGAGCCGAAGGCGGCGGACGCGGCGTCGAGGTCGGCCTGCCGGACGAAGATCCGCGCCAGGTCGCAGTGGGCCTCGGCCTGCCCCCGCCGGTCGGCGCTCTGCTCGTAGAGCGCGAGCGAGCGGCGCAGCGACTCCGTGGCCTGCGTGAGCTCACCGAGATGTGTCTGCGACCTGCCGAGATTCAGCCACAGGTTGGCGAGCGTGCGCCTGTTGGCCGGCCGCAGGGCGAAGCCGCGTTCACAGGCCGTCCGGGCGGCCGTCGGATCCCCCTGGATCCGGCAGGTGTCGCTGATCAGAACCATGACGGCGGCCTGGCCCTCGGTGTCGCCGAGGCGGCTGAAGATCTCCGCAGACCGGCGCAGGTGGGTCTCGGCGTCGAGGTAGTCGCGCAGGACGAGCGCGCGATAGCCCAGCGAGTGCAGCAGGACGGCCTCGCCGTAGCTGATGCCCACCGAGGCCAGGGCGTGCGTGTGCGTGGTGTGCCACAGGTCGAAGTAGCCGCCGGCCTCCAGAGCCGTCTGCGGGGCGACCGCGAGTTCCCAGCAGGCCTCGTGCAGGCCGGCCTCGGCGGCCCGTTGCACCATCTGGGAGAGGTGCGACAGGCGGGTCACGAACCACTCGGTGGCCGAGCCCGTGATCGACGCCGGTACGTCCACCGGCGTCCACCGGGCGGTGCCGCCGTTCAGGGCGCGCTGCTGGGGCCCGTGTATCGCGGCGTAGGCGGCGTCCGTCAGGGCCAGCTGGGCGCCGAAGGCGCGGTTCAGCTCGGCGCAGAGCTCGGCCGGGTCGCCGTCGGTCGTCGCCCGTTCGCGCGCGTAGGCCAGGACCAGGTCGTGGAGCCGGCAGTGCACGTAGGGGACGGTCCCGGTGATGGTCAGCAGGTGGGCCGCGGCGAGCTCGTCCAGCAGCGGGGTGACCTCACCGACGGTGCTGTCCGCGAGGGCCGCCGCGGTCCAGGCGCTGATCTCCCCGACGCCGAGATTGCCGATCGCCCGCAGCAGGGCCCGGGCCGCCGGGGAGAGGAGCTGGTACCCGAGCTCGAAGCAGGTCCGGACATCGCGGCCGTCGACGTTGAGCACCGAGAGCCGCTGGTCGATGTCGGCGAGCCGGTCGGCCAGGTAGGGCAGATCCCAGTGCGGGTGGGTGGCGAGCCGAGCGCAGGCCAGGTCAAGCGCCAGGGGCATGCCGCCGCACAGTTCGATCAACCGCTTGAGCACCCCCGGCGCACCGCTGCGGTCGACGCCGACCCGGTCGCTGATCAGCTCGCCGGCCTCGTCCTGGTCGAGCGGGCCGAGCACGATGTGCCCACCGCCGAGTCCTGGCATCGGGTTGCGGCTCGTCACGATCACCGCACAGCGCGGTTCGCCGGGAAGCAACGGCAGCACCTGTGCCGTGGTGGCGGCGTCGTCGAGGACGACGAGCAGCCTCTTGCCGGCCACGGCCGCACGGAACACCTCGGCCTTCGCGTCGACCGTCGCCGGGATCTCGGAGATGCCGAGGAAGGTGAGGAACCGGGCCAGCACGTCCCCGGCGCTCGCCGGTCGTAACTGCGAGCCGGACAGGTGGGCGTACAGCTGGCCGTCCGGGTAGTCGCCCGTCATGCGGTGGGCGGCCTCCGTGGCCAGCGTGGTCTTGCCGTAGCCGCCCGGTCCGCTGAGGACCGCGATCGGCAGGTACCCCGCAGCGGTCGTGGTCAACGCGCGTCGCATGCGGGTCAGTTGATCGGTGCGGCCGACCATTCCGTGGGGGCGGGCGGGCAGGTTGGCCGGGGCACCGGCCGGGCGGGCCGCCGGCGCCGGCGCGGATCCGACCGCGACCGGCGCGGCAGGCCGGTCCGGAGCCGTCTCCTGCAACTCCGGATCCATGTGGAGGATGCGCAGGTGCAGTCGGCTCAGCTGCGGTGACGGTTCGATTCCGAACTCGCTGCGGACCTGCTTGTCGTACGTCGCGTAGACCTCCAGCGCCTCGCTCGTGCGGCCGGAACGGAACAACGCCCTCATCAACAGGGCGCGCAGCGCCTCGCGTTGGGGGTACTTCTCGGTGAGCTGGTACAACTCGCCGACCAGGTCGTGATGGCGGCCGAGATCCACGTCCGCGCCGAGCCTTCGCTCGACCGCGACCAGCCGCATCTCCTCCCACCGCGACGCGGCCGCACGGAACACGGCACTGCTCAGTCCGGCCAGGGCCGGCCCGCGCCACAGGTCCAGCGCCTCCGCCAGGGTCCGGGACGTCTCCCGGGTGTCCTGCCGCTCGGCCTGCTCCACGAGAGCGCGGAAGCGATGGGCGTCGATGTCCTCGGGGGCGGCGGCGATCCGGTAGCCACCGGGGACGGTCTCGACGAGGTCCCGCTGCCTGCCGAGCGCCTGCCGCAGCAGCTTGGCCGCGGTCTTGGGCGTGCTGCCGACGCTGTCGGGCAACTCCGTGCCGTAGAAGGCCTCCACCAGATCCTGGGCCGACACGGCCTCGCGGGGATCCAGCAGCAGCCTCGCCAGCATGGAGCGTGGTCGCCATCCCGCCAGCTTCACCTCGGTCCCGTCGTCGTGCCAGGCGGTGACGGGCCCCAGGATGCCGAACCTCAAGGCAACGCTCCTCTCCGCTCCGTGGTGCGCACTCCTGTTGAGACACGGCTGGAGGGCCTGAACGCCATCGTAATCAGGGCCACTTGACGCGATGGGCCGATTCGGCCACCGCGGAGACACCAAGCTAACACCGCGCGGGCACCCGCCGAACCCTCGGGACACCGGGCGGATACTCGCCGGTACGGACGAACTCGTAGCGTGGGCCCCAGATCAATCTCAAGGGGTGAAGAATGGACGCGCTCTCTTCGTTTCCCAGCTTTCGGCAGGTCGCTGATGAGGCTCACTCCGCGCTCGCCGGACTCCCGTTGGCCCAGTTGGCGGAACTGGGGATCCTGCAGCCCATCGAGAACTACTACCTGATCGGCACCTATCCACCGCTCAAGGCCATGGATCCCGTGGACCCCATGGAATTCCTGCCGAAGGCGACTGGAATGTGCAACGTGTATCTCCACATTCCATTCTGCGAACAGCGCTGCACTTTCTGCCATTTCGCGAAGGAGATACTGCCGGAGGACCAGCGCGTCGCACGCTATGTCCGCGCGCTGCGCGAGGATCTGGCCATGGTGGGCGATCTGGCCGGCTGTCCGACCGCGGCCACCGTCTACTTCGGCGGCGGCACTCCCTCGTACCTGAACGCCGAGCAGATCACCGAGGTCTCCCGCAGCCTGCGCGCCGCGGTGGGGGTCACCGCCGAGACGGAGATGACGTTCGAGCTCCATCCCAGTGTCATAGACGCACCGGACTACGCGGACCGGCTCGACGCCGTCGCGGAGGCCGGTGTGAACCGCTGGGTGTTCGGGGTGCAGGCCATGGAGGACCAGATCCTCGGCAAGCTCAACCGCGGCCACACCGCGGCGGACGTGCACCGGCTCCTGGGGATGCTGTCCGAGCGCGGGGTGGACAACCTCTCGGTCGACCTCATCTTCGGCCTGCCGTACCAGAACCTGCAGAACTGGTACACGTCCATCCGCACCCTGGTCGCGGCAGGGGTGAAGAAGTTCAACATCTTCCCCCTGATGTTCAAGCAGGCCGACCCCATCTCCGCGCACTACCGGAAGAACCCGGAGATCTTCCCGGGCAACCGGGACCGGCTGCTCATGCACTTCGCCACCGAGGCGATCATGAAGGAGATCGGCTTCCGCCGCGGCCCGCTGTTCTACTACGCGCAGGACGAGCACCACTCGCGCCAGCAGGAGAGCAAGTTCGACTCGACCGAGGACATCAACCTCCTGCCCTTCGGCGTCTCCGGATTCGGCTACGTCGGCCACACGCAGTACTACAACGAGTGCACGGTCGGCGGCTACATGGACGCGATCGAGAGCGGTCGGCCGCCGGTGTGGCGCGGCGCCCATCTCAGCGTCGAGGAGCGGATGCGCCGCGCCGTGATGTTCGCCCTGCGGTCCAACGGGGTGCACCGCGAGGAGTTCCGCCAGAGGTACGGCGTCGACCCCGCCGAGCAGTTCGCCGCCGAGCTGCGCCCCTTCGTGGACAACGGGCTGCTGGAGATCGGCGCCGGTGTCATCTCGGTGACCGACAGGGGAGCTCCGTTCGCCGACAGCGTTGCCATCAAGCTCGCCAGTGACAGCGTGCGCGCGCGCATCCGCTCCACCAACCTGTCGATCACCGACCTCAAGCACGACCCGCTGGACCGGTACGACTTCTCACCCATCGAACGCGATCCCGTCGGCGCCGGCGTCTCACCGGTCACGCGTCCGCGTCTGTCGGGGGCGCACTGAACATGCTCCGATCAAGTCCGACCGGATCGGACGGGGCCGACCGGCCGCTGCTGATCCTGGTGAGTCCGATGGCGGAGCTCACCCGCGGCTACATGCTGCAGGCCGTGGCCAAGGAACACCGGATCTGGGTGTTCAAGGAGGAGGAGCCGACCTGGGACCAGCCGCTGGTCTGCGGGCACACGGTCGTCGACACGCTGGACCACGAGGCGATGCTCAGGGCCGCCCACGACGTGGCGGCGGGCCCCGTCCCCGTCAGCGGCATCCTGTGCTGGGACGAGACCCGCATCCTGCCCTCCGCACTGCTCGCCGAGAGCCTGGGGCTGCCCACCATGCCCTCGGCGGTGGTGGCCACGTGCCGCGACAAACTGGCCACGCGGAACGCGCTGCGCCGCCACGGCGCCTCGCCCGTGCACGCCGTCGCCGCCCGCGACACCGGCGAGGCGCTGCACGCCGCGGCGACGATCGGGTACCCGGTGGTGCTCAAGCCGCGCGCACTGGTCGGCAGCAACGGAACCACCCTGGTCGCCGGCCCCGAGCACCTGACCGAGGTGTTCGAGTCGGTGGCCACGCGATCCATGCCGGAGGTGCGCGAGCGCTTCCCGGAACCGGTCGTGGTCGAGGAGTACCTCGACGGGCCGGAGATCAGCGTGGACAGCCTGTGCTGGGACGGCGAGGTCACCCCGGTCTTCGTCGCCCGCAAGCACCTGGGATTCCCGCCCCACTTCGAGGAGGTCGGCCATACGGTCGACGCCGCCGACCCCCTGCTGCGGGACGCCGAGCTGGCGCGAGCACTCCACGCGGCACACGCAGCCGTCGGCCTCACCCGCGGCTGGACGCACACCGAGTGGCGGCTCACCGCCCGCGGGCCCCGGCTGGTGGAGATCAACGCCCGCAGCGGCGGCGACCTCATTCCCTACCTCGGGCGCATGGTGACCGGAGTGGACGCCGCTCTGGCCGCCGTGTCACTCGCCCTCGGGGAACGGCCGGCCCTCCCGGTCGGGCCACGGGGCGCGGCGGCGATCCGCTTCCTGTATCCCGAACGGGACACCGTCGTCGGCTCCGTGCGGGTCGACCGCTCGAACCTGCCGTCGACCGTGGAACTCGTGGAGATCCTCGCGACTCCGGGACAGCGGCTGCTGTTGCCGCCCGCCGCGCACGTCACCTGCCGCTACGCCCTGGTGATCGTCACCGGCGACACCGCCGAGCAGTGCGCCGAGGCGCTGGACGCGGCCGAGCGCGCCGTACGCGTCGTGCCGGGCGGCTGAGCCGTGGGCAGGCGACCCGTGACCGTGGACCGGACCGAGGCGACCGGCGCGGTCGCCACGTGGCGAGCGGCGCCGCGGGCGGTCAGGGCCGTGATCGCCGGGGTGTTCGTGAACCGGCTCGGCGGCTTCCTCCAGGCGTTCCTGGTGCTGTACCTGGTGCACGACGGGTACGACGCCGGGCAGGCCGGCATCGCGCTCGGCGCGAACGGTGCCGGCGCGATCCTCGGCGTCCTGCTGGGCAGCTGGCTGGTGGACCAGGTCGGGGCCCGCCGGGCGATCACCGGGTCGATGGCGTCGACAGCCCTGCTCACCGCGGGCGTTCCGCTCGTGACGTCGTTCCCCGTCCTGCTCGTCGTCGTGACCGCGCTCGGCGTCACCAGCCAGATCTACCGGCCCGTCTCCGCCCAACTGGTGAGCGCGGGCGTGCCGGCGCAGCGGCATGTGATGGCCTTCGCCCTGTACCGCATGGCACAGAACCTGGGAACGACGGCCGCACCGTTGCTCGGAGCCCTGCTGGCGGCGATCTCCTACCAGCTGCTGTTCTGGGGGGAGGCCGTCGCGGCGCTGCTGTGTGCCGTCATCTGTCGGCGGGCCCTGTTGGCCGACCCGCCGCGCGCCGCCCGGACGTCCGGCGAACCGGGTCCCCACGGGGGGTACCTGACGCTGCTGCGCGACACCCGGTACGTGGGATTCCTGATGGGCATGCTCGCCTACTCGGCGGTCTACATCCAGTACGTCTCCGTCCTGCCGCTGGCCGTCCACGACGCGGGCCGGCCCACCATGGTGTACGGCGTCATGGTCGCGCTCAACGGATTCGTGGTGATCACGTGCGAACTCGCCGTCACCAGACGGGTGCAGCACTGGCCGCGGCGGCTGGGCGCGGCCTGCGGTGTGGTCCTGGTCGCCGCCGGGCTGGCCGCGTACTCGCTGCCGCTCGGGGTCGTGGGCTTCGCGGTGGCCACGCTGGTCTGGTCGCTGGGCGAGGTCGTCGGCTCGCCGACGATGGTGGCGTACCCGGCGCAGGCGGGCTCCGGCGAGCTCGTCGGCAGGTATCTCGGCGCGTCCCAGGCCGTGTTCGGTGTGGGGACCGCGATCGGCCCCGTGGTCGGAGTCGCGCTGTGGCAGGGCATACGAGGCACGGCTTGGCTCGTCTTCGGCGGGATCGCCCTGGTCGCGGCGGCCGCCATCGCGTCGGGCATGCGAGGCGACCGGCCCCGGACACCGGAGCCGACTCCCAACCAGTTGTGATCGGAGAAATCGGAGAAACATGGAGAACGCACCGACTTCGTCCCCACCCGCTGTCGCGCTCCTCACCGCTGCCGGGGTGGAATGCACCGTGCACCGGCACGTGGAGATCCGCACCGGCGACGACATCCGGACCCGCACCGGGTTCACCGAGGAGAACATCGAGAACTCGCTGAAGACGATGGCGTTCACCGTCGGCCCCGACCGCCTGGTGCTGGCGGCCGTTCCGGGCCCGGCCCGGATCCGCTACGGCCGGCTCGCGTCCGCCCTGGGAGTGTCGCGCTCGGCCCTGAGATCCGCCGACGAGGCGGCCCTGCGGAAGCTGGACATGGAACGCGGCGGGGTCGGTCCCATCTGCGACGCTCCGGACGTCACCGTCGTCTTCGACGCCGCGGTGCCTCGGATGGGCATGGTGCTGTTCGGGAGCGGCCGGCCGCACTGCACCGTGGAGGCGGAGGCGGCGGACATCGTCCGGGTCCCGCCGAAGGCCGTGGTCGCGGACATCACCTCGCCCTGAGCGGGCGTCCGATCACCGGGACCCGTTCACGTCAACATCGCAAACTTTACGGTGATTTGGTGAAAGAACGTCCGGGAGAGGCTCATACCTCCTCGGCGAGCCGTCTCAGCGGATGCAACAGGTTGATTCCATGCGGGTATCCAGGAGGGGCATTCGGACGCGTTCGAGGCAGGTGGACGGGTATTTCTTCCGGGCCAGCGAACGTCGACTTCTCCCCGCCGACTATTCTCCGTTCCCCCGCAGCCGACCGGAATTGGCCAACCTTGTTCGACCATGTTCGAGGGTGTTGGATTTTGGATACCCTTGGGTAGGGTGCTGGTGTTGCGCGGAAAAGGAAGGGGGACACTCCGGTGACGGCGCGGGATCTCGACGCATGGGCGCAGGAACTCTACCGGGCCATGTCGAGGAACTCCGGCCTGGGCGTGCCGGAAGCCGCCGATCTGGTCCGGATTCCGACCGCGCGGCTCGGTGAGACACAGCAACGCCTGATCGAACTGGGCCTTCTGGAACCGGTGCAGTCGACCGACACGCCGGAGGAGGCGTGCCCGGTGAGGTACGTGACCTCCACCCCGGAAGTCTCCCTCGCCCGGCTGATGCAGCGCGGCGAGGGCATGTGGAACCTGATGCAGCGTGAGATGGAGGCGACCCACGCGGCGATGTCCGTGGTCGCCTCGGAGTTCACGCATACGCAGGCGGCGAAGATGCAGGTCATCTACGCCGACATGATCACCGACCGCCGGCGGATCGAGCAGATGCTGAGCGACGCCGCCGAGTCGGCGACGGACGAGATCCTCAGCGTCCACACCAGCGTGCCCAACTCGGTCGAGGCGCTGGAGACGGGCCGGGCCCGCAACCGCAAGGCCATGGAGCGGGGTGTGCGGATGCGCACCGTCCATCTGGCCTCCACGGCCCGCAGTTCGCACGGGTACGCGCATCTCAAGGCCCTCGACACGGACGGAATGCAGGTGCGCCTGCTCCACCATGTGCCTTTCCGGCTGCTGATCGTGGACGATTCGTTCGCCGTGACACCGGGGCTTCCGGAACGGGGGAGTTCGACGGTCATGATGCTGCGCGGGCGGGAGATCACCCGCCTATTACGCGAGGTTTTCGAGTTCTGCTGGCTCAACTCCGCCCCGTTTGGGTCCGCGAACGAACCCGACGTCCCGGAAGAGGAATCCGGGACCGACTCGGGGCAGCAGCCGACGGCTCAGCAGCGGGTCATGCTCCAGATGATGTCGGAAGGAATGAAGGACGAAAGCGTGTCCCGGAAGCTGGGAATATCGGTGCGGACAGTGGGTCGCATGGTCAATTCCCTCATGGTCCAGCTGAATGTCCAGACCCGGTACCAACTGGGCGTGCACGCGGCCCGGATGGGCTGGATCACCGGCGCCGGAAGGGGCATCGAGGCATAGAACTCCCCGGCTGGCGGAGCTCCGCCGTGCTCGCCGCGCTCATGCTGGCCGCGTTCGCCTTCAACACCACCGAGAACCTGCCCATCGGCCTGCTCCGGCCCATCTCCGCCGATCTGCGCGTGTCCCTCCCGGCCGTGGGCCTCCTCGTCACCGGCTACGGCGTGACGGTGGCCGCGACGTCCCTGCCCGTCGCCCAGGTGACCCGTGCGATACCCCGCCGCCATCTGCTCACGGGGCTGCTTGCGGTGTTCGCGCTGGCGAGCTGGGCACCCCTGGCGATCGGACGGTCCTACCCGGGACTGCTGGCGGCCCGGATCGCGACGGCGCTGGCCCAGGCGCTGTTCTGGGCGGTCTCGGGTCCGGTGGCCGTCGGCCTCTTCCCGCCCTCGCGGCGCGGCCGGATCATCGGCCTCGTGTCGGTGGGCGGTTCGCTCGCCCAGGTGCTGGGGGTGCCGGCCGGCACCTGGCTGGGGGGCGCATGGGGCTGGCACGCACCGTTTCTGGTGCTCGGCGGGGCCGGTCTGGTCGCCCTCGCCGTGGTCGCCGCGCTGCTGCCGACCACGGTTCCGGGCCAGGGGCACGCGGCGCGCGGGAGCGCCCCCGACGCCCGTCGTTTCACCGCGGTCCTGGCCGCCACGGCCCTGTCGGCCACCGGCGTGTTCACCGGTTTCACCTATCTGACGGCCTTCCTGACCGGCACCGGGCGGTTTCCCGACGCCGCGGTGAGCGTGCTGCTCACGGTGTACGGCGGTGCCGGGTTCGTCGCCGTGGTGCTGGCCGGCACCGTCCTCGACCGCTGTCCGCGTGCCGTGCCCGTGCTGCTGGCGACCGGCCAGACGGCGGGCCTGTGGGGGCTGTACGCGAGCGGTGGGCACGGCCGGGCGGTCACCGTGGGCGCTCTGGTGCTGCTCGGGGTGTCCACGGGGCCGTTCTTCATGGCGACCCAGAACCTGGTCTTCCGCACGGTGCCGGGCCGCACCGAGCTGGGGCTGGCCGGGAACTCCGCCGCCTTCAACGTGGGCGTGGCGGCGGGCGCGTCGGCGGGCGGCCTCCTGCTTCCCACCGTGGGAGTGCGCGGGCTGTTCCTCGTGGGCGGGCTGGTCACGGCCCTGGTGCTGGCGGTGCTGCTGGTCCCGGTGGGCCGATCGAAACGAGCGGTGGCCGGAGCCGATGGGAGTGAGCAGTGGCCGGAGGACCGGCAGGAATGACAATCGGCATGAATGACACCCGAAAGATCCGGCCCGCGCCTCCGGGCCCGCGGCTAGCGTTCCCTCCGTGATCGACGGCGACGATTTCCGGTCGGGGAAGGTGGGCCATGAGGACTGTGACCGTCATACCCGGTGACGGGATCGGCCCGGAGGTCGTCGAGTCCGCGCTGCGGGTGCTGGAGGCTCTCGGCACGGACCTCTCGCCGGACGTCCTGGACCACGTGAACGCGGGAACGTACCGGCGCGAGGGAACGGCGCTGTCGGACGCCGACTTCGCGCGGATCTCCGCCAGTTCGGCCACCCTGCTCGGCGCCGTGGGCCACCCGTCGCTGGAGCACACCGACTATGTGCGCGGAGTGCTCATGCGGCTCCGGCTCGGCTTCGACCTGTACGCCAACTACCGGCCGGTGCGGCTGTGGCACGACCGGCTCAGCCCCCTGCGCGACCCCGCCCGCCGGGGCTTCGACTGCGCGATCGTCAGGGAGAACACCGAGGGCCTGTACAGCGGTGTCGGCGGGGCCGTGCATCAGGCGTCGCCCTGGGAGACCGCGATCGACGCGGAGGTCAGCACCCAGCACGGCGTCTCCCGGATCCTCGACTTCGCCTTCTCCGTCGCCCGGCGGCGGGTGTGCATGGTCGACAAGGCCAACGCCGTCCGGTCCGGCGGCAGCCTGTGGCAGCGCTGCTGGGAGACCGCCGCCGGGCGGAACCCGGAGGTCGCCGCGTCGCACCTCTACGTCGACGCCGCCGCGATGCGGCTGGTCACCGACCCGGACTCCTTCGACGTCATCGTCACCAACAACTCGTACGGCGACATCCTCAGCGACCTCGCCGCCGCCCTCGCCGGCGGCATCGGCCTCGCCCCCTCCGCCAGTCTCAACGGCACCACCGGCTACGGCCTGTTCGAACCGGTGCACGGCACCGCGCCGGACATCGCCGGCACCGGTACGGCCAACCCGCTGGGCGCCATCCTGTCGGCCGCGCTGCTGCTGGAACACCTCGGCCACGACGACGAGGCCATGGCGGTCCGGCAGGCCGTCGGCAGCGCCGTCGCGGCCGGCCGGGTCACCCCGGATCTCGGCGGCACGCTGGGCACCGCGGGCACGACGGCCGCCGTGCTGGCCGCACTGTGACCGGTACCGGCCCGCCCGGCCGGCGGCTCACCGGCTGGGATAGCGGGACGCGTCCTCGCCGGAGCTGGTCCTGATCACCTCGGCCACGGTCAACTCGTAGAAGGAATACCACTGTTCACGGCCGAGCTGCTGAGCCTCCTGGTGCTCGGGGTCGGTGCGCCAGCGCTCCAGCGTCTCCGGGTTGCGCCACCACACCAGTGCCAGCCGCTCCCCGTCGTCCGACGTGTAGTTCTTGATGTGGACGAGGTCGTCGCCCGCGAGTTCCCGGACCCGCCTGGCGAGCCGGTCCTCCGTGATGTCGTACTCCTTGTCGGCGCGCTCGGAAAGGCGCGACCTGAACAGCACGAGGATCACCATGGCCTCCACACGTCGGGACGGTTCGTCAGCACAGCGGTGACCGGGACAGCACGTGACCGCGCAGTTCCCGGTCGGGGATCCGGTCGGCGGCGCCCGGGTGGCGGTCCTGGATCTCCCGGACCAGCCGCCGCAGCCGCCGTTCGCTCTCCTGCGCCCCGGCGTAGCTCTCCTCGGTGAAGGCGCAGCGCTCGTAGAGCGGGACGAAGCGGTCGGGGAACAGCGCGGACAGGCGCCGGCTCAGTGCGGCCGCCGCCTCGGCTCCGGGTTCGGGCAGCCGCGACATCGTGCGGTAGTGCTCCAGCGAGAGCGCGGAGACCGCGTCGGCGTCCGGCCTGCGCTGCCGCTCGTACGCCGCGAGCCCCGCCGACCAGCCGCGCTCGCCGTCCAGGCAGGCCGCCAGCACGCGGACGTCCTCGAAGGAGCAGTTCATGCCCTGGCCCATGAAGGGCGCCATGGCATGGCAGGAGTCGCCCACCAGCGCCGCCCTGTCCTCCCAGACCCAGGTGTCGCAGCTCACCAGCGCGATGTGCGAGACCGGTTTGGCGGCCAGCTGCTCGCCCAGGTCCGGGATGGCCCGGGCCAGTTCGGGGAAGGCCGCGGCGAACTGGTCAGGGGCGGGCAGACCCGCGGCCACCGCGGCGTAGGAGGGCGCCGGTCCCTGCCTGCGGAGGAAGACACAGCCGGTGAACCGGCCGGCCGACAGGGTGGGGAAGGCACCGAACAGGGCGTCACCGGCCGGCCAGTAGTGCATGTTCTCCGGCTCGCACCAGGGGAGTTCCAGCGTGATCTCCTGGTAGGCCAGCTCCAGCGTGCCGACGTGCTCACGCACGCCACGTGCCGACATGGCCGCGCGGACGGCGGAGTGCGCGCCGTCGCACCCGAGCAGGTGCGCACAGCGCAGCACGCGTTCACCCGACGCACCGCGCACCCGGACCTCGGGGGCGTCCAGGTCGACCCCGACGACCTGTTCGCCGAACCGGATCCGCACGCCGGGCGTGGCCTCGGCGGCATCGAGCAGGATGTGCTGCAGCCGGGCGCGCTCCACGGCCCAGATCGGCGCTCCGTCCCTGCTGTACGCGGTGAGCGGGGTGCCGCCGTCCGGCAGATGCCCGCGGCGGCCGTGCAGCGGTACCGAGATCGCCCGGACCCGCTCCTCCAGACCCAGTTCGCGCAGGACCCGCCAGCCCCGCGCGGAGAGGATCACCGTGAGCGAGCGGCCGCCGGCCGCAGCGGCCGTCCGGGGGTCGTCGTGGCGTTCGAGAACCGTCACGGGACCGTACCGCCCGGCGAGGTACATCGCGGCGACGGGCCCCACCAGCCCCGCGCCCACGACGACGGTCTCCGGGCTGCCGGCCGTCCGGACGCCGGTCCGCTCAGCCATGCCGGCTCCCCGTGCCGCCGGCCGCGGTCACCGCCGCTCCCCGGGGGCCGCGGTGTCGTGCTCGTGCAGGAGCCGGGCCAGGCCGGCCAGGCTCTCCGCCTCGAAGACGGCCCGCATCGGCAGGCGTACGCCCGTCTTCTTGCGCAGGACGCCGACCAGCCGGGCCGCGACCACCGAGTTGCCGCCGATCCGGAAGAGGTTGTCGCCCGGGTCCACGCCGTCCAGGGCCAGCAGCTCCCGGACGGTGGCGTAGAGCACCTCCTCGTGCGAGTGCGGGACGCCCGCCGGAGCGACTGCCGGGGCGGCCGTCGCCCCGGTGCGCTCCGCGTCGGCCCGGTCCCGCAGGGCCCGGCGGTCGATCTTGCCGTTGGAGAGCGTGGGCAGCGCAGGAAGCACGGCGATGCGCGCCGGCACCATGTGCTCGGGCAGGCTCGCCGCGAGGAACTCGCGCAGCTCGCCGGAGACGGCCCCGGCGCCGGGCCGAAGCGTCGTGAAGGCGACGACCCGCGCGTCGGCGAGTGCGCCCGTCACGACGCAGGCAGCGATCTGCACGGCCGGGTGCCGGGTCAGGCAGGTCTCGATCTCGCCGAGCTCGATCCGGAAGCCCCGCACCTTGACCTGGTCGTCGGCACGGCCGGCGAAGTGCAGTTCACCGGCGGGTCCGCGCCATCCGCGGTCGCCCGAGCGGTACATCCGCGTCCCGGGCGGGCCGAACGGATCGGGCACGAACCTGGTCGCGGTCAGCCCCGGCCGGTTCAGATAGCCGCGTGCCAGTCCGGAGCCGGCGAGATACAGCTCGCCCTCCTCGCCGTCGGGGACCGGCCGCAGGCGCTCGTCCAGCACATGGACACGTCCGCCGGTCCACGGGCGTCCGATGGCCGTGTCGGACGGGTCCTCGACGGGACCCGCGATCGACACGCCCACGGTCACCTCCGTGGGCCCGTACCCGTTGAACATGCGGCGGCCCGGCGCCCACTTGGCGATGAGGGTCGGGGTGCAGGCGTCGCCGGTGGACATGATCGTGCCGCCGGGCAGCACCCCGTCGCTGTCGGTGATGCTCAGCGCGACCGGGGGCAGCACCGCGTGCGTGATGCCGTACTTGACCAGGGTCTCGTGCAGGTTCTCACCCGGCAGCAGGTCGTCCGCGTCGGCCATCACCAGGGTGGCCCCGGACAGCAGGGCCAGCGTGAGGTCCCAGAAGAACGCGTCGAAGCTGACCGAGGCCCACTGCAGCACGCGCTCGCCGGGAACGGGCCCGAACCGCTCGGTCTGGGTGGCGACCAGGTCGCGCACCCCCTCGTGGGACACGAGAACGCCCTTGGGGCTGCCGGTCGAGCCGGAGGTGTGGATCACGTACATCAGATGGTCCGGCAGCAGCGGCCGGCTCAGCTCGTCCGCCGAGAGGGCGGCACCGCTGTGCCGGGCGCACCGGGCTGTGAACTCCGGGTCGTCGACGACGATCTCGGGGAGGTCCGTCCCGGGCAGTGCCACCTCGCCCGCGCGCACCAGCAGCACCGGGGCGGCGTCCTCGACCAGGTACGACAGCCGGGCCGCCGGGTACCCGGGGTCGAGCGGCAGATAGGCACCGCCGGCCTTGAGCACGGCCAGCAGCACCACGACGAGCTGCGCCGAGCGCGGCACGGCCACCGCGACCAGGCGGTCCGGACCGACCCCGTGCCGGATCAGCTCGCGGGCGAGCCGGTTGGCCTGCTCGTCGAGCTGCCGGTAACCGAGGCTGGTGTCCTTGTGGACGACCGCCGGCGCGTCCGGCACCCGTGCCGCCACCGCCGCGAAGAGCTCGGGCACCGAGGCGGGCCGTGTCCCGGTCACCGGCCGTCCTCCCGCTGCTCCTCGGCGTCGAGCCGGGGCCGGACCCGGTGGGAGAAGAGTTCCAGGCTGCGCCGCATGGTGGCCAGCGGCTGCTGGCCGTAGTCGATCTGGAAGAGGATCACGTCGGGGGTCAGCGCGTCCCGGATCTCGCGCAGCTGACGCAGCGCGCTGTCCGGCGAACCGATCACGGCCAGACCGGCCTCCTCGCTCGCGCCCGAGCGGTGTTTGTCGACCATGGCCTCCCGGTAGCCCTGGTACGACGCGGAGGCGCGGCCCTGCCAGGATCCGGCCGCCGCCGCGAAGGTGTCCCAGTGCCGGCGCAGATGCTTCCGGCCCTCCCCACGGGCCTCCTCGTCGGTGTCCGCCAGCATCAGCGCGACGCTGATGGCGACCTTGGGCCGGCGCCCCCGGTTCTTCTCGGCGCCGAGGAAGCAGGCGCGGTAGAAGTCGATCATCTCCTTGACCTGGCCCGTCTTCTCCCGCGTCGGCGCCGAGGCGACGAGCAGGTTGTAGCCGGACTCGCCGATCCACTGGAAGCTCGACCTGGTGATGAGCGCCGCCGTCCACACCGGAGGATGGGCGCGCTGGGTGGGCGGCGGTACGGAGGAGACGCCCGAGTAGCGGAAGAACGGGCCGTCCTCGTCGACCTTCGGCTCGGTCCACAGCCGTACCGTCGCGTCGACGGTCCGCCGGAAGCGGTCCGTGCTGGTGTCCATGTCGACACCGAACGCGTCGAACTCGTAGGGCAGGAAGGCCCGGGCGAAGCCGACGTCCAGCCGGCCACCGCTGATCGCGTCCAACTGGGCGGTGCTCGCCGCCAGTTGGATCGGGTGATGGAAGGAGGCCTGGATGCCGCCGGTCATCAGGCGGACCCGGTCGGTGGAGACCGCCACGGCGGACAGGAAGGCGAGCGGGTCCGGGCAGTACCCGCCGTAGGGGTGCAGGTAGTGCTCGGTCATCTTGATGTACTCCAGGCCCAGCCGGTCGGTCAGCCGGGCCACGTCCAGCAGGTTGGCGTAGTACTCCTGCGGGGTGCGGTCCTGGGGCCCGGTGTCCGGCAGGATCGATATGCCGTACTCGGTCATGCTGTCCTCAACTCCTCGCGCGCTGCTGGATCGTGGTGCCCGCGGCACCGGATTCGTCGCCCGGCCGGCCCAGGGCCCAGTAGCCGCGCAGTCCGTAGAGCAGGGGGTCGGGCGCCGTGCCGGCCCGCGCGGTCACGGCGAACACCTCGCCGAAGACGACCGCGTGCTCGCCGACGTCCACGGTGCGGGTGACCCGGCAGTCGGCGACCGTGTGGGCGTGCCGGGTCAGGTGCGGCCCGCCGGAGCCCGGCTCGAAGGCCCAGGGCACCCGTGCGAAGCGGTCCGCCCCACGGGCGGCGAACAGTTCGGCCACCGGCCGCGCGTCGCTGCCGAGCAGGTTCACCGCGAACCGCGCCGCCTCGGTCAGCGAGGCCAGGGTGCGGCTGCCCTGCTTGAGGCAGACCAGCAGGGTGGCCGGTTCGTCCGACACGCTCGACACGGCGGTACAGGTCATCCCCTGCGGGCGGCCGTCCCGTCCGGCCGCGGTGACGACGGTGACACCGGCCGGGAAGGACGCCATCAGGGCCCGGAACCGGGGCGGGGCAACCGCGGCCGGGGCGGCCACCCGCCTCAGGTGTTCCGGCATGCCTGCTGCCGCGCCAGATAGTCGGCCTGGGAAGGCAGCCGTTCGACCAGGGCCGCCGACTGCGCGCGCACCCGGTCGAACTCCCGCAGCGCGGCGGTGTCGTCCATCCGCGCGAGCACCGGCCTGGGCCGCACCGGGAGTCCGCCCAGGCCGAGGATCATGGCGGTGTACGAGTAGGGCTCGAAGCCGTGGAAGCGGGGGTGGACGGAGTCCGCGTCGGGCAGTTGGTGCCGCCATTCCTCGACGCGGGCGGCGAGCGCGTCGGGCAGCGGCCGGGTCTTGGCGTCCCGCCAGTAGGCGTTGTCGGCGCGGCCCGCGGCGTAGTAGTGCAGGACGAGGAACTCGCGCACCCCGTCCATGACCCCCGCGACCTGCCGGTTGTACGCGCGGCGCAGCGCCTCGTCGTCGCCGCCGTCCGGGAGGTGCCGCACCAGCTGCTCGACGCCGTTCTGGATGAAGAAGATCCCCGTCGACTCCAGGGGCTCGACGAAGCCGCTGGACAGTCCGATCGCGACGCAGTTCTTCACCCAGGACCGCTCGCTGCGCCCGATGCGCATCCGGATGTGGTTGGCGGGCAGGTCCGCCGCCTCGGGTCCGACGAACTCCCGCAGCGTCCGCTCGGCCTGCTCCGGGGTGCAGTAGTCGCCGGCGTAGACGTAGCCGGTGCCCAGCCGGCCGAACAGCGGGATCGTCCAGATCCAGCCCGCGTCCTGCGCCGTCGCCGTCGTACAGGGCCGCATCCCGTGCCGCGCCACGTCGACCGGGACGCGCAGGGCGACCGCGCTGTCGTTGGGGAGGCTGTCCTGGTACGACCTGAACGGCTCCTCCAGCGCCTTGTTCAGGAGCATCCCGCGGAATCCGGTGCAGTCGACGTACAGGTCCGCGCAGAGCTCGCCGTGCTCCTTCGTCAGTACGCCGCTGATCGCCCCGGTGTCGTCCAGACGCACGTCCAGCACGTCGTCCAGGACGTGCCGGACCCCGCGCTCGGTGCCGTACCGGGTGAGGAACCGCGCCAGCAGGGCGGCGTCGAAGTGGTAGGCGTACGGGAACTGGGTCGTCAGGCCGTCCGGCGTCGCCCGGCCCGGGTCCGTCTCGCCGTCGCCGTCGCGGTCCCCGGCCCGCCCGAGGTCCCGCTCGAAGAGGTCGCCGCCGGCATGGCGCGGCGAGCGCTTCGCGTCGCACAGGGCCGCGAGCACGGAGGTGTCGCGGTCGTACCGGTCGCTGGGGCGCTTGTGCAGCCACCAGTCGGCGAGCGGGAACCCGTCGACCACGCGAGGGCGTTCGAAGGGGTGGTAGAAGTGGTGGCCCGGGGCACGCCAGTTCTCGAAGCGAATGGCCAGCTTGTACGACGCGTGGCATTCCGGCATCCACTCGTGCTCGGCGAGTCCCAGGTGGGCGAAGAAGTGCCGGACCGTGCTGAAGGTGGCTTCGCCCACGCCGATCGTCGGGACCTTCTTCGATTCCACGAGCGTGACCCGGAGACGGTCACCGAAGGAGGCCTTGAGATATGTGGCGGTCATCCAGCCGGCCGTGCCACCGCCGACGATGACAACACTGTCAACCATGTTCCCCCATCTCGGTTCTCCTGCTGCACGACTGCTGCACGACTGCTGCACGACTGCTGCACGACTGCTGCACGACTGCTGCACGACTGCTGCACGACTGCTGCACGACTGCTGCACGAATGCTGCACGACAAGGAATTCGGTGTGCCGGAACTGCCCGGCATCCTCGCAGTGACCCCGGCCGCCGAATCAGCCGGGAAAAGATCCCTGACAGATTTTTCCGGGTTCTTTCGCCGCCCGTTGACAGGAATTGCCGCACGCCACACGCTGAGGCGAAGTGACGGTTCTTCTCCGGGGAGTTGCCTGTGTCCGTGAACCCGTTCGACGACGAGACGGGGCGGTTCCACGTCGTGGTGAACGACGAGGGGCAGCACGCGATCTGGCCGGATTTCGCGGCCGTACCGGCGGGCTGGCGCAGTGTGGCCGGCCCGGACAGCCGTACCGCCTGCCTGGCCCACGTCGAGGAGCACTGGACGGACCTCGCGCCCGCCGGTCTGCGCCACTCCGGCTGACGGCGGGGCTTCAGCGGGCCGTGTCGGTGAGACCGGCGTGCAGGGAGCCGCGGATGCCGCGCAGTTCGGGGAAGGGCACGGTGATGCGCCGGGCGAGGTACTCCGTCCCGCTGGTGCCGCCCGTGCCCTCCTGCGCTCCGACCATCGAGGACATCAGAGCGAGGTGGGCGACCTTCCAGCGCCAGTAGCCGTTGCCGACGTCGAGCAGGGCCTCGGCGATCCGGTGCAGGGCGCCGGCGGCGAGCCCCGCCCGGCAGACGCCGGGCACGGACAGCCCGCGGTGCGCCGCCGCCGATTCGAAGGCCCGGTACAGGGTGCCGTCCGCGCCGTCGCCGCCGATCATCCGGGCCAGCGACCCGAACTGGTCCGACTGCGCACCGCTCGCCGTGCCCAGATGGGGCCGGAACTCCACGAAGCACCGCAGCGGCAGCCGCTCCAGCACGACGACCTGTTCGTGCATCAGCCGCAGCACCCCGCTCGCCCGCCCGAGGAGCTCCGCACCGAGGTCCAGGTCGTCGTCGCCGGACCGCGCCGGCAGCAGGTCCACGACCGCGTCCAGGTCGGCGAGCACCTGCTTCAGCCACAGCTCGCTGCACTGGTGGGCCACGATGAAGAAGTGCTCGGCCAGGTGCACGGCACGGTCCGCGCCGGCGGGCGCCTGCGTCTTCTGCAAGGACAGCAGGGCCGCCGTCTGCACGTAGTCCGAGTAGGTCAAGCCGGTCATGACTGCCTCCGCAGCGTCAGTTGCCGACGGGGTCCTGGATCTCCTGGGCGAGGCTCTCCGGGTCCACGAACGTGTGGAAGTGCGATCCCGCGCGTCGCGTCAGCGTGAACGGGCCGGTCGTCGTCTCCGCCCATTCGGGCAGGTGGGCCTCTTCCACCAGGGGATCGCCGATGCCGTGGTAGCAGCGCACGGGGCAGGTGAGGGTGCCGGTGCCGGGGACCGGCCGGTAGGTCTCGTGGGCCGCGATGTCCGCGCGCAGCGCCGGCAGCAGGATGTCCGCCAGCTCCTCGTCGTCCGCCACCTCCGGCGGCATGCCGCCCAGGGCGCACACCTGCGCCCACAGGTCCGCGTCGCGGGCCAGGTGCATCCGTCCGGTCCCGGCCCGGCCCGGCGGGGGAGAGCCGGACACCGTCAGGCTCTCCGGCGGCCGGCCGGCGGCGGACAGCCGTACGGCCGTCTCGTAGGCCACGAGGGCGCCCAGGCTGTGCCCGAACAGGGCGCAGGGCACGGGCTCCAGCCGGGCGAGTTCGTCCGCGACACCGGTGCTCATCTCCCGCACACCACGCGCGAGAGGCTCCCCGAACCGGTCCGAGCGCCCCGGGTACTGCACCGCGAGCAACTCGGTGCCCGGTCGGATCCGTGGAATCCAGGAGACGTGGCTCTCCGCCGTTCCGCCGGAATGCGGGAAGCACACCAGCCGCCTCGCCGGGGCCTGTTCGTCCGTCAGGTTCCTGAGCCACGACTGTCGGGGGCTCGCCATGAATCCGGTTCCCTTCTCGCGGCGGGCTCGCCGGGTTGTCGCGGAAATCAGGAGACGGTCGTGCGGCTTTCGTCTCCTCGGCAGTCTTTCGTCTCCCCGGCGACGGCAGGTGGCGAGAGAAAGATTTCGGCAATGATTTCACCGCGCCCCGGACCGTTCTGCGACGATCCCGATGCCCAAAAGAACCGCTCTGCCAAAGGAGTTCGGCAGTGAGCAGTCCCGACTCGGGTGTTCTCGCCGTGCATACCGTGGATCTCACCGATCCCGCGGCATTCGCCGGCCGGGATCCCTACCCGTTCTGGCGTCAGGTCCGCGAACGGCACCCCGTCTACTGGCATGAAGGCACCGCGGGCAGGCCCGGATTCTGGGTCGTCTCCCGCCACGCGGACGTCGTCGCCGGGTACGCGGACGCCGACGCGCTGGGCTCGCGGCGCGGCACGGTGCTGGACGTGCTGCTGCACGGTGACGACTCGGCGGGCGGCCGGATGCTGGCCGTCACCGACCGGCCCCGCCACCGCGAGCTGCGTGCCGTGCTGTGGCGGGCGTTCGCGCCGCGGCATCTCGACCGGGTCGCACAGCGGGTGCACCGGCTCACCGAGCGGCTCGTCGACGAGGTGACCGGCGCCGGCACCTTCGACTTCGCGGCCGAGGTGGCCGAGCGCATCCCCCTCACCACCATCTGCGAGCTGCTCTCCGTTCCCGAGCGGGACCGTGCCGACCTGCTGCGGTACAGCAAGGCGGCCTTCACCACCGGCGGCCCGGACGACGGCGACCTGGATCCCGTCGAGGCCCGCAACGAGCTGGTCCTGTACTTCATGGACCTGGCCGAGACCCGCCGGGCCGCTCCCGGCGACGACGTCGTCAGCATGATCGCGACGGCACGTGTCGACGGGGAGCCGCTCACCCTGGAGGAGGTCGCCCTCAACTGCTACAGCCTCGTCCTCGGCGGGGACGAGTCGTCCCGGATCTCCGCCGTCTGCGCCGTCCGGGCCCTCGCCGAACACCCAGGTCAGTGGCGGGCGTTGCGTGACGGGGAGGTCGATCCGGACACCGCGGTCGAGGAGATGCTGCGCTGGGCCACGCCCGGACTGCACTTCGCCCGCACCGCCCGGCGGGACCTGGTGATCGGGGGGCAGCGGGTCCGGGCGGGCGACATCGTGACGCTGTGGAACATCTCCGCGAACAACGACGAGACGGTCTTTCCCGACCCGCGCGCCTTCGACCTCGGCCGCTCCCCGAACAAGCACGTCACCCTCGGCCACGGACCGCACTTCTGCCTGGGCGCGTTCCTGGGCCGGGCCGAACTGCACGCGCTGTCGGCGGCGTTGGTGAACCGCGTCGCCGGGATCGAACTGCGCGGCACCCCGACCCCGATCCGGTCCACGTTCCTGCACGGCGACAGCAGCCTCCCCGTGAGCTTTCGGCCGCGATGACCCACCGACGCGGCCGGGGAGACGCATGGCCACCTCGCCGATGACGCCTCTCCGCCGCCGCGCCGGGCCGGGTCGGGGATTCCCCTCAGCCGGCCGGACCGGCCATGGCCTGCGAGGACCGGGCGGTGGGCCGGTCGTGTCCGAGCAGGGCGCCGGGGAGTACGGCGATACGCGTCCGGGCCAGCCGGGCCGGGTCCGCGACGAGTTCGTAGGCCGCGACCCGGTCGTCCGCGATCGTCAGGGTGACCACCGTGTGGAGCCGGCCGAGCGGGGCGATCACCAGGCCCACGGCCCCGTCGACGAGCGCGGGTTCGGCGTGCCGGGCCGCCGCGCCGAAGTGGGCGATCTCGCGGCCGACGGTGTCGGCGCCCTCGGCCCGTTCGGGGCGGCCGGGACCGAGAACCGCCCGGTCGGCGCGGCGCACCACGTCGGGGGCGAGGACGTTCAGCACGGCTTGGAGGTCACCGGAGCGGGAGGCGGCGAGGAAGGCCTCGACGACCCTGCGGTTGCGGGCCAGCCGGGCGGCGTCGGCCACGGGGCCGCCGCCGACCTTGTGCCGGGCGCGGCTGGCGAGCTTCTTGGTGGTGGCGGTGGAACGGCCGACGATGACAGCGATGTCACCGAACGGCACGGCGAACATGTCGTGCAGCACGAAGGCCACCCGCTCGTCGGGGCCGAGGGTGTCCAGTACGACGAGGAGGGCACCGCCGACGGCCTCGGCGAGCAGGGCCTCCGCCTCCGGGTCGGGGCCGCCTGCGGGGCGTGGCGGGCCGTCGGGCAAGGAAACTCCGACGAGTTGCTCGCGGCGCGTTCTGCGGGCCCGCAGCATGTCCAGGCAGACCCGGGACAGCACCGTGCGCAGCCATCCGGCGAGGTTGTCCACGGCGAGGGCGTCCACCCGCCCGAGCCGCAGCCAGGTCTCCTGGACCGCGTCCTCCGTCTCGTCCAGCGAGCCGAGCATCCGGTAGGCCAGCCCGCGCAGCCGTCCGCGGTGCTGCTCGAAACGATTCGCCAGGTCCTGAACGTGCTCCGTGCCCTGCTCCGTGCCCTGCTCCACCGGTCACCTTTCCTGGCTGCCGTACGTCATACCCGGGGAGCCCTCCTCGGACCACGCCTGTTCCAGTGGCGTGGGTTCGAGGATGTAGCCGCGGCCCCAGGCGGTCCCGATGCCGAGGCCGATGGCGGCGATACGGCGCCGCAGCCGCATGATGTGCAGATCGAGCGCGTTGCGGGTCGGGGCGGGCACGCGCCGGGCGAGCTGCTGTTCCAGCTCGGACCGGTACACCACTTCCTCGAAGTGGGCGATGAACAGCTCCATCAGCTCGGCCTGGGTGCTCGACACGGTGATGGACCGGGTGCCGTAGGACAGCACGCCCGTCGAGTCGACCGTCGGCGTCCTGCGGCCGTAGGCGCGCTGCCGCAGTGCGTGGACGCGGGCCTCGACGTCCTCGCGGGAGGCCGGGGCGCGGACCCAGTCCTCGGACGGGGCGGTGCAGATCGGGGGCAGGGCACCGCCCTCCACGACGAGCAGGCAGGGGATCCCCTGGCGCCGGTAGACGGTGCGCAGGCCGGCCTCGGCCGGCCATCGTATGAACTTGATCCGATCGGTCAGGGTAGGCAAGGCGTCATCTCCAGCGGGCTCTATTCACGGTCTCTGGTTCGGGATTCCAGCCGGGCGAGCAGCACCAGACTCAGCAGGGCGATGACCACGAGGGCGAGGACCCCGGCGCGGAAGGCCTGGGTGTAGGAGTGCTCGCCGAGAGCGGAGCGGTAGGCGGCGCCGACCGCCGCCACCCCGAGAGCCCCCGCGAACTGGGAGGCCATCAGGATGCCGCCGGAGGCCGCACCCACGTCGGCGGTGTCGACGCCGCGCAGGGCGAGCGAGAGCAGGGACGGCAGGACGAGTCCCTGTCCCATGCCGCACAGGACGAGGCCGGGCTCCAGCCAGAGCGCCCGGCCGAGCGTGCCACCGCCAGCGCCCGTCTCGGCGGCGAGCGGCAGGTAGACCAGTCCCAGCAGGATGCAGACGGTGCCGCCGAGCAGCGCCTTGCGGCCGAACCGGGGCACCAGGCTGCGGGCGGCCAGCGAGGCCAGCGCGAAGGCCGTGCCGAGCGGCACGAACGCCAGTCCGGCGGCGACCGGGGAGAGCCGCACGCCGTCCTGCATATAGAACGCGAGCACGAGGTAGAAGCCGGAGTTCCCGCTGTAGAAGGCGAGCGCGGTGGGCATGCCGTTGGCGAATCCGGGCAGCCGGAACAGCCGCAGCGGCAGTAGGGCCGAGCCGCTGTCGGCGGGGAACCGGGCCTCCCAGCGCAGGAACAGCGCGAACACGGCGAGCGCGGCGGCGAACGTCGGCCACACCCACAGCGGCCAGCCGGTCTGGGCGCCGAAGACCAGCGGGACCAGCAGCAGCGGAATCGCCAGCGAGATCAGCAGCACGCCCACGGGGTCGAAGCCGGGCCGGGTCGCGGCGTCCTGCCGGCGCGGCAGGAAGCGGGCGCCGACCAGCACCGCCGCCAGACAGAAGGGGATGTTGACGAGGAAGATCATCCGCCAGCCGAGACCAGCCACGTCGGCCTTGATCAGCACCCCGCCGAGCACCTGCCCGGTGACCGACCCGCAGCTCAGCGTCGCCCCGTACAGCCCGAGGACGCGGGCGTGCTCGGCGGGCGGGAACAGCACCTGGATCAGCGACAGCACCTGGGGGAGCATCAGCGCGGCGCTGAGACCCTGGAGCAGGCGTACGGCGATCAGCTGGTCGGCCGAACCCGCCAGCGCGCACAGGGCGGAGGTGACGCCGAAGCCGGCCATGCCGTAGAGGAACATCCGCCCGCGGCCCCACAGGTCGCCCAGGCGTCCGCCGGTGATCAGGCCGACGGCGAAGGCCACGATGTAGCCGCTGATGACCAGTTGGACCTGGGCGAAGGTGGCGTGCAGCTGGGTCTCGACGGAGGGCGCGGCGATGTTCACGATGAACATGTCGAGCAGCGCCATGAACGGCGCCACCAGGAGCACCAGCAGCGCCACGGTGCGTCTGCGGTGCGCCTCGGCGTGTTCCGGTTCCGTGCGGTCGGCGGTCGTCTGCCCGCGGACGCCGCTCAACGGACCTCCACCCCGGCGAGCCGGCCGGAGACCTCGGCGGCGATCCGTTCCAGGCCCGCTCCGGACCAGACCGAATGGTGGTCGCCGGGCACCGTGACCACCTCGGCACCGTCGAGGACACCGTCCCAGGTCCGGGCCACCGGGGGCGAGTCGGCGGCCTGCACGCACAGGGTCCGGCTCCGGAGGCCGGGGCGGGCGCGGTGCGTGTACAGCGCGTGGACGTGGGCGCGGAACACGTCGTAGCGGCGGTGCAGCAGGGCCGGGGCGAGGTCGGCGAGCAGTGAGTCGCCGGCGGTCGCCGCGGCGAAGAAGGGTTCCGGGGCGGACTCCCGCGGCAGCGCGGCGAGCGTGGCGCGGACCTCGTGGGCGGGGAGGCCCGCCTCGGCGAGCATGTCCTGGACGAAGCGGCGCAGCAGTTCCGGCTCCGGGGGGACGGGAGCGGGCGTCGGGCAGGTCGAGTCGACGAGGACCAGCAGGGCGGCGTCCGTGCCGGTCTCCTGGAGCCGGAGCGCCGTCTCGTGGGCCACCACTCCGCCGAACGACCAGCCCAGCAGGGCCGTTTGACCTGCCGGATGGCGGGTGCGCAGCAGTGCCGCATACCGTTCGGCCAGGTCCGTGACGTCGGCGACGGGGCGGGCGTCGTTGTCGAACCCGGGTGCCTCGACGGCGAAGACCGGCCGGCCGGCGCCGAAGGACCGCCCGAACGGGACGTACGGGAACGGCGAGCCGGAGACGGCGTGCACGCAGTACAGCGGGGGGCGGTCGCCCGTCCCGCCCACGGGCAGCAGCAGGGTCTCGTCAGACATCGGTGGCGCCTTTCTTCCGTTCCGTGCCGAGGAGCCGGGCCACCTCCGCGGTGACGTCCTCGACCGTGGGATGCGCGAACAGGGTCCTGGTGCTCAGCTCCGCGCCGAGCTGCTTCTGAATCCGCCCGACCACCCGCATGGCCTGGAAGGAGGTGCCGCCCAGTTCGAAGAAACCCTGGCCGGGGCGGATGTCGGCGCCGTCGAGCACGGCCGAGAAGATCGCTGCCACCTGGGGCTCCAGCTCGCCGCGCCACTGCCCGCCATCCGTCCGCGGCCTGTCCGGCTCCGGCTCGGGCAGCCGGCGCCGGTCGACCTTGCCCGAGGAGGTGAGCGGCAGCTCGGCGAGGAGCATCCAGGCCGAGGGGATCATGTAGGCGGGCACCGCGTCGGCCAGGACCCGGCGCAGCTCCGCCACGTCGAGGGCCGAGGGTTCGGGGGTCCCCACATAGCCGACGAGCCGCTTGGCGCCCTCGGCGGAGGTGCGCAGGACGACGGCCGCGGTGGCCACGGCGGGGTGGCGCAGCAGGGCCGACTCGATCTCGCCGGGCTCGATCCGCAGCCCGTTGAGCTTGACCTGGTCGTCGCGCCGGCCCTGGAACTCCAGCGCGTGCTCGGCGTTCCAGCTCACCAGGTCGCCGGAGCGGTACACCCGCTCACCCGGTCCCCACACGTCCGGCACGAACTTCTCGTCGGTCGTCCCGGGTGCGCCGAGGTAGCCGCGGGCGAGTCCGGCGCGCCCGCCGATCAGCAGCTCGCCCGGGATGCCGCGCGGCACGAGGTTGCCCCAGCGGTCGACGACGTAGAGCAGCCGGTTGTGCTGCGGGCGGCCGATGGGCGGCACGGTGGTCCAGGTGCGCCGGTCGCAGACGTGGTGGGCGCAGGCGACGGCGGCCTCGGTCGGCCCGTACATGTTGACCATGAGCCGCCCCGGCAGGTTCCACTTGTTGACCAGCTCGGCGGCGAGCACGTCCCCGCCGGCCATCAGATGGCGCAGGTGCGGGTACGGTTCCGGTTCGAGCAGCGCGAGCAGGGCGGGCATCAGGCCCGCGTAGGTGGCCTCGCTCTCGCGCATGAGCCGCGCCAGCTCGCCCGGGGAACGGGCCGTGTCGGGCGGGACGAGGACCAGCGTGGCGCCGACGGTGAGAGCGGTGAAGATCTCTCCCTGCGCCATGTCGAAGGTGAGCGCGGAGAACTGCAGCAGCCGGTCCCCGGGGGCGAACGGGAAGACCTTGCGGTAGCCCTCCACGAAGCAGGTGAGCGCGGCGTGTTCGATGACCACGCCCTTGGGCACGCCGGTGGAGCCCGAGGTGTAGAGCACATAGGCGGCGGAGCGCTCCGTGGCCCATTCCTTGAGCGGCCCGTCGTCCCCGGGCGCGGTGGCCGGGGCGGGCTCGTCGACGAGCACCGTGTCGCGGCCGGCGGCGGGCGGCACGGCCTCGCGCAGACCCTCGCGGGTGATCACCAGGCGGGCGCCGGCGTCGGTCAGCAACAGGGCGAGCCGGGCCTCCGGCTGAGCGGGGTCGAGCACGGCGAAGGCGCCGCCGGCCTTCAGCACCGCGAGCTCGGCCACCAGCGCGTCCAGGTCCTTCTCCAGGACGACGGCCACCACGTCACCGGCCGCCAGACCCGCGGCCCGCAGCCGGCGCGCCAGCCGGTCGGCCCGGCGCTCCAGTTCGGCGTAGCCGATCTGCCGGTCCCCGCACACGGCCGCCACGGCATCGCCGCGCAGGGCCGCCGTCCTGGCGATGCGTACGTGCAACGGCTCGGCGGGCAGCGGGAGTTCGTCCCCGACGCCGGCGCGTGACAGCTCCTCCCGCTCGGCCGCGGCGAGCAACGGCACGGCGGACCGCCGGAGCCCGGGATCCACGGCCACCGCTTCAAGGGCCACCGTCAGATGGCCGGCCAGGGCCTCGATCCGCCAGGCGTCGAAGAGTTCGGTCGAGTACTCCAGGTCCAGGGTGATCCGGTCGCCGGCGTCGAAGAAGTTCACGGCGAGGTCGAACCTGGACTGCGGGATCCTCGTGCCGACCGTCTCGACCGTCGCCCCCGGCAGGTACAGCCCGTCCTGTGCGGCCGGGTCGGCCACCAGCTGGACGGAGACCTGGAACAGCGGGTTGCGCCCGGGCTCGCGCACCGGCCGCAGGCGCTCCACCACCCGCTCGAAGGGCACCCAGCCGTAGTCGTGCAGGTCGATGGTCTGGTCGAGGACCCTGTCCAGCAGTTCCCCGAAGGTCGGGTCGTCGGACAGGTCCGTGCGGAAGACGACCATGTTGACGAAGTGCCCGACGACCCCCTCGGCCGCCGGGTCGCCCCGCTCACCGAGGGGTACGCCCAGGGGGATGTCGTCCTCGCCGGTGTAGCGGCTGACCAGCACGTTGACGGCCGCCGCGAGGACGACGAACAGGGAGACACGCCTGCTGCGGGCGAGCTGCCGCAGCCGGGAGACGAGTCCGGGCGGCAGCTCCTGGCGGACGTGGTCGCCGCGGGTGGACGGGGCGGCGCCGCGCAGCCGGTCGGCGGGCAGTTCGGGCACGGGCAGCCCGCTCAGCCTGCTCTCCCAGAAGCCGAGACCGGCGGCGAGTTCTCCGGGTTCGTCGACCTCCTCGCGGCGCCGGCCCACCCAGGCGCTCCAGGACGGGCCCCCCTCGGGGGCGCCCGGAGCGGAGTCGTCCCGGTAGTACTCCAGCAGGTCGGACACCACCAGGCCCAGTGAGGTGCCGTCCACGACGATGTGGTGGAAGACCAGGGACAGCACATGGTCGTCCGGGCCCAGCCGGAGCAGCAGGAAGCGGTGCAGGGGGCCTTCCCGGAGCGCGAAGGGCCGGGCGGCCTCCGCGGCGAGCAGGTGGTCCAACTCGCTCTCGGCGGCGTCCTTCTCCTGCCAGTGTGCGGGTCCGGGCGGCGCCAGGAGCTGGACGGGGCCGCTGTCGGTCTCCGGGAAGCGGACCCGCAGCGCCTCGTGGCGGGCGACGACCCGGTCGGCCGCGGCACGCAGCCGGGCGGGGTCCAGCGCGCCACGGATGCGTAAGGCCAACGGGACGTTGTACACGGGCTGTTGTGGGTTCAGCCGGTCGAGGAACCAGAGCTGTTCCTGGCCGTGAGTGAGCGGAAGTCGCTGCTCCTGGGCGTTCGGCGTCGTCATCGTCCCCTGCTCTCGCTCTCGTTCTCACTCTCGGTCGGCCGCTGCCGGCCGCGGGTGGCCCGGCCGTTCACCATGGCGCGGCCGTGTCGCCCGCGAACATGAAATCGACCATCAGGCCGATCTGGGCGGCCAGCATCCGGCCGCCGTCGACGGTCGCGCAGCCCGCCGCTGCCGCCGCCGTGAGCAGCGCCGTCGGCCGTTCGGAGATGACGACGTCGGCGACCACATGAGCCCCGGTGAGCACCTGGGGCGGCACCGGCGGGCCGTCCTCGGGCCGCATGCCGACGGCACCGGCGTTGACGACGAGGTCGTAGCCGCCGCGCGGGGCGGCCACGCTCGTGACGTGGATGCCGGGGACCGCGGCCGAGACCCGGTCCGCGAGCGCGCCGGCCCGGGCCTCGGTCCGGTTGACGATGTGCAGCTCCGCCACGCCGTGGTCGGCCAGCGCGAGGGCGATCCCGGAGGCGGCCCCGCCGGCCCCGGCCAGGAGTACGCGCGTCTCCTTGACGGTGCCGCCCGCGTCCTGGATCGCCCGCACCATCGCCTCACCGTCGAGCATGTCCCCGGTGAGGTCCCCGTTCGGTTCGCGGCGGATCACGTTGCAGGCGGCGGTGCGCGCCACGCGCGGCCCGGCCGTCGTCAGCAGGGGGACGACGGCGTGCTTGTGCGGCATGGTGACCACGGCGCCGCGGAAGGTGCCGGCGGCGCGCAGCGCGGTGACGACCGGGCCGAAGTCCGCGACCGCCACCTGCACGGGCATCATGCGGGCGTCCAGCCCCCGCCGTTCCAGTTCGGCGTTGACCAGCTCGGGGGAGCGGGCCTGGACGACCGGGTCGCCCAGCAGCACGGTGAGCGCGGTCCGCCCGGTGATCGGTGCGAAGCCGGCCGGCATCAGGAACCCGCCACGGCCGGGGCGTCCACGGCGTCCACGGCGCCGGCCGGCAGCAGCCGGGTGAGGTTGCCGGACAGGATGAGCTGCTGTTCGCGCCGCTTGACGCCGGCGAACACCGTGGGCCCGTGCACCACCTTCTCGACCAGCCGGGTCAGGCCGTTGGTCATCCGGTTCAGCGGCCAGTCCGTACCGAAGACGATCTTGTGGTTGAGGCCCAGCCGGAACAGGCGGTTCAGGTGGGCCTCCCAGCCGTCGGGGAAGGCGGTGCCCGCGAAGCCGCCGATGTCCAGGTAGACGTTGCGGCGGTAGGAGGCGAGGTAGCCGGTGACGTCCAGGTGGACCAGACCCCCGTGTCCGAGGATGAAGTTGACGCCGGGGAAGGTGCGGGCGGCGCGGTCGATCTGCAGCGGGTGCGCCGGCTCGTAGGCGAAACTGCCCGCGGTCGGGCCGGTGTGCAGGAAGACCGGCAGGCCGCGCTCGGCACAGATCTCGTAGTAGGGGAAGAGCCCTTCGTCGGACGGCGAGTAGCCGCACGGCGGGTAGAGCTTGATGCCCTCGAAGCCGTACTCGGTCACATGCCGTTCGAAGTCCCGCAGCCCCTCCTTGCCGCGCCGGGGGTCCACGCCGATGAACACCCAGAAGCGGCCGGGGTGCCGCTGCCGGATCTCGTGGTGCCGGGCGGCCATCTCGTCGAGGGAGAGCCGCATCGGATGCAGCATTCCGAAGTCGGGCACCAGCAGGACCGTGCGGGCGATGCCCGCACGGTCCATCTCCTGGACCAGCTCGTCCGCCATGTCATCCCGGTGCTGGGCCTGCAGGGCGTCGAGCGCCCGTCCGGGGCGCGGCCTGATGCCCTCCGCGGTGTGCCGCCGCTCGATGTTGGCCGCGACGTCGGCCACGAAGCGTTCCGGGATGAAGTCCGCTGACGCCACATGGCAGTGCGCGTCGAAGATGACGGGCAGGTCGGTCGGACTGGTCACGGGTTCTCACTTCCGTTCGTTCGGGGGGTCAGGCGTCGGTGGCGGCCGCCGTGGGGAAGCAGTAGGCCAGCAGCGCCCGCAGCGAGACCGCGCCGGCCTCCTCCGCGTGCTCGAAGTCGAACTCGATGCCGGTCTCGTCCTCCAGGTAGGCGATCAGACCCGTGAAGCCCATCGAGTCCAGGACTCCGGCGGCGAACAGGTCCGTCTCGGCGTCGAGTTCGCCGTCGTACTCGCCCTCGTTCCACTCGACGACCCAGTCGAGCAGCTTCTTCTCCAGGGCCGCAAGGTCGACTGCCATCACTGTGCTCCCGTCTGCCCGGCGGGCTGCCGGTTTCCCGTGAGGAGGCGATCGATCGTAGCCCCCATGATCATCTTTCGCTGTGAGCGCTTGATTCCCTCGAACACCGTGGAGCCCTCCCGGAACTCCCCGACGACCTGGGCGAGCGTCGCCGAGAGCCGGAAGGCCGGCCAGCTGGAACCGAACACGATCTTGTGGTTGAGGCCCAGTTTGAAGACCCGGTTGAGGTGGTGCTGCCAGCCGTCCGGGTCCAGTACCGAGACGAAGCCGCTGACGTCGACGTACATGTTCGGCCGGTAGCCGCACAGGTACATCGCCTCCTCGACGTGGGTGACCGCACCGTGCCCCATGACGAAGTCGACGCCGGGGAAGTCCCGCGAGGCCTGGTCCAGCAGCAGCGGCTGCCCGTAGGTGAAGTCCAGGGCCTGCCAGCCGGGACCCGTGTGACTGAGCACCGGCAGTCCGCGCGCGGCGCAGATCTCGTAGTACGGGTACAGCCGCCGGTCGCTGGGGGAGTAGCCGGCCAGCGGGTACAGCTTCATGCCCTGGAAGCCCAGTTCGTCCACGCAGCGCTCGAAGAGGGCCACCCCTTCGTCGCCCGCCCGCGGGTCGACGCCCCACAGGACGCGGAATCGGCCCGGGTGCCGGCGCATGATGCCGGCGTGCAGCTCGGCCAGTTCCACCGGGGTCAGCTTGGCGTCGGCGACATGGGTGAAGTCCGGGACGATCAGCACCGACTCGGCGACACCGGCGGCGTCCATCTCCTTCACCAGCCGGTCGGCGTCGTGGTCCTGGTACTGGGCGTGGACGCGGTCGTGGATGCGGTCCCGCTTGACCGGCTGGCCCATGGCCGCGAGCCGGTGATAGGCGTTCTCCGCCTGCTCGTTGATGTACTCGGGCGGGATCGCGAGGTCGCTGCCCAGGTTGACGTGGGCGTCGATGATGCGGACCGGCTCCGGGCCGGACGTGGTGGTCATGCGGGTCACCCCTTGCTCTCGCGGCGGGCCGACAACTCGGCGAAGTACTCCTCGACGGCTGCCCGGCGCAGCTTCATGTTCTTGGTCTGGAAGCGGGGCTCGGAGTGCAGCGGGTGGTCGACGAAGACCAGGCTGCCCAGCCTGCGGTGCTGGTCGATGGTGGTGTTGACCTTCTCGATCGCGGCCCGTGCCGCCGCCTCGCCGTCGGCGGTGACCGGACCGGTGAGGCTCACCACCGCGCCCAGCCGCCCGGAGTGGCCGGAGGAGACCACGACGAGTTCCGCGACCCCTTCGGTACCGGCGAACAGGGCCTCGATCTCCGCCGGGTTGACCTTGCGTCCGCTGCCGAGGGTGATCACGTCCTTGCGCCGGCCGCGCAGGGTGAGGAAGCCGTCGCCGTCCAGCGTGCCGAAGTCGCCGGTCAGGATGGATCCGTCGGGCAGGAAGGTCGGTTCGGCCGCGGGGTCCACCTCGAAGTAGCCGAGGCTGAGCGGGGCCTCGCGGGTGATGACGAGTTCGCCGTCCTCGGTGAAGGTGACGGCGCTCGGGTCGATCAGCCTGCCGACGGTACCCGCGCGCCGGGCCCCGGCGGTGTTCCAGGCGATCATCCCGCTCTCCGTCATGCCGTAGGCCTCCAGCAGACTCAGCCCCGCCGCCGCGTAGGCGTCCAGGGTCGAGGTGCGGATGGGGGCCATGCCGGTGATCATGAAGCGGATCCGCCCGCCGAGGAAGGCGTCCAGGGGCTGGCCCTTGCCCGCCTTGCGGTGCAGCTGGAGCGTGGAGTCGTAGAACACGGGGGGCGCGATCAGGAAGGTCGGCCGTTCGCTCTGCAGCGCGGCGAAGACCCGCTGGAACGGCGCGAGGGCCAGGTCGGCACCCGCCCACAGGCAGCAGTAGACGGACAGCCGCTGCTGGTAGTTGGAGAGCGGCAGGAAGATCAGATGGTGGTCGTCGCCGGTGACGCCGAAGGCCTCCAGGAAGCGGTTGATGACGTACTCGGTGCCGCTGCGGGAGATCCTGAGCCCCTTGAGGGATCCCGAGGTGCCCGAGGAGAACACCAGGCTGTGCAGGTTCGGCAGGTCCTGGGCGGGGGCGTCCAGGTGCAGCCGGCGCCCCGTGAGGCGGTCGCCGGGGGAGAGCAGCGGACCGTCGGCGGTCCCGTCCGTCCCGGCCTCCTCGGCGACCAGCGCGACCAGTCCTGCCCCGGCCAGGAACGCCTCGACGTCGTCGGGCACCGGGGTGCCGTCCGGCACCGCGTACAGGTGCGCGCCGAACTCCAGCGTCGCCAGGTCCCAGACCAGCCACTCCAGACTGTTGCGGGCGTTGACGCCGATCAGCTGGCCGGGGCGGACCCCGGCGGACCGCAGGTCCTCCACCCGCTCCCGCACCATGCCGGCCAGCCCCGCGTGGCTGACCTCCCGGCGGGTGCCGCCGACGGAGATGTCGACCACCACCGCCTTGTCGTTGCCCGCGTAGTGGTCGAGCAGCCCCTGCAACCGCATCTCTTCGCTCACTGTCGCCTTCCTTTCGGTACGCCTCACTCGGCGAGGTGCTTTCGGATCCCGTCGGCCAGCTGTTCGACCCTGGTCGCGACGAACCAGCTGATGCCCCCGGCGAGCAGGGCCTCGTACCCCCCGGTGCCCGCGTCCCACTCGACGGCGATGTCCACCCGGCAGGAGGTGTCGCCGACCGGTACGACGGCGAAGTCGCGGCGCAGCGACGCCCACATCCAGCAGTCCCCGGCGCTGAGGACCGGCCCGTCCGGGCCCGCCTCGTACCGGTCCTCCCACACCACGAGGTCCTCGCCGAGGGTGCCGGCGAACTCCGGCTCCACCGGCGGGCAGTCCTCCTGCCCGGGACGGAGGCTGAACGGGTCGAGCAGCCTCGGCCGCCGCGCGAGCAGTTCGCGTACGGCACCCGCCGCGAACGGCAGCTCCACCGAGAGCCGCTGCGGGGACATCGCCTCCACGCCGGTGGGACCGCCGGCGTTCTGGTGGGCCTCGACCTCCGCGAGGACCCGCTCCAGCACGTCCAGGCCCCGGTCGAGTTCGGCCTCGTCGATCACCATCGGCGGCTGCACCCGCAGCACGCTGTTGTTGTACAGCGAGTACGTCGACGTCACCTGATGCCGGATCAGCAGCCGCAGCACCAGTCCGCCCAGCGCCTCGTCGTGGAACTCCAGGCCGTGCATCATCCCGAGACCCCGGTGGGCGCGGACGAGCTTCGGGAAGCGGGCGGGGAGCTCCGTCAGCCGCAGCCGGAGCTGCTCCGCGCGGGCGTTCACCCGCGCCAGGAACTCCGGTTCCGAGGCCAGTTCCACCGCGGCGAGCCCGACCGAGCAGGACAGCGGGTTGCCGCCCAGGCTGGAGCCGAAGGTGGACGGCGTGCGCTTCAGCGAGGTCCACACCTCGGCGGTGCCCAGCACCGCCGAGATCGGCAGCAGGCCGCCGCCGAAGGCCTTGCCGATGCACACCAGGTCGGGGAGCACGCCGAACTGCTGGTGGGCGAAGAAGGTGCCGCAGCGGCCGAAGGCCGTCTGCATCTCGTCCAGGATCAGCAGCGCGCCGCGCTCGGTGCACACGCGCCGCACCTCGCGCAGGTACTCGTCGGACGGCACGATGACACCGCCCTCGGCCTGCACCGGCTCCAGCAGGACCGCCGCGGTGTCCTCGTCCACCACCGCCTCGATCGCGGCCACGTCGCCGAACGGGACCTGCCGGAACTCGCTCATCAACGGCCGGTAGACCGCCTCGTGCTCAGGCCGGCGGGAGGCGCTCAGGGTGGCGATCGTCTTGCCGTGGAAGCAGTCGACCGCGGTGACGAAGTTCGGCCTCCCGGTGGCCGCCCGAGCCAGCTTCAGGGCGTTGTCTATGCTCTCGCCGCCGCCGTTGGCCAGGTAGGAGTAGCGCAGATGACCGTCGGTCAGCCGCGCCAGCCGCTCCGAGAGGCGGATCTGCACCTCCTCGAAGAGGATCTTGGTGCTGTTGAGGTTGGCGGTGTCCAGGCGGTCCCGCAGGGCCTGCACCAGCCGCTCGTGCGAGTAGCCGAACGACTGGTTGCCGTACTGGTCGAACAGGGCCAGGAAGGGCCGCCCGGTCTCGTCGTAGACCTGGCATCCCTCCCCACGGCCCTGCACCCCGCAGCCCATGGTGAAGGCCATCTTGGCGTAGGTGGGGTGGTTGAACGCGGCTTTGGTCTCGGCCAGGGTCTGGCGTTGTGTACGCACGTCCGTCGCCTTCTCGTCAGTGGGAGCCGGAGGCCAGGGCCGGGCCGTCGGCCTGTTCCAGGTACGTCCGGCGCCGCTCGGCGTAGTCGCCGAAGAAGTACTCCAGCAGCTGGCGTTCCTTGCCGTGGCTGCCGGGCACCCGGTCCGCGGCGCCGGCGAAGTCGAGGCCGCCGACCAGGCTGAGCGGCGCGCCCGCGAACCGCTCGTCGGGGTAGGGCTTGCAGAGCGCGACGAAGCCGAGGGACCGGTAGAAGCCGCGCAGTTCGCCGGTGTCGTCGACGAAGAAGTCGCCGACCAGGCGGGTGGCCCCGTGCCGGATGCCGTGCAGCAGGCCCTCGCGCATCAGGGCCATCCCGAGCATCTGGTGCCGTACGTCCGGCCGGGTCATCAGATGCCCCAGCTCCACCACCCGGTGCCCGTCCTTGAACTCGGTCAGATCGGCGACGTCCTGGCAGGGCAGCCCGAGTTCCGAGTCGCGTACGACCTTGATGCAGCCGACCGGTTCACCGTCCAGCCGGGCGAGGATGTAGTCGGCGTAGGCGTCGAACCGGTCGAAGGTCGCCGCCATGTCGCCCGCGTCGTCGAGCCGGCCCTGGTCCTGGACGTAGACCTGGTCGCGCAGCCGGATCACCGCTTCCTTGTCCGCGGCACTCGTCGCGAGCGCGTAGGAGGTCTGCTCGGTCATCGCGTCGTCCTCCGTTCGCCGCGGATCAGCCGGCCGAAGAAGTCCCGGTAGGTGCGGTGGTAGAAGCGCGCCCTCGGGGCCACCTCCTGGTGCACCTCGGCCAGCTTGTGGAAGGGCAGGGTGGGCAGCAGGTGGTGCTCGACGTGGAAGTTGTTGGTGTTGGTCAGCCACGCCATGAAGCGGTTGGAGGTGATGGTGCGGGTGTTCTCGAACACGTCCGGGGTGTCGGTGTCGCAGCGGAAGTGCTCGGGCAGTTCGATCAGCGCGTGCGCGGGCAGCCCGACCAGCGCCAGCGGCAGCAGCCACGCCCAGACCACGGCCCAGGAGTGGGTCAGCGCGGAGGCCGCGACCGACAGCGCGAGCGTGCCGAGGATCACCAGGTGGTCGCGCCGGATCCGGCGCTGGGTCAACGGGCTCTCGTCGCCGAGGTCCCGGCCGGTCAGCACGCGGGCGGACGTCCGCAGGAACTGCTTGTAGTGGGCGACCATGGTCAGGCGGTACAGCCACAGCCCGGACTTGCGCAGGATCGAGCCCTGCTCGCTGCCGTACTGGTCGCCGTAGTCGAAGAACTCCTGGTTCTCCGGGGTCCCGAGGTCGCGGTGGTGGCGCAGGTGCGACACCTGGTAGGCGGCGAAGGACACCAGTGTCGGCAGGCCGAGGAGCACACCGGCGACGACGTTGGGACGCCGGCCGCGGAAGGCGATGCTGTGCAGGGTCTCGTGCTGCAGCTCCAGCATGTGGGCGAACATCAGGCCGACGACGACCGTGCCGAGCGCGCGCGCCCACAGAGCCGTGGTCAGGGTGAGGAAGATGCCTCCGGCCAGCAGCACGGCGACCAGGGCGAGCTTGGCCGCGAAGATCCGGCCGTCTATCTCCCGCCGCAGGGGTTTGTACTTGGCGAGTAAGTCCGGCGTGTCCAAGGACTGTTCCGTGTTTTCGAGCATGCCTTCTCCCAAGGGGGCGACGGGATCGCCGGCCCCCCGTATCAGCGAATGCGGGCGCAGGTCAGGGGTTGGAGACCCGGCGGGCGAGGCCGGCCACGGTCGGATCGGCGAACAGCTCGCGCATGGTGGGCTTGACGCCGAACGCGACGCGCACCCGGCCGAGCAGGCGCGCGGCGGACAGCGAGTCGCCGCCGAGTTCGAAGAAGTTGGCGGTGGCGTCCTGCGTGGGCAGGCCCAGGATGTCGGCGAACAGGTCGGCGATGCCCTGTTCGGCGGGGTTCAGCGGGGCACCGGAGGACGTGGGCGCGGAAACGGCGGGCGCGGGCAGAGCGGCGCGGTCGACCTTTCCGCTGGGGGTGAGCGGCAGCGTCCCGACCACGGTGAGCAGCGGCACCAGATGGTCCGGCACCTGTCCGGCCAGCCGGGCGCGCAGTTCGGCGGGGTCGAGGACGGCGCCGTCGGCCGCCACCAGGTATCCGGCCAGCCGGTGCTCGCCGGGCCGGTCCTCCCGCACCATGGCGGCGGCACGGGCGACCCCCGGCAGCCGCATCAGGAGCGTCTCCACCTCGCCGAGCTCGATCCGGAAGCCGCGCACCTTGACCTGGTCGTCGTTGCGGTTGAGAAAGACCAGATTGCCGTCCGGGGTCCAGCGCACCAGGTCACCGGTCCGGTACATCCGGCTGCCGGGCGGCCCGAAGGGGTCCGGTACGAAGCGGGCGGCGGTGAGCTCGGGGCGGCCCAGGTAGCCGAGGGCGAGACCGACGCCCGCGATGTACAGCTCCCCGGGCACACCGACCGGCGCCAGCCGCAGTCCCGCGTCCAGCACATAGGTCCGGAAGCCCGGGACCGGCCTGCCGATCGGCACCGCCGCCGCGTCCGCCGCGGTGAGTTCGTCGCTGACGGTCGAGTAGACGCTGGCCTCGGTCGGGCCGTAGGCGTCGATCAGTCTCCGGTCGCCCGTCCAGTCCTGCACCACCTGGGGTGTGCAGGCCTCACCGGCGACGACGAACGTCACCGACGCGGGGATCTGCGCGGGGTCGAGGACCTGGAGCACCGAAGGCGGCAGCATGACATGGCTGACGGCCTTCTCGGCGATCAGCCGCTCCAGTTCGGGGCCCGGCTGCAGCTGCGGCTTGCCGGCCACCACCAGCGTCCCGCCGGTCAGCAGGGTCATCCACACGTCGGCGACGGACATGTCGAAGCTCGGGGACACGAACTGCAGCAGCCTGCTGCGTCCGTCGAGGTCGAAGCAGTCGGTGGCCAGGTTGCGCAGATTGGCGGCGCCGCGCTGCGGGACGACCACGCCCTTGGGCGAACCCGTCGAGCCCGAGGTGTAGATGACGTAGGCGGGATGCTCGGCGGTGAGCGGCCGGGTACGGTCCTGTTGGCCCAGGGGAGCGTCGGAAAGCCGCTCGATCCTGCCCCGCACGCTCGGGTCGTCCAGGTCCGTCCGGATCGCGTCGACGGCCTCCATCGGCCCGGCGGTGGTCTCGTCGACCAGCAGCAGTGCCGGACGGGCGTCGGCGGCCATGTAGGCCAGCCGGGGCGCCGGGTAGCCCGGGTCGAGCGGGAGGTAGGCGGCGCCCGCCTTGAGGACCGCCGTCATGGCCGCCACCAGCCGGGCCGAGCGGGGCAGCGCGAGCGCCACCACGTCGCCGGGGCCCACCCCGCGGGCCGCCAGCAGCCGGGCGATCCGGTTGGTCCAGGCGTCCAGTTCGGCGTAGGTCACGGACGTGGCGCCGTCCTCGATCGCGACGGCGTCGGGCGTCGTGGCGGCCTGCCGGTGGAAGAGGTCGGGGACCAGCCCGTCCGGGCCGCCGGCCCCGGCCGCGGTGCCCCAGTCGAGCAGCAGGGCCCGTTCCTTGGCGCCGACCAGGTCGGGCCGGGACACCGGGGTGTCCGGGCCGGTCTCCAGGACCTGGTCCAGGAAACCGAGCAGGCGCGTGAGGTGGTCCTGTGCCTCCGGCTCGGTGTAGAGCCGCGGGTTGGCGTCGACGATCAGCTCGACCTCGTCGGCGGACGACTGCCGGAAGGTGAAGCTGACGTCGTCCACGCCCACGCCCTGCGCGCTGCGCCGCAGCGCCGGGCAGGGCCCGAACCAGAGGTCCGCCTCGAAGCCCAGCACGTTGACGATCGGCCCGGAGACCTGCCGGCCCTGCCCGACGAGGCCGAGGTCGCGCAGCAGGTCCTCCGCGCGGTACCGGCCGTGCAGCAGTGTCTGGCGGACCTCCGAGCGCACCCGCCGGGCCAGCTCCGCCCAGGTGTCGGCGGGATCGCAGGTCACCCGCAACGGAAGGATGTTGGCGGTCATGCCGGGCACGTTCCGGCCGGCCTTGCTGGTGCGGCCGGATATCGGCATGCCGAGGGTGACGTCGGTGCGGCCGGTGAGCCGGGCCACGTACACCGTCGTCGCGGTGATGGCCAGTTCGGGCCAGGCCACGCCGAGGCGTTCGGCGGTGGCGAGGAGTCCGTCCACCCGGGCCGGGCCCAGGTCGGTCTTGACGCGCTGTGTTCCGCGCGGGCCGGGCGCGGGCCGCGGGGAGAGCGTCGGCGGCTCCGGCGCCCCGGCGAGCCGGGCGAGCCAGAAGTCGCGGTCGCGGTCGCGGCGCGCGGAGGCACGATAGGTGCGGTCCTCCTCCTGGAGGACCTCCATCGGGGCGAGCGCCACGGACGACGTGCGGGGCGTGCCGCCGGCCAGCTCGCTGTAGATGTCGGCCAGCCGGCGCCCGACCAGATCCAGGCTCCAGCCGTCCAGGACGATGTGGTGGCCGCGGCGGTAGTAGAGCAGATGGTCCTCGGCGAGGACGAACAGCGCGGCGAAGAACAGCGGGCCGGCCACGAGGTCGGTACGCCGCGCCATGTCCTCCTCCATCCAGGCGAGCGCGGCGGCTCGGGCGTCGGGGCGTCCTTGTAGATCGACTCGTGTCAACGGCCAGCGTGGCTGGTCGCCGAGGAGTTGCACGGGGCCGTCGTCGCCTTCGGCGAACGTCACCCGGCAGGCCTCGACCTCCGTGCTCAGCCGTTCGTGGGCGAGGGTCAGCGTCTCGGCGCTGACGGGGCCCTTGATCTCGAGGTAGTCACCGACGTTGAAGGTGGATCCGTTCGGGTCTGCTGCTTCTCCGGCGAACCAGACCCCGAGTTGTGCTGCGGTGAGGGGTCGGCTCAGTGCCTCGCCGGACTGGCGAATCACAGTGTGCCTCCAAGGAATTCCGGGCATGCCGACGACGCCCTGGGGCCGCGGCTATGGGACCTGTGGGCATCGTGAAGGTCAAAAGGAATGAGGCCGAGAATCCCTCAGTGAGCGTCGTTGCTCAGGGGCGGCCAGATCAGATCACCCGGGGCAGTGGGCCACGTCGGGTTTTCCTCGAAGTTGTCGGCTCTTTTTCCGGTGAATGCCATACGAATTCCGTCCCCCGTTCGCACCATCAGCCCATTCCACCGGGCTGCGACTCCATAACGGCGAGCCTGGCCATCGAGCACCATCTTTCCTGTTCCCCTCCCCAAGCTGCAACGATCACCGGCGGCCTGAACCCGTCATGACTGGAACAGGACAGCGGCCATCGGTGTGAAAGCCGTGGATCTCGGCGGACGGGCCGTCAGGCCGCGACCCCGGAGCCGGGCGCGGGCGCCGGTTCGACGAGGTGCTCGGGCGAGGTCCTGCTTGCGGGCGAGGCCCCGGACGGAGAGGCGAAGCCGGTCGCCGCGCCGCCGCCGGGCGGACGGCGGCGGCCACCGGACGGATGTCGGCGTCGATGACGACCCGCACTCGTCCGGCGGCGGTAGACGCGACTGGACGCGGCGGCACTGCGGTCACGCACCGGTGCCAGGGTGCCGTCCACGCCCCGGGCCCGCCAGCGTGGCCGACAACACCCGCCCCGGGCAAGGGAGATGCGGGACGATGTACCTCCGGAACGGATCCTGAGTGCTTCCGGAACGGGTCCTGACGGTCACGGCGGTCACGGCACCGCGCGCACCGCGGCCTGCCGTACCGCCGGTGCGCGAGCGCCGGCACGACCCTCCGTCGGACATTCCCGCGGCGTCCCGGACGCCTCACCCGCGCCCGCCCGACCCACGTGACCCGCACCGGCACATGGCCACCAGGACCTTGGACCGGCCCCTTTCGCCTTCGTCCGCCGGACCGGCCCGTCACTGGCTGTATCGTGTTCGCCACCGCGCTCTTGCCGCAGGCATGAACCGGGCATTGCGCGAGCAAAAATCACCCTGCCCGAATCTGCCGCGAAAGGCCCATCCTGTGGCTGCCAGCCCCCAGCCGTTCTGCCTCTTCCACCTCGACGGAAAGACCCGCCTAGCCACCGGTGAAATCCGGTACACGAGCCTGCTCGACGACATGCCACGGCCAAGCTCCCTGCCTGTCATCAGCATGGTCCCCTACACGCAGCTGCGGGAACGTGGATTCGAGCTTCACGACGGCGGGGAGCCCATCATCTCGCTCGTCGCGTCCGAATGCCGTGAAGTGGATCTGGAGAGCATTTCGGTAGGTGCGGAGCAGGAGTTCGGCATCTCCGAGATCTCATTCGAGATGACCGACGACGAGTACGCGGAAAAGGTTCGAAGGATCGTCTCGGACGAGATCTGCCGCGGCGAGGGATCCAATTTCCTGATTTCTCGCCGCGGCGAGGTGATGATCAGTGGATTTTCGCCCGACGGCGCCAAGGAAATTTTCCGGAGGCTCGTACGGAACGAGCCCGACGCCTATCTGAGCTTCTGCTTCTTCGACGGCGAGCGCTACTTCATCGGAGCCTCTCCCGAGCGGCACATCAGCTTCGTGAAAAATGTCGTGACGATGAATCCGATCTGCGGCACCCTGCCGAAGGCGGCGCTGACGAAGCGGGCCGACCTGATCGAGTTCCTGACCGACCCCAAGGAGGTCAACGAACTCTTCCAGGTGGTCGACGAGGAACTGAAGATGATGGCCCGGATCTGCTCGACGGGCGGCACCGTCGAGGGGCCGTTCCTCAAGGAGATGAGCTCCCTCATCCACACCGAGTACCTGCTGGTCGGGCAGAGCGACATGGACAAGATCGACGCGTTCCGGGAGTCCATGTTCGCTGCCACGATGATCGGCAGCCCCCTGGAGAACGCCGCCCGGATCATCCGCCGGTACGAGGACAGTTCGCGGCGCTACTACTCGTCCGCGATCGTCGTCAACGGAATCGAGGACGGCGAGGAATATCTGGACAGTGCGATCACCATCCGCACCATGGAGGTGACTCCGGACGGCCGCGCTCTTCTGCAGAGCGGTGGCAGCATCGTCCGCGACTCCTCCCCGGAAAAGGAAACCCGCGAGGTCCAGGTAAAGGTCCTCGGCATGCTGAACGCGATCTCCTCGTCGCGACGTGCCGAGAAAGTGCTGCCGCGCTTCGTGGACGCCACGGTGGAGCAGATCCTGCGGTCCCGGAACAAGCATCTGTCACGCTTCTGGGTCGCCGACCAGGCGGACAAGCTGCTGCCGGCCCCGGCCGTGCTGGGCAAGTCGGTCCTGCTGGTCGACAACGAAGACGAATTCAGCCACATGCTGGCGCACGCGCTCACCCGGCTGGGCCTCGACGTGACCGTACGCGACTACGACGATCCCGAACTCGCGAGCATCAGCACGGATCTCGTCCTGGTCGGACCGGGCCCCGGTGACCCCACCGACGAGAACGACCCGAAAATGCGCCGGGTACGGGAATTCGTCGCCTCCCTCATCTCCGACGGGCGGAAGTTCCTCGCGGTCTGCCTCGGTCACCAGATGGTCTGTCAGCTGCTGGGGATGACGATCGTTCCCGTGGACCCGCCTTTGCAGGGCGTTCAGGAATCCGTCGATCTGTTCGGTGTGCAGGAGACGGTCGGCTTCTACAACACCTATTTCGCACTCCGTCCGGAAATCGCACCCTCGGGCGTGGAGATTGCCGCGGAATCCGACGGACGGGTGATCGCGCTGCGCTCGGAGAATTTCAGCACGTTCCAGTTCCACGTCGAGTCGGTGCTGACCAGTAATTGCCTGACGATCCTGCGGGAGGCCCTGACGCACCTCCAGGCCTGAAGTCCGCTGACACCCCGTGCTACGGCCATGAAGTCCCGGCACGGGGTTGACAGCCACGTGTGCCGTGCTGTTGCCTGTGCCAAGTTCATTGCTTCAAGCAGCTATCCAGCGATCGTGCCGGTGTGGTCCCGCCCGGCGATGTCTCCGCGTGAAGTGCCATGAAGTGCGGAGTTTCCGCGTGTCGCACACAGGGGAGAGATGCACTTGAGCAATTTATTACCGGTGCCCGGCTATCAGCAGGCAGCGGGCACGCCTGGTTCTGTCCTGAGCACGTTTCCGTCCCCCGCACTTCCCTTCACCGTCCGCGCGGTCCGCGGCAGCGCCGACACCGAGATCCACGCCGTGCACCACGCCCCGGGGCCCGTCGGTTTCGACACCGTCATGGCGTGGGCCGACCGGTTGTGCCAGGAGTACGGGGCACACCTGCTGCGGGTGGTCGTCTTCGGCGAACTGACGGGGACGCCGCCGGTTCACGACGACCGCTGGACCTGGGTGCGGCCCGTCACGTACACGGGCGGACACGGCACGTCCGTCGAGTTGACGGCCCTCGCACCGGACCCGCGCGGCGACGTGGCGGTGACCAGGATCGCCTCGGGCGCCTCCCTGACGACACACACGACGCCCGACGGGGCACGGGTGCGCCGCCTCGTCCACTGTCTGCCGCGGCCAGCGGGGGCGGACACGTACACCCAGGTCACGCGTGGCCTGGAGGCGGTGGAGGCGGCGCTGCGCGAGGCCGGGATGACCCCCCTCGACATCGACCGCACCTGGTTCTTCGTGTCCGGCATCGGCCGTGCCTACCCTGCCCTGAACGCGGCGCGGGACGAGGCGTTCGACCGCTGGGGAATCCGCCGGTATCCGGCGAGCACCGGCATCGGCGCCACGCTGCCCGCCGGCTCCGAGGTGAGCCTGATCGTCGAGTCGTCCCGGTACGAGACCGCGGCGGGGACCGTGGAGAAGGACCTCGCGGTCCTCGGTACTCCGCTGCAGACCTCGCCGAGTGAGTACGGGCCCCGGTTCGTGCGCGGCAACCTGCTGCGCATGGGCGGGCGTCGCACCGTGAACGTCTCCGGGATCTCCAGCATCGACCCGCGGGGCAGATCCATCACCTCCGAGGACCCGGCCGTCTGCGTCGACTACGCGATGCGCTCGCTCCTGGACGTCCTCGCCGCCGGCGGCACAGGGCCGCGGGACATCGCCAGCTCCTACGTCTACTGCCGGGACCCCGCCGTCCGGGACGCGTTCTCCGCCTACCTTGCCGAGAAGCGCCTGGACTTCCCCCACCTGCTCACCTACGTCCCGGTGTGCCGCCCCGAACTCGCCTTCGAGATAGAGGCCCGCGCGGTGTGCGGCGACCCCACGGGGGCGGAGAGCCCGCAGGAGACGGAGAAGGAGAAGGAGAGGGAGAGCGCCCCATGAACGAGGCGGCCGGAGCCACCCGCCGCACCATCGTCATCGACAACCAGGACTCGTTCACCCACAACATCGCCCAGTACCTGGCCATGTGCGGCACCGAGGTCGAGATCCTCGACAACACGGCGAGCGTGGAGCGCGTGGAGCGGGCACGCCCCACCCACCTCGTACTCTCCGCGGGCGGCGGCAGCGCCGAGGACCCCGGGGACTGCGGCAACGTCTACCGGATCGTCGAACGGTTCGCCGGACGGATCCCGCTGCTCGGCATCTGCCTGGGGCACCAGATCCTCGCCCGGCACCTCGGCGGGCGCATCACCGCCGCCCAGGACGGCCGGCACGGCCGGATCTCCCGGCTCAGCCTGACCGCGTCGTCCCGACTGCTCGCCGGGATGCCGGCGGCGTCCCGAGTGATGCGGTACCACAGCAGCGTCATCGCCCCGGGATCGCTGCCGCACGGTTCGACGGTCACCAGCGTCGCCCAGGACGACGGCGAGGTCATGTCCGTCGAGTCGTCACGACACCGGCTGTACGGAGTGCAGTTCCATCCGGAGTCCATCGGCACGCCACACGGTATGCGCGTCTTCGAGAACTTCCTCTCCTTCTGAGCCTCTCCGCCAAGTCGGCCGCGCCGTCGGCCCACCACCCGATCGGTCTTCCTCCTCCGCCACAGGAGCCCCCCATGACTTCCGAATTCCTGTTCGACGTCACCGACCGCGGCCGGGACGCCGTCATCGACACCCTGATGGAGGCCGAGAACCACATCCCGGGCCTCGTCTTCAGCTACCCGCCCATCTCCGCCTGGCAGCCGCCCCAGGAAGAGCCGCCCAGCCCCGAGCAGCTGTGGGAGGGCAGCGAGACCTTCTCGCACAACCTCTACATCCACATCCCGTTCTGCCGGCAGAAGTGCAGCTTCTGCTACTACAGCGTGGCCGTGGTGCGGGACGACACCGACATCATCTGGGAGTACCTGCGCTGCCTGGAGAAAGAGGCGCTGAGTCATCTGCGGGTCCGTCCCGGCTGGCGGGTCGAGACCGTCTTCATCGGCGGCGGCACGCCCAGCAGGCTCAACGAGGACCAGATCAACTTCCTCTTCGAGCGCGTCATCGGCCGTTTCGACCTCACCGACTGCCGTGAGATCACCTACGAGTGCTCGCCCGACTCCGCCACCCTCGGCCGTATCCGGACCATGGCCGAGAACGGTGTGAACCGGCTGTCCATGGGGGTGCAGACGCTCGACCCGGAGATCCTGCGCAAGTCGCGCCGCAACGACTCGCCGGACGAGGTGCTCCGCACCTACTACCACATGGCCGACAGCGGAGTACCGAACGTCAACATCGACCTGATCGCGGGGATCGAGCGCGAGGCGTTCGGCAACATGGAACGCACCATGGACGCGGTCGCCGGCCTCGACCCGTTGCCCACCCAGATCACGCTGTTCACCCTGTCGGTCCGTGAGGGTTCCATCAACAACAAGACGCTGCTGCGCGTCGACGATCCCGCCCGGATGTTCCGCCGCAGCCTGACCCTCTACCGGTACGCCAAGCGCCGCATGCTCGACATGGGGTACTGGCAGTACTCGCGCAACCTCTTCCCGCGCGACAACTGGATCTTCCACTACCAGGACAACCACTGGGGGAACAACGGATACGTGCTCGCGCTGGGCGCCAGTGGATACAGCCACAGCCACAGCCACACGTACCTCAACGCCTTCAACTACCGCGAGTACATGCGCCGTATCAACAACGGCGAGTCCGCGGTGGAGAAGGTCTATCCACTCGACGAGGACGAGTCGCTCCGCCGCCACCTGGTACTCGCCATGAAGCACGCCGAGTTGGACATCCGCGCCTTCGAGTCCCACTACCCGGAGTCCGCCCGGCCGCTGGAACGCTTCCGTACCGCGTTCGACGCCCTGGAGAGCCTCGGCATCATCACCCGCGACGAGGACCACATCAGGTACGTGCCCGAATTCGCCGACCTCAGCGACCGCTTCGTCCGGCTGTTCTACTCCGACGCGGTCAACTCCCGTATCCGCACCGCCACCGGCGCCCCGCCGCAGTCGGCCGCGGACCGGCTCGCCGACGGCGGGCGGTCGGCACCCGCGGCCCCCAAGAGCGCCTTCGACTTCGTCGTGTAGGGAGGGGGCGTGCGCTGCGCGAGCCCGACTCGGGACCGCCGACGGACCGTCGGCTTCGATCCGTATCGCCTGGTCGAGCCGGTGGAGGCACTCTTCGGCTCACTGTTCTTCTACCGCTCCCCGGACCCGGCGGGCCGGCGCCGCTACCTGCTCGCCTCACTGGCGGACGCCTGGGAACTGCGCACCTCCGGCCTCCACCACCAGGGCCGGCCCGTGCCCGGAACCCCGGCCCGGCACCTCGACGACCTGCTGCGCACCGCCACCGAGCAGGGCGGCGAACTGGTCTTCGCCCTGGCCTACGACAGCCTCCGCGCCGCGCCGGCCCGTCCGGACGGCACCGCCCCCGAGGACCGGTTGCTCGGCTTCGTCGCCCGGGTCGGGGCGGCGGTGCGCTACGACGAGAGCGACGGCTCCGTGGAGATCAGCGGCGACGACGTGCTGCGCGCCCGGCTCGGCCGGATCGTCGAACGGTGTCTGGCCGAGCCCGCCCCCGCCCCACTGCCCCGGGACACGGCCCTGTGCGAGGTGCTGAGCCCACTGGACGAGGCACGCTACACGGAGCAACTGGAAGCCGTACGCGGCCATCTGCGCCGCGGCGACGTCTACCAGGCCGTCATCTCGCAGTCCGTGCGGGTGCGCCCCCGGATGCCCGTCCCCGAGTACTTCCGCCAGATCTCGCACCGCTATCTGCACGCGGACTTCTCCTACTGGGTGAGCCTGGGCGGCCAGTGCTTCTTCGGCGCCTGCTCGTTGCCCCATCTGGCGGTCACCGGCGACCGGGTGAGCACCAGGGTCTTCGCCGGCACCCAGCCGGCCGCCCCGGACAGCGCCGAACTGGCCCGGGTGCGCCGGACGTTGCGCGAGGACCCCAAGTACTTCGCGGAGCACATCATGCTCGTCGACCTGGAACGCAACGACCTCGGCAAGTTCTGCGTACCCGGCTCCATCTCCGTGGACGACCCGCTGGAGCCGATCGTCATCGGACCGACCACGTACCTGGCCACGACCGTCCGGGGACGGCTCGCCCGTCCGCTCGACGCGGCCGCCGTGCTCGGCAACTTCCCCCGCGGCGTCGTCACCGGCGCGCCCAAGGTCCGCGCGGAACGCCTGCTGGACGAGATCGAGGACACGCCCCGCGGCTTCTACACCGGGGCCGTCGGCTGGTACCGGGGGGACGGCGCCGACCTGGTCTCCAGCACCGTCGTCACCTGCGGCGTACGCGACGGCGACGACGTACTGCTGCGCTGCGCGGGCGGGGTGACCGTGGAGTCCACCGCCGCCCAGGAACTGCACGAACTGCAACTGAAGCTGGCCTACCTGGTATAGGGCGGAGTCATGGATGATCGTCGTCGGCTTTAACGGGTTCACTCATTCCGCTGACGTCTTCGCACGTCACTACCGCCGCAGCGGCATCGACCGGTACCGGCTGCTGGGCCATGACGCCGGGGCCGCCGTCTTCGTGGACGGCGAACTCGTCGCCGCGGTCGAGGAGGAACGGCTCAACCGGGAGAAGAAGACCTCCGACTTCCCGGCCCGCGCCCTGCGCTGGGCGCTCTGCGAGGCGGGCGCCGAACTCGCGGACGTCGACGTCTTCGCGCTGCCCTGGGCCTTCACCCCGGAGATCGTCGAAGGCCAGATGCGCGACGTCCTCGCCACGCCCCACCCCGTCACCGTGAAGTTCGACCAGCTCTCCCGGCTCGGGGAGCTGTACCGGCGGGTGACGTCCGAGGAGGCCGTCCGGGCGGACTTCGCCGAGCGGACCGGGTACGAGATCCCCGACGGCCGCCTGAGACTGGTGCCGCACCACCTCGCCCACCTGATGTGCGGCCACTACCTGGCCGGGGGCGGCGAGGCCGCGTTCCTGGTGAGCGACGGCCGGGCCGAGACGCTCTCCTCGGTCATGGGAGAGATCGACGACCACGGCCTGACCGTCTTCGACGAGTGCTCGGTGGACATCGCCAACTCCCTCGCCATGCTGTACAGCAAGGTCACCCGCTACCTCGGCTTCGTGCCCAACAACGACGAGTACAAGGTGATGGGACTCGCCTCCTACGCCGAACCGGCCGGTCCCAACCCGCTGCTCGACCAGGTCGTGGAACTGCTGGACGACGGCCGGTACGCGCTGCGCTTCCGCAACGAACTCCGCGACGACCAGAGCTACTACCCGCTCTTCGACGAGGTCTTCGGCCGCGGGGCGGCCCTGGGCGACACACCGGCGGACGGCGCCGACTTCGCCTTCAAGGCCCGGGTCGCCCGCTGGGCGCAGGACACCGTGGAGGCGGTGACCGCCCATCAGCTCTCCGCCCTGGAGAAGCGCACCGACCGCACCCGGCTCCTGATGGAGGGCGGACTCGCGTTGAACTGCGTCAACAACTCGAAGCTGCTCGCCGCCTCCGACCGCTTCCGGAAGCTGAGCGTCAGCTTCGGCGCGAGCGACGTGGGCGTGGCCATCGGCGCCGCGTACCACGTCGTGCGGGACTCCGGCGAACGGCCGGTGCACCGCGACAGTCCCTACCTCGGTCCCGCCTTCGGGCCGGACGACACCACGACGGCGCTGCGCGAGTACGACGGGCGGGTGCGCTGGGTGTCGTACGCTGCGCAGGAGCTGGTCGAGGAGGTGGCCGGGCTGCTGTGCGAGAAGGTCGTCATCGGCTGGTTCCAGGGACGCATGGAGTACGGGCCACGTGCGCTGGGCAACCGCAGCATCCTCGCCAACCCGGGTTTCGACGACATCCAGGACATCATCAACGCCCGGGTCAAGCGCCGCGAGGCGTTCCGCCCGTTCGCCCCCGTCCTGCTGGAGGAGGACGCGGCCGACGTCCTCGACCTGGGCAAGCAGACCGGTTCCCCGTACATGACGTTCGTCTTCCCGATGCGGGAGGAGCTGCGTGCCCTGCTGCCCGGGGCCTGTCACGTGGACGGAACCGCGCGGGCCCAGACCGTCACCGACGAGGGCAACCCGCGGCTGGCCGCCCTGCTCCGTGCCTTCCGGCGCAGGACCGGGCTGCCCAGTCTGATCAACACGTCGTTCAACGTGGCGGGCGAACCCATCGTGTGCACCCCGCGCGACGCCCTGGAGTGCTTCCTCGGCACCGAGATCGACTACCTGGTCCTCGGTGACGTCCTCGTGCGCAAGGTGCGGTCCGGTCCGTCCGAGGAGGAGCTGTGACCGAAGAGGGAACCGACCTCGGACTGAGCGGTGCCGGCCGCACGGGCGGATGGCTCCTGGTGAGCGGGCTGTCCGCCGACGGCCGCCGTGAGCTGTACAAGTTCGTGGACCTGCGGCGAGGCCGTCTGCACGAGGTGAGCATCGGCATCGACGAGCAGCGTGCGAACCAGCTGGCCTTTCTCCGTGGGCATCTGACCGGCGATCCGCCCTACGGACTGGACCGGGTCGAGGACCTGCTGCCGTACCTGCTGCATCCGCACAGTTTTCTGGAGACCGCCTCTGCGGACCTCGTCGTCTCCTTCAAACAAGCCCCCTACCTGCGGATCCTCAGTGCGGCCGACAGCCACCCGACCTGGTCGCCCGGCCCGTCGGGCGACGTGACGGGCACGCTGTCCTCGACCAACTGCGAGACCGCCCCGGACACCGTCGCCTTCACGAGCACCGACACCGCCGACCGGCTGCGGCGCTACGACGTCCCGGACCAGCCGCTGCGGACCCGGCTCATGACCTACAGCCGGGCCACCGGCTCCGTGGAGACCCGGGGCACGCTGCCGGACTTCCTCATCGACACGCTGCACCAGCTGGTCCACTCGCCGAACGGGTACTTCGTCGGGGTGGACATGAACCTGTCCGTACTGCCGGGCCCCGACGGCGTCCCGGGCGCGTCCGCCGAAGGAGTGGACGCGGCGGCGTACGCGACCGGCAGCTTCCCCCGCTCCGGGTTCTTCGTGGCCGACGAACACCTTGAGAAGACGCAGGTGCACACCCCCTCCGGGGCGTGCGCGGCGCACGCCGAGGTGGATCCGGACGACCCGGAGGTGTTCTACATCTCCTGCAACAACATCTCCAAGTGGCGTACCCAGGTCGTGCTCCACGGACCGGGCACGATCGAACGCTACCGGTACCGGGACGGGACCGTCGTCCGGGAGGCGAGCTACAGCGACCACGAGTTCCTGCGGATCACCTCGCAACGCTGCTTCCGGCGCGGGGGCCGCCGGTTCATCGCCGTCACCGGCTACCCCAACAAGCTGTACGTACTGGACGCCGAGACCCTCGAACTCGTCGACCGGATCGTGCTGTTCGAGGAGGAACACCGTGAACCGCCCTTCGTCTGCGAGAAGAACAGCAGCGCTCCGCTGTACCTGGCGGTCAGCCCCGACGCCCGGTACGTCTACATGACCGGGGCGGCCGAACTGTTCGTCGTGGACCTGGAGGAGCATGCCGTCGTCGACCGGGTGCGTTTCTGCGCGCCGGGTTCGTTCGCGGCCACCGCCCACATCGGACTGGTCAGCGACGAGGCCGCCGCCCGCGCACTGGAGGGCCTCAGGTGAGCGACCAGGAGACTGCGCGGTCCGAAACGGTCCCGAGCGACGCACCACGCGCCGCACGTCTCGGCGACATCACCTCCGGTACCGTGCGCGGCCCGCGCGACGCGGTCGAACTGACGGTCTGGCAGGTCTGGCGGGAGCACTTCGGCGCCGCCGGACTGACCCTCGACGCCGACTACTTCGCCCTGGGCGGCAACTCGCTGGACGCCCTCGGGCTGCTGGCACGGATCCAGGAGCGGACCGGGGTACGACTGCCGTTGGACGCCGTCCTCAAGGCGCCGACCGTGGAGTCCATGGCCGCTCTGACGAGAACCGGGGCGCTTGCCGAGCAGCCTCCGGCCACCTCGCTGGTGACGATCCGCGCCGGCGTCCGCAGACCGGTCCTGGTCTGCGTGCACCCCATCGGCGGCACCGTGCTGTGGTACCGCCACCTGGCCGACGCGCTGCCGGAAGGGGTGCCGACCCTGGGGCTGCAGGCGCGCGGACTCGATCCGGCGCTGGAGGCCGACCGGGACATCCCCGCCATGGCCCGGCGGTACGTCGCCGACACGCTCGCCGTGCACGCCGCCCGTGACGTGGTCGTCGTCGGGTACTCCTTCGGAGGACTGGTCGCCCACGAGATGGCGTGCCAACTCGCCGACGCGGGAACGCCGGCGGCCGGTGTCCTGCTCCTCGACACCAGCGTGACCCTGACGCCCGAGGAACCCCCCACCCGGGCACGGCTGCTGTGGTCGCTCGTGGGGCACGCGCTCGGTCTGGACGTGGACGTCGAGGAGCTGGCGGCGCTCGACCCACGGGAACGGGCCGAACGCGTCCTTGGGCTCGCCACCCGCCAGGGCACCCTGCCGCCCGGCTTCGGTGTGGACCGGCTCGCCCGGATGATCGACATCTACCCGGTCAACTCCGAGGCCGAGCGCGCCTTCCGGCCCCGCACCCACCCGGGACGCACCGACCTGATCCGGCCCCGCGAAGGCCGTACCGACGACGAGAGCCTGACGATCTGGGACCGGAGCAGCCTGGGCGGGACCGTCGTGCACGACGTGCCGGGCAACCACTTCAACCTGATCTCGGAGGACAACGTCGGCCATGTCGCCGACGTCGTACGCCGGCTCTGGTACGACGCCGAACCCTCGCCACCGGCCGGGGCCTGAGGGAGACCGCGATGAAGCAGACGCTGGAACAGCTGGCCGACGGTTCCGGTACACCCGTCCTGGTGGTCGACTTCCTGCAGTTCACGGCCGCCCGGCCGCTGGGCTCGGTGCTGACGGCACCGGGCGGCCGGCCGGTCTTCCGGGCCGATCCGGTCGGCGACCTGACCCGGATCCCCGGCTGCCCCGGTCTGCCCGCACTGGCCGACGGGTACGCGAAGCTGTGCCTCGACTCCGCCGCCCCCGGCGGCCGGCCCCCACTGGTCGTCGGCTACTGCAGTGCGGCCGCCCTCGCGTTGCGGGTGGCGGAACGGCTCGGCGGACCGTCCGGAGCGCCGTGCCCCACCGTCCTGGTACAGCCCAGCTGGCCCACGGAGGCCAGGGCGTGGGAGGACTGGGAGTCCTTCAGCGCCCAGTGGTCGGACGGTGCCCGGCCTCCCCTCGCGCACCCCGTCCACCAGGGCGGGGAACCCGAGGCCGTACTGGAGCACATGATGTCCGCCCTGGAGGCGCAGACGAGCACCGCAGCCGAACGCCGGGGACTCGGTACGCCCGAAGGCAGGGCTCTCGTACGGGACCTGCTCGACCGCTACCGGGCCTGGCTCGCCTTCCAGCTCGCCGTCGCCCACGACGTACGAACCGGACCGGTCCCCACGACGGCCGCCCGGTTGGTCGGCGGCCGGGACGACCCGCTCGGCCTGCCGTGGCCGCAGAGCCGGCAGGCGGGCGTCGTGCGGCTGCCGGTCACCGGGGAGGAGCTGCTGGAAGCGGCGGAACTGCCCGTGACCGTCCTGACCGCACCGGCACCGGAAGGGAACGGCGAACCGTGACCACCAGCCTGATGGAGACCATCAGGGGGCTGCGGCCCGAGGAGTTCGACGCTCTGGACGACAGCGCCGGCGCGGCCGGCTGCCACCACCGGCTCCGGCAGCGCGAGTCGGACCGCCGCTGGCGGGTGCGGTACGCGGTGCGGCGCGAAGCCGGTCGCCTGCTGGCCGCCGTACCCGCCTACACCAGGCTCGGCGCCGGCTGGCCGGATCCCGCGTACGACCCACGCCGGTGGGGGCTCCCGGCCGGGACGGTCCCGGACGACCTCACCTCCGACCGGTGCCTGTTCGTCGGCGGCTGCGCCGACCTCCGGTCCGCGCTGCACCTCGCCCCGACGCCGGGCAGCGAACAGGTGCTCCGCAGCGTCCTGGTCCGGCTCGCCGGAACGGCCGCCGAGGCCGACCAGTGCCTGGCCTTCCCCTACGTCTTCGGCCCCGCCCGGCGGCTGCTCGCGCACGCCTGCCGCGACCGGGCCGTATGGACCGGGCTGGGCCGGGAGGCCCGCTTCCCCGAGGCCGGTGCACCCGACCGGGAGGAACGCGCGGTGTCCCGGGTGCGCGGAGTGCTGCGCCGCGACCGCCGACTCATCGCCGCCGCCGGGGTACGCACCGGGGTGCGGGGGTGGGCGGACGCCGGTGACGACGCGGCCGACCTGATCGCCCGGCACAACACCGCCAAGGGAAGCCCGGACCGTCCCGAGTTCGTCGAGCTGCGGCACGAACAGTGGGCACTGTGCGAACCGGTCCGGGTGATCGTCCTCACCGCGTCGGCGGGCACCGCGCGGGGCGTACTGTCCGCCCTGGTGCGGCGGCGCGAGCTGGAGCTCTACGAGATCGGCCTGACCGGGCAGGAGGGCCCGGACCGTATCGCCGTCTACCTCGCCCTGCTCTTCCACCAGCCCTGGGCGTACGCCCGCGCCCACGGGCTGGACTCGATCCGCGCCGGGCTGTCGGCCGAGGTGCCGAAGAAGTCCCGGGGCGCGGTCCTGCACGACGTGTACGGAGGCGTGCTGAGCGCGGCGGACACCAAGAGGCTCGCCGATGAACGCCCCTGACCCCGCGTCCGGGGTCCCCCGCGAGGACGCCCCGGACGCGCTCCTTGCCGTGCTGCTGGGGGAGTCCGGCTCGCTGACGCCCGTACAGATCGCCGGCGCGGCCGAGGACACCGTGCGGGTGCGGTTCGTGGTCGACTCCGGTGCCGTCCACGACGGGCTGGCCATGGTCGCCGAGGCTCTGGCGCCCACCGTGCGCGTGGACTTCACCGACCTGGACGCCTGCCGCCGGGCCGTCGCCGGAGCCGACGCGGTCACCACCTTCGTGGACGGTCTGTGCCCGCTCGCCGCCCTGCTCTCCGGCACCCCGGGGCTCTGGGGCCGCAAGGACCTCCAGCGCCGGGTACTGCACGGTGCCGGGGTGTCGCGGGTGCGCTCCGCCGCCCTCCGTGACGAGGCGTCGCTGCGCCGCTTCGCCGCGCAGGCGGGCCGGCCCTTCGTCGTCAAGCCCGCCGACGGCGTCTCCGGCCGGGACGTCTGGCTGATCCACGACGAACCGGACCTTGACCGGTTCCTGCGCGAGACCGCCACCAGGACGGCGGACGGCGTCGTCCTGCCCACCGGAATGTTCGCCGAGCAGTACGTCACCGGCGGCCCGGCGCCCGCTCCGCATCTGGCCGACTACGTCTCCGTGGAACTGTTCGTGACCGGAGGGCGGACCGAGGCCGCGTTCGTCACGGACCGGCTGCTGCCCGAACGCCCCTGCCGCGAGACCGGACTGGTCCTGCCGACCAGCCTGGACCCGCAGGACCAGGCCGCGGTCACCGCCTGCGCGACGCGCGCGCTGCGGGCGCTGGACACGCCGGACGGCGCCTACCACGTCGAGGCCAAGCCCCGGGCGGGGCACCCGGACATCGTCGAGGTCAACGGCAGGCTGGGCGGTTACATCACCCGCCTGGTCCGCTACGGCACCGGCACGGACCTCGCCAGGACCGCCCTCGACGCGGTCCTGTCCCGCCCCGTGGACCTCGGCACGACCTGGCACCGGGCGGTCCTGGTGCTCCTCTTCCCGGCACCGCCCGGGGCGGCCCGGATCACCGCGGCGCCCACCCGCCGCGAACTCGCCCGGCTGCCCGGCGTACTGGCGGTGGACCAGGTCGCCGGCGTGGGCCGGCCGGTGGACTGGCGCGCGGGAGCGGCCGGCACCGTCGCGACGGTCTGGATCGGCGCGGACGACCACGACGCACTGCGTGCCCGGCTCGCCGACGCCGTGGCACTGCTCGGGGAACGCTTCGCGTACGACGACTCCGCGGGCCGGGCACTGCGGGACGACATCTGGTGGACACGGATCGCGACGACAAGGACCAGCACATGACACCTCATCAGGTTGCGCACCTGTTCGGTGAGATCGTCGAGGCGGACGACATCGCAGTCGACGACAACTTCTTCGACGTGGGCGGCAACTCCGTGCTGGCCCTCCAGCTGATCGCGGGACTCACCGAGCGCAGCGGCCTCAGCCTGCGGCTCATCGACGTCGTCCGCGAACCCACCCCCGAGGGCCTGGCCCGGACCCTCGCGGACCGCGCCGGAGCACGGAACGCCGGGCAACCGTGACACGACCGCCACGCGCCACCGTCTGGGACGCCGTGCTCGGCCAGGCGCGCAGCGCCCCCGAGGCCACCGCCATGCGCTCCGCCGACCGGGACATCACCTACCGGGAGCTGACCGACCGCGCCGAGCACACGGCCGGCCTGCTCCGGGCGGCCTGCCCTCCCGGTTCCCTGGTCGCCCTCGACGCGACCGGGCACACCGCCGCCGCGGTCGCCGTACTGGCGACGGCCCGTGCCGGGTGCGCCGTACTGCCCCTCGGTGCGAACGATCCGCCGCGCCGCCGCGAGCGGGTGCTGCGCCACGCCGCTCCCGGCTGCCTCCTGCGCGAGGCCGTGCCGGGCGGGGCCGACCTGACGGTCCACGGCCCGCCCGAGGCCGCACTGCCGTCCCGGGCGCCGGATCTGGCGGACATCGCCTACGTGATGTACACCTCCGGATCGACCGGAGAACCCAAGGGAGTCCTCGTCCCGCACACCGCCCTGACGGACCGGCTGCGCGGACTGGCCGCCCGGCCGGGGCTGGGCGCGGGGGAGTCGATGGCGGCCGTGACCGCCCTGTCGTTCGACATCGTCATGGCGGAGATACTGCTGCCGCTCACCCTCGGGGCGCGCGTGGACGTCGCGCCCCCCGAGGCCCGGATCGACCCCGCGGCGTTCGCCGACTTCGCCGAACAGCGGCGACCCGACGTCGTCCAGGGCACCCCCAGCTTCTGGCGGCTGCTGCTGGCCTGGGGATGGAAAGGCCTGCCGGACAGCCGCCTGTGGTGCGGCGGCGAGGCTCTCACGGCGTCGCTCGGCGAACAGCTGCTGCCCCGCTGCGCCCGGCTCTGGAATCTGTACGGTCCCACCGAGGCCACCATCTGGGCCAGCGCCGACCGCGTCCGTGCCCCCGGCTCCATCGGCCTGGGCACACCGCTGCCCGGCTCCGGCATGTTCCTCGACCCGCCCGGCGAAGGAGAGGTCACGCTGTACGGACAGGGCCTCGCGGACGGCTACCTCGACGCGCCCGAGGCCACCGCGGAGCGGTTCCCACGGCTCGACACCCCGGACGGACCGCGGCGCTGCTACCGCACCGGCGACCGGGCCCGGCTGCGCCCGGACGGCGTGCTGGAGTTCCTCGGCCGCACCGACACCCAGGTGAAGCTCCGCGGTCACCGCGTCGAACTGGGCGCGGTGGAAGCCGCCTTGGAGGAGCATCCGGACATCGTCGAAGCCGCCGCTCTGCTCGGCGACACGGACCGCCCGGCGCACACGCACATCGTCGCCCATGTGGTGTTCTCGTCCGCCGCGGTGTCCCGGCGGGAGCTGCGCGGCTGGCTCGCCGAACGGCTCCCCGCCGTCTCCCGCCCGGCCAGGATCGTCGAACGCCCGGCGCTGCCGCGTACGGCGGCCGGGAAGATCGACCGGGTCCGGCTGGCCGTCGAGGCCGCCGTGACCGTGCAGGCCGCCGTGGCCACGGAGGCTGCCGTGACCGTGGAGCCCGTGGAGGACGGCTCATGACGGTGGCGCAGGACCTGGCGGTGCTGCGGCAGCCCGCCTTCCGCCGCTACTTCGTGGGCCGTTCGGTGTCGGAGCTGGGCACCACCATGACCCAGGTGGCGCTGCCCTTCGCGGTGTTCGGCATCGGCGGCGACGCCGGGGACGTGGGTCTCGTGCTCGGCGCGGCGGTCCTGCCCAAGATCGTGTTCGTGCTGCTGGGCGGGGTCGCGGGTGACCGCCTGGAACGCCGGAAGGTGCTCCTGGGCACCGACGTCTGCATGGCCCTCTGCCAGAGTGTCGCCGCCGTCCTGCTGCTCTCCGGCACCGGGCGGGTCTGGCACCTGGCACTGCTCCAGATCGTCTACGGCTGCGCCGCGGCCTTCGCGCTGCCGGCCACCACCGGCGCGGTCCCCGACATCGCCCCCGAGGACCGGCTGCAGCAGGCCAACTCCCTGATGAGGGTGGCCAGGAACGCATTCGGCATCATCGGACCGCCCTGCGCGGGAGTACTGGTCGCCGTCGCCGGGGCGGGCTGGGCACTCGCCGTGGACGCCGCCAGCTTCGCCGTCGCCGCGGTGGCCATGGCCGGGCTGCCCGCCGGACTGCGGACCCGTCGGCCGCACGCGCGGCTCCTGCGCGACGTGGCCGAGGGCTGGCACACGTTCACCTCGCGGCCGTGGATCTGGATGATGGTGGCCAGCTTCGCCGTCTACCAGGCGACCGTACTGCCCACGATCTACGTCATCGGGCCCCAGGTCGCCGAATCCACCGTCGGGGTGACCGGCTGGGCCGCCGTGCTCACCGCGCGCGCCGTGGGAGCCCTCGCCGCGGGGTTCCCGCTGCTGCGCTGGAGACCGCGCGGCCCGCTGACCCTCGCCGCCGCGCTGCTCCTGCTCGACGTGCCGTTCCTGGTCGCTCTGTGGTCGGGGGCCGGGCTGGCCGTCCTGCTGGTGTGTGCCGCGGTGGCGTCCGGCGGGCTCAACGCCGCCGACACCCTGTGGGAGACGGCGCTTCAGGAACGCGTGCCCTCCGACGTCATCGCGCGGGTCAGTTCCTACGACTGGCTGGGCTCCCTCGCGTTCGCGCCGCTCGGGTACGCGGCCGTCGGCGGCGCGGTCGACGGCTTCGGCATCCGCGACACGCTGTTCGCGATCACCGTCGTGCACGTGGTGATCCACACGGTCCTGCCCTGCCTGAGGACGGTGCGCCGCACGGAACGTCCGGACCGCGCGGTAGCGGTCCCGCTGGAAGCCGGAGGCGACGCGTGACCCGGCGCCCCGTCACCGCACGCGCGCGTGGCACGCCGTACGCTCGTGCCCACCATGACGACGACCGTACGCGTACCAGCGGGCTGGCCCGCGACCGAGGAACAGGCCCTGGCCGTACAGGACGAACTGCGCGGGCGGGTGGTCCTCGACGAACCGGGCCCGGCACCCGGCACCGGGCGGGTCACCGGCGTCGACGTGGCCTACGACGACGAGCGCGACCTGGTCGCAGCGGCGGCCGTCGTCCTGGACGCGGCGACCCTGGAGGTGGTCGTGGAGGCGACAGCCGTCGGCCGGGTCTCCTTCCCGTACGTGCCGGGACTGCTCGCCTTCCGTGAGATCCCGACCGTACGGGCCGCCCTGGACGCCCTGCCCTGCCCGCCGGGCCTGGTCGTCTGCGACGGCTACGGCCTCGCCCACCCGCGCCGCTTCGGCCTCGCCAGCCATCTGGGCGTCCTCACCGGCCTGCCCACCGTCGGCGTCGCCAAGAACCCCTTCATCTTCGCGTACGACGACCCGGAGGCCCCGCGCGGCAGCCACGCGCCGCTCCTCGCCGGTGCCGAGGAGGTCGGCCGCGCCCTGCGCACCCGGGACGCCGTCAAGCCGGTGTTCGTCTCCGTCGGCCACCGGGTGAGCCTCGACAACGCCTGCGCCCACACGCTCGCGCTCACCCCGGAGTACCGCCTGCCGGAGACCACCCGCCGCGCGGACGCCCTGTGCCGCAGAGCGCTGCGTGAAGCCCAGGCCTGAGTAGCGATTCTGAGTACGAGTACGGATGCCGTTGTTACAGTCCGGCGGCAGGCTGTCGGCATGACCACACACCGTGCCTCCGAGTCCGTCGCCGCCTCCGCCCAGCCCGTCGAGCGCACGGTGACGGCCGCGCTGGTCCTCGCCGTGGTGGCGGGGTCCGGGTGGGTGGCCGGGATGCTCTACACCGTGATCCAGTGGCAGTCCTAGGGACCTAGGGGACCTAGGGTCCCCGGGTCCCGGAGTCCCCGGGGTTCAGCGGGTCGCCGCCACCCGGAAGCCGATGCCGGCCGCCCGCAGCCGCTCGGTCAGCGCGTCGCCCATCGCCTGCGCGGTGGTGACCTGGCCGGCCGTCGGCGGCAGGTCGTCGAGGGCGAGGGCGAGCGCGGCCTCGGCGAACATCTTCGCCGTCTCGCCGTAGCCGGGATCCCCGCCGGAGACCTCCGTGAAGACCCGCCGTCCGCCGCCCTCGCCGACGAAGCGGACGGTGAACCAGCTGCGGGCCCGCTTCTCCGCGTCCGGTCCGTCCCCGGGCCTGAGCCGGTCCGACAGCCAGCGCCGGGCGGGCGGCAGCTGGGCCGCCGCGGCGACCGCGCCGACGGCCGCCATCCCGCCGAGCGCCATCGGCAGGTGCCTGACGGCCGCGTAGTGCCGGTAGCGGAAGTCCGGGCCGTAGCGGTCCAGGGCCTTCGCCGAACGCCGCACGATCTGGGGGTCGATGGTGGGCAGCGGCAGCGCCCAGGCGCCGATCTCGGACGCGAACCGCGGGGCACCCGTCGGCGCGCCGGTCCGGCGGCTCAGCAGGCGGGGTTCGTACCGGGCGCGGTCCCGCGCCGCGGCGAGCATCTGCCGGGGGCGCGCGAACTGGTCAAGCGCGGAGGCGAAGGTGCCGCCGGAGAAGGTCGCGTCGGCGGTCACGAACCCGTCCACGGTCAGCGGCACGCCCTCCGGCAGCTGCCGGACCGTGAAGTACGCGCCCAGGTCGTGCGGGACCGAGTCGAAGCCGCACGCGTGCACCAGGCGGGCGCCCGTCTCACGCGCGCGTGCGTCGTGCCGGACGTACGTCAGGTCCACGAACTCCGGCTCGCCGCACAGGTCCAGGTAGTCGGCGCCGGTGTCCGCGCAGGCCGCGACCAGGTCCGCGCCGTAGCGGCCGTAGGGGCCGACCGTCGTGGCCACCACGCGCGCGTGCCCGGCGAGGGCGCGGACCGTGTCCGGTTCCGCGACGTCGGCGCGCAGCAGCCCGACCGCCGCGCCGCCCGGCAGCCTTTCGCGCAGGGCCTGCAGCTTGCGCTCGTCCCGGGCGGCGACCGCCCAGCGCAGGCCCGCGGGCGCGTGCGCGGCGAGGTACTCGGCGGTGAGTTCGCCGACGAAACCGGTGGCCCCGAAGAGCACCAGGTCGTAGGGACGGTCCGTCGTCTTCAGCCTGCTCATGACACCTCTCGGTCCTGCAACCCGTGCCGTTGTCGGTGGCTGAGGCTAGCGTGAGGAGTGCGGACGCACCCCCACCGGGTATCTTGACTAAGCGCTTGCTCTTCCGCTCTTGTGCCCAGTGGAACCTGTTCTTAGCATCATTGGTGTTACATCAGTTGTGTCACATGACTGGGGGCGGCATGACCACGGCAGGGACGCCAGGACACGGCCCGCTCTCCGGCGTGCGCGTGGTCGAGCTGGCCGGTATCGGCCCCGGCCCGTTCGCCGCCATGCTCCTCGCCGACCTGGGCGCCGACGTGGTCCGCGTCGACCGGCCCGGCGGCCAGGGGCTCGCGATCGACCCGGCGTACGACGTCACCAACCGCAACAAGCGCTCGGTGCTGGTCGACCTGAAGTCCCCCGACGGCCCCGCCCGCGTCCTCGACCTCGTCGAGCGCGCCGACATCCTGGTCGAGGGCTACCGCCCCGGCGTCGCCGAGCGGCTCGGCATCGGCCCCGGGGAGTGCCACGCCCGCAACCCCCGTCTGGTCTACGGCCGGATGACCGGCTGGGGCCAGGAGGGGCCCCTCGCGCACCGCGCGGGCCACGACATCGCCTACATCGCCCTCACCGGAACCCTCGGCATGATCGGCCGCCCCGACGAGCCCCCGGCCGTCCCCGCCAACCTGCTCGGCGACTACGCGGGCGGCTCGCTCTACCTCGTCGTCGGCGTCCTGGCCGCACTGCACCACGCGCGCGCGACCGGCACCGGCCAGGTCGTGGACGCCGCCATCGTGGACGGCACCGCGCACCTCGCCGCGATGATCCACGGCATGGTCGCCGCGGGCGGCTGGCAGGACCGGCGCGGGGCCAACCTGCTGGACGGCGGCTGCCCGTACTACGGCACCTACGCGACCGCCGACGGCGGCCACATGGCGGTCGGCGCCCTGGAGCCCCAGTTCTACGCGGAGTTCCTCCGGCTGCTCGGCGGCGTGGACGACCTGGCCGACGCCCGCAAGGACTGGACCCGCTGGGGCGAGCTGCGCGAACGTGTCGCCGCCCGCTTCAAGGCCCGTACCCGGGACGAGTGGACCGCGGTCTTCGAGGGCTCCGACGCCTGCGTGGCCCCCGTCCTCTCCCTCCGCGAGGCCCCGCACCACCCCCACCTGGCCGCCCGCGCCACCTTCACCGACCACGGCGGCATCACCCAGCCGGCCCCCGCCCCGCGCTTCTCCGCGACCCCCACGACCGTGCGCACCCCGCCCGCCAGGCCCGGCGCCGACACCGCCACGGTGGCCGGTGACTGGGACGTACCGGCACTCCTCGACGACCGCGACGAAAACGACAAGGACGGCACCTGATGGAGCTTTCGACCTTCCTCGACTACGCGGGCGACCCGCGCGCGGCGGCGGACCGGGCCGCCGCGCTGGAGTCGGCGGGCCTCGACACGGTCTGGGTCGCGGAGGCCTACGGCTTCGACTCGCCCACGCTCATGGGCTACCTGGCCGCCCGCACCGAACGGATGAAGATCGGCTCCGCGATCCTCAACGTCTACTCCCGCACCCCCGCCCTGATCGCCCAGACGGCCGCCGGCCTCGACGCGGTCTCCGGCGGGCGCGCGATCATCGGGCTCGGCGCCTCCGGCCCGCAGGTCGTCGAGGGCTGGCACGGGAAGGCGTACGACAAGCCCCTCGGCCGTACCCGCGAGACGATCGAGCTGACCCGGCGGATCCTGCGCCGCGAGGTCATCGACCACCACGGCATCACGGACATGCCCCGCCCCGGCGGCCTCGGCAAGCCCCTGAAGATCCTCACCAAGCCCGTCCGCCCCGACGTCCCGCTCTACGTGGCCTCGCTGGGCCCCGCCAACGTCCGGATGACCGCCGAGATCGCCGACGGCTGGCTGCCCACCCTGTTCGTCCCCGAGAAGGCCCACCAGGTCTGGGGCACCCCCTTGGCGGAGGGCGCCGCCCGCCGCGACCCGGCCCTCGGACCGCTGCAGATCGTCGCCGGCGGGCTGCTCGCCATCGGCGAGGACGCGGTCGCCGTCCGCGACCAGGTCCGCCCCAGGATCGCCCTGTACGTCGGCGGCATGGGCGCACCCGGCAAGAACTTCTACAACGACCTCGCCGTCGCCTACGGCTACGAGAAGGAGGCCCGGCTCATCCAGGAGCTGTACCTCGCCGGCCGCAAGAAGGAGGCCGAGGCGGCCGTCCCCGACGAGTTCTGCGAGCTCATATCCCTGTGCGGCCCGGAGGGATACGTCCGCGACCGCATCGCCGCCTACCGCGAGGCGGGCGTGACCGTGCTGGACATCACCCCGGTCGGCCCGGACCCGGCCCGTCTGATCGAGACCGTCAAGAACTGGCTCTGAGCCCCCGCCGACCCCCACCGCGCACAAACCCTCGTTGAAAGGCTTGTCAGTGAGCACCGAAGCGTACGTGTACGACGCGATCCGCACCCCGCGCGGCCGCGGCAAGGCGAACGGCGCCCTGCACGGCACGAAGCCCATCGACCTGGTCGTCGGACTCATCCACGAGATCCGCGACCGCTTCCCCGGCCTCGACCCGGCCGCCGTCGACGACGTCGTGCTCGGCGTCGTCGGCCCGGTCGGCGACCAGGGCTCCGACATCGCGCGGATCGCCGCGCTCGCCGCCGGACTGCCGGACACGGTCGCCGGCGTCCAGGAGAACCGCTTCTGTGCGTCCGGTCTGGAAGCGGTCAACATGGCCGCCGCGAAGGTCCGCTCGGGCTTCGAGGACCTCGTCCTCGCCGGCGGCGTCGAGTCGATGTCCCGGGTGCCGATGGCCTCGGACGGCGGCGCCTGGTTCAACGACCCGATGACCAACCTGGCCGTCAACTTCGTGCCGCAGGGCATCGGCGCCGACCTGATCGCCACCATCGAGGGCTTCTCCCGCCGGGACGTCGACGAGTACGCCGCGCTCTCCCAGGAGCGCGCGGCGACGGCCGTCAAGGAGGGCCGTTTCGAGCGTTCCGTGGTCCCCGTGAAGGACCGCGCTGGCCTCACCGTCCTCGACCACGACGAGCACCTGCGCCCCGGCACCACCGCCGACTCCCTCGCCAAGCTCAAGCCCTCCTTCGCCGACATCGGCGAGCTGGGCGGGTTCGACGCGGTCGCGCTGCAGAAGTACCACTGGGTCGAGAAGATCGACCACGTCCACCACGCGGGCAACTCCTCCGGCATCGTGGACGGCGCCTCCCTGGTCGCCATCGGCACCAAGGAGATCGGCGAGCGCTACGGCCTCACCCCGCGCGCGCGGATCGTCTCGGCCGCCGTCTCCGGCTCCGAGCCGACCATCATGCTCACCGGTCCCGCCCCCGCCACCCGCAAGGCCCTCGCCAAGGCCGGCCTCACCATCGACGACATCGACCTCGTCGAGATCAACGAGGCGTTCGCGGCGGTCGTGCTGCGCTTCGTGAAGGACATGGGCCTGTCCCTGGACAAGGTCAACGTCAACGGCGGCGCCATCGCGCTCGGCCACCCGCTCGGCGCGACCGGCGCGATGATCCTCGGCTCGCTCGTCGACGAACTGGAGCGCCAGGACAAGCGCTACGGCCTCGCCACCCTGTGCGTGGGCGGCGGCATGGGCATCGCGACCATCGTCGAGCGCGTCTGACATCCCCGCGGAACCAAGAGACCTCACGGAGACACGAGCCATGACCGAGAGCACCACCATCCGCTGGGAACAGGACGACACCGGCGTCGTCACCCTCGTCCTCGACGACCCGAACCAGTCCGCGAACACCATGAACGCGGCCTTCGTCGAGTCGATCGCCGTGATCGCCGACCGCCTGGAGGCCGAGAAGGACTCGATCCGGGGCGTCATCTTCACCTCCGCCAAGAAGACCTTCTTCGCCGGCGGCGACCTGCGCGACCTCATCCGGGTCACCCCCGAGACCGCCCGGGACCTCTTCGACGGCGGCCTCGCCATCAAGCGCAACCTGCGCCGCATCGAGACCCTCGGCAAGCCGGTGGTCGCCGCCATCAACGGCGCGGCCCTGGGCGGCGGCTTCGAGCTCGCCCTCGCCTGCCACCACCGGGTCGCCCTCGACACCCCCGGCACCAAGATCGGCTGCCCCGAGGTCACCCTCGGCCTGCTCCCGGGCGGCGGCGGGGTCGTCCGCACGGTCCGCCTGCTCGGCATCGCCGACGCGCTGCTGAAGGTCCTCCTCCAGGGCACCCAGTACAACGCCACGCGCGCGCTGCAGAACGGCCTGATCCACGAGGTGGCCGAGTCGCCGGAGGACCTGCTGGCCAAGGCCCGCGCGTTCATCGACGCCAACCCCGAGTCGCAGCAGCCCTGGGACAAGCCGGGCTACCGGATCCCCGGCGGCACGCCCGCCAACCCCAAGTTCGCGGCCAACCTGCCCGCGTTCCCGGCCAGCCTGCGCAAGCAGACCAACAACGCCCCCTACCCGGCGCCGCGCCGCATCCTCGCCGCCGCCGTCGAGGGCAGCCAGGTCGACTTCGAGACCGCCCAGGTCATCGAGGCCCGCTACTTCGTGGAGCTGGCGGCCGGGCAGACCTCGAAGAACATGATCCAGGCGTTCTTCTTCGACCTCCAGGCCGTCAACTCCGGCGCCAACCGCCCCAAGGGCGTCGAGCCCCGCAAGGTCACCAGGGTCGCCGTCCTCGGCGCGGGCATGATGGGCGCGGGCATCGCCTACTCGTGCGCCCGCGCGGGCATCGACGTCGTCCTCAAGGACGTCTCCGCCGAGGCCGCGCAGAAGGGCAAGGCCTACTCCGAGAAGCTCTGCGCCAAGGCCGTCGCCAAGGGCCGCACCAGCCAGGAGAAGGCCGACGCGCTGCTCGCCCGCATCACGCCCACCGGGGACCCGCAGGACCTGGCCGGCTGCGACGCCGTCATCGAGGCCGTCTTCGAGGACACCGCCCTCAAGCACAAGGTCTTCCAGGAGATCGAGTCCGTCGTCGCCCCCGACGCCCTGCTCTGCTCCAACACCTCCACGCTCCCCATCACCGCCCTCGCCGAGGGCGTCGAGCGCCAGGCCGACTTCATCGGGCTGCACTTCTTCTCGCCCGTCGACAAGATGCCGCTCGTCGAGATCATCAAGGGCGAGCGCACCGGCGACGAGGCCCTCGCCCGCGCCTTCGACCTGGTCCGGCAGATCAACAAGACGCCGATCGTCGTCAACGACTCGCGCGGCTTCTTCACCTCGCGGGTGATCGGCCACTTCATCAACGAGGGCGTCGCCATGGTCGGCGAGGGCATCGAGCCCGCGTCGGTCGAGCAGGCGGCGGCCCAGGCCGGCTACCCGGCCAAGGTGCTCTCCCTGATGGACGAGCTGACCCTCACCCTGCCGCAGAAGATCCGCCGCGAGTCCCGGCTGGCCGTCGAGGAGGCCGGCGGCACCTGGACCGCGCACCCCGCGGAGGCGGTCATCGACCGCATGGTCGACGAGTTCGGCCGCCCCGGCCGCAGCGGAGGAGCGGGCTTCTACGACTACGCCGAGGACGGCAGCCGCGGTGCCCTGTGGCCCGGCCTGCGCGAGCATTTCGGGGGTTCCGGGGGTCGCCCCCCGGGCAGGCACAGCACCCAGCCCGGCCACGAGATCCCGTTCCGGGACATGCAGGAGCGGATGCTCTTCTCCGAGGCCCTCGACACCGTCCGCCTCGTCGAGGAGGGCGTCCTCACCTCGGTCGCCGACGCCAACATCGGCTCGCTCTTCGGCATCGGCTTCCCCGGCTGGACCGGCGGCGTCCTCCAGTACATCAACGGCTACGACGCCTACGGCGGGGCGGGTGCCGGCCTCCCCGGCTTCGTGGCCCGCGCGCGTGAACTCGCCGAGACCTACGGCGAGCGGTTCACCCCGCCCGCGCTGCTGGTCGAGAAGGCGGAGCGGGGGGAGACCTTCACCGACGGGCGCTGAGCCGGTCGCGCCCACGGGCGCCAGGTCGGTCGGTGGGCGCTGGGCCGGGGCCTGCCGACGGGCGCCTATCCGGGTACGTCGGCGGGTGCGGGTGCGGGGCTGGGCTGGTCGGCGGGCGCCGATCCGGGGCCTGCCGACGGGCGCGGGCCGGGCCCGCCGGCAGGCGCCTGGGCAGGTATGTCGGCGGGCGCCGGGTCGGGGACGCGGCCGAGGCGGGCGCGCCGCCCGTGCGGCCTGCCTGTGTCGCTGAGCGACACGCCGCGCTTGCTCCGCGGGGAGGCGGAACCGGACGCTGACCGAGCCGGTCACCGGTCCCGCCCCCTCCCGCCTAGGAGCCCCCATGGGATACCGCCCCGCCCTCGCCCTGCTGGAGATCCTGCGCGGCGAGGGCGTGGACCGGGTCTTCGGCAACCCGGGCACCACCGAACTGCCCTTTCTGGCCGCCCTGTCCGAGGCCGCCGACGCCCCCGCGTACGTCCCCGGCGTCCACGAGGGCGCGGTCGTCTCGATGGCCGACGGCTACGCGCGCGGCACCGGCCGCCCCGCCTTCGTCAGCCTGCACATCGCCGCGGGCCTCGCCAACGGCCTGCTCGGCCTCCTCAACGCCCGCCGCTCCCGCACCCCGCTGGTGGTCACCGCGGGCCAGCAGGACCGCCGCCACCTCCAGCAGGACCCCATGCTCTCCGGCGACCTGGTCGGCCTCGCCCGCCCCGCGGTGAAGGCGGCGTACGACATCCAGCACGCCCGCGACCTCCCGCTGGCCCTGCGCCGCGCCTTCGCCCTCGCCGTGCGCCCGCCCGCCGGGCCGGTGTTCCTGTCCGTCCCGATGGACCTGATGGCCGAGGAGGCGGAGGTCGAGGTCCCGCCCCGGACGACCGTGCCCCGCCTCGGCCCGGCCACCGGCCTGGACCGCGCGGCCGAGCTGCTGGCCGCCGCGGACCGGCCCGCCGTCGTGGCCGGGGACGGCGTCGGCCGCGAGCACGCGCTCGCCGACCTGATCCTGGTGGCGGAGGCCTGCGGCGCCCCGGTCCACCACCAGCCGATGGCCGACTGCCTGAACTTCCCGACCACCCACCCGCTGTACGCCGGGATGCTGCCGCCCCGCCACGACGTCATCCGCGAGACCCTCGCCCGCTACGACACCGTCCTCATCGCCGGCGCCCACGCCTTCACGCCCCACCACTACAGCCCCGGCCCCGCTCTGCCCGCGGGCCTGACGGTCGTCCAGCTCGACTCCGACCCCGACGAGATCGGCCGCAACTTCCCGGTCGACGCCGGACTGGTCGGCGCCCTGGCCCCCTCCCTGCACCGCCTCGCCGACCTGCTGCGCGACCGGGTGCCCGGGGCGGCGGCCCGCGCCAAGGAGGCGGGGGACCGGCACACCGCCGAGCGCGCGGACGCCGAGGCCGCCGCCCGCGCCGCCTACTCCCCGGCGCCCCTGGCCCCCTGGGCCGCCGCCCATGCCGTCGCCGCCGGACTGCCGCCGGAGGCCGTGATCGTCGAGGAGGCCATCACCGTCGGCCTGCTGCTGCGCCGACTGGCCCGCCTCGACCGCCCCGGCAGCTACACCCACGCCGTGGGCGGCGGCCTCGGCTGGGGCATCGGCGCCGCCGTCGGCCGCGCCCTCGCCGAACCCGGCCGGCCCGTGGTCGCGGTCCTCGGCGACGGCTGCGCGCTCTTCGGCCTCCAGGGGCTGTGGAGCGCCGCCCGCGAGTCCGTACCGGTGCTCTTCGTGGTCATGGGCAACGGGGCCTACCGCACGCTCCAGGACACCTACGCGTCGATGGGCGGCAAGGGCACCTGTCCGGGGACGGAACTGGGCCGCCTCGACTTCACCACGGCGGCGGAGTTCTTCGGGGTCGCGGCGGTACGGGCCGAGAGCGCCGACCACCTCCGCGAACTGGTCGCCGGAGCAGACGAGTTGCGCGCGCCGCTCCTGGTGGACGTCCCCCTGCGCTCATGAACTCGCCCTGCCGTACACCTTGTCGTCCCGCCCCCACGACGACCACCATCGCTGCATGACGGACCGCCAGCTTCCGAAGTCCGTGCTCGCCCGCGGCGCCCTCCTCCTGCGGGCCTGCGGCGACGCCGGAGCCGCGCTCCCGCTCGCCGAACTCGCCCAGCGCAGTGGCCTGCCCAAGCCCACCGTGCACCGGCTGATCGGTGAACTGGTGCGGCTGGGGCTGGTGGAACGGACCGCCGAGGGGAGTTACCGGCTCGCGCTCGCCCTGTTCGTGCTGGGGCAGTCGGCGCCCACCGTGCGGGAGCTGCGGGACGCGGCGCTGCCGTATCTCGGGGATCTGCACGAGGCGACCCGGGAGAACGTGCACCTGGCCGTGCCCGACGGCGCCGACACCCTCTTCCTGGAGAAGGTCACCGGCCGGCGCGCCACCCCGATCGTCTCCCGCAGCGGCGGCCGGCTGCCCGCCCACTGCACCGCCACCGGCAAGGTCTTCCTCGCCCAGGACCCCTGCCCGCCGTACCGCGTCCTGCTCCGGCTGACCCCGCGCACGCTGGTGCTGCCCGGCCAGCTCGCCCGCGACCTCGCCCTCACCCGGGCCCGCGGCTACGGCGTCAACCTGGAGGAGGCCGAGGTGGGGATCTCGGCGGTCGCGGCGCCGGTGTACGCGCTCGGCCGCGGCTCCCGCCCGGTCGCCGCGCTCTCCGTGACCGGCGGGACCCGGCGCCTCGACGTGGACCGGGTGGGCGCCTCGGTCTGCGCGGCGGCGCGGGCCCTCACCCGCAGGCTGTCAGCCTGAGCCCTGCTGCATCGCCACCGCCAGCGCCCGCTCCGTGAGCCCCGCCCCGGACAACTCCCCGCGGATCCGGCCGCGCACGAACACCAGCACCCGGTCGCACACCTCCGTCAGCTCCGCGAGATCGGTCGAGGCGACCAGCACGGCCGCGCCGCCGACCGCCAGCTCGCCGACGATCCGGTGCATCTCGGCCCGCACGCCGATGTCGACGCCCCGCGTCGGATCGTCCAGGACGACGATCCTCGGGTCGGTGGCCAGCCACTTGGCGAAGACGACCTTCTGCTGGTTCCCGCCGGACAGCCGGGCCACCACGTCGTACGGCCCGCCGCGCAGCCGCAGCCGCCCGGTCAGGTCGGCCGTGCGGCGTACGAGTTCGCCGCGCGCGGGCAGCACCCCGCCCCGGCCGAGCGCGAGCCAGCTCACCGACGTCGTGTTCTCCCACACCGTCCGGTCCGCCATCAGCCCGTACCGCTTGCGGTCGCTGGGCACGAACGCGACCCCGGCCCGGACCGCCGCCCGCAGCGAGCGCGGCAGCCCCCGGCCGCCGACGTCGACCCGGCCCGCCGACACCGCCGTACGGCCGCACACCACCGCCAACGCATCCAGATGGCCCGCCCCCTGAAGCCCCGCGACCCCCACCACCTCTCCCGCCCGGACCGTGAACGTCACGTCCGCGAGCCGGCCGGGCACGCTCACCGCCGACAGCACCACCGGCGGCGGACCCTCGGCCGCCACCCGGGCCCGGCGCACCGGCGGCTGCCGGCCCTCGCCGCCCAGCATCGCCGCCACCAGCTCCGGCACGCCCACCTCCGCCCGCCGTACGCCGGACAGCGCCACCCGGCCGTCCCGCAGCACCGTCACCCGCTGTGCGAACCGCATCACCTCGTCCAGGAAGTGCGTGACATGGAGGACCGCGATGCCCCGCGCGGTGAGGGCGCGCAGCACGCGTTCCAGGCGGTCCACCGCCTCCTTGGGCAGCGCGGACGTCGGCTCGTCCAGGACCAGAAGACGGGGGCTGCGCAGCAGGGCCCGGGCAATCTCCGTCAACTGCTGGTCGGCGAGCGGGAGTTCGGCGAGTCGGGTGTCCGGGTCGACGTGCAGGCCCAGTTCGGCGAGGACCGGACCGGCCGCGCGGTCCATCGCGGCCCGGTCGACGAGTCCGAACCGGCGCGGCCCGCCGTCCGGGAAGAGGTTCTCCCGCACGGTCAGGTCGGGGAACAGGCTCAACTCCTGGGAGACGACGGCGATCCGGGTGTCGTCCGCCAGCCGTACCGTGCCCGCGTCCGCCGCCAGCGTCCCCGACAGGATCCGGACCAGCGTCGACTTGCCCGCGCCGTTCTCGCCGACCAGGGCGTGCACCTCGCCGCCGCGCAGCGCGATGGACGCCCCGTCCAACGCCCGTACCCCGCCGTAGGACTTGACCACGTCCTCGGCGACCAGAACATCGTCCATGTCAGCGCGCGTCCTTGAGCGGCTTGAGGTTGGCCTGCTCGTCGCCGAGCAGCTTGTCGATCGTCGGCTTGTACCAGTCGTACGCCGCCGTCGCCGACTTCTGCCGGGCGATGATCGCGTCGATGTTCGAGGAGTCGACCACCGCGCCGGGGGAGAGGAACCAGCCCTGCGGCAGCTTCCCGTCCTTGTCGCGGACCGCCTCGATCAGCATCGCCGTGGAGAGATAGCCCTTGAGGAAGTGCTGGGGGTCGATGGTGACGAAGTTCGAGCCGTCCTTCACCGCCTCCAGGGTCTTCGGGTCGACGTCGAAGCCCGCCGTCAGCCACTTCCCGTTCTCCGTCTTCTTGATCTTGGCGAGGTTGTAGCTGTCGGCGTCCCCGACGCCCAGGAAGGCGAGCGCGTCCGGATGCGCGTTGACCTGCGCCGACCAGGAGCTGTAGTTCTGTCCGGGGTCGCTGTACGTCTGGAAGGGGCCGAGCACCTTCACGCCCGGAGCCTCCTTCGCGAAGGTGTCGGAGATCCCCTTGGCCCGGTTGTCCAGCACCGGTGTGCCCGGGTTCGGCACCCCGATGACGACCTCCCCCTCCGGGTTCGCGCCGAGCCGCTTCAGCGCCTCCTTCGCCATCAGCTCCCCGAGGGCGTAGTTGTCGTTGCCCACGTAGAAGTCCACCTTGCTGCCGTCGGTGGGGGAGGTGTCCAGGGCGACGACCGGGATGCCCTGGTCGACGGCGCGGGCGGCGGGACGGGTGAAGATCGGCGGGTCCAGGTTCTCCAGGACGATGCCGTCCTTGGCGCGGGTGGTGAGGTTCTGGAAGAGCTGTACCTCGGCCGGGCCGTCCGTGTTGGGCGGGCCCACCGCCTGGAAGTCGACCTTGCCCGCGTGACCGGCGGCGCTCTCGGCGCCGAGCACCATCTCGTGGGCGAAGTTCAGCGAGATGTTGGCGACCGCGATGCCCATGTGCAGCCTGTCGCCCTTGCCGGGGCCGGAGCTGCCGCAGCCGGCCGCGCCGAGCAGCAGCAGCGCGCCGAGCGCGGCGGACACCGTACGGAATCGGGGGTGCATCACGGCCTCCCAGGCTTGTCGGGGCTCATTTGCGTCGGCGCCCCGTGCGGCGCAGCGCGCTGTCCGCCGCGACCGCGACGAGGATGACCCCGCCGGTCGCGAACGACGTCCAGTTGATGGGTACTTCGAAGAACACGAGCCCTGCCGCCACGACGGAGAGGATCATCGCCCCGGCCACCGCGCCGACCACCGAACCCCGCCCGCCGGCCAGCGGGGTGCCGCCGATGATGCAGGCGGCGATGGCCTGCAACTCGTAGCCCTGGCCCAGGGTCGGGTCGCCGGCGCCGTAGAAGGCGAGGGCCAGCGCCGCCGCGCACGCCGTGGTCAGGCCGGACAGCGCGAGGGCCTGGATCCGGGTCCGCACGACCGGGATACCGCTGAACTCGGCCGCGTCCGGGTTGGAGCCGATCGCCCGCACCCGCGCCCCGAACCGGGACCGCGACAGCACCACGGAGAGGACCGCGGCCACCGCCAGCAGCACCCACAGCGCGAACGGCACCCCGCCCGGATCGCCGCCCGCGAAGGTGAAGAACGAGTCGTCCAGCGGCAGGTCGGTGATCTGCCTGCCGTCCGCCAGCGCCAGCCCGACCCCCCGGAACAGCATCAGCGTGCCCAGCGTCACGATGAACGAGGGCAGCGCGAGCAGCGTCGTCACGAGCGCGTTGAACACCCCCAGCGCGATCCCGGTCAGCAGCATCACCGGCACCGCGAGCCAGGCCTCCACCCCGCCGCGCACCAGGATCGCCCCGACCACCAGGACCATCGCGTAGGTCCCGCCCACCGACAGGTCGACCTCGCGCATCGACAGCGCGAACACCATCCCGCACGCCATCAGCGAGATGTAGACCGAGTTGTGCGCGGTGGACAGCAGGTTCCCGCTGCTCAGGAAGTCCGGGTAGGGGATGCCGATCCCGGCGACGAGCAACCCCAGCACGAGCAGCACGCCCAGCTCGTCCGGGACCAGCCGGACCAGCCGGACCGGCAGCGGGCGCCGGCGTGGCCCACCGCCCTGGTCACGGGCGCGCTCGGCGTCGTCCACGGCACGCTCGGTATCGGTCATCGGGCACTGCTCCCGTACGGCTGGCGCTGGGGTCGATCCGCAGCGTCGAGCCGCGGGCCCGCCGCGGCAACCGGCCCGTTCCGGCGAGTGGAACACGGTCTTGCCCCGCACGCCGACGGGTCGTCACACTCGCCGCATGCAGACGCGGACCGCGCTGGTGACCGGAGCGGCACAGGGGCTCGGGCAGGAGTTCGCCGTCGCGCTCGCCGGGCGCGGCTACCGGGTCGCCGGCCTCGACCTCGCCCCGCAGACCGAGACCGCCGGGAAGACCCCGGACTATCTGGGGCTGGTCGCCGACGTCACCGACGAGGAGCAGGTACGGGCGGCGCTGGGGCACGTGATCGACGCGTTCGGCACCCTGCACGTGGTCGTCAACAACGCCGGCGTCTATCCGGCGCGGCCCTTCGAGGAGACCACCGCCGAGGAGTGGCGGCGGATCATGCGGGTCAACCTGGAGGCGCCGTTCCTGGTGACCCGGGCCGCGCTGCCGCATCTGAAGGCGGCCGGGTGGGGCCGCGTCGTCAACATCGCCTCGGCGGCCGTGTTCACCGCCCCGCCCGACATGGTCCCCTACGTCGCCTCGAAGACCGGCCTGATCGGCTTCACGCGCGCGCTGGCCGCGGCGCTCGGCCCGTACGGCATCACGGTCAACGCGATCGCGCCCACCATGGTGCGCACCGCGACCGCCGAGCGGACGGTCGGCGCGGACGGCGGCTTCGAATTCGTCCGCGCCCAGCAGGCGGTGCCGCACACCCAGGAGCCGAGCGACCTGGTCTCGACCCTCCTGTACGTGGTGGACGAGGGCAGCGGCTTCCTGACCGGGCAGACGCTCAACGTCTCAGGAGGATCGGCCTTCCTCTGACCCTGGGGGTGTCACCGGCAGCCACTGGTGGACCTCCGCCCTCAGCGACCGCTGGAAGGCCGTCAGCAGTGCCTGCACGATCAGGGGCCGCATGTGCGCGGACAGGGACTTCACGTCCGCCTCGGTGCGCTCCGCGACCTCGGCCCGGAACAGCAGGGACAGCTCGCGCGCGGCCGCCCGCGCGTGCTCGGTCAGGACCGTGCGCGCGGCCAGGATCGCCTTCTCGGACAGCGGTACGTCGAGGAGCTCCACGGCGAGCCGGAGCAGGCCGGGGTCGATGCGGTAGCCGTCCCCTTCGGGCCGTACGACGTCCATGGCGGCGAGCCGCTCGACGTCCTCCTCGTCCAGCGGCCGTCCGGCCCGCCGCCGCAGCTCCCCTGCCGTCACGGTCTCCTCGGCGTCCGGCGCCCAGGAGGCCACCACGGCCCGGTGGACGGCCAGCTCGTGGCGGGTCAGGCCGGGCGGCAGCCGCCGCACGTAGCGCTCGATTGCCGCCAGCGTCATGCCCTGGTGCTGCAACTCCTCGATCAGCGCCAGCCGGGCCAGGTGGTCCCGCCCGTAGTGGCCCACCCGGCGCGGACCGATCACCGGCGGCGGCAGCAGCCCCTTGGTGCCGTAGAAGCGGACCGTGCGGACCGTGGTGCCGGCCCGTGCGGCCAGCTCGTCGATCGTGAGCGCCGGGTCCCCGGAGTCGCCGTCGGTGTCGGTCGTCATGTGCAGCAGTATCGCTGTTACACCAGCACTGTGACACCGGGCGGTGACGGAGATGTGTTCGTCCGATGTTCATCTTCACGCCAAGATCGTGACCTTGTGAGAATTTCCGCTCTGTGATCTGTGCCATCGCATACGCCCTGATGGGCGGGGGAAGGTGGCCCCTCGGTCTGTGCCCACCACCGAGCGCGCGGACCGACTACGTCCGGACACCCGAGCGCGACCCGCTCGGGCGCACCAGAGAGTGGAACCACCTGTGAGCAAGGACGCCGTGGACACGGCACAGGCCGCCGCCACCCGGACCGACGCGGCCCAGGCGCCCGCGGACGCGGGCGACGCCGGCTACAGCAAGGACCTCAAGGCCCGCCACGTCAACATGATCGCCATCGGCGGCGCGATCGGCACCGGCCTCTTCCTGGGCGCCGGCGGCCGTCTCCACAACGCGGGCCCGGCCCTCGCCCTCGCCTACCTGGTCTGCGGAATCTTCGCCTTCTTCGTGGTCCGCGCCCTCGGCGAGCTGGTCCTCTACCGCCCCTCCTCCGGTTCCTTCGTGTCGTACGCGCGCGAGTTCCTCGGCGAGAAGGGCGCGTACGTCGCCGGCTGGATGTACTTCCTGAACTGGTCGACCACCGGCATCGCCGACATCACCGCGATCGCGCTCTACACCCACTACTGGAGCATGTTCACGAGCATCCCCCAGTGGACGCTCGCACTGATCGCCCTCGCCGTCGTCCTGGCGGTCAACCTGATCTCCGTGAAGATCTTCGGCGAGATGGAGTTCTGGTTCGCGATCATCAAGGTCGCCACCCTGGTCGGCTTCATGCTGATCGGCATCTTCCTGCTGGCCACCCAGCACAAGGTCGACGGCCACACCCCGGGCCTGAGCGCGATCGCCGACCACGGCGGTGTGTTCCCGCACGGCCTGATGCCGGTCGTCCTGGTCATGCAGGGCGTGATCTTCGCGTACGCGGCCCTGGAACTGGTCGGCGTCGCGGCCGGCGAGACCGCCGAGCCGGAGAAGGTCGTCCCGCGCGCGGTGAACTCGATCATGTGGCGCGTCGGCGTCTTCTACGTCGGCTCGGTCGTCCTGCTGGCCCTGCTCCTCCCCGGCTCGGTCTACTCGGCCGACGAGAGCCCCTTCGTCACCGTCCTCTCCAAGATCGGCGTCTCGGGCGCGGGCGACGTGATGAACCTGGTCGTCCTCACCGCGGCGATGTCCTCGCTCAACTCCGGCCTCTACTCCACGGGCCGCATCCTGCGCTCCATGGCGATGGCCGGCTCGGCCCCGAAGTTCACCGCCCGCATGAACCGCAGCCAGGTGCCCTACGGCGGCATCCTGCTGACCTGCGCGGTCTGCGTGCTCGGCGTCGGCCTCAACTACCTCATGCCCGCCCAGGCCTTCGAGATCGTCCTGAACGTCGCCTCCCTCGGCATCATCAGCACCTGGGTGATCATCATGCTCTGCCACCTGATCTTCGTCCGCCGCGCGAAGGCGGGCCTGGTCGAGCGCCCGTCGTTCCGCCTCCGCTTCAGCCCGTACACCGAGCTGGCCACGGTCGCCTTCCTGCTGGTCTGCCTCGGCATGATGTGGAACGACCCCGAGGTCGGCCGCAAGACCCTCCTGCTGATCCCGGTGATCGCCGCCCTCCTGGTGGCCGGCTGGTTCGGCGTCCGCCGCCGGGTCTCCCGCACGGCCGACCAGGAGCTGACCCGGCTCACGAAGTAGCAGGTCGGAGCCGTTGTCAGTGGCATCGCCTACGGTGGCGTCATGGGGGAGATCACATACATCCGGGGCGACGCCACGACTCCGTCGGGCAAGGGCGTCAAGGTCATCGCCCACGTCTGCAACGACCTGGGAGGCTGGGGAAAGGGCTTCGTCCTGGCCCTCTTCCGCCGCTGGCCGGAGCCCGAGAAGGCATACCGCGCCTGGCACCGCGACCGGGCCGCGAACGACTTCGGCCTGGGCGCGGTCCAACTGGTCCGCGTCGACCGGTACCTCTGGGTGGCCAACATGATCGGCCAACGGGGCACCAGAACCGGCAGCAAGGGCGTCCCGGTCCGCTACGAGGCGATAGACACGGCGCTGGCCAAGCTCGCCGACAAAGCGACCGAACTCGGCGCCTCCGTACACATGCCCCGCATCGGCTGCGGCCTGGCAGGCGGCAAGTGGTCCCGCGTCGAGCCACTGGTAAACGAACGGCTGGTGGCCCGCCGAATCCCGGTCACCGTCTATGACTACGGCGATGAAACGCCCCTTTAGGGGCGCGGGGAACTGCGCGACCAGCCACAACCGGCCCGCAGCCCCCCACGCACCACACCCGGCACCTGCTCAGTGCACGTAGTTCGTAGCCTCGATCTGCTTCCAGGACTTCGGCTGCGCAACCGCCCCCACGGCCTTCACCGCAGACACCGCCGGCGCCGCCGGCTTCGTCGGCTCGAACAGCCACGCATCGAACAGCGAGCCCAGCGACTTCCCCGACACCTTCTCCGCGTACTCCTCGAAGTCCCCCACCGACGCGTTCCCGTACGCGTGCTCCTTCGGCCACCCCTTCAGGATCGCGAAGAACGCGTCGTCCCCGACCGCGTTCCGCAGCGCCTGCACGGCCAGCGCCCCCCGGTCGTAGACAGCGATGTCGAACTGGTCGTCGGGACCGGGATCCCCCGGCTTCACCGTCCAGAACGCGTCGTCGGCCGGATGCGACGCGTACACGTAGTCGGCCAGCTCCTGCGTCGTGCCCTCGCCCTCGTGCTCCGACCACAGCCACTGGGCGTAGCGCGCGAACCCCTCGTTGAGCCAGATGTCCTTCCAGCCCTTGAGGGAGACGTCGTCGCCGTACCACTGGTGCGCCAGCTCGTGCACGACCACCGACGTGTTGGAGCCGTTCGCGAACTGCTTCGGGCTGTAGTACACGCGGGTCTGCGTCTCCAGCGCGTACCCGGTGGTGGTGTTCGGCACGTACCCGCCGGCCGAGCTGAAGGGATACGGCCCGAAGTAGCCGGAGAGCCAGTCGACGAGCTCGCCGGTGCGCTCCACGCTCGCCCGGGCCGCCCCGTCGTTGTCGCCGAGGTCCTTGCTGTAGGCGTTGACGACCGGCACCCCGCCCTCGGAGGTGCTCGTCGTGATGTCGAACCTCCCGACCGCCAGCGTGGTCAGATAGGTCGCCTGCGGCTTGTTCTGCCGCCAGTTGTACCGGGTCCAGCCGCGCTGCGAACTGGTCGACTGGAGCAGGCCGTTGGAGATGACCTGGGTGCCGTCGGGGACGGCCACCGACACGTCGTAGGTCGCCTTGTCCAGCGGGTGGTCGTTGCTCGGGTACCACCACCAGGCGGCCTCGGGCTCGTCCGCCGCGACCGCCCCGTCCGGCGTGCGGTGCCACGTGTCGAAGCCGTACGCGCTCTTGGTCGACGGCACTCCGCTGTAGCGGACGACGACGGTGACCTGCGTGCCCTTCGCCAGCGGCGACCTGGGCGTGACGACCAGTTCGTGCTGGCCGGACGTGGCGAAGTCCGCCTTCACCCCGTTGACCCGCACCTCGCTGACGTCCAGCAGGAAGTCCAGGTCGAAGCTGGACAGGTCCTGCGTGGTGCGCGCCAGGATCGTCGCCGTGCCGGCCAGCTCGTCGGTGGCCGGCTGGTACTGCAACCGCAGGTCGTAGTGGGAGACGTCGTAACCGCCGTTGCCGTAGTACGGGTAGTAGGGGTCGCCGATGCCCGGTGCGCCGGGGCTGTAGCTCGCGGCCGATGCCGGGATCGCCAGCAGCAGGGAGGCCGCCGCGAGGGCGCCCGGCGCGAGGATTCTGCGGTGCACGAGAACTCCAGGTCGGTAGGGGGCCGAGACGCACCCGCCACACCGGGGCGGGACGCGCCAAGTCGATGGAGCACGAAACTGTTCGGAGCCTATTCAGTCCCTGTGTCCCCTCGCCTGTCCATGGCACCTGCTGTCACACGATCGCCATTCGGCCGCAATCAGTCCTGACGGTCCCCCAGATGCCCCCTTCTGCACAGGAGTTGACCGGGGTAGCGTCCGCCGCATGCCGAAACGTACGCGCTTCACGATCTGGAGACCGTTCGCCGTCGCGGCCGTCGCAGCCCTGATCGCCGCCTTCCTCACCCCGGCCGCGGCCCAGGCCGCCGGCGCCCCGCACGAGAGCCAACCGGTCTACTCGTACGCGAGCGCCATCCGCGAGGCCGTCTGGGTGGACACCGGCCTCGACTCCGACGGCGACGGGAAGACCGACCGGGTCGCCGCCGACATCGTCCGGCCCGCCGAACCGGCCGCACAGGGCCGCAAGGTGCCGGTCATCATGGACGCCAGCCCCTACTACTCCTGCTGCGGCCGCGGCAACGAGAGCCAGCTGAAGACGTACGACGCCAACGGGAACGTCGTCCAGATGCCGCTCTTCTACGACAACTACTTCGTGCCCCGCGGCTACGCCTTCGTCGGCGTCGACCTGGCCGGCACCAACCGCTCCGACGGCTGTGTCGACGTCGGCGGGCGGTCCGACATCCAGTCCGCGAAGGCCGTGATCGACTGGCTGAACGGGCGGGCCAAGGCGTACAGCAGCCGCACCGGGACCACCACGGTCAAGGCGAGCTGGACCAACGGGAAGACCGGCATGATCGGCAAGAGCTGGGACGGCACCATCGCCAACGGCGTGGCCGCCACCGGCGTCAAAGGCCTGAAGACGATCGTCCCGATCAGCGCCATCTCCTCCTGGTACGACTACTACTTCGCCCAGGGCGCCCCGCTCTACGACTCGGGCCCCGACTGGCTGGCCGGCGCCGTCGAGAGCGACGACGCCTACGCCAAGTGCGGTGCCGTCCAGCAGAAGCTCGTCGACGGCGCCCCGCGCACCGGCGACTGGACCGGCCTGTGGACCGAGCGCGACTACGTCAAGGACGCCGCGAAGGTGAAGGCCAGCGTGTTCCTGGTACACGGCATGCAGGACCTCAACGTCCGCACCAAGCACTTCGGCCAGTGGTGGGACGCCCTCGCGAAGCACGGCGTCGAGCGTAAGATCTGGCTCTCCCAGACCGGGCACGTCGACCCCTTCGACTACCGGCGCGGCGCCTGGGTGGACACCCTGCACCGCTGGTTCGACCACGAACTCCTCGGCTACGACAACGGCATCGACCGCGAGCCGATGGCCGACATCGAGCGCCACCCCGACCAGTGGGTGACCTCGTCGCTCTGGCCGCCGAGCGGCACGCGGACCACCACCCTGCGCCCCGCCACCGGCACCCAGCCGGGCGTCGGCACCCTCGGCCTGCACCAGGGCTCCGGCACCGAGACGTTCACCGACGACCCGCAGCAGAGCGAGACCGACTGGGCCGCCCAGCTCGCCACCCCGACCAAGGACAAGGCAGGCTTCCTCACCGCGCCCCTCACCCGGGACCTGCGGCTGTCCGGCTCCTCGAAGGTGACCGTCACCGCCACCCCGACCACCTCGACGGCCCACCTGACCGCCGTCCTGGTCGACCTCGGCCCGGACACCATCCGGGACTACGCCGACGGCGCCGAGGGCATCACCACCCTCACCGACCGCACCTGCTGGGGCGAGAGCACCGCCGGTGACAGCGCCTGCTTCCTGAAGACCGCGGCCAGGACCAAGGCCGTCGACTACACCGTCTTCAGCCGCGGCTGGGCCGACCTGGGCACCTACGCCGACCCCGGCAAGGGCGTCCCGCTCACCCCCGGCAAGGCCTACACGATCACCCTCGACCTGGCGGCCACCGACCACGTCGTACCGAAGGGCCACCGCCTGGCACTGATCGTCGCGGGCACGGACAAGGACCTCATCGATCCGCCGTCCACCACCCCGACGCTCACCGTGGACCTGTCCCGTACGACGGCCGGCGTCCCGCTGGTCGGCGGCCCGGCCGCGTTCACCCGCGCGACCGCGACCCGGTGGACCGCGCCCGAGAAGAACGCCCTGCACGGGGTCCGCGCCCCGCGCACCGTCCAGCGCGTCCCCGCGGGCTGACCGCTCAGGCGGCCGGGCCGGTGTCCACCAGCCCGGCCGCCTCCCGCGCACAGCCCCAGGCGACCGTGACGCCGGCCCCGCCGTGCCCGTAGTTGTGGATCAGCACCCCGCCGTCCGGCCGGAGTTCGTGCTCCAGCCGGACCGCCGACCGGTACGGCCGCAGCCCCACCCGGTGCGCCAGCACCCGCGCCCCGGCGATCTCCGGCCGGACCGCCGCACAGCGCGCCACGATCCCGGCCGCGATCTCCGGATCCGGCTCCGGCGACCAGGCGTCCTCCTCCGCCGTACCCCCGAGCAGCAGCCCGCCGGGCTGCGGGAAGAAGTAGGCGGACGCACCCCCCGCCACCTCGTCGGACGTGTACCAGGTGGTGATCCCGGGGTTCTCCACCACGACGAGCTGCCCGCGCACCGGACGCACCGCCGGATCCGGGACCAGCGAACGGGCCCCGAGCCCCGTGCAGTTGACCACGACCGGCGCGGGCACCTCGCCCAGCGCCGTCACCACCCGCTCCTCGACCGTCCCGCCCGCCCGCTCCAACCGCGCCCGCAGCCACTCCAGATGGACCGGCATGTCGATCAACGGCAGCCGGGCCGCCAGACCTTCACGGGTCTCGGCCAGCCCCGGCACCTCGGCCGCCCACGCACCCAGCCCGTCCAGCCGCAGGCCGTCGTGTACGCCCTCGACCAGGCGTACGCCCGTCTCCCCTGGCCGCGCCGCAAGCGCCTCGTACACGACAAGGGAGGCGAGCGACCATTCCCCGACCAGTGCCTCCGGCTCGATGCGGTACGGCCACCACAGCGCGCCGGCGACCGCCGAGGTCGTACGCCCGCCGGTCTCCCGGGCCCACACCCGCACCCGGCGCCCGCTCTCCGCCAGCACCACCGCCGTGGTGAGTCCGACGACCCCGCCGCCGACCACGATCACTTCGCCACTCAGCTCAGGCTGCACACCGCGACGTTAGCGGAATATGTCATGCCGCGCTCAGATCGTCCCGCTCTGGGGATACTCACAGCATGTCTGCCGCATACGCGACCTTCGGCCTGGCCCCGGCGATGCGCGCCGGCGGTGTCCTCGCCGACGGCGGCTACCAGCTCCACCGGGACTTCGTGGACTTCGTCGTCGACGGTCACCCGCTGCTGTTCCAGCTCTCCGACCTGGACGCCGTCTCCCCACTCGCCTCCGACGTCCCGCCCGCGATCTTCACCGCCCAGGTCCGCAGCCTCCTACTCGAATCCGAGGCCCCGCTGCCCGACGGCCGCTACGTCGTCTACGGCTGCCCCGAGTGCGAGGACCTGGCCTGCGGCGCGGTCACCGCGGTCATCGAGCACGACGGCGACGACTACATCTGGCGGGACTTCGCCTGGCAGACCTCCGAACACGCCGACCTGGAGCTCAACGGCTACCACGGCATCGGCCCGTTCCGCTTCCACGGCCCCGAGTACCGCGAGGCCCTCGGCGCACTCCTGGCGGACTCCGGCCCGCCGCCCGGCCGCCGCGTGCTGCTGATCGGCGCCCGCGTCGCCCTCCTCGCCAAGCTGGCCGCCGCGCTGCGCTCCATCGGCATCGGCGCCGACATCACCCGCGACGCCGACGGCGTCCCCGCCGAGGAACTCCGCGGCTACGCGGCCGTCGCCTTCGGCCCCGCGGTCGGCGAGGCCGAGCGGACCGCCGTACGCCAGGCCTTCGAGCGGGCGGAGGTGGCGGTCGCCTACGTCGACGGGCTCGCCCCGATCGTCCCGCTCCTCGTCGCCCAGATCGAACACGCCCTCGACCGCAGCCCGCTCCCGCAACGCCGGCTGGCCCGCCTGGTCGCCGCCGACGGCACCGCCGGCATCGAGGTCACCGCGCCCTGCCGGGTGCGGCTCACGTCGTACCGCCTCGACCGCCTCTCCCGCCCCCGCGCCCACGAACACTTCGACGGCGTCCTGGAACCCGGCCGCCACCGCATCCCGCTGGACGGCAGGGCGGCCAAAGGCGGCTCCTTCGTCGTGGCCCGCACCTCCGGGAGCGTGCTGGTGGCGGCGCCCGAGCGCTGACCGGGGGAGAACAGGGCGGCTGAGCACGGGCTGCCCGGCCCATTAGGATCGGCGTTCTGATGACTGCCACCCTCGTCGCCAAGAACCTCGCCGCCGGGCACGGCGACCGCTCGCTCTTCTCCGGGCTCGACCTCGTCGTCGCGCCCGGGGACGTGATCGGTCTGGTCGGTGCCAACGGCGCGGGCAAGTCCACCCTGCTCCGCCTGCTCGCCGGGCTCACCACCCCCGAACAGGGCGAACTGCGGCTCTCCCCGCCGACCGCGACCGTCGGCCACCTGCCCCAGGAGCCGGAGCGGCGGCCGGGCGAGACCGTCCGCGCCTTCCTGGCCCGCCGCACCGGGGTCGCCGAGGCACAGCGCGTGATGGACGAGGCGACCCAGGCCCTGGTCGACGGCGCACCGGGCGCCGACGACGCCTATGCCGTGAGCCTGGAGCGGTGGCTCGACCTGGGCGGCGCCGACCTGGAGGAGCGCGCCGACGACATCGCCGACTCCCTCGGCCTGGCCGTCGACCTCGACCAGCCGATGACGGCCCTCTCCGGCGGCCAGGCCGCCCGCGCCGGCCTCGCCTCCCTCCTCCTCTCCCGCTACGACGTCTTCCTCCTCGACGAGCCCACCAACGACCTCGACCTGGACGGCCTGGAACGCCTCGAACGGTTCGTGACCGGCCTGCGCGCCGGCACGGTCGTCGTCAGCCACGACCGCGAGTTCCTCACCCGCACGGTCACCAAGGTCCTCGAACTCGACCTCGCCCAGGGGCAGATCAACCTCTACGGCGGCGGCTACGACGCCTACCTGGAGGAACGCGACCTGGCCCGCCGGCACGCCCGCGAGGGCTACGAGGAGTACGCCGACAAGCGGGCCGCCCTCCAGGACCGGGCCCAGATGCAGCGTTCCTGGATGGACAAGGGCGTCAAGAACGCCCGGCGCAAGGCGTCCAACGACAACGACAAGATCGGCCGCAAGTTCCGCAGCGAGGCCAGCGAGAAGCAGGCCGCCAAGGCCCGCCAGACCCAGCGCATGATCGAACGCCTGGACGTCGTCGAGGAGCCCCGCAAGGAGTGGGAACTCCGCATGGAGATCGCGGCGGCCCCGCGGTCCGGCGCCGTCGTCGCCACCCTGCGGGACGCGGAGGTACAGCGCGGCGACTTCGCCTTCGGACCGGTCTCCCTCCAGATCGACTGGGCGGACCGGGTCGCGGTGACCGGCGCGAACGGCGCGGGCAAGTCGACGCTGCTCGCCGCGCTGCTGGGCCGGCTGGAACTGGACGCCGGGCACGCCGCCCTCGGCCCGGGCGTGGTGGTCGGCGAGGTCGACCAGGCCCGCAAGCTCTTCCACGGCACGGAATCCCTGCTGGACGCGTTCTGCGCGGCCGTACCGGACACCGAACCGGTGGAAGTCCGCACCCTGCTCGCCAAGTTCGGCCTCAAACAGGACCACGTGCTCCGGTCCGCGACCACCCTCTCCCCGGGCGAACGCACCCGCGCCGCCCTCGCCCTCCTCCAGGGCCGCGGCGTCAACCTCCTGATCCTGGACGAGCCGACGAACCACCTCGACCTCCCCGCCATCGAACAGCTGGAGTCCGCCCTCGGCACCTACGAGGGCACCCTCCTCCTGGTCACCCACGACCGCCGCATGCTGGACGCGGTCCACGTGACCCGCCGCCTGGAGGTTGCGGCGGGCAAGGTGACCGAACGCTAGAACTCCCGGGCTGCAGGCGCCCCCTTTTGGGGCGCGGGGAACTGCGCGAGCAACCACGACGCACCCGCAGCCGCCCGACAACCCGGCCCGGCCCGGCCCGGCACCGCACACCTGCCAGGAGAGTGTCCATGAGCTCATCGCCGAAGCACCCGGCCCTTCGGATCACGAACGAAGAGGACGTCCTCGCGCAACTGCGCGGAACCCAGGACCGGATCGCGGACGCCATCACCGCCTGGGCCGGGACCATGGGGTTCGTGTACCTGCACGCCCTGTGGTTCGCGGTCTGGATCGTCTGCAACGAGGGCGTGTTCGGCAAGGGCGCGATCTGGGACCCGTTCCCCTTCGGCCTGCTCACCATGATCGTCAGCCTGGAGGCGATCTTCCTGTCCACCTTCGTGATGGTGAGCCAGAACCGCCAGGCCGCCCGCGAGAACGTCCGCGCCGACCTGGACTTCGAGACCAACGTGCGCTCGGAGGTGTGGTCCATCCACATGGGCCGCGCCCTCGGCATCGACCCCGTGGAGGTCGAGCGGCGCGTCCAGGAACTGCTCGCGGAGAACCGCGCCCGGATGAACGGCACCGCCCAGCCCCCGAAGGGGACCTGATCCGCCGGCCGACCGGGTCTCTCTGACAGTCATTCGACGGAGGCGCGCAGCTCCTGCCGCATGGAACCACGGACCGGCGTCCGGGCGGGCCGGACCTGTGCCCGAAGGAGCGCGCGCATGGGCCGTCCTCGCGGTCTCGCCGGAGGCGGGGCATGACCGACCGGCACGGCATGCTGCTCTCCTCCGACCTCGTGGGCGAAGCCGCCGCGGACGGGGCGGCGCCCACCGTCGACGCCCCGCCGCCCCGGGACGTGCGGCGCGCCGCCGACCTGCTGCGGCTGCTGGTCTCCCTGGCCGCCCTCGCGCTGACGCTGCTGGTGGCGGTCGCCACCCGGGATTTCGCCCGCAGGGCACAGCAGGGCCTGCTCACCGCCGCCACCGCGCTGCCACCCGCCCTGCGCGACGCGCTCGTCGGCACGGTGCAGGCGGTCGCCATGCTCGCTCCGCCGGCCGCCCTGGTCGTCCTCGTCGTACGGCGCCGGTTCGACGCGGTGTCGAGGGTGCTGCCCGCCGCGGCCGCCGGGGACCGGGGCCGCGGCGCCCTCGAAGCCGGCCTCGTCGCGGGTCTGATGACGGGCGTGCATCAAGTCAGGTGGTGACACCGAAGGGGGTGACTTCCACCTGCTCCTCGCACGGATCCACGTTCTTCAAGTGCGTGAGGGTCAGCGGCCGGGAGTCGCCGGGCACCCGGATGTCGACTCCGTAAGGCCGTTCGAGGTCTATGACGCAGAACGCCCAGGACATCGTGAAGGTGGTCGTGCGCCCCGGAGCGAGGACCACCGTGGAAGGGGCCGTCGCGGGGGAGCGGGTGACCTTGAACGACCGGGTGCCCGAGGTACTCACCACATCGGGGCAGGGTGAGGCGTCCGGCGTCGTGCAGATGTAGATGGTGCCATCGCCGAAGAAGGTGAGACCGGGCCAGCCACCCAGCCCGCATGCCGAGCCCGAGCGATTGCGCAACACGACCTGTGTGGCGGACCGCCTCGGCCCACCGTGGTCGTACGTGGTGTTCGGCCCTTCCGAGGCCGTCAGGTCGCGGGCCGTGCATGCGGGAGCGGTGGGCGGAGGGACGACGGTGCGGGACCGGGTGTTCGAGGGGAGGGCCGTCCGCCTCGGCGTCGGTGCCCCGGTGGCCTCGGCCGCCTTGGCGGTTCGTCGAGCGGGGGAGGCCGACGTCGCCGCGGCGGTGGGGCGCGCCGTCGTCTCGTACGTGCCGGACGCGTCGGGAACGGAATAGTGAATTCCCGAATCACAGGCCACAGTTGCGACCATCAGCAGGCCGGCCACCAGAACCTGTCTTCCACCCCGTGTACGCATGGCGCGAACGCTATGCACGATCATGGGGCGCCCACAGGTACGACGGCGAGTCGACATGATCCTTTCGTCTGTCGTTCACCGGCCGCCCCGCCCGGCCTCCTCGGCCGCCCGCTCCACCCGGTCCCGGTGCTCGGCCCGGGCCGCCGCGTCGCCGGGCGCCGTGTTGGCGCCGTCCGCCCGCTGCCCCGTAGCCCCGTCGACGAGCTCGCGCACGATGTCGGCGTGACCGGCGTGCCGTTGGGTCTCGGCGACCAGGTGGGTGAGGACGCGGTGGAGGGTGATCTCCCTCGGCGGGTCGACGGGCAGCCGCCCGACCGCGTCGAGCGGCAGGGCGGCGATCGTCTCGTCCGAGTGGGCCCAGACCCGCCGGTACACGCCGACTGTCGCCGCACGCGTTTCGTCGGCCCGCGCCCACAGATCTCCGTTGGGCTCCGTGGCACCGGTGAACCACAGCGGTGGTGCCCCGTCGAAGGGCCGCCCGAAGGTCACCCCGAGGTACCACGCCTCGGCACCGGCGAGATGCTTGACCAGCCCCAGCAGATTCGTCCCCGTGGGAGTCAACGGCCGCCGTACGTCGTACTCGCCGAGCCCCTCCAGCTTCCACAGCAGCACGTCACGGGCGTCCTGGAGGTACGTCTGAAGATCGGCCTTGAAGTCTGATCCAGTCATGCGACCAGTCTCCGGACCGACAGATCCCGGTCCACCGAATATGGCGCACCGGGGGCGAAACACGCCCCGTCAGGGGCGTGGGGAACTGCGCGACCAGCCACGACGGGCCCGCAGCTCCCCACCACCCCCGAGAGACACCCTCAGCGCTTCCCGTCCTTCCCGCCCAGCAATCCGGCCCGGCGCAGAGCATCGGCCATCGCACTGTTCGCCGGCGGCGGCGCGGAAGCCTGACGAGCGCCGCCCCCCTGCCGCTGCTGCTGTTGCCGCTGCTGCGGCGGACGCCCGCCGCCGCCCCGCTGCTGTTGCTGGCGGCGCTCGCCGCCGGAGGCCAGCGCCGCCTCGTCGTCCAGCCGCAGCGTCAGCGAGATCCGCTTGCGCGGGATGTCCACGTCGAGGACCTTCACCTTGACGATGTCACCCGGCTTCACCACGTCCCGCGGGTCCTTGACGAAGGTCTTGGACAGCGCGGAGACATGCGCCAGACCGTCCTGGTGGACACCGACGTCGATGAACGCGCCGAACGCCGCCACGTTCGTCACCACGCCCTCCAGGACCATCCCGGAGGACAGGTCGGAGATCTTCTCGACGCCCTCCTTGAAGGTGGCCGTCTTGAAGGCCGGACGCGGGTCGCGCCCCGGCTTCTCCAGCTCCTTGAGGATGTCGGTGACGGTCGGCAGACCGAACGTCTCGTCCACGAAGTCCGTCGGCCGCAGCGAGCGCAGCGCCCCCGTGTTGCCGATGAGCGCGGCCACCTCCTGGCCCGACGTCTTCACCATCCGCCGGACGACGGGGTACGCCTCGGGGTGGACGCTCGACGCGTCCAGCGGGTCGTCGCCGCCGCGGATGCGCAGGAAGCCCGCGCACTGCTCGTACGCCTTCGGGCCGAGCCGGGCCACGTTCTTCAGCTGGCCGCGGGAGGTGAACGGGCCGTTGGCGTCGCGGTGGGCCACGATGTTCTCGGCGAGCCCGGAGGTGATGCCGGAGACCCGGGCGAGCAGTGGCGCGGAGGCGGTGTTGACGTCCACCCCGACGCCGTTCACACAGTCCTCGACCACCGCGTCCAGCGAGCGCGACAGCTTCACCTCGGAGAGGTCGTGCTGGTACTGGCCGACGCCGATCGACTTGGGGTCGATCTTCACCAGCTCGGCCAGCGGGTCCTGGAGCCGCCGCGCGATGGAGACCGCGCCGCGCAGCGACACGTCCATGTCGGGCAGCTCCTGGGAGGCGAAGGCGGAGGCCGAGTACACGGACGCGCCGGCCTCGGACACCATCACCTTGGTGAGCTTCAGGTCCGGGTGCCTGGTGATGAGCTCACCGGCGAGCTTGTCGGTCTCGCGGGACGCCGTGCCGTTGCCGATCGCGACCAGGTCGACCGCGTGCTCCTTGGCCAGGCGGGCCAGCTTGGCGATCGCCTCGTCCCACTTGTTCGCCGGGACGTGCGGGTAGATGACGTCGGTGGCGACCACCTTGCCGGTGGCGTCGACCACGGCGACCTTCACGCCGGTGCGGAAACCCGGGTCCAGGCCCAGGGTCGCGCGGGTGCCGGCCGGGGCGGCGAGCAGCAGGTCGCGCAGGTTCGCCGCGAAGACGTCGACGGCCTCGTCCTCGGCGGCCGTGCGCAGGCGCAGCCGCAGGTCGATGCCGAGGTGGACGAGGATCCGGGTGCGCCAGGCCCAGCGGACCGTGTCCGACAGCCACTTGTCGCCGGGCCGCCCGCGATCACTGATCGCGAACTTGTGGGCGACGATGCCCTCGAACGAGGACGGCCCCTCGGTCGCCTCCTCCGGCTCCAGGACGAGGTCGAGGACCTCCTCCTTCTCGCCGCGCAGCATCGCCAGGATCCGGTGCGAGGGCAGCGCGGTGAACGGCTCGGCGAACTCGAAGTAGTCGGCGAACTTCGCGCCCGCCTCCTCCTTGCCGTCCCGCACCTTCGCGGCGAGCCGGCCGCGCACCCACATGCGCTCGCGCAGCTCACCGATCAGGTCGGCGTCCTCCGAGAAACGCTCGGTGAGGATCGCGCGGGCGCCGTCCAGGGCGGCCTGCGGATCGGCTACGCCCTTGTCGGCGTCGACGAAGGCGGCGGCCGCCGCCAGCGGCTCCACGCCCGGGTCCCCGAGCAGCCCCTCGGCCAGTGGTTCGAGACCGGCCTCCCGCGCGATCTGCGCCTTGGTCCGCCGCTTCGGCTTGTACGGCAGGTAGATGTCCTCCAGCCGCGCCTTGGTCTCCGCGCCCCGGATCTGTGCCTCCAGCTCGGGGGTGAGCTTGCCCTGCTCCCGCACCGACTCCAGGATCGCCGTCCGCCGCTCCTCCAGCTCCCGCAGGTAGCGCAGCCGCTCCTCGAGCGTGCGCAGCTGCGCGTCGTCGAGCATCTCGGTCGCTTCCTTGCGGTAGCGGGCGATGAAGGGCACCGTCGAACCGCCGTCGAGCAGCTCCACGGCAGCCTTGACCTGCCGCTCCCGTACGCCGAGTTCCTCGGCGATCCTGCCTTCGATGGACCCTGGAACCAGGGACCCGGGTGTCGTCACGATCCCGTACCGCCTTCTCCACTGAGGTTGCGCCGCAATTGTGGCAGGTGACACCGACAACCGGGCCCCAGGGCACCGTTCCGCGACACGGACTCTCCACGAATCCCCCGCACACCCGGGTGCCCCGCTCGCACACCCGAACGAACCACCCGAACGAACCCGGATCGCCTCCCCCCGGATCGCCTCCGCCCCGACCGTCCCCGCCCGGATCGCCTCCACCCGGATAGCCCCCCACTCCGATCGCGCCCGCCCCACCCCGATCGCCCGCTCCCGACGAACCCCCCGCTTCCCACGACCCGCCGCGACGGCGCTCAGCCCGGACGGCGTTGTTCGGCGGTGCCGAATCGCGTCGGGCGAAGGGACGGCCCGGTCCCGATCGTCTGGCTCCGACGAACTGTGCGCCCCTCGACCCGCCGCGACGGCGCTCAGCCCGGACGGCGTTGTTCGGCGGTGCCGAATCGCGTCGGGCGAAGGGCCGGCCCGGTCCCGATCGTCTGGCTCCGACGAACTGTGCGCCCCTCGACCCGCCGCGACGGCGCTCAGCCCGGACGGTGCTGGTCGGCGGTGCCGAATCGCGTCGGGCGAAGGGCCGGCCCGGTCCCGATCGTCTGGCTCCGACGAACTGTGCGCCCCCGACCCGCCGCAACGGCGCTCAGCCCCGGCGGTGCCGAACCGGCCCCGCGCCCCGGACCGCGTCACGCCCGCGGGGGCTGCGTCAGCCCTTGCCGATGAGATCCGCGGGGAACGCCCCCGCGGCCACCGCCGCCCTCGCGAAGTCCGCCGACAGTTCGGTCAGCCGGGCCACCCCGTCGGCTCCCAGGTGCTCGTACGGTGCCCGGTCCAGGCGGTCCGTCTCCGTCTCGATGTCCGCCCGCAGGGCCACCCCCGCCTCGGTCAGTTCACCCGCGGGGTCGAGCAGGCCGCGCTCGCGCAGCCGGTGCACCGCCGCGTCCCAGTCGTCCTGGTTCCAGCCGCGCGTGGCGAACACCCACTTCGGGGCCATGCCCTTGCCGGTCGCCGTGTGCGTCACCACCGCCTCCAGACCGTCGAGACCGGCCACCAGCAGCGCCGCGAGGTGCCCGTCGCCGCGGTGCTCGCGCAGCAGCGTGCTCGCGTACCAGTAGGCGAGGTGGGGCTCCCGGGGCACCGGCAGGTCCGCGTGGGCCGCGTACAGCGGGCGGCCTGAGCGCGAGCAGGCCTCGGTGGCGCGCAGCGCGAGCCGCGCCGCCTCGGCCATCCGGTCGGAGACCACCGCGTCCGCGCCGAGCAGCCGCCGCATCGACGCGTCGACGGCACGCGCGCGTGCGGCGAGGACGTCCTTTGGGGACGCTGTCTCCCAGACGGCCGGCACATGCCGGGCCACCAGCTCGTACTTGTAGTTGTAGAACGTCGCCGTCACCGTGCCGGCCCCGACCCGCCCCAACGCGGCCGCCCGCACCGCGAAGTTGACGGCCCGCGGATGGGTGACCCCGAGCGCGGCCAGTTCCTCGGCCAGCTCGGGGCTGAAGAAGTGGGTCGCGTGCAGGGAGTTGAGCAGGGTGTTGCAGCGGCGGCCGGCGCGCGGCTCCAGGGCGGCGGTTGTCATGGGCGCACGCTACTGACTGGTTGGTACGGACTTCCAGTGTCCGGCCCCATGGAGATCGCGTACGACCTCCGGCATGGCAGGAAAGGTGGGCTGCTCGTCATTGCGGCCATCACCGGACCGGCCGACAATCGACGACATGGCGCAGCGCACCGTTCTCGTCGTCCTCTTCGACGGCGTCCAGAGCCTCGACGTCACCGGCCCCGTGGAGGTCTTCGCGGGCGCCGAGACCCACACCCCGGGCAGCTACCGGATCCGTACCGCCTCCCTGGACGGCGGCCCGGTGCGCACCTCCAGCGGGTTGACCGTCGTACCGGACCAGGCCCTGGCCGACGCCTGCGACCCGGACACCCTGCTGGTCCCCGGCGGCCAGGGCACCCGGCGGCCCGCCCCGGAGCTGGTGGCGTGGCTGCGGGCGCACGGGCCGCGCGCCGGGCGGCTGGTCTCCGTCTGCACCGGCGCCGTCCTGCTCGCCGACGCCGGGCTCCTGGACGGCCACCGGGCGACCACCCACTGGGCGTACTGCGCCGAGCTGGCCCGCGACCATCCCGCCGTCGAGGTCGACCCCGACCCGATCTACGTCCGGGACGGTCACGTCGCCACCTCGGCGGGTGTCACCTCGGGCATCGACCTGGCGCTCGCCCTCGTCGAGGAGGACCTGGGCCGGGACGTCGCGCTCACCGTCGCCCGGCACCTGGTGGTGTTCCTGCGCAGACCCGGCAACCAGGCCCAGTTCAGCGCCCAGCTCGCCGCCCAGACCGCACGGCGGGCACCGCTGCGGGAGGTCCAGCAATGGATCACCGAGCACCCGGACGGCGACCTGAGCGTCGAGGCGCTGGCCGCCCGCGCCGCGCTCTCGCCCCGCCACTTCGCGCGCGCCTTCCAGGCCGAGACCGGGGCGACGCCCGGCCGCTACGTGGACCGGGTCCGGCTGGAACACGCCCGCCGGCTCCTGGAGGACTCCGGCGACGGGGTCGAGGAGGTCTCCCGCGCCAGCGGCTACGGCACGCCCGAGGCGATGCGCCGCGCCTTCCTCAGGGCCCTCGGCACGACCCCCGCCGAGTACCGGCGCAGGTTCAGCCCGGCCCCCGTCCGCCCACCCCGCTAGGAGAGCCATGCAGATCGCGATCGTCCTCTTCGACCGCTTCACCGCCCTCGACGCCGTGGGGCCCTACGAGACCCTGGGCCGCCTCCCGGACTCCGAGGTCGTCTTCGTCGCCGAGGAGGCCGGCCCCGTCCGCACCGACAACGGGCAGCTCGCCCTGACCGCGGCGAAGACCTTCGCCGAGGTGCCGCACCCCGATGTCGTGGTCGTCCCGGGCGGCCCCGGCCAGACCCCGCAGATGACGAACCAGGCCCTCCTCGACTGGCTCCGCGCCGCCGACGCCGGCAGTACCTGGACGACCTCCGTGTGCACCGGCTCCCTGCTGCTCGCCGCCGCGGGCCTCCTCGACGGGCGCCGCGCCACCTCGCACTGGCTGGCCCTCGACGCACTGCGCGGGTTCGGCGCCGAGCCGAGCGGGGAGCGGGTCGTCCTCGACGGCAAGTACGTCACCGCGGCCGGCGTCTCCGCCGGCATCGACATGGGCCTCACCCTGATCGGCCGGATCGCCGGAGACGTGGTCGCCCAGACCGTACAGCTCGGCATCGAGTACGACCCGCAGCCGCCCTACGACGCGGGCTCCCCGCGGACGGCGCCCGCCGAGGTCGTCGACCTGCTCCGCTCGTCGAGCCGGTTCATCCTCGGGGCGGAACCGCCCAGGTGAACCGCGGCTGACGGCGCTCCAGGAACGCGGCGACGCCCTCGGCGGTGTCGCCGCTGCCGCGTGCCTGCTCCGCCCAGTGCGCGTCCCGGTCCGTGCGGCCGTTCGCGAACTCCTTCGCGGCGGCCTGCGTCAGCTGCGAGCGGGCGGCCAGGATCCGGGTGAACTCGGCCACCCGCTTGTCCAGTCCGCCCTCCGGCAGCACCTCGTCGACCAGACCGGTGCGCAGCGCCCGTTCCGCGTCGATCAACTCTCCGGAGAAGAGCAGGTACTTGGTGGCGGCCGGGCCGACGAGGGACACCAGGCGGCGGGTGGAGGCGGCCGGGTAGACGATGCCGAGCTTCGCCGGTGTCACCCCGAACAGCGCGCCCTCCTCGGCGAACCGCAGGTCGCAGGCGGCGGCGAGCTGCGAGCCGCCGCCGACGCAGTGGCCTCGGACCGCGGCGAGGGTCGGCCGGGGGAACGCGGCGAGGGCCTCCTCGGCGGCGACGGCCAGGGACTGCGCCTCGGCCGGGGAGCCCCGGAGGGTGGAGATGTCGGCGCCGGCGCAGAAGGTGCCGCCCTCGCCGGTGAGCACGAGAACCCGCACGGCGGGGTCGGCCGCGAGGGTGTCGAGGAGGGGCGGGAGGGCGCTCCACATCTCCGCGGTCATCGCGTTGCGTTTGGCAGGGTTGCCAATGACTACCGTGGCAACGGCGTTTCTGACCTGGTGGTCGAGACGGGGCTCCATAGTGCGGGATGGTATCCGCGCCCGAGGAAGGCGGAATTTCGGTGGTGCCGCGGCTGCGGGTGCGTGGCGGCTGTTCGCGCTGTTCCCCGCGCCCCTGGGCAGGCGCGCTCGTCCACCTCGGAAAGTTCTCATACCCGTACAACCCGAATAGTTCGCGAAATCGGTATCGAGGAGGGCAAGAGTCGTTCCACAACTGACCTTGTCATACGCCAACGGTCAGATCCGCTCGATATTCGCTGACTTGTGTTCAGTCATCCGGGCCGGCGCGGGTCGTTGCCAACACTCGTCGTGTGGTGACAATCGAGCGCGAGGGTGGCGACCGGACGATGGAGAACCACGGGCGCGGGCATGACCCGCGTCCAGAGGGAGGCGGAGCTCCGCCGCCGGATCCGCTGCCGTACGAAGGAGTCTGGCGGTTCACCGCCCCCGCCGTGGACGCCTCGGTCCCGCAGGCGCGGCGCGCCGTACGGGACCTGCTCCAGCGCCAGGGCGTCCCGGTCTCGGAGGACCTGGTGTACGGGCTGTTGCTGATCGTCTCCGAGCTGGTCACCAACGCGGTCAAGCACGCGGCGCTGCTGTCGCCGATGCTCGCCGTCGAGGTCGCCGTCGGCGCCGAGTGGGTGCGGGTGTCGGTGGAGGACAACCACCCCTACCGCCCCACCGCCCTGGAGGCCGACCACGGCCAGACCGGCGGCCGGGGGCTGCTGCTGGTGCGGGAGGTGGCCCGGGAGGCGGGCGGGGTCGTGGACGTGGAGCACACGTCGAGCGGCGGCAAGGTGATCTGGGCCGCCCTGCCGCTCAAACCCGCGACGCTGCCCTGAGGGGCTTCACCAGCCGGCGGCCGGGCCCGTCAGCTCCCTGATCGCTGGGCGGGCCGCGTCCAGCACGGTCATGAACCAGGCCGAGAAGGGATCCTGGGCGTGCCGCTCGGCCAGCTCGGCGGCCGTCACGAAGACGGTCGCCTCGACCTCCTCGGGATCCGGCGCGAGCGGCGCCTGCACCATGCCGACGAACAGGTGGTTGAACTCCTGCTCGACCAGGCCGGAGGCCGGGTCCGGGTGGTTGTAGCGGACCGTGCCCGCCTCGGCGAGCAGCGACGGGGAGACCCCCAGCTCCTCGAAGGTCCGCCGGGCCGCCGCCGCGAAGGGCGCCTCACCGGGGTAGGGATGGCCGCAGCAGGTGTTGGACCACACGCCGGGGGAGTGGTACTTGCCCAGGGCCCGCTGCTGGAGCAGCAGCCTGCCCTGCTCGTCGAAGAGGAAGACGGAGAACGCCCGGTGCAGCTGCCCGGGCGGCTGGTGCGCGGCCAGCTTCTCCGCGGTGCCGATGGTCACACCCTTCTCGTCGACGAGTTCGAGGAAAATCGCGTCTGCGGTCCCTTCCGACGTGCTGTGCGTCGCGGTGGCAGGTGTGATCGGCATACCCATCCTTCGCCTCGGTCTTCGCACCAAGTCTGCCGTACGAATCCGACACTCCCGGCACTTCCCGGCACGGGCACGCCGGAAGAGGGACCCGGTACTTGATCGTGCCCTACGGGTGCCGGAGGGAACCGTCCGGGGGTCTCGAACACAAGGACGCCGGGGGAGCGCGGAGCGCCGCGTTCCGGGGTCCGGCCGTGCCGGGGTCAGTGGCAGAGCCGGGCCTCGTGCTCCGCGTGCCCGCCCGGCTCCAGCTGGAAGGTGCAGTGCTCCACGTCGAAGTGGTGGCCCAGGCAGCCCTGCAGCTCGTGCAGCATCTTCTCGTGGCCGATGGCGCTCAGTACGTCCGAGCGGACCACCACGTGCGCCGACAGCACCGGCATCCCCGAGGTGATCGTCCAGGCGTGCAGGTCGTGGACGTCCTCCACGCCGTCCAGCGCCAGGATGTGCGACCGCACCTCCGTCATGTCGACGTCCCGCGGAGCCGCCTCCAGCAGGACGTCCAGGGTCTCGCGCAGCAGCTTCAGCGTCCTCGGCACGATCATCAGGCCGATCGCCAGCGACGCGATCGGGTCGGCCGTCTGCCAGCCGGTGGTGAGGATCACCACGGCCGAGATCAGCACCGCCAGCGAGCCCAGCGCGTCGGCCGCCACCTCCAGGAAGGCCCCGCGCACGTTCAGGCTCTCCTGCTGACCGCGCACCAGCAGCGTGAGCGAGATCATGTTGGCGACCAGGCCGATCAGACCGAACACGATCATCTGGCCACCGTGGGTGTCCGCGGGCGTGACGAACCGCTGGATCGCCTCGTACAGCACGTACCCGCCGACCACGAGCAGCAGCAGGCAGTTGGCCAGGGCGGCGAGGATCTCGGCGCGGGCGAGGCCGAAGGTGCGGTTGGTGCTCGGGGGACGGTTGGCGAAGTGGATCGCCAGCAGGGCCATGCCGAGGCCCAGCGCGTCGGTCGCCATGTGGGCCGCGTCCGCGATCAGCGCGAGCGAGTCGGCCACCAGGCCGCCGGCGATCTCGACCACCATCACCCCGAGGGTGATGGCGAGCGCCACCCGGAGCCGGCCGCGGTACGCCGCCGCGGCCGTACCGGTCGGCGGTGCGTGGCCGTGCCCGTGGCCGTGGTCGTGCCCTGCCCCCATGAGATACGCCTCCTGTTGTTCGCCCGGGATCACAGTGAACTACGGGTGGGGGGTATCCGGCAACGCGGCACTGAACACCGTTGTCATGTGCCCTGACCTGCGGAAACGATGCCCAGGTCAGGGCACCCTCAGTTACCTTCGGTGGCGGACCGGACCCCGCGGGTGGCCGGTCGTCCGGCCCTGGACAGGTGTCCTCAATGCCCGTTCTGTGAACGCCATTTGTGAGCCGGGGCCCGGATCGCCGATGATGATCTCGGCAAAGGCAGGGACAGGGTAGACCGACCGTGCCGTGAACGGCCGGTGAACAAGCAGTCCTCACCATCCGCTAACCTCTGCCGAATGCCGTCCGGGGGCCACCAGGCACATGCCGCCCCACCACGCAGCAGACCGGCGCCCGTACGCCGGCACCCAGGGAGTGAGTTCGGTTGTCGACCGCCATCGTCACCGGTCCGCCGGTGCCCGGATCGTCACTGGAGAGCGATCTGCGGGCGCTCGGCTTCGAGGTGCGGGCGGCATCGGACACCGCCGAGGCCGAGGCCCTGCTCACGGCCGTACCCGCCGACCGGCGCGTCGCCGTGGTCGACGCGCGTTTCGTCGGCCACGCGCACGCTCTGCGCCTCGGCCTCACCGACCCCCGCTTCCCGCTCGCCGCGATCCCCGGCGCCGTCACCGCCCAGCCGGCCGCCCGTCCGGCCCTGGCCCGGGCGCTGGCCCGGGAGGCCGCCGCGGGCGGCGCCACCGACCTCGCCGTCGACGGCCTGGTCACCGCCCTGGACGCGGACGTCCACCGCCCCGAGCTGGGCAGCCTGGTCGCCGCCGTCCCCGCCGACCCGCAGGCCCGCAACGAGGCACGGCAGGCCGTCGCCGCCGTCGACGACGAGGCCGTACGCCTGAAGTCGGCCGTGAAGTCCCGGGACGGCTTCTTCACCACCTTCTTCATCAGCCCGTACTCGCGCTACCTCGCCCGCTGGTGCGCCCGGCGCGGACTGACCCCCAACCAGGTCACCACCGCCTCGCTGCTCACCGCCCTGATCGCGGCGGCCTGCGCGGCCACCGGCACCCGGACCGGCTTCGTCGCCGCGGGCGTCCTGCTGCTCTGCTCGTTCGTCCTGGACTGCACCGACGGGCAGCTCGCCCGCTACTCCCTGCAGTACTCCACGCTCGGCGCCTGGCTGGACGCCACCTTCGACCGGGCCAAGGAGTACGCCTACTACGCCGGCCTGGCCCTCGGCGCCGCCCGCGGCGGCGACGACGTGTGGGCGCTCGCCCTCGGCGCGATGGTCCTGCAGACCTGCCGGCACGTGGTCGACTTCTCCTTCAACGAGGCCAACCACGACGCCACCGCCAACACCAGCCCCACCGCCGCGCTCTCCGGCCGGCTCGACAGCGTCGGCTGGACGGTCTGGGTGCGCCGGATGATAGTCCTGCCCATCGGCGAACGATGGGCCCTGATAGCCGTCCTCACGGCCGCCACCACCCCCCGGATCACCTTCTACGTACTGCTGGCCGGTTGCGCCTTCGCCGCCACGTACACCACGGCCGGGCGGGTGCTGCGGTCGCTGACCCGGAAGGCGAAGCGGACCGACCGGGCGGCGAAGGCTCTGGCGGACCTGGCCGACACCGGCCCGCTGGCGGAGCTGAGCGCCCGCGTCCTGCACCGCGCGAGCAGGGGTCCGGCCGTGCTGTGGGCGGCGGCCGGTACCGCGCTCCTGCTCCTCGCCGCCTGGCTCGACGGCCCGGGTCCTGCGCTCGTCGGGGGCGCCGTCGTCTACGTACTGATCTCGTCCGAGGCGGTCGTCAAACCCCTCAAGGGCGCCCTCGACTGGCTGGTCCCGCCCCTCTTCAGGGCCGCCGAATACGGCACCGTCCTGATCCTCGCAAGCAAATCCGGGGTGAACGGAGCCCTTCCTGCGGCTTTCGGCCTGGTGGCCGCCGTCGCCTACCATCACTACGACACGGTGTACCGCATCCGCGGTGACGCCGGGGCGCCGCCGGCCTGGCTGGTACGTGCCGTCGGGGGACAGGAAGGGCGGACGCTGCTGGTCGTCGTCCTGGCCACGGCGCTCACCGCCGCGCAGTTCAAGGCCGCGCTCACGGTCCTCGCCGTGCTCGTGGCCGGGCTGGTGCTCGTCGAGAGCATCCGCTTCTGGGTGTCCGCAGGGGCGCCCGCCGTACACGACGAAGGAGAACCCGCATGATCGGCCTCGTGCTGGCGGCCGGCGCCGGACGGCGTCTGCGCCCCTACACCGACAGCCTGCCCAAGGCGCTGGTGCCGGTGGGGCCTGCCGGGATAGAGGACTCGATCACGGTGCTCGACCTGACCCTCGGCAACTTCGCCGAGATCGGCCTGACCGAGGTCGCGATCATCGTCGGCTACCGCAAGGAGGCCGTCTACGAGCGCAAGGCGGCCCTGGAGGCCAAGTACGGGCTCAAGCTCACCCTCATCGACAACGACAAGGCCGAGGAGTGGAACAACGCCTACTCCCTGTGGTGCGGCCGTGACGCCCTCAAGGACGGCGTGATCCTCGCCAACGGCGACACCGTGCACCCGGTCTCCGTCGAGAAGACGCTGCTCGCCGCCCGCGGCGACGGCCGGCGGATCATCCTCGCCCTGGACACCGTGAAGTCCCTCGCGGACGAGGAGATGAAGGTCGTCGTCGACGCCGACAAGGGCATGACGAAGATCACCAAGCTGATGGACCCCGCCGAGGCCACCGGCGAGTACATCGGCGTCACCCTCATCGAGGGCGACGCCGCGCCGGAGCTGGCCGAGGCGCTGAAGGCGGTCTGGGAGACCGACCCGCAGCAGTTCTACGAGCACGGCTACCAGGAGCTGGTCAACCGCGGCTTCCGCATCGACGTCGCGCCCATCGGCGACGTCCGGTGGGTCGAGATCGACAACCACGACGACCTCGCCCGGGGACGGGAGATCGCGTGCCTGTACTGACCCGGCTGATCCCCTCGCCGGTCGTCGTCGACATCCGCCCGGGTGCCCTCGACGACCTCGCCGGCGTGCTCGCCGACGAACGCATCTCGCACTCCGGCCGGCTCGCCGTCGCCGTCAGCGGCGGCTCCGGCTCGAAGCTGCGCGACCGGGTCTCGCCCACCCTGCCCGGTGCCACCTGGTACGAGGTCGGCGGCGGCACCCTCGACGACGCGATCCGACTGGCCGGCGAGATCAAGGCCGGCCGCTACGACGCGGTCGTCGGCCTCGGCGGCGGCAAGATCATCGACTGCGCCAAGTTCGCGGCGGCCCGGGTGGGCCTGCCGCTGGTCGCCGTGCCGACGAACCTCGCGCACGACGGCCTGTGCTCGCCCGTCGCCACCCTCGACAACGACGCGGGCCGCGGGTCGTACGGCGTGCCCAACCCGATCGCGGTCGTCATCGACCTCGACGTCGTCCGGGAGGCCCCGGCGCGCTTCGTGCGCTCCGGGATCGGCGACGCCGTCTCCAACATCTCGGCGATCGCGGACTGGGAGCTGTCCCACCGCGTCACCGGCGAGAAGATCGACGGTCTGGCCGCCGCCATGGCCCGGCAGGCCGGGGAGGCGGTGCTGCGCCACCCCGGCGGCATCGGCGAGAACGACTTCCTCCAGGTCCTCGCCGAGGCGCTGGTGCTCAGCGGCATCGCCATGTCGGTGTCGGGCGACTCCCGCCCGTCCTCCGGCGCCTGCCACGAGATCAACCACGCCTTCGACCTGCTCTTCCCGAGGCGTGCCGCCAGCCACGGCGAGCAGTGCGGACTCGGCGCGGCCTTCGCGATGTACCTGCGCGGAGCCCACGAGGAGTCCGTGTACATGGCCGATGTGCTGCGCCGGCACGGACTGCCGGTGCTGCCGGAGGAGATCGGCTTCACCGTGGACGAGTTCGTCCGGGTCGTCGAGTTCGCCCCGGAGACCCGGCCCGGCCGCTACACCATCCTCGAACACCTCGACCTCAAGACCCACCAGATCAAGGACTTCTACGTCGACTATGTCAAGGCCATCGGTAGCTGAACTCCGTCCGGTCGTCCACCCCGCTGGGGTCAAGGACCGGCGCAGCGGTGAGCACTGGATGGGGCGCCTCTACATGCGTGAGGTGTCCCTGCGGGTCGACCGCTACCTGGTCAACACCAGGGTCACGCCCAACCAGCTCACGTACCTGATGACCGTCTTCGGCGTGCTCGCGTGCCCGGCCCTGCTGGTGCCGGGCATCTGGGGCGCCGTGCTCGGCGTGGTGTGCGTCCAGATGTACCTGCTGCTCGACTGCGTCGACGGCGAGGTCGCCCGCTGGAAGCAGCAGTACTCCCTCGGCGGGGTCTACCTCGACCGGGTCGGGGCGTACCTGACCGACGCGGCCGTCCTGGTCGGGCTCGGGCTGCGCGCCGCCGACCTGTTCGGCAGCGGCCGTATCGACTGGCTGTGGGCCTTCCTCGGCACCCTGGCCGCGCTCGGCGCCATCCTGATCAAGGCCGAGACCGACCTGGTCGGTGTCGCCCGCCACCAGGCCGGGCTGCCCGTGGTCAAGGAGGCCGCCGCCGAGATGCGGTCCTCCGGGATGGCGCTGGCCCGGCGGGCCGCCGCCCTGTTCCGGTTCCACCGGCTGATCCTGGGCATCGAGGCCTCGCTGCTGATCCTGCTGCTGGCCGTCGCCGACCACTTCCACGGCGACCTGTTCTGGACCCGGCTCGGCACCGCCGTGCTGGCCGGCATCGCGCTGCTGCAGACCCTGCTGCACCTGGTCTCGGTCCTCGCGTCGAGCAGGCTGCGGTGAGCGCCGGGCTGAAGGTCGGCGCGGTCGTCATCACCATGGGCAACCGCCCCGACGAACTGCGTGCCCTCCTCGACTCGGTCGCCAAGCAGGACGGCGAGCGGGTCGAGGTGGTCGTCGTCGGCAACGGCTCGCCCGTTCCGGACGTCCCGGACGGCGTCCGCACCCTGGAGCTGCCCGAGAACCTCGGCATCCCCGGCGGCCGCAACGTCGGCATAGAGGCCTTCGGCCCGAGCGGCCGTGACGTCGACATACTGCTCTTCCTCGACGACGACGGCCTGCTCGCCGAGCACGACACCGCCGAGCTGTGCCGCCAGGCCTTCACCGCCGACCAGCGGCTCGGCATCATCAGCTTCCGCATCGCCGACCCGGACACCGGCGCCACCCAGCGCCGGCACGTGCCGCGGCTGCGGGCCTCCGACCCGATGCGCTCCTCCCGGGTCACCACCTTCCTCGGCGGCGCCAACGCCGTCCGCACCCAGGTCCTCGCCGAGGTCGGCGGCCTGCCGGACGAGTTCTTCTACGCCCATGAGGAGACCGATCTGGCCTGGCGGGCCCTGGACGCCGGCTGGATGATCGACTACCGCTCCGACATGGTCCTCAACCACCCCACCACCGCCCCCTCCCGGCACGCGGTCTACCACCGGATGGTCGCCCGCAACCGGGTCTGGCTGGCCCGCCGCAACCTGCCTGCCCCCCTGGTCCCGGTCTACCTCGGGGTGTGGCTGCTGCTGACCCTGCTGCGCCGTCCCTCCCGCCCGGCCCTGCACGCCTGGTTCGCCGGCTTCCGGGAGGGCTGGACGACCCCCTGCGGACCCCGCCGCCCGATGCGCTGGCGGACCGTGTGGAAACTCACGCGACTGGGCCGTCCCCCGGTGATCTGACAAGCTCGAAGGTGCGTGTCCGCGCGTACGGCCTGCGGACACGCCACGGGAACGGCCGCGCACGGCGCGCGGACGCCCCCGGGAATGTGTCTGATGGCGGAGACGTGTCGCGTCCACTAGCACAATTCCGTAAGACGAACGTAAGACGATTCTGAGGACGAAGGCTCCGACCCTTGAGTGAGACAACGCATGACGGCGGGCTCGCGGTGACCGCGGCTCCGTCGCCCGACGACGGCCTCACGGCGGCGCAGCTCGCCGCCAGGTACGGGCTCACGGTGAGCGGCGCACGCCCCTCGCTGACCGAGTACGTGCGCCGGCTCTGGGGGCGGCGCCACTTCATCCTGGCCTTCTCGCAGGCGAAGCTCACGGCCCAGTACAGCCAGGCCAAGCTCGGCCAGCTCTGGCAGGTGGCGACGCCGCTGCTGAACGCCGCCGTGTACTACTTCATCTTCGGCGTCATCCTGCACGCCAGCCGCGGTATGTCGCAGGACATCTACATCCCGTTCCTGGTCACCGGCGTGTTCACCTTCACGTTCACCCAGAGCTCGATCATGACGGGCGTGCGGGCGATCTCGGGCAACCTCGGTCTGGTGCGCGCGCTGCACTTCCCGCGCGCCTCGCTGCCGATCTCCTTCGCGCTACAGCAGCTCCAGCAGCTGCTGTTCTCGATGATCGTGATGGTCGCCGTGGTGGTCGGGTTCGGCAGCCGCCCGGGCCTGTCCTGGGTGCTGGTCGTCCCGATCCTGTTCCTGCTGTTCCTCTTCAACACCGGCCTGGCCCTGGTCGTGGCCCGGCTGGGCGCCAAGACGCCGGACCTCGCCCAGCTGCTGCCGTTCATACTGCGCACCTGGATGTACATGTCCGGTGTGATGTTCTCGATCACCAAGATGATGGAGGGCCGCCCGGAGTGGGCGCGCACGCTGTTCCAGGTGAACCCCGCCACCGTCTTCATGGACCTGATGCGCTTCGCCCTCATCGACGGCTACGGCGCCTCGAACCTGCCGCCGCACGTCTGGGCCGTCGCGCTGTCCTGGGCCCTGGTCGTGTTCGCCGGCGGATTCGTGTACTTCTGGAAGGCGGAGGAGCGGTACGGCCGTGGCTGAGCAGACCATGGGGGAGCGGATCCCCACCGTCATCGCGGAGGACGTGCACATCGTCTACCGCGTCAACGGCGCCAAGAGCGGCAAGGGCAGCGCGACCGCCGCCCTCAGCCGCATCTTCCGGCGCGGCGACGAGCGGGGCGTGCGCAAGGTGCACGCGGTCCGCGGCGTCTCCTTCGTCGCCTACCGCGGCGAGGCCATCGGCCTGATCGGCTCCAACGGATCCGGCAAGTCGACCCTGCTGCGGGCCATCGCCGGCCTGCTCCCCGCCGAGCAGGGCAGGGTCTACACCAACGGCCAGCCCTCGCTGCTCGGCGTCAACGCGGCCCTGATGAACGACCTCACGGGCGAGCGCAACGTCATCCTGGGCGGCCTCGCCATGGGCATGTCCCGGGAGGACATCAAGGAGCGCTACCAGCAGATCGTCGAATTCTCCGGCATCAACGACAAGGGCGACTTCATCACCCTGCCGATGCGCACCTACTCCTCCGGCATGGCGGCCCGGCTCCGCTTCTCCATCGCCGCCGCCAAGGACCACGACGTCCTCATGATCGACGAGGCGCTGGCCACCGGTGACGCGGCCTTCCGCAAGCGCTCCGAGGACCGGATCCGGGAACTGCGCGAGCACGCCGGCACCGTGTTCCTGGTGAGTCACAACAACAAGTCGATCCGTGACACCTGTGACCGGGTGCTGTGGCTGGAGCGCGGTGAGCTGCGCATGGACGGCCCGACCGAAGAGGTGCTCAAGGAGTACGAGAAGTTCACGGGCAAGTAGCCCCGTCCGGCCCAGGCCCCGCCGGAACCTTTCCGGCGGGGCCCGCGTCTGCAAAGGAAGCGTCAACTCGGGCTCGCCTTAGGAATCTTGACGCCAATCGGTGTGTTGTTGTGATCTGCGGGACACCCCGACGAACCTCGATGCGTTGTACAACGTAAGCTGTACCGGTCCCGGAAAGCGGCAAGTGGGGCGATAATGCGCGACACCCTCCGCCGGGCCGCCCCGCGGACTCCTGGGCGGCGTGTCCGAAATAGTGTGTATTGGGTCGGCAGTGTAGAACGGGAGATGTGACGGCAATGGCTACGGAAACTCCCCAGCTCAACGCAGGCCGCGCCGTCCCGGCCCCGGGCAGCGAACGGTGACGGCAACCGGCCCGGTGCGCACCGGAGACCCGGAGCGCGGCACCCTGGACAAGGCCGCGGACGAGAACTTCCCCGTGGCCCCGTTCTTCCTGCCGAAAGCCTGGCGCGACGACCTGATGGCGGTGTACGGCTTCGCCCGCCTCGTCGACGACATCGGCGACGGCGACCTGGCCCCCGGCGGTGCCGACGCCCGCCTCCTGGGAGTGCCCCCGCGGGACGCCGAGGACCGCCTGGTCCTGCTCGACGCCTTCGAGGCCGACCTGCGCCGCGTCTTCGACGCCGTCCCGCACCATCCGCTGCTGCGCCGCCTGCAGCCCACGGTCCGCCGTCGCGAACTGACCCCCGAGCCGTTCCTCGGGCTGATCGCCGCCAACCGCCAGGACCAGCTCGTCAAGCGCTACGAGACCTACGACGACCTGCTCGCCTACTGCGAGCTGTCCGCCAACCCCGTCGGCCGCCTGGTCCTCGCCGTCACCGGCACCTCGACCCCCGAGCGGATCCGGCTCTCCGACTCGATCTGCACCGCACTCCAGATCGTCGAACACCTCCAGGACGTGGCCGAGGACCTCGGCCGCGACCGGATCTATCTGCCCGCCGAGGACATGAAGCGCTTTCACGTCCAGGAGGCGGACCTCGCCAGGAAAACCACGGGCGCATCGGTGCGTGCACTGGTTGCATACGAAGCACAACGCGCCCGCGATCTCCTGAATGAAGGCGCCCCCCTTGTGGGTAGCGTCCACGGCAGGTTGAAGCTGCTGCTTGCGGGGTTCGTGGCGGGGGGAAGGGCGGCGGTCCACGCGATCGCCGCCGCCGAATACGACGTACTTCCCGGCCCGCCCAAGCCCGGCAAGGGCCGGTTGCTGCGTGAGGCGGGCGTGACTCTGCGAGGAGAGGGGTGATCCGGACCGTGGACTCTCCCACACACGTGTCCGCACCGGTACTCGCCGCCTACAGCTACTGCGAGACGGTCACCGGACAGCAGGCACGGAACTTCGCCTACGGCATCCGGCTGCTCCCGGCGCCCAAGCGGCGTGCCATGTCGGCGCTCTACGCCTTCTCCCGGCGTGTCGACGACATCGGCGACGGCGAGCTGGCGGACGACGTGAAGGCGGCCCGACTGGAGGACACCCGGGCGCTGCTCGCCCGGGTCCAGGACGGCGCGGTCGGCGAGGACGACACCGACCCGGTCGCGGTCGCCCTCGCCCATGCCGCCCAGGCCTTCCCGATCCCGCTGGGCGGCCTGGACGAGCTGATCGACGGCGTCCTGATGGACGTCCGCGGCGAGACCTACGAGACCTGGGACGACCTCAAGGTCTACTGCCGCTGCGTGGCGGGTGCCATCGGCCGGCTCTCGCTCGGCGTGTTCGGTACGGAACCGGGGGCGCGCGGCGCCGAGCGCGCGCCGGAGTATGCCGACACGCTCGGGCTCGCGCTCCAGCTCACCAACATCCTCAGAGACGTCCGCGAGGACGCCGGCAACGGCCGTACCTATCTGCCCTCGGACGATCTCGCCAAGTTCGGCTGCTCGGCCGGGTTCCACGGGCCGACCCCGCCGGAGGGCTCCGACTTCGCGGGGCTCGTGCACTTCGAAGTACGGCGCGCCCGTGCCCTTTTCGCCGAGGGCTACCGGCTGCTGCCCATGCTGGACCGGCGCAGCGGCGCCTGTGTCGCCGCCATGGCCGGCATCTACCGCCGCCTGCTCGACCGCATCGAGCGCGAACCGGAGGCGGTGCTGCGCGGCCGGGTCTCGCTGCCCGGACGCGAGAAGGCGTACGTCGCGGTGCGCGGCCTGTCCGGGCTCGACACCCGGCGCCACACCTCCCGCCTGACCGTCAGGAGGCGCGCCTGATGGACAAAGTGGGTCAAGGTGACTCCACCGGAGAGAAACGGCAGGCAACCCTCCGGCACGGCGTGGCGTCCCTGACTGCGACGGCCCGACCTGCCCCGTTCCACCGGCACGGCGGGCGGGCAGGGGAGGAAGCACGATGACCGACGGCACGCGATCCGAGCGGACGCCCGACGACATGCCGTCCGGGCGCACCGCGGTCGTGATCGGCGGCGGCCTCGCGGGCATCACGGCGGCGCTCGCGCTCGCCGACGCCGGGGTGCGCGTCACCCTTCTCGAAGGCAGGCCGAGGCTCGGCGGGCTCGCCTTCTCCTTCCAGCGCGGCGACCTGACCGTCGACAACGGCCAGCACGTGTACCTGCGTTGCTGCACCGCCTACCGCTGGTTCCTCGACCGCATCGAGGGCACGGCGCTGGCACCGCTGCAGGACCGCCTCGACGTACCCGTCCTGGACCTCGCCAAGCCGGAGGGGCGGCGCCTGGGCAGGCTGAAGCGCGACCCGCTGCCGGTCCCCCTGCATCTGGGACGCGGCCTGGCCGCCTATCCGCACCTCTCGCTCGCCGAGCGGGCCAGGGTGGGGCGTGCCGCGCTCGCGCTCAAGGGGCTCGACCTCGCCGATCCGAGCCTGGACGCACAGGACTTCGGCAGCTGGCTGGCCGCCCACGGCCAGTCGGCGCGTGCCGTCGAGGCCCTGTGGGACCTGGTCGGGGTCGCCACCCTCAACGCGGTCGCGGGCGACGCCTCGCTGGGGCTCGCCGCGATGGTGTTCAAGACCGGTCTGCTGTCCGACCCGGGCGCGGCCGACATCGGCTGGGCCCATGTGCCGCTGGGCGAACTGCACGACCGGCTGGCCCGCAAGGCGCTCGACTCCGCGGGCGTGCGTACCGAGGTCCGTACACGCGTCACCTCCGTCTCCACTAACGAGAACGGGAGCTGGAGCGTTCAGGTTCCCGGCGAGACGCTCACCGCCGACGCCGTCGTGCTCGCCGTCGCCCAGCGCGAGGCCCACGACCTGCTGCCCTCCGGTGCCCTGGACGCCCCGGAAAACCTGCTGGAGATCGGCACCGCGCCGATCCTCAACGTCCATGTGGTCTACGACCGCACGGTGCTCACCAAGCCGTTCTTCGCGGCCCTCGGCACCCCGGTCCAGTGGGTGTTCGACCGGACCCACGCCTCCGGGCTGCGCGACGGCCAGTACCTCGCGTTGTCCCAGTCGGCCGCCCAGGACGAGATCGACCTGCCCGTGGCGGACCTGCGCGAGCGCTATCTGCCCGAGCTGGAACGGCTGTTGCCCGGTGCGCGCGGCGCCGGGGTGCGGGACTTCTTCGTGACCCGGGAGCGCACCGCGACGTTCGCCCCCACCCCAGGCGTCGGGCGGCTGCGGCCCGGCGCCCGCACCAAGGCACCCGGCCTCTACCTGGCCGGAGCGTGGACCGCCACCGGGTGGCCCGCGACCATGGAGAGTGCGGTCCGCAGCGGTGTCAGCGCGGCCGATGCCGCGTTGAGCACTCTGGGCCGGCCCCGCCCCCGTCACCTCTTCGAGTTCGAGGAGGCGGCGTGACGCTCGATCAGCAGGCGGCAGGCCTCCGCACCCCCGGTACCGCAACAAGAGGAGAAACTGTGCCCACTGTGCCCCCGGACTCGAAGGGCGCCCGAGAGACCGCAGTGGACGTGACCGCGCTCCTGGAGCGCGGCCGGACCCTTGCCACACCGGTACTGCGGGCGGCCGTCGACCGCCTGGCCTCCCCCATGGACACCGTGGCCGCCTACCACTTCGGCTGGATCGACGCCGAGGGCAACCCCGCCGACGGCGACGGCGGCAAGGCCGTACGCCCCGCGCTCGCCGTGCTCTCCGCCGAGGTCACCGGCGCCGCCCCCGAGGTCGGCATCCCGGGCGCCGTCGCCGTGGAACTCGTCCACAACTTCTCCCTGCTGCACGACGACCTGATGGACGGCGACGAACAGCGCCGGCACCGCGACACCGTCTGGAAGGTGCACGGCCCCGCCCAGGCCATCCTGGTCGGCGACGCCCTGTTCGCCCTCGCCAACGAGATCCTGCTCGAACTCGGCACCGCCGAGGCCGGCCGCGCCACCCGCCGGATCACCACCGCCACCCGCGCCCTGATCGACGGCCAGGCCCAGGACATCTCCTACGAGCACCGCGACCGGGTCAGCGTCGAGGAGTGCCTGGAGATGGAGGGCAACAAGACCGGCGCCCTGCTCGCCGCCTCCAGCTCCATCGGCGCGGTGCTCGGCGGCGCCGACGACCGCACCGCCGACACCCTGGAGAAGTACGGCTACCACCTCGGCCTCGCCTTCCAGGCCGTCGACGACCTGCTCGGCATCTGGGGCGACCCGGAGTCCACCGGCAAGCAGACCTGGAGCGACCTGCGCCAGCGCAAGAAGTCCCTGCCGGTCGTCGCCGCCCTCGCCGCGGGCGGACCCGCCTCCGAGCGACTCGGCGAGATCCTCGCCGCCGACGCCAAGAGCAGCGACTTCGAGAACTTCTCCGAGGAGGAGTTCGCCGCCCGCGCCGCCCTCATCGAGGAGGCCGGCGGCCGCGAGTGGACCGCCGAAGAAGCGCGCCGTCAGCACACCATCGCCATCGAGGCCCTGCACGCCATCGACATGCCCGACCGGGTACGGGCTCAGTTCACGGCACTCGCGGACTTCGTCGTCGTACGAAAGAGATGATCATTATCGGTCGAATAGTCCTCGCGTAGTCGCCGGCCGGTGCGAGCGCGCAGCCAGCACCGGCCGACGGCGGACCCACAGCAGAACGATTTCGTACGACTGCACGAAGGGGAAGCCATGACAGCGACGACCGACGGAAGCACCGGGGCCACCCTGCCGCCCCGGGCCGACTCGGCCAGCACCGAACTCACCACCCCCGTGGCGACCGGGGTACAAGAAGCCGCCGAACGCGCCGTACAGCGTGCCACCGGCCATCTGCTCGCCCAGCAGGACGCGCAGGGCTGGTGGAAGGGCGACCTGGAGACCAACGTCACCATGGACGCCGAGGACCTGCTGCTCCGTCAGTTCCTGGGCATCCGTGACGAGGCCACGACCGCCGCCGCCGCGCTCTTCATCCGCGGCGAGCAGCGCGAGGACGGCACCTGGGCCACCTTCTTCGGCGGTCCCGGCGAACTCTCCACCACCATCGAGGCCTACGTCGCCCTGCGGCTGGCCGGGGACGCGCCGGACGACCCGCACATGGCGAGGGCGTCGGCCTGGATCCGCGAGCGCGGCGGGATCGCCGCCGCCCGGGTCTTCACCCGGATCTGGCTGGCCCTGTTCGGCTGGTGGAAATGGGAGGACCTGCCCGAACTCCCGCCGGAACTCCTGTACTTCCCCAAGTGGTTCCCGCTCAGCATCTACAACTTCGGCCAGTGGGCCCGCCAGACCATCGTGCCGCTCACCGTGGTCTCGGCCAAGCGCCCGGTGCGCCCGGCCCCCTTCCCGCTGGACGAGCTCCACACCGACCCGGCCGACCCGAACCCGCCCCAGCCCCTGGCCACGGTGGCCAGTTGGGAGGGCGTCTTCCAGCGGCTCGACAAGGTTGTCCGCGGCTACCGCAAGGTCGCGCTGGGCCGGCTGCGCGGCTCCGCCCTCAGGTCCGCCGCCCGCTGGATCGTCGAGCGCCAGGAGAACGACGGCGCCTGGGGCGGCATCCAGCCCCCGGCCGTCTACTCGGTGATCGCCCTGCACCTGCTCGGCTACGACCTCGAACACCCCGTGATGCGCGCCGGTCTTGAGTCGCTGGATCGTTACGCCATCTGGCGCGAGGACGGCGGCCGGATGATCGAGGCGTGCCAGTCACCGGTGTGGGACACCTGTCTGGCGACCATCGCGCTCGCCGACGCCGGACTGCCCGCCGACCACCCGCAGCTCGTCAAGGCAGCGGACTGGATGCTCGGCGAACAGATCGTCCGCCCCGGCGACTGGGCGGTGAAGCGCCCCCAGCTCCCGCCGGGCGGCTGGGCGTTCGAGTTCCACAACGACAACTACCCCGACATCGACGACACCGCCGAGGTCGTCCTCGCACTGCGCCGGGTCAGGCACCACGACCCGGAGCGGATGGAGAAGGCCATCGGGCGCGGGGTGCGCTGGAACCTCGGCATGCAGTCGAAGAACGGCGCCTGGGGCGCCTTCGACGTCGACAACACCAGCCCGTTCCCCAACCGGCTGCCGTTCTGCGACTTCGGCGAGGTCATCGACCCGCCGTCGGCCGACGTCACCGCGCACGTCGTGGAGATGCTCGCCTTCGAGGGCATGTCCCACGACCCGCGCACCCGGCGCGGCATCGAGTGGCTGCTCGCCGAACAGGAGCCGAACGGCGCCTGGTTCGGGCGCTGGGGCGTCAACTACGTCTACGGCACCGGGTCCGTGGTACCCGCTCTCACCGCCGCCGGGCTGCCCGCCTCGCACCCGGCGATCCGGCGCGCGGTGACCTGGCTCGAGCAGGTCCAGAACGAGGACGGAGGGTGGGGCGAGGACCTGCGCTCCTACAAGTACGCCGACGACTGGAGCGGTCGCGGCGCATCCACCGCCTCCCAGACCGCGTGGGCGCTGATGGCGCTGCTCGCGGCGGGGGAGAAGGACACCAAGGCCGTCGAGCGGGGCATCCGGTGGCTCGCCGAGACGCAGGCCGAGGACGGTTCCTGGGACGAGCCGTACTTCACCGGCACCGGTTTCCCCTGGGACTTCTCCATCAACTACCACCTCTACCGGCAGGTCTTCCCGCTCACCGCGCTCGGCCGCTACGTCCACGGCGAGCCCACGCCCGGGGCAGAGGGGGACTGATGAGCGCCACGCCCGCGCCGGCCCCGCTGCTGATCGCCTGCGCGCTCGGCATCGAGCACCTCGCCCTGCGCGCCGGCGAACGCGGGGGCGCGGGCGGACCCGTCACCGTGCTGCGCACCGGCATGGGCCCCAGGGCGGCGGAACGGTCCGTCACCCGGGTCCTGGCCGACCCCGCGCTGGCCGGTGCCGCGGTCCTGGCGACGGGCTTCTGCGCGGGGCTCGCCCCCGGCATGCACCCCGGCGACCTGGTCGTCGCCGAGGAGACCCGGGACCCCCGTGGCAGCGTCCCGTGCGTGGGCACCGAGCTCCTCGTGAAGGAACTCGTACGGACCCTGCCCGGCCGGACCGTCCACACCGGACCGGTCACCGGCTCCGACCACGTCGTCCGCGGTCACGAGCGATCGGACCTGCTCGCGACCGGCGCAATCGCGGTCGACATGGAATCGGCGGCCACGCTCCTGAGCGCCGTGCACGCGGGCGAGCGCCCGGTTGCGGCCGTCAGGGTGGTCGTGGACGCTCCTGAACATGAACTCGTCCGGATCGGCACGGTGCGCGGTGGAATATCTGCTTTCCGCGTTCTTCGATCCGTTCTTCCAGCTTTCTTCGAATGGCACCGTTCTTTGCTGCTCCCCCGGAGGTGAGCCAGATGGCCATGCCGCTGCGTCAGTCGATCAAGGTCGCTACTTACTTGGCTGAACAGAAGCTCCGCAAGCGGGACAAGTTCCCGCTGATCGTGGAGCTGGAACCCCTCTTCGCGTGCAACCTGAAATGTGAGGGCTGCGGCAAGATCCAGCACCCGGCAGGGGTGTTGAAGCAGCGCATGCCGGTCGCGCAGGCGGTCGGGGCCGTGCTGGAGTCCGGTGCGCCGATGGTGTCCATCGCGGGCGGCGAGCCCCTGATGCATCCTCAGATCGACGAGATCGTGCGGCAGTTGGTGGCGAAGCGGAAGTACGTCTTCCTGTGCACCAACGCGATGCTGCTGCGCAAGAAGATGGACAAGTTCACGCCCTCGCCCTACTTCGCCTTCGCGGTGCACATCGACGGGCTGCGCGAGCGGCACGACGAGTCCGTCGCCAAGGAGGGCGTGTTCGACGAGGCGGTGGCGGCCATCAAGGAGGCCAAGCGGCGCGGCTTCCGGGTGACCACCAACTCGACCTTCTTCAACACGGACACCCCGCAGACCATCGTCGAGGTGCTCAACTTCCTCAACGACGACCTCAAGGTCGACGAGATGATGATCTCGCCCGCCTACGCCTACGAGAAGGCCCCCGACCAGGAGCACTTCCTCGGCGTGGAGCAGACCCGCGAGCTCTTCAAGAAGGCCTTCGCGGGCGGCAACCGCAAGAAGTGGCGGCTCAACCACTCCCCGCTCTTCCTGGACTTCCTGGAGGGCAAGGTCGACTTCCCGTGCACGGCCTGGGCGATCCCGAACTACTCGCTCTTCGGCTGGCAGCGCCCCTGCTACCTGATGAGCGACGGGTACGTGCCGACGTACCGCGAACTCATCGAGAAGACCGACTGGGACAAGTACGGCCGCGGCAAGGACCCGCGCTGCGCCAACTGCATGGCGCACTGCGGCTACGAGCCCACGGCCGTCCTCGCCACCATGGGGTCGCTCAAGGAGTCGCTGCGCGCGATGCGCGAGACGGTCTCCGGGAACCGGGAGTGACGGCATGACCGCAGTCTCCCTGGGCCTCCCGGAGGTCCCGGCCCGGCCGGTCGCCGAGCGGCGCGTGTCCCGGCAGATCCGGGTCGGGACCGTGCCGGTCGGCGGCGGCGCCCCGGTGTCGGTCCAGTCGATGACCACGACCCGCACCTCGGACATCGGCGCCACCCTCCAGCAGATCGCCGAACTCACCGCGTCCGGCTGCCAGATCGTCCGGGTCGCCTGCCCCACGCAGGACGACGCGGACGCCCTGGCGACCATCGCGAAGAAGTCCCAGATCCCGGTGATCGCGGACATCCACTTCCAGCCGAAGTACGTCTTCGCGGCCATCGAGGCCGGCTGCGCCGCCGTCCGCGTGAACCCCGGCAACATCAAGAAGTTCGACGACCAGGTGAAGGAGATCGCGCGGGCCGCGAAGGACCACGGCACGCCGATCCGGATCGGGGTCAACGCCGGCTCGCTCGACCGCAGGCTGTTCGAGAAGTACGGCAGGGCGACCCCGGAGGCGCTCGTGGAGAGCGCTCTCTGGGAGGCCTCGCTCTTCGAGGAGCACGACTTCCGGGACATCAAGATCTCCGTCAAGCACAACGACCCGGTCGTGATGATCGAGGCGTACCGGCAGCTCGCCGCCCAGTGCGACTACCCGCTGCACCTCGGCGTCACGGAGGCGGGCCCGGCCTTCCAGGGCACGGTCAAGTCGGCGGTCGCCTTCGGGGCATTGCTGTCCCAGGGCATCGGTGACACGATCCGCGTCTCGCTGTCCGCCCCGCCCGCGGAGGAGGTCAAGGTCGGCATCCAGATCCTGGAGTCGCTGAACCTCAGGCAGCGGCGTCTGGAGATCGTCTCCTGCCCGTCCTGCGGGCGCGCCCAGGTCGACGTCTACAAGCTGGCGGACGAGGTGACGGCGGGCCTGGAGGGCATGGAGGTGCCGCTGCGCGTCGCCGTCATGGGATGCGTGGTCAACGGCCCCGGCGAGGCACGGGAGGCCGACCTGGGAGTCGCCTCCGGCAACGGCAAGGGGCAGATCTTCGTCAAGGGCGAGGTCGTCAAGACCGTGCCCGAGTCGAAGATCGTGGAGACCCTCATCGAGGAAGCGATGAAGATCGCCGAGCAGATGGAGCAGGACGGCGCCGGGTCCGGAGCACCCGCCGTCACGGTGAGCTGAACAGCACGGACCGAGAGGGGGCCGAGCGTGACGATTCTGGAGACCATCCGGGGACCACGCGACCTGAAGGCGCTGTCCGAGGCGGAACTCGGCGAACTGTCCGAAGAAATACGCGAGTTCCTGGTGCACGCGGTCGCCAGGACCGGCGGCCACCTCGGGCCCAACCTGGGCGTCGTGGAGCTGACCGTCGCGCTGCACCGCGTCTTCGAGTCCCCGGCCGACCGCATCCTCTGGGACACCGGCCACCAGAGCTACGTCCACAAGCTGCTGACCGGCCGTCAGGACTTCTCCAAGCTGCGCGGCAAGGGCGGCCTGTCCGGATACCCCTCGCGCGAGGAGTCCGAGCACGACGTCATCGAGAACAGCCACGCCTCCACCGCGCTCGGCTGGGCCGACGGCCTCGCCAAGGCCCGCCAGGTGCAGGGGGAGAAGGGCCATGTCGTCGCGGTCATCGGCGACGGCGCGCTGACCGGCGGGATGGCCTGGGAGGCGCTCAACAACATCGCGGCCGCCAAGGACCGGCCCCTGATCATCGTCGTCAACGACAACGAGCGGTCCTACGCGCCCACCATCGGCGGCCTCGCCAACCACCTGGCGACCCTGCGCACGACCGACAGCTACGAGAGAGTGCTGGCCTGGGGCAAGGACGTCCTCCTGCGCACCCCGGTGGTCGGCAACACCATCTACGAGTCCCTGCACGGCGCGAAGAAGGGCTTCAAGGACGCCTTCGCCCCGCAGGGCATGTTCGAGGACCTGGGCCTCAAGTACGTGGGCCCGATCGACGGCCACGACATCAAGGCGGTCGAGTCGGCGCTGCGGCGCGCGAAACGCTTCCACGGGCCGGTGCTCGTGCACTGCCTCACGGAGAAGGGACGCGGCTACGAGCCCGCCCTCGCCCACGAGGAGGACCACTTCCACACCGTAGGGGTGATGGACCCGCTCACCTGCGAGCCGCTCGCGCCGTCCAACGGCCCTTCCTGGACCTCGGTGTTCGGCGACGAGATCGTCAGGATCGGCGAGGAGCGGGACGACGTCGTGGCCATCACCGCGGCCATGCTGCACCCCGTCGGCCTCGGTAAGTTCGCCGAGCGCTTCCCCGGCCGGGTCTGGGACGTCGGCATCGCCGAGCAGCATGCGGCGGTGTCCGCGGCGGGGCTGGCGACCGGCGGACTGCACCCCGTCGTCGCCGTCTACGCGACGTTCCTCAACCGTGCCTTCGACCAGTTGCTGATGGACGTGGCGCTGCACCGCTGCGGGGTGACGTTCGTGCTGGACCGGGCGGGCGTGACCGGGGTCGACGGCGCCTCCCACAACGGCATGTGGGACATGTCCGTCCTCCAGGTGGTGCCGGGCCTCAGGATCGCCGCCCCGCGCGACGCCGAGCAGCTGCGGCTCCAGCTGCGCGAGGCGGTCGCCGTGGACGACGCGCCGACGCTGGTGCGCTTCCCGAAGGAGTCGGTGGGACCGGACATCCCGGCGGTCGACCGGGTCGGCGGGGTGGATGTGCTGCACCGCGGGGAGGACCCGCGGGTGCTGCTGGTCGCGGTCGGCGTGATGGCGCCGGTGTGCCTCCAGGCGGCGGAGCTGCTGGCCGCCCGGGGCATCGACTGCACCGTCGTGGACCCCCGCTGGGTCAAGCCCGTGGATCCCGCGCTGCCGGTGCTCGCGGCCCAGCACGAGCTGGTGGCCGTCGTCGAGGACAACAGCAGGGCGGCCGGCGTCGGCGCGGCGGTGGCGCTGGCGCTGGGCGACGCCGAAGTGGACGTGCCGGTGCGGAGGTTCGGGATTCCGGAGCAGTTCCTGGCGCACGCCAAGCGGGGGGAGGTGCTGGCCGACATCGGGCTGACGCCGGTGGAGATCGCGGGGCGCATCGGGGCGAGTCTCGTGGGGCGGGGGGCCGACGCTGCGGGGGGTGCCGCCGGGGGTCGTTCGGCGGGTGCGGCGCCGTCCGGGCTGGTCGCGCCCCGCGGCGGCAGCCGCAAATCGATGCGCCCCGCGCCCCTGAGGGGCGCTGATGCCGAGGGCGTTGACAAGGAGAGGCAATGAGTACGGAGTTCGACCTCGGTGCGCTGCTCGCCGAGCGTGGCGGTGAGCGGTACGAGCTGCACGGCAAGTACCTCAACCACCAGCTCCCGCGCATGCTGCACACCATCGGCTTCGACAAGGTCTACGAGCGGGCCGAGGGCGCGCACTTCTGGGACGCGGACGGCAACGACTACCTGGACATGCTCGCCGGGTTCGGGGTGATGGGCCTGGGCCGCCACCACCCCGTCGTCCGCAAGGCCCTGCACGACGTGCTCGACGCCCAGCTGGCCGACCTCACCCGCTTCGACTGCCAGCCGCTGCCCGGACTGCTCGCCGAGCGGCTCCTCGCGCACAGCCCGCACCTGGACCGGGTGTTCTTCGGCAACAGCGGGACGGAGGCCGTCGAGACGGCCCTGAAGTTCGCCCGCTTCGCCACCGGCAGACCCCGCGTCCTCTACTGCGACCACGCCTTCCACGGCCTGACCACCGGCTCGCTGTCGGTCAACGGCGAGGACGGCTTCCGGGACGGCTTCGCCCCGCTGCTGCCGGACACCGCCGTACCCCTCGGCGACCTCGACGCGCTCGCCCGCGAGCTGAGGAAGGGCGATGTCGCCGCCCTGATCGTCGAGCCGATCCAGGGCAAGGGCGTGCACGAGGCCCCGCCCGGCTATCTGCGCGCCGCGCAGGAGCTGCTGCACCGGCACAAGGCGCTGCTGATCGCCGACGAGGTGCAGACCGGCCTCGGCCGCACCGGCGACTTCTACGCCTACCAGCACGAGGAGGGCGTCGAGCCGGACCTGGTGTGCGTGGCCAAGGCGCTGTCCGGCGGGTACGTCCCGGTGGGCGCCACCCTCGGCAAGGACTGGATCTTCAAGAAGGTCTACTCCTCCATGGACCGCGTCCTGGTCCACTCGGCCAGCTTCGGCGCCAACGCCCAGGCCATGGCCGCCGGGCTCGCGGTCCTCTCGGTCATGGAGAACGACCAGATCGTCGCCAACTCCCGGGCCGTGGGTGAGCAGCTCAGGTCCCGGCTGGCCGCGCTGACCGACAAGTACGAGCTGCTCGCCGAGGTACGCGGCCGGGGCCTGATGATCGGCATCGAGTTCGGCCGGCCCGGTTCGCTGAAGCTGCGCAGCCGCTGGACCATGCTCCAGGCGGCCCGCAAGGGGCTGTTCGCCCAGATGGTCGTCGTACCGCTGCTGCAACGGCACCGGATCCTCACCCAGGTCTCCGGCGACCACCTGGAGGTGATCAAGCTCATCCCGCCGCTGATCGTCGACGACACGGACGTCGACCGCTTCGTGGACGCCTTCACGGACGTCATGGACGACGCCCACAGCGGTGGCGGCCTGATGTGGGACTTCGGCAAGACGCTGATCAAGCAGGCGGTGGCCAACCGCTAGCTTTTTGTCTCTGAGGCAAGAAAATTGCCTCGGAGACAAAGCTGCGGCTGAATGGAGGCATGAGCACCTCCGACAACGAGGGCGCGGACGGGCCGGTCGGCAACCTGCCCGTCGTCGCCCCACAGCTGCGCTCCCTGCGCCGCCGTGCCGGTCTCACCCTGGAGGCCGCAGCCCGGGACGCGGGGTTGTCGCCCGCTCACCTCTCCCGGCTGGAGACCGGGCAGCGGCAGCCCTCGCTGCCGATGCTGCTCGCGCTCGCCCGTGTCTACGGTACGACGGTATCGGACCTGCTGGGCGAGACCGTCGCCGACCGGGACGCGATCGTGCGCGCCGGCGACATGGAACCGACCCGCGCCGGCGGCTGGACGTACTGGCAGGCCGGGGCCTCCGGCCGGGGCATGCAGGCACTGCGGGTCCGGGTGCCGTACGGCTCCCAGGGCGACATCGTGCGGGTGCATCCCGGCGAGGAATGGCTGTACGTCCTGCACGGCCGGCTCCGGCTGCGCCTCGGTGACACCACACATGTGCTCGCGCCCGGCGACAGCGCGCACTTCGACTCGCTGACCCCGCACCGGCTCGCCGCCGAGGACCACGACGGGGTCGAGCTCCTGTTCGTCCACACCCTGCTGCAGAGCCCCACGGCCGCACTGTGCCTGGGCCCCAGCACTGGCATCACTGGAGAGCTGCCGTGAGCAACATCGAGGAGAAGTTCCCCCGGGCCCTGTGGATCCGGCTGGTCATCTACCTTGCCGTCGGGCACGTCCTGGCCGGCTTCCTCTACCTGCTGTTCGCCCTCGGCGGCAAGGGCTGAGCCGCCGGCCTCCGCCCGGCCGCGGCCTTCCCGCCCGGCCTCAGGCGAGCAGCCGCTCGCGCAGCCGTCCCCGGGTCTCCGGGGCCAGCTTCAGGCCCTGCTCCAGGTACGTGTCGACATCGCCCCACGTCTCCTCGATGCTCTCGAAGGCCGCCGTCAGGTACTCCGCGCGGGCATCGAAGAGCGGGCTGAGCAGGTCCATCACCTCGGGGCTGTACGCGCTCTCCCCGCCGCCGCTGCGCCGCACCTTGTAGCGGCGGTGCTTGGCGTTGGACTCCAGGTAGTCGGTGAGGATCGCGTCCCGCTCCACACCCACCGCGAGCAGCGTCACGGCTATGGAGATGCCCGCCCGGTCCTTGCCGGCCGCACAGTGCATCAGCGCCGGGACGCTGTCCTCGGCGAGCGCGTGCAGCACGCGCGAGTGCTCGTCGGTGCGGTCCTTGACGATCGTGCGGTACGAGGTGACCATCCGGGCCGCGGCCTTGCCGTCGCCCAGGAGCCCGCGCAGCTGGTCGATCTCGCCCTCGCGGACCATCTTCCAGAAGTCGGCGCCGTGCGCCGGGTCGGTCAGCGGCAGGTTCAGGTTCCGCACGCCGGGCAGCTCGACGTCCGGGCCCTCCAGCTTCTGGTCGGCCGCGTTGCGGAAGTCGAAGATCGTGTGCAGGCCGAGCGAGGCGAGGAACTCCGCGTCCTGCTCCGTCGCGTGCGCCAGATGGCCGCTGCGGAACAGCACGCCCGGCCGCACCCGGCGCCCGTCCACGGTCGGCAGGCCGCCCACGTCACGGAAGTTGCGCACACCGGCCAGCTCGGGCTCGGTCGACGGGACCTGCTGCGTCACGGGGGGCTCCTCCCGGCCGGCCCCGTCGGCGCTGCTCGTCGACGGGCACTGGATCGACCATACGACATCGGTTTCCGTGGGCAATGAGTTGTCCACAGGCACCGCCTCGGCGGCCCATGACCCTTGCTTCCGGAGCCCGTGGCCCTTGATGATGTTGGTGCTTGAGCGGATCTGTTGGCCCCTGTGTGAGGTTTCTCGATGGTGGACATCGCCGAAAACGGTCGTACCTGGCTCCTGTCGGGCCCCGGCAGCAGCTACGCGCTGCATCTGACGGAGGCCGACGAACTGCTCCACCTGCACTGGGGCCCCAGGATCCGGCTCGCCGACGCCGAGGAGCTCAGCACCCGGGCGCTGCCCGGCTACTGGCCCTTCGAGTCCCCGCTGGACGGCCGTGAGGAGTACCCCGTCGAGGGCGGTCCCCGCTTCGTCCGCCCCGCGCTGTCCGTGCGGACCGACGAGCGCCGGGGCACCGAGTGGACCTTCGACTCCTACGTGGTCGAGGCGGACGAGCTCCGGCTGCGCTTCACGGACGACGGGATCGTCATCACCCTGCACTACCGGATGCGCGGCGACGTCGTCGAGCGGTGGGTGACCGTCGGCAACGAGGCACACGCGCGCCTGGAGCTGCTCCGCGCCGACCCCGCCACCTGGACGCTCCCCGACCGCGAGGGCTGGCGGCTCTCCCAGCTGCACGGCCGCTGGGCCGCCGAGTCCCGGCTGGTCAGTGCGCCGCTCACCTACGGCGAGAAGGTCATCGGCAGCCGCCGCGGCCACACCGGCCACCAGCACCTGCCCTGGGTCGCCCTCGACACCGACGCCACCGAGGAGCACGGCGAGGTCTGGGGCTGCGCCCTCGGCTGGTCCGGCTCCTGGCGCATCGCGGTCGCCCAACTCCCCGACGCGCGCGTGCAGATCACCGGCGGCGCCGGCTACGACGACTCGGGCCTGCTGATGCTGGCCGAGGGCGAGTCCTACACCAGTCCCGTCTTCGCGGGCCTCTGGTCCGACGGCGGCTTCGGCGGGGCCAGCCGCGCCTGGCACGCCTACCAGCGGGCGTACATCATCCCGGACGCCGACCAGGACCGGCCGGTGCTGTTCAACTCCTGGGAGGCCACCACCTTCGACATCTCCGAGGAGCAGCAGGCCACCCTCGCGCGCCGGGCCGCCGCGATCGGCGTCGAACTGTTCGTGGTGGACGACGGCTGGTTCGGCGCCCGCACCAGCGACCACGCCGGCCTCGGCGACTGGACGCCCAACCCCGACCGCTTCCCCAAGGGCCTCAAGCCCCTCGCCGACTACGTGCACGCCCTCGGCATGCAGTTCGGCATCTGGGTCGAGCCCGAGATGGTCAACGCGGACAGCGACCTGTACCGCGCGCATCCCGACTGGGTCCAGTACCAGCAGGGACGAAAGCGGACGGAACTCCGCAACCAGCTCGTCCTCAACCTCGCCCGCGAGGACGTCCAGGAGTACCTCTGGCAGCAGCTCGACACCCTGCTGTCCAGCGCCCCGATCGACTACGTGAAGTGGGACTTCAACCGCTGCTTCACGGACGCGGGTTGGCCCGGCGAGCCCTACCCGCAGCGCCTGTGGGTCGATCACGTGCGCGGGCTGTACGCCCTGCTCGACCGGATCCGCGCGGCCCACCCGAACGTCGCCATCGAGTCCTGCTCCGGCGGTGGCGGGCGGATCGACCTAGGGATCATGAGCCGTACCGACGAGGCGTGGACCTCCGACAACACCGACCCGCTGGACCGGCTGGCCATCCAGCACGGCTTCAGCCAGATCCACCCCGCCCGGGTGATGTCCGCCTGGGTCACCGACAGCCCGAACCACCAGCTCAACGGCCGGGTCAGCTCGCTGCGTTTCCGGTTCGTCAGCTCCATGGCCGGGGCGCTCGGTGTCGGCGGCGACCTCTCGGACTGGACCGAGGAGGAGCTCGCCGAGGCCGGTCGTTGGGTGGAGCTCTACAAGGAGATCAGGCCCCTGGTGCAGCGCGGCGACCAGTTCCGGCTGCGGCCGCCGGCGGGCGGGCTCAGCGCGGTGCAGTACACGCTCGGCGACGAGACCGTCGTCCTCGCCTGGCTGCAGGCGCAGAGCTACGGCGAGCCGGCGCCGGCGCTGCGGCTCCAGGGGCTCGACCCGGCAGCGTCGTACGAGTGCCTCGAAACGGGGGAATCGCACGGGGGTGCCGTGCTGTTGCATCACGGGCTGCGCACCGGGCTGAAGGGTGACCTGGATGCGGCAGTCATCCGTTTCCGGCGGATCTGACCTATCTGCCCGAATTGACACCTTAGTTCCAGCTCGTCATGGAATAAGAGGACGTGGCATGACGTGCGTGAGGAGCGTCATATTCGTGACCGTCCGTCGCGCGTCATGTTCACGTAATTCCGGCGCTTTCCAAGAAGGTTGGAAAGGCGAAAAGATCGGAATTCACGGAGGGTGACCGGGATTTCCGACAACGGATCAAGTGAAACGCGGATGGCGGGAAACGGATGCTTGTCCACGTCCGTCCCACTCGCTTACGTTCGCCACACATCCGGTCGGAACGCCGAATCCTGCCGCCGCCCGGAGTCCCCACACACACTCACCCGTGCCCGGCAGGAGCGGGGGACCCACCAGGTATGACCGCCTGTTCCGGTTCCCGGGACGGCTAGGGGTGTAGCCACGCCTTCCGGCGTGGCCGGGCAGCTCCAGCCCGAACCCGACAGCTCACCTCGCAGGCGCAGGAGAGGAATGCGCCATGCCCGCGAAGGGTAAGCACCGCCGCCCCAAGTCCCAGCGTTTCACCCGCTCGATGGCCGTCGCAGGAACCGGTGGCGCCGCGCTGGCTCTGCCGCTCATGGGGGCCACCGGTGCCCACGCGGCCACTCCGCAGTCCGTTTCCGAAAAGGCCACGCAGTCGCTTCCCGTGATCGAGAAGACCGCGGTGAAGCAGGCGCCCGCGGGGAATTCCGGTGCCGCGCATTCCGCGCACCGCGTCTACACGGTGGTGTCCGGCGACTATCTCTCGAAGATCGCCCGCGACCAGCACGTCCACGGCGGCTGGCACCGGATCTACGCCGACAACCGGGAGGCCGTCGGCGACAACCCCTCGCTGATCCACCCTGGCCTGAAGCTCACCCTCGGCGGCCGGCACGCCGCGACGACGGACTCCGGCTCCCGTTCACGGGTGCACTCGGACCCGCGGCCGTCCAGGTCGACCGCGTCCTCGTCCTCGGCCTCCTCGAACGGCACGACCGGTTCGAACGACTCGGCCGGTTCGGAAGGTTCGGTTGCGACCGCCTCCGGCTTCGCCCTCCCGGTCACGGGTGGTGCCATCGGCACCGGCTACCACGTGGCCGGCAGCATGTGGTCCAGCGGCTACCACACGGGCGTCGACTTCGTCGTCCCGACCGGCACCCCGGTCAAGGCCGTCGGCGCCGGTACGGTCGTCTCGGCCGGCTGGGGCGGCGCCTACGGCAACCAGGTCGTCATCCGGCTCGCCGACGGCTACTACGCGCAGTACGGCCACCTCTCCGCCCTGTCCGTCTCGGTCGGCCAGAGCGTGACCGCGGGCCAGCAGGTCGGCCTCTCCGGCGCGACCGGCAACGTGACCGGCCCGCACCTCCACTTCGAGATCCGCACCACCCCCGACTACGGCTCGGACGTGGACCCGGTCGCCTACCTCCGCGCCAAGGGCCTCGCCGTCGGCTGACCCGGCGCGCCGCCCACTGGTCCGACACGCACTCCGGAGGCCGGACCCCCGATCCCCGGGTCCGGCCTCCGGTGTTTGTCGACACCTCAACGCCGGTGCTCAGGGCCTTATTCCAAGATTGGCAAAGTATTTAAGGGTGTCTTATCTCACCGAGCGTCAACCCCTTATTACGGTCGCGTAGGTCACAGTCGAAGGTGAATCATGGTCCGATGTGGGAGACGATTCGAAGAGTGACAATGCATCAGTGATCGGGTCGTACGCAGCGGTGGGGGACAGCTTCACCGAGGGCGTGGGAGACCCCGGCCCCGACGGGGCGTTCGTCGGCTGGGCCGACCGGTTCGCGGTACTGCTGTCCGACCGGCGGCCCGAGGGCGACTTCGGCTACACCAACCTTGCCGTGCGCGGGAAACTGCTCGACCAGATCGTGGCGGACCAGGTGCCGCAGGCCCTGGAACTCGCCCCGGACCTGGTCTCCTTCTGCGCGGGCGGCAACGACATCATCCGCCCCGGCACCGACCCCGACGAGGTCGCGGAGCGGTTCGAGCGGGCCGTGGCCCAGCTGACCGAGGCCGTCGGCACGGTGCTGGTGACCACCGGGTTCGACACCCGGGGCGTGCCCGTCCTCAAGCACCTGCGCGGCAAGATCGCCACGTACAACGGACATGTCCGGGCCATCGCCGACCGCTACGGCTGCCCGGTCCTGGACCTGTGGTCCCTCAAGACCGTGCAGGACCGGCGCGCCTGGGACGGCGACCGCCTGCACCTGTCTCCCGAGGGGCACACGCGCGTGGCGCTGCGCGCCGGGCAGGTGCTCGGCGTCGAGGTACCTGCCGACCCCGACCAGCCCTGGCCCCCGCTGCCGCCCCGCGGCACCCTGGAGGTCCGCCGCGACGACGTGCACTGGGCCCGCGAGTACCTCGTCCCGTGGATCGGGCGCCGGCTGCGCGGCGAGTCGTCCGGCGACCACGTGACGGCCAAGGGCGCGCTCTCCCCTGACGACATCAAGATGCGGATCGCCTCCGTGGCCTGAGGCGGCACCGACGGGTAAGGGGCGGCCTCCTGGCGGGCCGCCCCTTACTCGTGCTCGGGCAGTCCCAGTTCGCGCGCCAGCGCCTCGTCGACCCACTCCTGCGCCCTGGCCCGGGGTACGGCGCCGGGGTACGACGTCAGCTGGACGGCGAGCCCGTCGAGCAGCGCGGTCAGCCGCAGCGCCGCCGCTGCGGGGTCGGGACACCGGAACTCGCCCGCTGCCACCCCCTCGGCGACGACCTCGGCGATCGCCGCCTTCCACTGCTGGTCCAGGCCCTTGGTGACGTCCCGCAGCGCGGGCTCCCGCAACGCCACCGCCCAGCCCTCGATCCACAGCCGCCAGCCCTTGGCCTGCCCGGTCGGCGCGTACCAGCGCACCGCGGCCCGCAGCCGGCGCAGCGCCGACGTGCGACGGCCCAGCAGCTTGCGCAGATGTGCCAGATCGTCCTCGGCGGCGAAGGTGAAGGCGGCGGCGACCAGCTTCTCCTTCGTCGAGAAGTGGTACAGCACCAGCGCGTTGCTCACCCCGAGGGCCGAGGCCACATCGGCGATCCGCACCGCCGCCACGCCCCGCGCCTCGATCTGCTCGATGGCGGCCCGCAGCAGTTCCTCCCGCCGCTCGGCCACGCTCAACCGCACTCTCGCCACGCGGTCACCCTAATCGGTCGTCCCGCCGCCCGCGCCGCCGTCTCAGGCCAGCGGCAGCCGCATGATCGTCAGGTCCAGCCAGCGGCCGAACTTGGTGCCCACCTCCCGGACCGTGCCGACGTGCTCGAAACCGAACCGGTCGTGCAGCCGGACGGACGCGGCGTTCCCGGCCTCGATGCCGGCGATCATCACATGGTGTCCGGCCGAGCGCGCCGCGGCGATCAGCGGCCCGAGCAGCGCGGAGCCGATGCCGAGTCCGTGACTGCCCTCGCGGACGTAGACGGAGTTCTCCACCGTGTGCCGGTAGCCGTCGAGGGCGCGCCACGGGCCGTACACCGCGAACCCGGCCACCTCGCCCGGCGCGTCGGCGACTTCGGCCACGAGCGCCGAGCCGCGCTCCAGGTGCGCGGCGAACCACGCCGCGCCCTCGGCGGGGGACTGCGGGGTCTCCGTCCACAGGGCCGTGGAGTGCTCGATCGCGTGGTTGCGGATCGCGCGGACGGCCTCCTGGTCCTCGGGACGGGCCGGGCGTACCGTCACCGCGCTTCTCTCGTATATTGGATTCATGTCCAACATAGTAGAACCATCGGCGGACCCGCTGGTACGGCAGATCGCCGCCCGGGTGCGGACCGAGCGGGAGCGCCGCCGCTGGACCCTGGCGCAGCTCGCGGACGCCTCCGGTGTCTCCCCGGCGATGATCAGCCGGATCGAACGCGGCGAGAGCAGCCCCACCGCGGTCGTCCTCGGCAAGCTGTCCGCCGCCTTCCAGCTCAGTGTCGCCTCGCTGCTGGCCCTCGCCGAAGGCACGCAGGACGCCCAGGAGTCCGTGGCCGACACCCCGGGCGTGCGGCGCGGCGCCGAGGCCGCCGAGTGGCGCGACCCCGGTACCGGCTACCGGCGCCGCCAGATCACCGGCCCGCGCTTCCCGGCGGAGATCGCCGAGATCCGGCTGCCCGCCGGAGCCCGGGTGCCCTACCCGGCCGCGGCCTTCGCCTTCGTACGGCAGCTCGTCTGGGTCCTCGACGGCCGGCTGACCTTCCACGACGGCGACACCGTCCACGAACTCGACGCCGGCGACACCATCGAACTCGGGGCACCCGCCGAGCGCGTCTTCGCCAACACCACCGACGCCGAGTGCCGTTACGCCGTCGTCCTCACCCGCGACGCCCAGCCGTGAGCCGGACGCCGCCCCGCGGCGGCACGCTCCTGCTCGCCGCCATAGCCGGCACGGCGATCGCGAACAACTACGCCGTGCAGCCCGCCCTCACCGCGGTCGCCGCCGACCTGGACGTGCCCCTCCCGGTGATCGGCCTGGTCCCGACCGCCGCGCTCGCCGGCTGCATGACCGGCTTCGCCCTGCTGCTCCCGCTCACCGACCACCTCGCCCCCAACCGCCTGGTCGCCGCGCAGCTCACCGCCCTCGCCGCCGCCCTCGCGCTCGCCGCCACCGCGCGCGACGCGTTCGTGCTCCTGGCCGCCTACCTGCTCGTCGGCGCCGCCGCCAGCGTGGCCGCCCAGGCGAGCAACATCGCCGGCCGGCACGCCCGGCCGGGCCGCGGCGGAACCGGCGTCGCCCTGGTGGCCGCCGGCATGTCGGCCGGCATCCTGCTCAGCCGGCTGGTCGGCGGCGCCCTCACCGACGCCCTCGGCTGGCGGCGCATGCTCCTCGTCTTCGCCGCCCTCGCGCTGCTCGGCGCGCTCGCCGCCGCCACGCTCCTGCCCCGGCGACGGCCGCACGCCGACCGCGGCTACCGCGCCACCCTGGCGGCCCTCCCGCGGCTGCTCCTGCACCAGCCGGGGCTGCGCCGCGCGGTGGCCACCGGAGCACTCTGGTACTTCGCCTTCAACCTCGTCTGGATCGCCCTCACCCTGGCCCTGGCGCAGCCGCCGCACTCCCTCGGCCCGACCGCCATCGGCCTCTACAGCCTGGCCGGACTGCTCGGCTTCGCCGCGCTCCCGTTCACCGGCCGCCTCACCGACCGGTACGGCCCGCACGCGGTGATCGGCGCCTCCATGGCCGTCGCCGCGGCCGGCACCGCCCTGCTGGCCACGGGCCTGGACAACCCCTGGCGCACCGCCCTCGGCCTCGCGCTCTTCGACGCCGGCTGCTTCGCCGCCCAGGCCGCCAACCAGAGCCGCGTGATCGCCCTCGACCCGGCCCGCTCCGGCAGCCTCAGCAGCGTCTACCTCGTGGTGTACTTCACGGTCGGCGCCCTGGGCACGGCCGTCGCCGCACCCCTGCTCGACACGCTCGGCTGGCAGGGCACCGGTCTCACGGCTCTGAGCGTGCTGCTGCTCGTTGCCGCTCTCGGCCGCCGCTGAGGGCGGGTCGCGTCACCGGTACCAGCCGAACCGCTCCGCGATCACCGGCAGCCGGTCGGTCACCAGGGCATGGGCGGCGGCCCGCGGGGTCGTGCCGTCGGACTCCGCGCGGTCCAGCATCAGCTCCACCAGGGCCCGCATCGAGCGGCGGGTGTGGGCGAACGCCTCGTCGGCGTCCGGGCCGATGTCGCCGAACAGGGTCCACCACCACCAGGCGTTGGTGCCCGAGTTGACCACCACGTCCGGCAGTACGGTCACCCCGCGCGCGGTGAGCCGTTCCTCCGCCTCGGGGAGCACCGGCATGTTGGCCGCCTCCACGATCCAGCGGGCGGTGACCAGGTGCTCGTTGCCGGTGTCGACCACGTACGACACCGCCGCCGGCACCAGCACCTCGGCCTCGGCGGACAGCCAGGCGTCACCCGGCAGTTCCACGTCGCCGGGGCGCAGCACCGCGCGGTCGACGGTCCCGTACGCGTCCCGCGCGCGCAGCAGCGCCTCGACGTCAAGACCGGCCGGGTTGGCGATCGTGCCCTTGACGTCGGCGACCGCCACGACCGTGAGCCCCGCGCGGGCGAGGAACCGCGCCGTGGCCCCGCCCATCGTGCCGAGGCCCTGCACGGCGACCCGCGTGCCCGCGTACGGCACCCCGGCCCGGTCCAGCGCCGCCAGCGCCGACTCGGCGACCCCGCAGCCGCCCGCCAGCTCGTCGAGACCGATCCCGTCCACCTCGACCGCGAAGGCGTCCGCCAGCCGCCGCCGGGCCGCCGCCTCGTCGTCCAGCAGCGGGTACACGGCCTGGATCGAGGAGACAAGACCCGCCTCGGCCGCCGCCCGGTCCACCAGGTCCTGGGTGAGCCCGAGGTCCTCGCCGGTGGTCCAGAAACCCTCCACGTACGGCCGCATGGCACGCAGGTAGCGGACCAGCAGGGCATACGCCCCGGGGTCCTGCGGATCGCAGTCGATGCCGCCCTTGGCGCCGCCCAGCGGGATGTAGCGGCCCCCGGGGTTGTAGTGCAGGGCCTCCTTCATCGTCATGCCGCGCGCGAGCCCGGTCACCTCCTCCAGGGTGCAGCCGGGCCGCATCCGCAGGCCGCCACTGGCCACACCCCGCACCAGACGGTCGACGACCAGGAAACCCTGGCGGCCGGTGACGTGGTCGGTCCAGACCAGGGACATCAGGGGAGCGGTCACGGGGGCTCCTCGGGAGCGGTGTGAAGAAACAGTGCTACTGAACAGTGGGTCAGTATCGGGAGGCGGGTGGTGCGGTGTCAACGCAGACTGTCACAAGGGCCGACCATAATGGGGACCTCGGCGACACCACTGGAGGTACCGTGACCGGCCTGCGTTCCCTGAACTCCGGGCTCCGCGTGCTGCGGCCCGCTGCCTTCGGCGTGGACCCCGGCGGCGAGCGCATGGCCCGCATCCAGGCTTCCCCGCACTTCAAGGACGGTGTCTTCCAGAACCCCGGCGGCACCACCCGGATGCGGCCCTCGGGCTCGATGGTGGAGTTCGCCAGGACCTACTTCGAGAAGGAGCAGCGCACCCGCCGGGCACCCCGGGGGACCGTCCCGGTCCACCCCACCACCGTCGCCGACCTCGCCCGGCCCGCCGCCGGCGGCCTGCGGGTGACATGGATGGGCCACTCCAGCGTCCTCGCGGAGATCGACGGACACCGCGTGCTGTTCGACCCCGTCTGGGGCGAGCGCTGCTCCCCGTTCCCCTTCGCCGGGCCCAAGCGGCTGCACCCGGCGCCGCTGCCGCTCGCCGCGCTCGGCCCCGTCGACGTCGTGGTCATCTCGCACGACCACTACGACCACCTCGACCTGCCCACCATCAAGGCGCTGGCCGGCACGGACACCGTGTTCGCCGTGCCGCTCGGCGTCGGCGCGCACCTCGAACACTGGGGTGTCTCCGCCGACCGGCTGCGCGAGCTGGACTGGCACGAGGAGACCAAGATCGGCGGGCTCACCCTGACCGCCACCCCCGCCCGCCACTTCTGCGGCCGCGGGCTGCGCAACACCCAGCACACCCTGTGGGCGTCCTGGGTCGTCGCAGGCGAGGAGCACCGCATCTACCACAGCGGTGACACCGGCTACTTCGACGGCTTCAAGGACATCGGCGCCGACCACGGGCCGTTCGACGTGACGATGATCCAGATCGGTGCGTACAGCGAGTTCTGGCCCGACATACACATGACCCCCGAGGAGGGCATGCGCGCCCACCTCGACCTCCAGGGCGGGCAGCCGCACGGCGTGCTGCTGCCGATCCACTGGGGCACCTTCAACCTCGCCCCGCACGCCTGGGCCGAGCCGGGGGAGTGGACCAAGGACGCCGGCGACGAGGCGGGCCAGGCGGTCGCGCTGCCGCGCCCCGGTGAGCCCTTCGAGCCGTCCGGCAAGCTGCCCGCGGACCCCTGGTGGCGCACGGTCTCCGCGCCGCTCGCCCGGCCGTGGCAGCGCGAGAAGCGGCCGGAGGGCACGCCCGGACAGGGGGACCTCGGCCTCGCGGGCGAACTGTGACGAAGGGCCGGTGACCTCGCCACCGCTGTGGCGGTCGCGTGAAAGTGGTGTGCATGCCCCTGCACAACCTGGGCAGGGGCATCGTCATGAGCCATGCACATATGCCAAGCCCCGCTTTCTTACCAGGACTTGAACTCTCCCGGCGCTTCTACACCGAGGCCGTCCGCCCCCTCCTGGAGGAGGCCGCGCCCGGTATACCCCACTCCGCCGCCCGCATCGGCGCGGGCTCCGAAGTGCTCGGTTACGACACCGAGCGCTCCGCCGACCACGAATGGGGCCCACGGCTCCAGCTTTTCCTCCACTCCCATGATGTGAGCCGCCACGCCGGACGCATCAGACATGTGCTCGCCGAACACCTCCCAAAGACCTTCCACGGCTGGCCCACCCACTTCGCCGCCACGGGGGACCGCGACATCCGCGTCATGCGGGTCACCGACGGTCCCGTGCACCATCGCGTCGAGGTGACCGGCGTCTCCTCGTGGTTCCGCGCCACCCTCGGCTTCGACCCCGCGTCCGGAGTCACCCCGGCGCACTGGCTCGCCCTGCCCACCCAGCTGCTCGCCGAGGTCACCGCCGGCGCCGTCTTCCACGACGGCCTCCGTACGCTCACCCCGGCCCGCGCCGCCCTGCGCTGGTATCCGCACGACCTCTGGCTCCACGTCCTCGCCTGCCAGTGGCAGCGCATCTCCCAGAAGGAGGCCTTCGTCGGCCGCTGCGGCGAGGTCGGCGACGACCTGGGCTCCGCCGTGGAGGCCGCCCGCCTGGTCCGCGACCTCATGCGGCTCTGCCTGCTGATGAACCGGTGCTACCCGCCGTACGGCAAATGGCTCGGCAGCGCCTTCGCCCGCACCCCCGCTGCTCCGCGGCTCACCCCGGAACTCACCGCCGTCCTCGCCGCCACCGACTGGCACCTCCGCGAGCGTCATCTGGCGCAGGCGTACGAGATCGTCGCCCACCTGCACAACGAGCTGGAGCTCACCGACCGGGTCGACCCGGCCACGCGTGCGTACCACTCCCGGCCGTTCCGGGTGGTGCGCGCCGACCGCTTCGCCCGGGCCCTCACCGCCCGCGTCAAGGACCCGGACGTACGGGAGTTGCGCCGGGCCGGCGCGGTGGACCAGTTCATCGACAGCGCGGAGGTCCTGAGCCGCCCGGAGCTCACCCTGGCCGCGGCCGGCGCCGTGACGGGCGTCGACACCCACGACGGCCCGCCCCGCGCCCCGACGAAGGGCCGCCGGAGCCAGGATGGTCACTTTGGGTGACGTTCTGGGGGGTGATGGGGAGGGTGCGGACGGTCCGCCGGCCACCCCGGAAGGTCGGCCGAGGGGGGTACGAACCGATGCGCGGGGAGCCGTACGGAGCGCCGGAACCGCCGATCCGCGTCTTCCGTGTCTTCTGCGTCTTCTGCGTCTGACCGTTTCTGAGCAGGTCGGATCGGCAGGTGACTGATCGAGTGCGAGGCGTCGAGGGGGTTATCGGTCTTTCGTACGACGGCTCATACCAGAGCGGGACCATCGCGGGGGGACTTTGTCAACTGCCCACCGCACATGATGCGTCGGCGACTACTGTGAGTGTCCGCCGGACGGCACGGGGCCGAATTCTTTTGCGGTCCCCTCGCCCGGCACCGCGATGGCGCATGCCCGACTCGCGCGACCCGCGTGAGAGACCAGGCCCGACGGACCAGTACGAGGACGCAGATGTCTCACCTCCGTGCACCGGCCGCCCGCGCCGACCGCCGTGAGGGCGGCCGGCACGGACGACCGGTCGCCCGACCCGTTCCCGCGCTGCCCGAGACCCACATACGGCCTCAGCTCATGCGGCTTGCGGTACTGCCACCGGTCGCGGTGGCGCTCAGCGGCTGCGCGGCCGTCCTGTTCACCGTCCGGTCCACCGGCGCCCGGCCCAGTCTCACCCTGCTGGCCGTGCTCGCCGGAGCGGTCTCGGTGACGGCTGCGGGCATCGTGATCGCCGCCGTGGCCGCGGGCCGCGCCGCGAGCTCGGTCAGCGACCGGGTCGCCATCCTGCGCCGCAACGCCGCCCGCGGCGAGGCCGATCTGCTGGCCCTCGTCGACGCGCTGCGCCGCGGCGAGACCCCGCCCCATCGCAAGCCGCGCGGCGGACCGCCCGAGGACGCGGACGACTTCGAACTGCTCGCCGCCGACCTGTCCCGCGCGCACGACGGCGCCGTCACCGCCGTCGTGCAGGCGGCCCAGCTCTCCAGCCAGGCCGGCAGCGAACAGAAGCTGGAGGTCTTCGTCAACCTGGCGCGGCGGCTTCAGTCCCTCGTGCACCGGGAAATCTCGATCCTGGACGAACTCGAGAACGAGATCGAGGACCCGGACCTCCTCAAGGGCCTCTTCCACGTCGACCACCTGGCCACCCGGATCCGACGGCACGCCGAGAACCTCGCCGTCCTCGGCGGCGCCGTGTCCCGACGGCAGTGGAGCAACCCCGTCTCCATGACGGAGGTGCTGCGCTCCGCCATCGCCGAGGTCGAGCAGTACTCCCGGGTCAAGCTCGTCCCGCCGATCGACGGCGAACTGCGCGGCCACGCCGTCGCCGACGTCATCCACCTCCTCGCCGAACTCGTCGAGAACGCCACGGTGTTCTCCGCCCCGCACACCCAGGTGCTGCTCCGCGCCAACCTCGTCACCTCCGGCCTCGCGGTCGAGGTCGAGGACCGCGGACTCGGCATGCCCGTCGGCGAACAGTCCAAGATGAACGCCCTGCTCGCCGACCCCGACCAGGTCAACGTCGCCAGCCTGCTGGCCGACGGCCGTATCGGCCTCTTCGTCGTCTCCCAGCTCGCCCGCCGGCACGGCATCAACGTCCGGCTCCAGACCAACATCTACGGCGGGGTCCAGGCCGTCCTCGTCGTCCCGCAGGGCCTGCTGGGCACAGCACCGGGCGCTCCCGTGGCAGCCGGTTCGGTTCCGCCGCCGCGCGACGCGGCGAACGGGGGCGGTGCGCCGGGTGCGCCGACCGGTGCGACCGCTGCGATCGGCGCCGGGGAAGCCCGGCCGTCCGACGGCGCCGGGTCGACGGCGGGCGGCCGTGGCGCCGCCGGGCCGGACACGGGAGCCGGAAGCAGGCCCGCCGTGGCCGGATCGCCGACCGGCCGGGGGCCCGGCCGGCAGCAGGGTCCCGCCACGCCCGCCGCCGGCGGACGCCGCCGGCACGCGCAACAGGGAGGCGGGCAGCACGGCGGCGGACAACACGGCGGCGCGCCCGCGCCGCTGCCGGTGCGCGGCGCCCAGGAGGCCCGCCCGAACCCGGCCGAGGCGCTGCCGGGCATCCGGCCCGAGGACCGGCCGACGGTCGCCGAGCACGCGGGTGCCCCGCCGGTACCGCGGGTCGGCGCCGTCCGCGGCACCATGGGCAAACCCCAACTGCCGCGCCGCCGCGCCCAGGAGCACATCGTTCCCCAGCTGCGGGGCGGCCCCGCACCCCGCCAGGAGAACGAGAACCCGGCCGGGCACGATCCCGGTCTGATGGCCGCCTTCCAGCGTGGCATCGGCCTCGCCGAGGCCCAGCAGCACCTGGAGGCCACCGAGGCGGAGCCGACCGCCGCCGAGCCTGCGGGCGGCGCACATGGCGCTTCACCCCACGGTGCCTCACCCCACGGTGCCTCACCCCACGGTGCCTCACCCCACGGTGCCTCACCCCACGGTGCCTCACTCCATGGGGCCTCGGCCCATGACGGGTTCGCGGGTACGGGCTTCGCCGACATCACCACCCGCGACGTATCCGGCGAACGGCCGACCGACACGTCCCGTGCCACGCACATGGATGCCTCCCACATGGGCGCCCCGCACATGGAGGCGGCACACACGGAGTCCGGGTACCTGACCCCCGACCTCACGGCCCCGGACCAGTCGGCCCGGGACCGCCTGACGTCAGACCCCATGGCGCTGGACCCCCTGGCCCCGGGTTACCTGACCACTGGCCACACGACCTCGGACCACCTGACCACAGGCCACCTGGTGACAGGCCACCCGGTCACGGACCACATGGCGACCGACCACATGGCGACGGATCACATGGCGACGGGTCACATGGCCGTGGACCACATGGCCCCCACACACACCAGCCGGACCCACCGGGACACCGCCGACACCCAGTCCGCGTTCCGGACCCAGTCGTACTCCCAGGCCCTGCGCCCGGTGCACACCTCCGAATTCACCGCCCGGCCCGACGGGAGCGCACCGGCCGGATGACCAGCACCGTCTCCACCCCCACCCCCACCCCCAGCGCTCCCGCTGGTCTTCGTACCCCAAGGAGTCGATCCACCATGGCGAGCGATGCGCCGACCGCCCAGGTATCCGACCTCGACTGGCTGATGAGCGGCCTGGTGCAGCGGGTGCCGCACACCACCAGCGCGGTGCTCCTCTCCTGCGACGGGCTGGTGAAGTCCGTCCACGGCCTAGACCCGGACAGCGCCGACCACATGGCCGCGCTCGCCTCCGGCCTGTACTCGCTCGGCCGCAGCGCCGGCGTCCGGTTCGGCGACGGCGGGGACGTCCGCCAGGTCGTCGTCGAACTCGACTCGACGCTGCTGTTCGTCACCACTGCCGGCTCCGGCACCTGCCTCGCCGTGCTGGCGGGCCGGGAGGCCGACGCGGCCGTCCTCGGCTATGAGATGGCGATGCTGGTCAAGAGCGTCCGCCCGTACCTCGTCACCGCGCCCCGGCAGCACGCCGTCGATTCCACGGCGATGAGGCCTTGAGGGTGGCGGCAGCCGGCGACGGGCCCTGGCTCGACGACGCGGCCGGACGCCTCGTGCGCCCGTTCACGGTCAGTAACGGCCGGACCGAACCCAGCATCGCCCTCGACCTCATGTCGCAGGTGATGGCGACCGGGTCCGTGCCCCTCGGCTACCTCGGCCCCGAACACGCACAGGCCCTCGACCTGTGTCGTGCCCCCGTCTCGGTCGCCGAGATCGCCGCGCACCTCAAACTGCCCGCCGTGGTCACCAAGGTGCTGCTCTCCGACCTCGTCGACTGCGGGGCGCTGACCGCCAAGCCCCCCGTGTTCCACCACAACCCCACTGACCGGTCCCTCCTGGAGGCAGTGCTCGATGGACTACGACGACAGCTCTGACCCCTTCCCCACCGCGCTGAAGATCCTGGTGGCCGGTGGGTTCGGGGTCGGCAAGACCACCTTCGTGGGCGCGGTCAGCGAGATCGCGCCGCTGTCCACGGAGGAACTCCTCACCACGGTCAGCGCCGCGACCGACAACCTCGAAGGGATCGAGAACAAGGTCGAGACGACCGTGGCCATGGACTTCGGCCGCATCACCCTGGACCCGGAGCACGTGCTCTACCTGTTCGGCACGCCCGGACAGGAGCGATTCTGGTTCATGTGGGACGAACTGTCCGAGGGCGCGCTCGGCGCGGTCATCCTCGCCGACACCCGGCGCCTTGAGGACTGCTTCGCGGCCGTCGACTTCTTCGAGGAGCGCGGCCTCGGCTTCATCGTCGCCATCAACGAGTTCGACGGCTCCTACCGCTACGACCCCGACGAGGTGCGCGCCGCCATCGACCTCGACCCGGAGGTCCCGGTGGTCCGCTGCGACGCCCGTATCTCCAGCTCCGGAGTCCAGACCCTGCTCACCCTCGTCCGCCACCTCATCGCCCACGCCCCGGTCTCCGCGCCGAGCCACGGCGCCCACATGTGAACCCCATACACCCCTCACGGAGCCCGTATATGACCCACGTCCACTGCGACGGAGCCCGCGCATGAGGTACGACCCGTCGCGCCCGGCCGGCCGCCTGCTGCTCACGCCGGAGGACAAGGAGGCCCCCGAGCGCACCCGGCGCCTCGGCCAACTGCGCCTGGGCGCAGACCCGGACCCCGCCCTCGACGCCTACGCGGACCGGCTCGCCGAGGTCACCCGGGCGCCGTACGCCATGGTCAACTTCATCGACGTGAACCGTCAGTTCTTCGCGGGTCTGCACCTGCCGGACGTGGCACCGCCCGTGGTACGGCCCGACGGCACCATCCCGGTCCTCGGCCGTGAGCTGCCCCGCGACCATGGTTTCTGCCCCCATGTGGTGGTCCGGCGCAAGGCGCTGGTCCTGGAGGACGTGTGTGACTACCCGCGGTTCGCGGGCAACCCGGTCGTCGACGACTTCGGCATCCGTTCCTACCTGGGTGCCCCGCTGATCGACAGCACGGGGACGGTGCTCGGCACGGTGTGCGTGGTCGACGTGGAGCCGCGGCCCTGGGGCCGGCCCGGTCTGGAGACCATCAAGTCGTCGGCGGCGGAGCTGGTGGCCCGCATCGAGCGCCGCGAGGCGGACGGCCTGCCGCTGCTGTGACGGCGGGAACAGCCCCTTCGCTAGCCGACCGGTCTAGTACCTCCGTACGCTGGTCGTATGGGACGTACCAGTGACGCCAGGCGGAAGATCCTCGACGCCGCTCGTTCGCTGATCGAGGGGCGGGGCTACGCGGCGCTCGGCGTGGCCGAGATCTGCAAGGCCGCCGGGGTGCCGAAGGGCAGCTTCTACTACTTCTTCGAGTCCAAGGAGGCCCTCGCGCTCGCGGTCGTCGACGAGCACTGGGCGGCCCAGAAACGCGACTGGACCCGGGCCCTGACCGACGACGCGGAACCGCTGCGGCGGCTGCGACGGCTGTTCGAGGAGACCGAGGCGGGGCAGCTGGCCGGCCAGCGGGGCTGCGGGACCGTGGCGGGCTGTCTGTTCGGGAACCTCGCCCTGGAGCTGAGCAACCAGACCGAGGCGGTGCGCGGACGGCTGCAGGAGATCTTCGACGCCCAGGTCGACATGGTGGCGGCGGTCGTCGGCGAGGCCCGGGAGCGCGGCGAGGTGGGCGTGACCGACACCCGGGAGGCGGCGCGGGCGGTGGTGGCCCAGCTGGAGGGCCAGGTGATGTTCGCCAAGCTGTACAACAGCACCCGGCGGCTGAGCCCCCTCTGGGACAACTGCCGGGCGCTGCTCGGCGTGACCGCGCCGCCGCTACCGGAGACCGGGGCCCGGGCGGGGGCGGCCTCGTCGTAGCGGCGGCGGGCGGTCTCGTCCTACGGGCGGGCGGGCGGTCTCGGCCTACGGGCGAGCGGCCTCGGCCGGCTGCGGGTGTCGTACCGGCACTGTGTGGTCCGCACCCATGGGGTCCGCACCCATGTGGTGCGGGAACCCGATCCGCAGCACGGCGGCGGCGACGGCGGCCGTGAGGACGACCAGGGCGGCCAGCAGCAGGGCCTGGTGGTAGCCGTGCCGCAGCAGCGGGGCGACGACGAGGGGGCCGAGGATCTGGCCGACGGAGTAGCCGGCGGTCAGCAGCGCGACCGAGCGCGGGAAGCGCAGGTGCGCGCCCGTGGCCAGGGCCAGGGTGCTCACGCCCAGGAACGTGGCGCCGAACAGCACGGCCGAGCCGAGGGCGGCGGCCGTACCCCCGGCCAGCGCCGGCAGTGCGATGCCGGCCGCCTGGATCGCGAGCGCGGTGAGCAGCAGGCCGGGCCGGGACCAGCGGCGCCCGAGCCGGGCCCACAGCGCCGAGGACGGTACGGCGGCCAGCCCCACCAGCACCCAGGCGCCGCTGCCCACCCAGCCGGGGGAGCCCTGGCCGATCGCCGCGACCAGGAAGGTGCCGGCGACGATGTAGCCGACGCCCTCCAGGAAGTAGCTGACGAACAGCGCGCCGAACCAGCGGTGGGTGCGGATCCCGGGCCGGGCGCCGTCGGTTCCGCTCGCGGTGGGCGCGTCCTCGGGCCGCAGCCGCCAGGAGGCCGCGGCCAGCAGCCCGGTGAGCGCGGCGGCGGCCCACCAGGCCGCCCGCCAGTCGGAGACGGACCGCAGGGCCAGCACCAGCAGGCCGGACAGTGCGATGCCGGCGCCCACCCCGCCGAAGGCCCAGCCGGGCAGGTGCGCCGGGTGGTCCCGCAGATGGTGCAGCAGGGAGGCGACGGCGATCACGAACACCAGGGCGCTCGCCGCTCCGGCGAGCAGCCGCAGCGCGCCCCACACCGCCGTGCTGTGGGTGAGGGGCATCGCGGCGAGCGTGGCGGTCAGCAGGAGCAGCGAGCCGCGCAGCACGGCGCGTGACCTGACCAGCGCGGGGGCCAGGGTGCCGGCGAGCGCGCCGAGGAGGTAGCCGACGTAGTTGGCGGTGGCCAGGTTCGCCCCCGCACCTGCGGACAGGCCCGCCTGGTCGTGCATCAGCGGAAGGATCGGGGTGTAGACGAATCGGCCGACGCCCATCCCCGCGGCGAGCGCGGCTGCGGCCCTGGCGACATGCGTCCAGGGCGAGGCAGCGGCAGCGGGAGGGGCGTCGGCAGGGGCGGACTCGGCGGAGCCAAGGGCCGCAGAGGTACGGGTCATCGGGTGCCCTCGGCCCGGCCCGGGTCGTTGGGGTGGGACTCCAGCGGAGTGACGGTGACCGTCATCCACGGGCGCAGCGGCAGGGTGCCGAGCACCTTCTCGTGGAGCTCCTCCTCGTCGGCGGCGCGCCAGACGCCGATGCTGCGCAGCTCGCCCACCGGGCGCCACAGCCGGGCCAGGTGACCGGTCGCGGCCAGTTCCCGCGCCCGTACGGCCTCCGCGGCCCGCCGCCGGTCGACCTCGTCCTGGTCCGTGCCCTCCGGGACGGTCGTGGTGATCTCGACCAGGAACTCTCGCACGATGTGCTCCCTCCGTCGTCGGTGACTCCAGTCGGTCACTCCATCGTCCGCCGCCACCGGCACCGCTGCCACGACCGGCCGGCTCGCTGCTGAGAGGCGCAGCCTCCCAGCGCGCGTAGCATGACGCGCGTGGAACTGCGCCAGCTGCGGTACTTCGTCGCGGTCGCCGAGGAACTGAACTTCGGCCGGGCCGCCGAGCGGCTGCTCATCGCCGGCCCGTCCCTCTCCCAGCAGATCAAGGCGCTCGAACGGGACCTGGGCGTCCGGCTGTTCGACCGGGACCGCCGCTCGGTCTCCCTCACTCCCGCCGGCGCCGAGCTGCTCCCGCACACCCGGGACCTGCTGGAGCGCGCCGACGACCTCGGACGCCGGGCGGGCCGGCTCTCGGGCTCCCAGTCGGTACGGCTCGGCTACGTCAACTGGCTTCCGCCGGACCTCGGTTCGCGGACGGCCGCGGTGGCCCGGGTCCATGTGGACGCCTGGGTCGCGCCCTCCCACACCCAGGCCGCCAGGGTCGCCGACGGGAGTCTGGACCTCGCCGTCTGCTGGGTGCGCGGCGAGGACCTCGAACGGCTCGGGCTGCGCGCCCGGCTGATCGGCGCGGACCGGCTGTACGCCGTGGCGAAGGGCCCCGACACGAGCGACCTGCCGGCCCGGGACGCCGACATCCTGATCGACGACGACGTCACCTCCTGGGCCTCCTGGAACGTGTACGCCGAGGAGCTCACGCGGGCCGTCGGCGCCCGCCCGGTGCGCATCTCCGACGGCGCCGTCACCGGCCCCGCCTACTTCGACCACGTCCGCCGCTGCACCCGGCCCGTCCTCAACTCGCCCAAGGGCCAGACCGCTCCGCTCCCGCCCGACCTGGTCCGCCGCGAGATCGTCGCGCCGAAGGTGTACTGGACCTGGTCCCTGGTCTGGCGCGCGGGCGAGGACCGGGCCGGCGTCCTGGCCGCCGTCGACGCCCTGTGCGCCGGCGTCGGAGACCTCGGGATCAACGCGGCGGACGCCTGGCTGCCCGAAGGCGACCCGCACGCGCTGCACGGCTGAGCCGCGCTGGGAGGCCGTGCCTCCCAGCCGGGAGGAAACCGATCCTGGCACCCCCGGCGGGCCCGTCCTACCTTCTCAATAGTCGACCGGTCGGCTAGTAACCGGTCAGCCACTACGGAGCAGCACGGAGAAGGTCATCATGAGCACGCAGCAGCAGAAGGTCGCGATCGTCACGGGCGCCTCGCAGGGCATCGGCGCCGCCCTCGTCGAGGGGTACCGCAAGCTCGGCTTCGCGGTCGTCGCAACCTCGCGCACCATCGCCCCCGCCGACGACGCCGACGTCCTGACCGTCCAGGGGGACATCGCCGACCCGGCGACCGCCGAGCGGGTCGTGGCCGCCGCCGTCGAGCGGTTCGGCCGGATCGACACCGTGGTCAACAACGCCGGCGTCTTCGTCGCGAAGCCGTTCACCGACTACACCGCCGCGGACTACGCGGCCGTGACCGGCATCAACGTCACCGGCTTCTTCCACCTCACCCAGCAGGCGGTCCCGCACCTGCTCGCCCGGGGCGGCGGGCACGTCGTCACCGTCACCACCAGCCTGGTCGACAGCGCCGACGCCCGGGTCCCCTCCGTCCTGGCCTCGCTGACCAAGGGCGGCCTGCAGTCGGCGACCAAGTCGCTCGCGATCGAGTACGCCACCCGCGGCATCCGGGTCAACGCGGTGTCACCCGGCACGATCAAGACCCCCATGCACCCGGCGGAGACCCACGAGTTCCTCGCCGCCCTGCACCCGGTCGGCCGGATGGGTGAAGTGAGCGACATCGTCGACGCGGTGCTCTTCCTGGAGACCGCGCCGTTCGTCACCGGCGAGATCCTGCACGTCGACGGCGGCATGAGCGCCGGACACTGAGGCACGGCACGGCACGGAACGGAACGTCACCCACCAGGGAGAGCAAGGAGCGGACATGACCAGCACGACGGAGGACACGGCGATCCTGAGCGCGGTCCTCGACCGATGGCAGGCGGCCGTCGGCGCACACCAACCCGAGCGCGTCGCGGCCCAGTTCACCGAGGACGCCGTCTTCCAGGGACTGCACCCCTACAGCGTCGGACGGCAGGGCGTCGCCGCGTACTACGACTCCCAGCCCCTCGGGATGAAGGCGGCGTACCGCGTCCTGGAGACCCGGCGGCCCGCCGACGGCGTCGTCCTCGGCTACCTGGCCGTCGAGTTCTCCTTCACGGACCGGCCCCCGCTGGACGTGAAACTCTCCGTCCTCGTCACCCGGACGGGCGAGGACTGGCACATCGCCCACTACCAGGTCTCGCGCCTCGACTAGCCGTCTCCTGCCGGGTGTTCCGGGGGTGTGAAGCCGAGCTGTGGCGGCGCTTAAGAAATCCTCGATGGACCGATGCGCCCGGGTGCGGCAGATTGCTGTGAGATTCCACCCCCCTCCCCGGCCGCGGGCCGCTTCGGCGTCCCCGCGGCCGGGACCTCACGCACAGGAGCCGTAGCGTTGAAGGCGCTGGTCAAGGAGAAGGCGGAGCCCGGGCTGTGGCTCACGGACGTGCCGGAGCCCACGGTCGGACCCGGTGACGTACTGATCAAGGTCCTGCGGACCGGCATCTGCGGCACCGACCTGCACATCCGGGCCTGGGACGGCTGGGCCCGGCAGGCGATCACCACCCCGCTCGTGGTCGGCCACGAGTTCGTCGGCGAGGTCGCGGCGACCGGCCGCGACGTCACCGACGTCAAGGTGGGCGACCGGGTCAGCGGCGAGGGCCACCTCGTCTGCGGCAAGTGCCGCAACTGCCAGGCCGGACGGCGCCACCTGTGCCGGGCCACGGTCGGCCTGGGCGTCGGCCGGGACGGGGCGTTCGCCGAGTACGTCGCCCTGCCCGCGGGCAACGTCTGGGTGCACCGCGTCCCCGTCGACCTCGACGTGGCCGCGATCTTCGACCCGTTCGGCAACGCCGTGCACACCGCCCTCTCCTTCCCGCTGGTCGGCGAGGACGTCCTGATCACCGGCGCGGGACCGATCGGTCTCATGGCCGCCGCCGTGGCCCGGCACGCGGGCGCCCGCCACGTCGTGATCACCGACGTCAGCGAGGAGCGCCTCGACCTCGCCCGCAAGATCGGCGTGAGCCTCGCCCTGAACGTGGCGCGGACCGGGATCGCCGACGGGCAGCGGGAACTCGGGCTGCGCGAGGGCTTCGACATCGGCCTGGAGATGTCCGGCCGCCCCGAGGCCATGCGTGACATGATCGCCAACATGACGCACGGCGGCCGTATCGCCGTGCTCGGCCTGCCCGCGGAGGAGTTCCCCGTCGACTGGGCCCGGATCGTCACCTCGATGATCACCATCAAGGGCATCTACGGCCGCGAGATGTTCGAGACCTGGTACGCGATGTCGGTTCTCCTGGAGGGCGGACTCGACCTCTCTCCCGTGATCACCGGCCGCTACGGCTACCGCGACTTCGAGGCCGCCTTCGCCGACGCGGCGAGCGGCCGCGGTGGCAAGGTCATCCTCGACTGGACCGCGTGATGCGCCGCGTGATCCGCAGTGCCGTTCCGCGCGTCATTCTTCGCGTCATTCCTCGCGTAAATCCTTAGGAGCTTCCGGAATGTTCGACTCCGTGCGCGACGACCTGCGCACCACCCTCGACGAGATCCGCGCCGCCGGGCTGCACAAGCCCGAGCGGGTGATCGGCACCCCGCAGTCCGCGACCGTCGGTGTCACCGCCGGCGGCCGTCCCGGCGAGGTCCTCAACTTCTGCGCCAACAACTACCTCGGCCTCGCCGACCACCCCGAGGTGATCGCCGCCGCCCACCAGGCCCTGGACCGCTGGGGCTACGGCATGGCCTCCGTCCGCTTCATCTGCGGCACCCAGGAGGTCCACAAGGAGCTGGAGGCCCGGCTGTCCGCGTTCCTCGGCCAGGAGGACACGATCCTCTACTCCTCCTGCTTCGACGCCAACGGCGGGGTCTTCGAGACCCTCCTCGGCGAGGAGGACGCGGTGATCTCCGACGCCCTCAACCACGCCTCCATCATCGACGGCATCCGCCTCTCCAAGGCCCGCCGCCTCCGCTATGCCAACCGCGACCTGGCCGACCTGGAACGGCAGCTCAAGGAGGCGCAGGGCGCCCGGCGCCGCCTGGTCGTCACCGACGGCGTGTTCTCCATGGACGGCTACGTGGCGCCGCTGCGCGAGATCTGCGACCTCGCCGACCGCTACGACGCGATGGTCATGGTCGACGACTCGCACGCCGTCGGCTTCGTCGGCCCGTCCGGCCGCGGCACCCCCGAGCTGCACGGCGTGATGGACCGCGTCGACATCGTCACCGGCACCCTCGGCAAGGCCCTCGGCGGCGCCTCCGGCGGCTATGTCGCGGCCCGCGCCGAGATCGTCGCCCTGCTCCGCCAGCGCTCCCGCCCCTACCTCTTCTCCAACACCCTCGCCCCGGTGATCGCGGCGGCCTCGCTGAAGGTCCTCGACCTGCTGGAGGCGGCGGACGACCTGCGCGTCCGGCTCGCCGAGAACACCGCGCTGTTCCGCCGCCGGATGACCGAGGAGGGCTTCGACATCCTTCCCGGCGACCACGCCATCGCCCCCGTGATGATCGGCGACGCGGCCGAGGCGAGCCGGATGGCCGAGCTGCTGCTGGAGCGGGGCGTGTACGTGATCGGCTTCTCCTACCCGGTGGTCCCGCAGGGGCAGGCCCGGATCCGGGTCCAGCTGTCCGCGGCCCACTCGACGGACGACGTCGACCGCGCGGTGGACGCCTTCGTCGCGGCCCGCGCGGAGCTGGCGGGCTGAGCGGGGCCGACGGCCCGAGCGGCTCCGACATATTGCGATAATCAACCTCATGATCGAGGCGCGGCGGCTCCACATCCTCCGTGCGGTGGCCGACCACCGCACCGTGACGGCGGCTGCCGCCGCGCTCTACCTGACCCCGTCGGCCGTCTCCCAGCAGCTGACGGCCCTGGAACAGGAGACCGGCCACCGCCTGGTCGAGCGCAGCGCCAAGGGCGTACGGCTGACGGCGGCCGGCGAGATCCTGCTCGCCCATACCAACGCGGTCCTCGCCCAGCTGGAGCGGGCCGAGGCCGAGCTGGCCGCATACGGTTCCGGGGAGGCCGGCACGGTCACCGTCGCCGCCTTCGCCACCGGCATCGCCCAGGTGGTCGCCCCGGCCGTGGCCCACCTCGCCCGCACCGCCCCCGGCATCCGCATCCGCGTCCAGGACGCCGAGGGCGACGCCAGCCTCCCCATGGTCCTGGACCGGCAGGTCGACGTCGCGGTCGCCGTCGAGTACCGAGGGGCCCCGCCCGCCGACGACCCCCGGCTCACCCACGTGCCGCTGTACGCGGAGCCGTTCGACGCCGTCGTCCCGCTCCATCACCGGCTGGCCGAGGCCGCCGAGGTCCCCCTCGCCGAACTGGCCAAGGACACCTGGATCGGCCCCTATCCCGGCAACCCCTGCCACGACGTGGTCGTCCTGGCCTGCGAGAGCGCGGGCTTCCAGCCCCGGCTCGAACACTCCTCCGACGACTTCCGGGCCGTGGTGGCGCTGGCCGCGGCCGACGCGGGCGTGGCCCTGGTCCCGCGCTCCGCGCTGCGTGGCACGGACCTGACCGGTGTGGTCGTACGCCCCGTCGACGGCGTCGCCCCCACCCGCAGGGTCTTCGCGGCCGTACGGCGCGGAGCCGAGGGCCATCCGCTGATCCGCCCGGTGCTCGACGCCCTGGGCGAGGCGGCGGGGCTGTGAGGCTTCTTTAACGCGGATGTTTCATATCAGGGATATCGTCCCGGATATGGAACATGAAGCGGCGGCCGCCCCTGCCCGGGTCGTTCCGGACCCGGTCGCCCCCGGCTCGGTCGCCCCCGACCCCGTCGACGCCCGTCTCGGCCGTCGCCTCGCCGAACTGCGCACCGAACACGGCTGGTCCCTGGGCGAGTTGGCGGAACGCAGCGGAATCAGCAAGTCCACCCTGTCCCGGGCCGAACGGGCCGAGACCAGCCCCACCGCAGCCCTCCTCAACCGCCTCTGCAACGTCTACGGCCGGACCATGTCCCAACTGCTCAGCGAGGTCGAGGCGGAGCCCGCGCCCGTGCTGCGCGCCGCCGAGCAGCAGGTGTGGGAGGACCGCGCCGCCGGATTCGTACGCCGGTCCGTGTCGCCGCCGCACGGCGGACTGCGCGGCGAACTCGTCGAGGGCCGGCTCGCGCCCGGGGCGGACATCGCCTACGACCGCCCGCCGGTGCCCGGCCTGGAGCAGCACATCTGGGTGCTCGACGGGAGCCTCGCCGTGACGGCGGAGGGGACCGGGCATCTCCTGGAGACGGGGGACTGCCTGCGGCTGCGGGTGTGGGGGCCGACCCGGTTCCGGTGCGCGGGACCGGCGGCGGCCCGGTATGTGCTGGCGGTGGTGCGGCCATGAGGGCACTGCGCCTCGAAGCGGATCAACTGTCCCTCCGGGTGGGAGAGTTGGCCGAGCTGCTGACCGACACCGTGAACGGCGGGGCGTCCGTCGGCTTCCTCGCCCCCTTCGACCTGGAGCGGGCCGTCGCCTGGTGGCGGGAGCGGGTGGCCGCCGTGGCCGCCGGGCAGCTCGCCGTCTGGGCCGCGCTGGACGACGCCGGCCGGACCGTCGGCACGGTCGGCCTCGCCTTCCCCTACCCCGGCAAGCCGAACAGCCCGCACCGCGCCGAGCTGGTGAAGCTCATGGTCCACCGCGACGCCCGCGGCCGGGGCGTCGGACGCGGCCTGCTGGCCGTCGCCGAGGAGGCCGCGGCCGGCGCCGGGATCACCCTGCTCCACCTCGACACCGAGACGGACAGCCCCGCGGAGCGCCTCTACCGCGCGGCCGGCTGGACCCGCGCCGGCGTCATCCCCGACTACGCCCTCGACCCCACCGGCGTACTGCGCCCGACGACCCTCTACTACAAGCACGTGGGTGCTCTCACCAGGTGACTGTCAGTGGCGGGGACTACGGTTCGGGGCATGCCGGAAGCCGAAGACGTACGCCGTGTCGCCCTGTCCCTGCCGGACACCAGCGAGAAGATCGCCTGGAGCATGCCCACGTTCCGGGTCGCCGGGAAGATGTTCGCCACGCTGCCCGAGGACGAGACCTCCATCGCCGTGCGCTGCCCCAAGGAGGAGCGCGAGGAACTGGTGCTCGCCGAACCGGGCAAGTTCTGGATCGCCGATCACGAGGCGCAGTTCGCCTGGGTCCGGGTCCGGCTCGCCGCGTTGGAGGACGAGGGAGAACTGCGCGACATCCTCGCCGACTCCTGGCGGCAGGCGGCCCCGCCCCGGCTCCTGGACTCCCACCCGGAGTTGGGGCTGCCGGGCGGGAGCTGACCGCCCCCGGGGAGCCGTCCCGACCGGCCGGGACGAAAGGCGTGCGCGACCACCGAGCCGAGTGCGGTATTGTTTCCCTGCGCGTTTCGCCCGGGGAATCCCCAGGTCAAACGGCATCGGGACGTGGCGCAGCTTGGTAGCGCACTTGACTGGGGGTCAAGGGGTCGCAGGTTCAAATCCTGTCGTCCCGACTGGATACAGTCGCAGTTCAGGGCCGGTTTCGGAGAGCATCCGAGACCGGCCCTTGCTCGTTCTCGGGAACGGCCGGGGACAAGTCCCCCTCTCCGGGCCGCGGGTGGTCGCTGCCTCTCCCCGCCCGGTCGCCGGGCGGTCCGCGGTTCCGGATCCCCGGGCACGACGGGGCACAACCCTTCGGCCGGATCGCCGGTCCAACCCCGCGGCGGCGGGGACGGGCCCTTGCCGTACCCCCACGACTCCATCCCGACGGGCCACGCCGAGATCCCAGGAGCCACGAAGTGCCCAGTACGCGTTCCAGCACGAGCACGCCCAGAACCCTCCGCGGCCGAGCGAACCTGCTGTCCGGGCCGGCCGCGGTGACCGTGTTGCTCACCATCGCCGCCACGATCACCGTGACGGCCGCTCCGGCGCCCGCCGCACCCGCGGCCCTGGCCGCCGCCCATGACGACTTCAACGGCGACGGCTACCCCGATGCCGTGATCTCCGCCCCCGGCGGCACCGTCAGCGCCCAGAAGGGCGCCGGCTACGTCGCCGTGCTGTACGGATCCGCGAGCGGCCTGTCCACCGCCCGCCGCGCGACGTTCAGCCTGAGCACGCCCGGCATACCCGGCCTCGCCCAGGCCGGCGACGGCTTCGGACGGACCACCACGTCCGGTGACCTGGACGGCGACGGCTACGCCGATCTCGTCGTCGGCATGCCCGGGAGAGACGCCGGGACCACCGCCGACGCGGGAGCGGCGGTCGTCCTGTGGGGCTCCGCGAACGGGCTGCGGGCCACCGGCGCGCTCCTGTTGCAGGACAGCACACCGACGACACGCGGACACTTCGGACTGGGCCTGGCCACCGGCCGCTTCCACGGCTCCCGCACCGAACTCGCCCTCCTGAGCGGCAAGTCCCTGCAGACGTACGGCTTCCAGGCCGGCGCCGGCGGCACCCACACCTTCCAGGCGACTCCGATGAACTGGAAGTGGGCGGAGGACTTCACCCCCACCGGCCTCACCTCCGGCGACTACGACAGGAGCGGCGCCGACGACGTGGTCCTGCTCGGCACCCTGACCGTCTACGAATCGGTGATCCCCGTCGAGACGTTCGGCGCGGCCAGCTACCTGCCCGGCGGCCCCGACGGGCTGACGTACGGCCGCGGACTGCGCGGCGGCCCGGTCGGCGCCTCCGGCGACGTCAACAACGACGGCTACACCGACGTGGTCTTCGGCTCCCCGACCGACAGCGACGACCTCAACGAGGTCCTGGTCGACGGCGGCACCGTCGACGTCTTCCTCGGCGGGCCCGCCGGCCTGAGCGGTCCGGACGCCGCCCAGCACTTCGACCAGACGAGCATCGGCGCCTCCGGCGACGACAAGGTCGGCGACCGCTTCGGCGGTGCCGTCACCGTGGCGGACGTGAACGGCGACGGCTACGCCGACGCCGCGATCGGCGCGCCGGGCAACGACATCAACAGCCTCACCGACCCGGGCACCGCCTGGGTGGTGCGCGGTACCGCCCGCGGACTCACCCCGCGCGGCCTCGTCAGCTACAGCCAGAGCACCCCGTCCGTGCCCGGGGACAACGAGGACGGCGACTGGTTCGGCGGCGCCCTTCGGCTCGTCGACGCCAACCAGGACGGCAAGGCCGAACTGATCGCCTCCGCGCCCGGCGAGGACACCGACGACGGCGCCGCCTGGGTCTTCCCCGGCACGGCCAACGGCCCCGCCGGCAGCGGATCCTGGTCCTTCAACGGCGGTGCCCTGAGCGCCCCCGTGCCCGACGCCCGCTTCGGCGAGACCCTGGCCCCCTAGCGAGGCGGGCGGGGGCGGCGCGCAGGTCGCCGCCCCGCCCGGTCGCTTACGCCCTGCGGACATCCGGCCGGAGTACGCTGACGACCGTTGGTTTGAATTATCAAACAGTTGCTCATCGGAGAACGTCATGCGCGTCGCGATCACCGGATCCACCGGACTCATCGGCTCCGCCCTCACCCGTTCCCTCCTCGCCGACGGCCACGGTGTGCTGCGTCTGACCCGCGGCCGGACCGTGGCGCCGGCGGCGGACGGCAGCGAATCCGCGGCCTGGGAGCCCGGCGCCCGGCTGGACCCGGCCGTCCTGGACGGCGTCGACGCCGTGGTCCACCTGGCCGGAGCCGGGGTCGGCGACCGGCGCTGGACCGCTGCGTACAAGGACGAGATCAGGCTCAGCCGGCTCCTGGGGACGCGGACCGTCGCCGAGGCCTGTGCCGAGGCCGCCCGGCCGCCCCGGGTGCTGGTCTCCGCCTCGGCCACCGGCTACTACGGCGACACCGGCGACCGTGTCGTCACGGAGTCCGACCCGGCCGGACACGACTTCCTGGCCTCCGTCTGCGTCGGCTGGGAGTCCGCCGCCGCGCCGGCCGAGCGGGCCGGCGTCCGCGTCGTCCACCCCCGCACCGGTCTCGTCGTCTCCGCCGACGGCGGCGCCTGGGGCAGACTGTTCCCGCTCTTCCGGTACGGCCTCGGCGGCAGGCTCGGCTCGGGCGACCAGTTCTGGCCGTTCATCTCGCTGCCCGACCACATCGCCGCCCTGCGCCACGTGCTCGACCGCGAGGACGTCGCAGGCCCCCTCAACTTCACGGCCCCCGAACCGCTCACGAACCGCGAGATCACCCGGGCGACGGGCCGGATCCTGCACCGCCCCACCCTCGCCGCCGTCCCCGCCTTCGCGCTGCGGACCGTCCTCGGTGAGTTCGCCGAGGGCATCACGGGCAGCTGCCGGGCCGTCCCGGACGGCCTGCTGAAGTCCGGCTTCGCCTTCCGCGAGCCCGCCATCGACGACGCGCTCAGCTCGGCGCTGGGGAAGGCGGGCTAGGCGATCGGCGCGCCCGAGGCGGCCAGCACCGCCGCGAGCGGGGAGCCCGGTTCGAGGCGGTGGCCGTCGCCCGTCACCATTCGGTGCGCGGTCAGGATGTGGTCGCGGGTCGCCGCCGCCGCGGCCTCGGCGTCCCCGCGCTCGCAGGCGTCGAGGATCGCCGCGTGGTGCCGTCCGGCCGGGCTGTGCCGCAGGTCGAAGTGCATCCGGATGCGCTCGGCCTGGTCGGCGAGGCCCTCGATCTCGCGCAGCAGCACCGAGGACCCGGCACGCCGGTAGAGGGCCATGTGGAAGCGGCGGTTGAGTCCGTTGAAGTCCCGCTGCGCGTCGTCGCCGGAGAGCGCCGACTCCAGCCGCTCGTGCGCGTCCCGCATGGCGGCCAGGTCCTCGTCCCGCAGCCTCGGTACGGCGATTCGGGCGGCCAGCGTCTCCAGGTGGATCCGCAGCGCGGCCACCTCCTCCGCGAGGCCCAGGTCGACGTCGGCCACGACCACGCCCCGGTAGGGCAGCCGTCGTACCAGACCGGCGCTGTCCAGCTGGAGGATGGCCTCCCGCACCGGGGTGCGGCTCACGCCCAGGCTCGCGGCGATCTCCGTGGGGTCGAGCCGGTCCCCGGGGGCCAGCTCGCCGGAGACGATGCGCTCCTGCAGGTGCTCGAACACCAGGTCGGCGGCGCGCCGCTGGATGCTGGGCATATCCACCCGCTCCTTCGTTCTTCCCTTTTCCGCTCCGGACAACTTAGCGGCACGGCCTTGTCTGTACAGAATATCCAATGTTCAATGTCCAGCACATTGGATGCTCAGCCCTCTCCCGACGGGGTGCCCGTGACGATCTTTCTGACCGACGCCGACGTCCGAGCCGCCTTCGGCTGGCCCGAGGCCGTCGCCGCCCTGCGCGCCGCCTACTGCGCGCCACCGGACGAGGCCCGTTTCCCGCCGCGCACGATGGCCCGCGGCGAGGGCCTGTGGCTGCGCACCCTCAGCGGGGTGCCGGGAGACGGCGCTCCGATGGGCGCCAAGCTGATCGCCGCCTCTCCGCGGAGCCGACGCGCCTCGTACCTGATCCCGCTGTTCGACCAGGACACCGTCGAGCTGCTGGCGCTCCTCGACGGCAACGCGGTCACCGGCTTCCGTACGGCGGCCACCTCCGCGCTCGCCGCCGACGTCCTCGCCCCGCCCGGGCCGGTCACGGTCGGCGTGATCGGCTCCGGCTTCGAGGCGCAGCACCATGTCCGTGCCCTCGCCGCGGTCCGTGAGCTGTCCTCGGTCACCGTGTTCAGTCCCAACCCCGGCAGCCGAACCCGGTTCACGTCCACGCTCGCCGACCTCGGCGTGCCGTTGCACACGGCGGACAGCGCGGTGAAGGCCGTCGAAGGCGCCGGTCTGGTGGTGTGCGCCGCCCGCTCCCGGGACGAACGGCCGACCCTGCGCGAGGTACCGGCGGGCGCCACCGTCGTCTCGATCGGCTCCACGCTGCCCGAACAGCGTGAGCTGGACACCGGGGTCATCGAGCGGGCCGCCCTGGTCGTCGCCGACCAGCTCCACGAAGTGGCCTGCGAGACCGGTGACCTGATCGCCGCCAAGGAGGCGGGCGTCGACCTCGCCGGGAAGCTGGTCCCGCTCGCCGACGTCGTCTCCGGCCGGGTGCGGGGGCGTCCGGACGCCGACGCGATCGTCGTCTACAAGTCCGTCGGCTCCGCCGTCCAGGACCTCGCGGTCGCCGCGATGTGCGTGCGCCGGGCCGCCGGGCTCTCCCTCGGCACCGAACTGCCGGTCACCGTCTCCCCGGTCGCGAAGTGAGGACCCCCGTGCGCGGCGGACTCGACGACGTCTCCCTGCTGAAGAACGCCGCCTACGTGGACGGCAGGTGGCTGACGGCCCCGGACACCTTCGCCGTGCACAACCCGGCCACCGGCGAGGTGCTGGCCCGACTGCCCCTCCTGGACCGCGCGCGGACCACGGAGGCGATCGACGCGGCGCACCGCGCCCTGCCGGCCTGGCGCGCCCTGGCCGCCAAGGAGCGCTCCCGGATCCTGCGCCGCTGGTACGACCTGGTCGCCGCGCATGCCGAGGACCTCGCCCGGCTCATCGTCCTGGAGGAGGGCAAGCCGTACGCCGAGGCGCTCGGCGAGGTCGCCTACGCCGCCTCCTTCCTGGAGTGGTTCGCGGAGGAGGCCAAGCGGGTGCGCGGGGACGTGCTGGCGGCGCCCGAGGCCTCGCGGCGGATCGTCGTCCTCAAGGAGCCGGTCGGCGTCTGCGCGGCGATCACGCCGTGGAACTTCCCGGCCGCGATGATCACCCGCAAGGCCGGTCCGGCACTCGCCGCCGGCTGCACCATGGTCCTCAAGCCCGCCGAGCAGACCCCGCTGACCGCCCTCGCCCTCGCCGAACTCGCCGAGCGCGCGGGCATACCCGCCGGCGTCTTCAACGTGCTCACCGGCGACCCCCGCGAGATCGGCCCCGAGCTGACCGCCAACCCCCTGGTGCGGAAGCTGACCTTCACCGGCTCCACCGAGGTCGGCCGACTGCTGCTCGCCCAGTCCGCGGCGACCGTGAAGCGGACCTCCATGGAACTGGGCGGCAACGCCCCCGTCCTGGTCCTCGACGACGCGGACCTCGACCTGGCGGTCGCGGGCGTGCTCGCCGCCAAGTACCGCAACACCGGGCAGGCCTGCATCAGCGCCAACCGGGTCTACGTGCAGGACGGCGTGTACGACGCGTTCGCCGCCAAGCTCGTGGCGCGGGTCGCCGAACTCGTCGTCGGGGACGGGTTCGAGGACGGCGTCCAGCAGGGGCCGCTGATCGACGAGGACGCCGTCGCCAAGGTGGAGGCCCAGGTGGCCGACGCGGTAGGGCACGGCGCCGAGGTCCTCCACGGCGGCCGACGGCACGCGCGCGGCGGGCTGTTCTACGAGCCGACCGTCCTCGCCGGTGTCACCGCCGGCATGGCCGTGACCCGGGAGGAGACCTTCGGGCCCGTCACCCCGCTGATCCGGTTCACCGACGAGCAGGACGCGGTCCGCGCCGCCAACGACACCGAATCCGGCCTCGCCGCCTACCTGTTCGCCCGGGACGCCGAGCGCGTCTGGCGGATCGGCGCCGCCCTGGAGGCGGGCATGGTCGGCGTCAACACCGGCCTCATCTCGAACGAGGTCGCCCCCTTCGGCGGCGTCAAGCAGTCGGGGACCGGCCGGGAGGGCTCGGTCTACGGCATCGAGGAGTTCCTCGAACTCAAGTACCTCGCCTGGGAAGGCGCCGGCACCCCGCACCTGTGAAAGGACCACAGCCATGGCCCGTTACACCCGCGCCGAGGCCCGTGAATGGGCGCGAGAGCACCTCGTCGGCGTCGTCAACTGCACCATCCCGTCCTTCACGGGCGACCTGAGGCACATCAACGAGACCGCGATCCGCCATGACACCAGGCTCGCGATCGAGCACGGTTTCGCCGGCACCCTCGGCGTCTCGGAGGTGGCCGTCCAGCTCCCCGAGTACCTGGACTTCCTGCGGATCGTCAAGGACGAGGCGGGAGCGGAGTTCCTCCTCACCCACCACGCCAGCTGGAGCACCCTGGAACAGAACATCGAGGCGGTGAAGGGCGCCGAGGAGGCCGGCGCCGAACTGGTGCTGCTGTCGTACCCGCCGAACTTCTACCCGGAGTCCGAGCAGGACGTCTACGACTACACCAAGGCCGTCTGCGACGCGACGAACCTGGCCGTCATGCTCTTCCCGATGTTCCTGTGGGGCTTCAGCCCCCGCATCCACCCCTCCGACATCCCGGTCCGCCTGATCCGGCGGCTCGTCGACGACTGCCCCAACATCGCCGCGATCAAGGCCGAGGGCGGCTTCCCGGGCATCCAGTCCGTCATCGAGTGCCACCGGCACTTCGGCGACGAGGTGGTCATCTCCATGCCCGTCGAGGGCGAACTGATCCCGCTCTCCCAGATCATGCCGATCCGGTTCTCCGCCACCAGCGACCACGAGTACTACGGCCCGATGATCCCGCGCGCCTTCCGGCTGCTGCGGGAGGGCAGGTACGACGACGCGGCCGACCTGTACTGGCAGCTGCATCCCGCCCGCAAGATCAAGGCGGGGCTCGCCCCGGCCCTGCACGGCGGGGCCTTCCTCAACCGGCAGGCCTGGAAGTTCCAGGGCTGGCTCCAGGGCTACAACGGCGGGCCGCTGCGCCAGCCCACCCAGCGCATCCACGACGCCCAGATGACCGCCCTGCGCCGGGGGCTGATCGAGGCCGGCCTGGAACCGAGCATGGACCCGTTCCGCGAGTTCTTCGTGGGCCGCAACCCCGCGTAGCGCTGCGGGTGGGAGAGCCGCGGCCGGATCCGGGGGTCCGTCCGCCGGCCGCGGGTCCGTCGTGGCTGGTCGCGCAGTTCCTCGCGCCCCTCCGGCGCGCTGTCGTTAACCTGTCGTTATGTGCCCGAACCGCCGGCAAGGGGTCGAATCCGAGTCGTCCCCGGCCGTGGAGGCGCGGGCGACGACGCTGGCGTTCGGCCTTCGGCAGGCGGTGGCGAGTGCCGGGGGACTGGGTGGTCTGCTGCACCTGTGGGACCCCGGCACGGCCCGGCTGACCCTGCACGCGGTGGACGGCATCGCCGCCGGGGCCGCGCGGGCCTGGGCGGAGCTTCGCGAGGAGCAGGACGTGCCGCCGGCCCGCGCTCTGCGGCGCGGTGTCCTCGTCCGGGTGGACGGCGACTGCCTGGGGACGGGCGCGACCGGCACGGTGGCGGTGCCGCTCGTCGGTGCCGCAGGACCGATCGGCGCGTTCTCGGTGCTGCTGGCAGGTTCCGGCGGTCCCGACGACGTACAGCAGTCGTTTCTGCACGCGGTGGCGGCCTGGACCGCCGAGCGCCTGGAGCGCTCCGCCGGGCGGCCGCCGCACCGGACACCGGAGTCCGGGCACGAACTCGCGGTCCGGTCGGCGGAGCTGACGGCGGCGCTCGCCGAGGCCGTGACCGTCCAGGACGTCGTGGGGGCCGTGGCGCGGTGTGTCCTGTCGCCGTTCGGCGCCGACGGGGTAATCGTCTCCGTGTTCGAGAACGGCAGGCTGACCAGGGTCGGCGACGTCGGTTACCCGAAGGCCTACCTGACCCGGTTCGAGGGCCCCCTCGCCGCCGGCATGCCGGTCACCGACGTGCTGCGGACCCGGCGCCCGGAGTTCCTGGAGTCGCCCGCGCGGATGTACGAGCGCTATCCGGTGACGACGGACATGATCCGGATGGGGACCTCGCCGAAGATGGCCTGGGCGTTCCTGCCGCTGGTCGCCTCCGGGCGTGCCGTGGGGGTGGCCGTCCTCTCCTACAACCGGACGCACCCCTTCGGCGAGGAGGAACGCACCCTGTTGACGACCCTCGGCGCCCTGGTCGGCCAGGCCCTGGAGCGGGCCCGCCTGTACGACCTGGAGCACGCCCGCGCGCAGCAACTGCAGAGCGCCCTGCTGCCCCGGACCCTGCCCCGGCTGCCCGCCGCCGTCGCCGCCGCGCGCTATCTGCCGGCGGGCCGGGGCGAGCAGGTGGGCGGCGACTGGTTCGACGTGATCCCGCTCTCCGCGGACCGGGTCGCCCTGGTGGTCGGCGACGTGATGGGCCACGGCATCGCCGAGGCCGCCACCATGGGCCGGCTGCGTACCGCCGTACACACCCTGGCCGATCTCGACATGGCCCCGGACGACCTGCTGGGCCACCTCAACGACCTGGTCAGCGACCTGGGCGAGGACTTCTACGCCACCTGCCTCTACGCCGTCTACGACCCGGTCGGCCGGACCTGCTGCTACGCCCTCGCCGGGCATCCGCCGCCGGTGTTCGTGCATCCCGACGGCACCGTGCACAGTCCCGTCGTGAGCCCCGATCCGCCGCTCGGCGCCGCCACCCCGCCGTTCGCCGTGCACGAACTGCCGCTCCCGGACGGCAGCCTGGTCGTCCTGTGCACCGACGGGCTCATCGAGTCCGACGCCCAGGACGCCGAGCGGGGCCTGACCGAGCTGCTGCGCGTCCTGCGCCGGTCCGCGGTCCGCCCGGCCCGCTTCGCCGGCGCCGACCAGGAGGCGGACGCCCGGGGCCTGGCGGAGCTGTGCGACACGGTCGTCTCGGAGCTGCTCCCGGACCGGGCGCGGACCACCGACGACGCGGCCCTGCTCATCGCCCACACCCGGGCGCTGCCCGCCGACGACATCGCCTCCTTCGGCCTGCCCGACGACCCCCGGGCGGCCGGCCAGGCCCGCCAGCTCGTCCGCGACCAGCTCTCCCGGTGGGGCCTGGACGACCTGTCGACGACCACCGAACTCCTGGTGAGCGAGCTGGTCGGCAACGTGATCCGGCACGCCAGGGGCCCCATGCGGCTACGGCTGCTGCGCAGCCGCATCCTGACCTGCGAGGTCTACGACGGCAGCCTCAGCACCCCGCGCATCCGGCATGCCGCCAACACCGACGAGGGCGGCCGTGGCCTCCAGCTGGTCGCCGCGCTCTCCCGGCGCTGGGGCGCCCGCTACCTCAGCGACGCCAAGTGCATCTGGACCGAGCAGGACATCCCGGACGGCTCCGGGCGGCCCGCGGTCCGGGACCGGACCCCCTCGATAGTCCATCATTGACAGGTCGATGCACAGATGTCTTGCCGAATCTGTCAATGTTGGATTTACGATGGAATCATGAGCCTTCGCCACGCCCTCATCGGACTCCTCGTCGACCGGCCCGCCAGCGGCTACGACCTGCTCAAGCTGTTCGACACCTCGCTGGCCCACGTCTGGCCGGCCACCCAGAGCCAGGTCTACGGGGAGCTGAACCGCCTGGCGGAGGCCGGACTGGTCGACGTGTCCGCCGAGGGGCCGCGCCGGCGCAAGGAGTACCGGGTCACCGAGGAAGGGCTCAAGGAACTGCGGGAGTGGCTGGCCGCCCCGACCCAGCAGCAGCCGCGCCGCAGCGAACTGCTGCTCAAGGTGTTCTTCTTCGGCCTGGCCTCGGACGACCAGGCCCGCGCGGTCCTCGCCGAGCGGGCGGAGCAGGCCGGGGCCTACCACGAGCAGCTCGCGGAGCTGAGGACCGAACTGGAGTCGGACGAGGGGCCGTTGACCGCCAACGGCCGGATCGCCCTGGAATACGGCCTGCGCTGGGCCGAGATGGAGCGGGACTGGGCCCGCTGGGCCGCCGAACAGCTCGGCTGAACGCCGTCGGCGGCACCTCGGCCGGGGGCCCGCGGAGCCTCCCTAGCTCACGACCCCCACATGGGCCAGGGCCTGCTTCAGCAACACCCCGTGGCCGCCCGGCATCTCGCTCTGCACGGCCTCCAGCATCGCCTCCTGCGGACTGAACCACACCAGGTCCAGGGCGTCCTGCCGGGGCCGGCAGTCCCCGGTCACCGGCACGATGTAGGCCAGCGACACCGCGTGCTGACGCGGGTCGTGGTACGGGGTGACGCCGAGCGTCGGGAAGTACTCGGCCACCGTGAACGGCTGCAGGGAGGCCGGCACCCGGGGCAGTGCCACCGGGCCGAGGTCCTTCTCCAGATGGCGCAACAGGGCGTCGCGGACCCGCTCGTGGTGCAGGACACGGCCGGAGACGAGGGTCCGGCTGACCGTTCCGTCCGGGCCGATGCGGAGCAGCAGGCCGATGCTGGTGACTTCGCCGCTGTCGTCGACGCGCACGGGCACGGCCTCCACGTACAGGATCGGCATGCGGGCGCGCGCCATCTCCAGTTCGTCGGAGGACAGCCAACCGGGCGTGGTTTCGGTCATGTCAGACATTGCTTGATCATACTTTCCGGACAGGGCGCGCGTTCAGTCGCGGCCGGGGTCGGATGCGGGAAGTCCGTAGAGACGACGGGCGTTGTCACGTCCCGTCCAGGCGGCGATCCGCACCGCGTCGGTCGGGCTCAGTTCGTCGGCGTCCACCCGGGCCTGGAGTATTCCGGCCAGTCCCTGCCGGAAGGACAGCGCGCCGAGGTGGTGGAACTCGGCCACACCATAGGCGTCCGAGCTGTACAGCAGTTTGCGGAACGGGGTGATCTCCATCGCCTCCGCAAGCACCGCCCCGGCCCGGGCCGGGCCCACGTGGTGCAGGGCGAGCCCGACGTCGAGGTGCACGTGCTCGAACACCGCGGCGAGGTAGGCGGCCTGGCGCTGGTAGGGCCAGCAGTGCAGCAGGAGCACCGGGACGGTGCCGGCGGTCAGCCGCAGCCAGTCGGTGAGCAGCGCCGGGTCCGCGTGGTGCAGCCGCAGGTCCGAGTCGCCGAAACCGGCGTGCAACTGGAGCGGCAGCCCGAGCCCGACGGCGGTCCACAGCAGATGACGCATCAGTACCGGGTCGGTGAGCCTGCCGCCCCCGGAGAACCACAGCGCCGCCGCCCGGGTCACCTCGTTGTACGTCGGCCGCGCCGGGTCCAGGGCGAAACCGGTGCGGTAGGCGGCCACCGACTTGACCGCGACCACTCCCGGCCGCCGTACCGCCTCCTCGGCCGCCGCCCGGAAGGCAGCCGCGTAGTCGGCCGCGTCGATGCCCCGGGCGGCCACCGCCTCGGCGACGCTCTCCAGCCGCACGACCTCGTAGGCGCGCGCCCCGGCCGCCGCCGCGAGTTCGGCGGGGGAGGTGACCGGGTGCGGGGCGTAGCCGGTGTCCACGCAGAACGTCTCCGTGTGCGCGGCCGTCAGGAACCGGCGGTTGACCTCCTGCCAGCCCAGCTCGGCCCGGCGCGCCAGGTAGTCGGCCACCGGCGCGTGCCGCTCCAGGTCGAGCAGGGGTGCGCAGTGCCGTCGTACGGCGATGCCGGCCGGGCTGTCGAACGGCGAGACGCCCGGCCAGGCCTCGCCCTCGGTCAGCAGCGACTCGAACTCGGGCCCGGCGAGGTCGGCGGTGACCGCGCCGTGGCAGTGGTGGTCGACGAGCGGGAGCGCGTCGAGGGCTTCCCGGACCGGCCCCGGCATCAGTACTTCCAGCGGTAGGCCGCCGCCACCCCGGCGTCGTCGAGCCCCGCGACGGCCGCCGTCTCGCCTTCGCGTACGGCGATCACCGCGTCCGCGAGGACCGGGCCGAGCGCGGTGCGCAGCACCTTGTCCTCGCGGAACTCCTCGACGGCCTGGGGGAGCGAGGTCGGCAGCCGGCGCACGCCCCGGGCCACCGCCTCGTCCGGGACCAGCCGGGCCGGGTCGTCGGTGACCTCCTCGGGCAGCGGCGCGGCCGAGGCGATCCCGTCGAGTCCGGCCGCGATGACGCAGCCGAGGGCCAGGTACGGGTTGGCGGCCAGGTCGACCGGTTTGACCTCCAGGTTGGCGTCCTGGCTCTGGTGGCCGGCCGTGCCGGTGATGACCCGGATACCGGTCTCGCGGGTCTCCCGGCCCCAGGCCGTGAACACCCCCGCCCACTGGCCGGGCTTGAGCCGCAGGTAGCTGGCCGGGCTCGGTGCGGTCACCGCCGTCAGCGCGGGCAGGTGCGTCAGCAGCCCGGCGATGAACGACTCGGCCGCGGCCGTCATGCCGTACCGGGCGTCGCCCCCGGCGTGCAGGTTGACCCCGTGGCGCCACAGGGAGAGGTGCAGGTGGCCGCCGTTGCCGACGCCCCGCTCGGTGACGGCCGGGGCGAAGGAGGCCCGCAGACCGTACTTCTGCGACACGGCCCGGACGGTCTGCCGCACCAGCACGCTCTGGTCGGCCGCCGCCACCGGGTCAAGGGCGCCGGTGGAGAGCTCGAACTGACCGGGCGCGTACTCCGGGTGCAGCTGGGCGACCGGCACCTCCTGCTTCTCCAGGGCCGCGAGCAGGTCGGCGGTGTAGTCGCTCAGCTCGATCTGCCGGGCGGCGCTGTACGCCGGACCCGACGTGGCCGGTGCGAACTCCTCGGCCGGCGCGGCGGCCCGGCCGAGCGTCCACTCGATCTCCACCCCCGCCCTGAAGGTGATGCCGTGCCGGTCCTGGGCGTCGGCGACGACCCGGCGCAGGAAGGTGCGGCTGCACCCGGGGTGACGCTCACCCTCCTGGGTGAGCCGGTCGACGGGCGCCCACGCCCAGCCGGGCTGCCCGGCCAGCACCACCAGCCGGTCCAGGTCCGGGTAGAGGCGCAGATCGCCGTCGGGCGAGCCGAGCACGTCGGTGCGCACGATCGCGTCGTTCGCCAGGAAGGTGTCGAACACCGGGGACATGCCGACGCCCCAGGCCACCGCCGGCTGCAACCCCTGCCAGGGGACGGTCTTGACCCTGCAGATCCCCGCGGTGTCCACATAGGCCAGCACGATCCCGCGCACGCCCTGGGCGGACAGCTCGTGGGCGAGGGCATGGGCCCGGGCGAGATCGCCGGGACTCCCGCCGGGTACGGGGTCGACCAGGGGTGGCATACGACGTCCTCCTCGACGGGCTCGGATGCACGCGTCCCGGCCAGGGTTTCACGCCGACCGCACCGAACTGCGCTACCGGCGCCGGGGAGTCGGCCCCGGCCGCCTCGTCCCCATGCGGGAGGAGGCCGGAGAAGCCAGGAGGAGGCAGGGCTCCGGGCTCAGCCGGCCCTCAAGGCCTGACGAGACGGTCCTGCTCCACCGGAGGCGTGCCGTCGTGCCAGGGCAGCGGCCTGCCGAAGCGGATCAGCTCGCCGTAGAGGCCGGGCTCGACGTCCTCGGCGAAGACCAGGTCGAGCACCGCACCGGCGGCCTCGGCGGGGGACTGGGCCCCGCTGAAGTCGCTGAACCAGGGGCGGGACGTGGCGGTGTCGACCATGCCGGGGCAGACCGAGGCGACCAGGGTGCCGGTGGCCAGGTCCTGCTCGCGGCGCTCGGCGGCGACCGCGCGGACGGCCGCGACCTGGGCCACCTTCGAGGGCACGTTCAGCCAGACGGGCCAGCCCGCCTCGGCGGCGGTGCGGTTGTGGACGGCGCTGCGCCAGGACTCGACGGCGTACTCGACCTGGTCGAGGCTGGCCCCGTCGAACAGGTGGTGCAGCCGTCGGTCGAGGTGACCGAGGGTGCCGAGCGAACTCGCCACCACGAGCAGCCGGCCGCCCGGGCGCAGAACGGCGCCGAAGGAACGCAGGACGGCGTGGGTGGCGGTGTTCGAGACGTCGATGAACTCGTCGGCCCGCTCGGACTGCGAGTCCTCGGGCAGGACCCGGGCGACCGCGTTGGAGACGACGACGTCCACCCCGCCGTACCGGGACCCGAGTTCGTCGGCGAGCCGGGTGATCGCGTCGGCGTCGGTGACGTCCAGGACCCGGCCCTCGACGCGGGCGCGCGTTCCGGGCAGCCGGGCGACCTCGGCGGCGGCGTCCGTCACCCGCCCGGGGTCGCGCCCCGTGAGCAGGACCAGGTCGTGCGGACCCAGCCGGGCGGCGAGGCCTTCGGCGAGTGCGCGGCCGAGCCCTTGGTTCGCGCCGGTGACAAGGGCGATGCGGGAAGCGTTCATGCGTCCCACGCTAGGAACGGCGCGTTCATGAGTCCAACGAAAGTTACGCACGGCTAGTATGCGTGAACGTCATGGACTTCAACGATGTGTCACTGACCGCGCTGCGGGTCTTCCGCGCGGTCACCGAACAGGGAACCTTCACCGCCGCCGCGGCCTCGCTGGGCTACACCCAGTCGGCGGTGTCCCGGCAGATCGCCGCGATCGAGCGGGCAGCGGGCGCGGAGCTGCTGGAGCGGCGCCGCGACGGGGTACGGCTCACCGCGGCCGGCCGGGTCGTCATGCGGCGCGCGACGACCGTGCTCGACGAGATCGAGGCGACGGCGCGGGAACTGTCCGGACTGCCCGGAGAGGGCGGCACGGTCCGCCTCGGCTGGTTCCCCACCGCGGGCGCCGTGCTGGTCCCGTACGCCCTGACCGCGCTCCGCCGGACGGACCCCGGCCTGGAGGTCGTCGGCCGCGAGGGCACCACCCCGGCACTGGTGCGTGCCCTGCGCGCCGGCAGTATCGACCTGGCCCTGCTCGCGTCGGCGCCGCCGTTCCGGGCGCCGGACGCCGAATCGCCCCCGCTGGTGCTCCAGACCCTCACCGAGCGCGCCCTGTGCCTCGCGCTGCCGGCCGGCCACCCCCTGGCCCGCGGCGACTTCGTCGATGTGGCCGACCTGCGCGGGCAGCGCTGGATCGCGGGCTCCGCCTCCGGGGAGGACCGGCTGATGGGCGTGTGGCCGGGGCTGGACGAGCGGCCGGAGATCGTCCATGTCGCCCGCGACTGGCTGGCCAAGCTCCATCTCGTCGCCGCCGGCTGCGGGTTGACCACCGTACCGGCTGCCCTTGCCTCCGCGGCGCCGGCCGGTGTCCGGATCCTGCCGGTCCGCGGCGGGCCGCAGGAGCAGCGCCGCCAGCTGCTGGCCCGGCTGCCGCATCCGCCTGCCGACGCGGTCGTCCGGGTGGCCGCCGCCCTGCGTGCGGCGGCGCTCGACGTGGACGCACCGGACCGACCGGATCGCCCGGACCGGCTCAGGTGAGCCTCCGGCGGGCGGGCGGGGGTGCGTGCGTGCCGGGGTCAATCGGCGAGACGGTACTTACACCATCCGGTTGTCCGGACATAGCATCGGTCCCCGCATGAACACGATGACGCTCTGGCACATATCCGGCTGGGAGTTCGCCGCCCTGGCATTCGCCGCCCTGCTCGTCGGCTTCTCCAAGACCGCCGTCAGCGGGGCCAACACCGTCAGTCTCGCCGTCTTCGCCGCGGTCCTCCCGGCCCGTGCCTCCACCGGCGTCCTGCTCCCGCTGCTCATCGCGGGCGACGTGCTGGCCGTGGCGACCTACCGGCGGCACGCGCACTGGCCCACGCTGTGGCGGCTGTTCCCGGCGGTCGCGGCCGGCGTGCTGGTCGGCACGCTGTTCCTGGTCTGGGCCGACGACGGCGTCGTACGGACCTCGATCGGCGCGATCCTGCTGCTGATGGCCGGGGTCACGGTGTGGCGGCGCCGCACGGCCGACCGCCCCGACGACCCGGACGAGGTCACCACCCGGGCGGGCCGGGCGAAGGCCGGTTCGTACGGTGTGCTCGGCGGCTTCACCACGATGGTCGCCAACGCGGGCGGCCCGGTGATGTCGATGTACCTGCTGTCGGCCGGCTTCCGCAAACTCGGCTTCCTGGGCACCTCGGCGTTCTTCTTCCTGATCGTGAACCTCTCCAAGGTCCCCTTCAGCGCCGGTCTCGGCCTGATCGACGGCCACTCGCTGCTGCTGGACGCCGCGCTCGTGGTGTTCGTCGTGCCCGGCGCGCTCATCGGCAGGTGGGCGGTGCACCGGATCAACCAGCGGCTGTTCGAGCAGTTGGTCATCGCGGCGACGATCCTCGGCGGCCTGCAGCTCCTGCTGCGCTGAACGCTTCTCCGGCCCGGGAATGCGACGGCGGGAGGTGTTGTTGGACAGGTCGTGAATGACATGCCCGGATCAAGAAAGTCGGGTGTGGGCGAAGGGAGAACCTCATGGCACGCAGCACCGCGCGTCCCGTCGTCAGGCTGAAGTCGACGGCCGGGACCGGTGTCACCTACGTGACCCGCAAGAACCGCCGGAACGACCCCGACCGGCTGGTCCTGCGCAAGTACGACCCGGTGGCCGGCGCGCACGTCGACTTCCGCGAAGAGCGCTGAAGCCGAGCGGCAGCGCACCAGCACCCCCAGAGAGGAAACCCCATGAAGGCCCGCATTCATCCCGCGTCCCGTCTCGTGGTCTTCCGGGACCGCGCCGCGGACACCGCGTTCCTGACCCGCTCCACCGCCGACTCGTCCCGGACGATCGAGTGGGAGGACGGCAACACCTACCCGCTGATCGACGTGGAGATCTCGTCCGCGTCGCACCCCTTCTACACCGGCAGGGCGCGGGTCCTGGACAGCGCCGGCCGAGTGGAGCGTTTCGAGCGCCGGTACGGCCGTACCGCCGCCGCCCGCGGCTGACCGGCCCGGCGACCGACCCGAGGAGAACAGAACCATGAAGGTCCGCAAGTCCCTGCGTTCACTGAAGGCCAAGCCCGGCGCCCAGGTGGTCCGCCGGCGGGGTGTGGTCTACGTGATCAACAAGAAGGACCCCCGCTTCAAGGCCCGCCAGGGCTGACGGAGGTCCCGTCCCACGACGGCCGCCCGGCGATCCCGCCGGGCGGCCGTCGTGCGCCACGGCGTCCCCGCGGCGTCGCCCCCTGCGCAGGACCCCGTACGCTCGCCCCATGTCCCCGCACGTCCTGATCCTCGGCGGTACGGCCGAGGCCCGCCGTCTCGCCACCGAGCTGTCGGGGTGTTCCGGGGTCCGTGTCACCACCTCGCTCGCGGGCCGGGTCGCACGGCCGGGCACGCTCGCCGGCGAGGTGCGGATCGGAGGGTTCGGCGGGGCGGCCGGCCTCGGCGACTGGCTTCGCGATCACGGCGTGGACGCGCTGGTGGACGCCACCCACCCCTTCGCCGAGACGATCACCGCGAACGCGGCCCGAGCGGCCCGGGCCACCGGAGTCCCCTCCGTCGTCCTGCGCCGCCCCGGCTGGCTGCCGCAGCCGGGTGACGACTGGCACCCGGTCCCGTCCCTGCCCGCGGCGGCCACCGCCCTGTCCCGCTTCGGCCCCCGGGTCTTCCTCGCCACGGGACGCCTCGGCCTGTCCGCCTTCGCCCACCTGACGGACCGGCACTTCGTCGTGCGGTCCGTGGAACCCCCCGACCCTCCGCTGCCCCGGCACACCGAAGTACTGCTGGCGCGCGGGCCGTTCGCCGTCGCCGACGAGCGCGCGCTGCTGGCCGGGAACCTGATCGACGTCCTGGTCACGAAGGACAGCGGGGGAGCGGCCACGGCCGCCAAACTCACGGCCGCACGGGAACTCGGGCTGCCCGTGGTCGTCGTACGCCGGCCGCCGTTGCCGGCCGGCGTGACGGCCGTGCCGGACGTCACCGGCGTGCTGGAACGGCTGGGGCTCGGCCCCGCCTGACCACGGTCGCCCGGTCCAGGGCCGCGAGCGGCATCCCCGGCACGGTCGTCACGCAGACGACGCCACCCGGGCACCGCTCAGCCCTCCTTCGGAACCTCCGGGTGGCGGCGCAGCAGATAGGTGTCCATGATCCAGCCCTTGCGCTCGCGTGCCTCGGCCCGCAGCCGCTCGATGCGCGGACCGGCCTCGGCGATCGGACCGGAGACCAGGATCTCGTCCGGGGTGCCCAGGTAGGCGCCCCAGTAGATGTCGATGTCCTCGCCTGCGTACCGGCGGAAGGCCTGGTGCGCGTCGAGCATCACCACCACGTCGTCCACCCCGTCCGGCAGCCCCTCGGCGAGCCGCCGCCCGGTGGTGATCTGCACCGGCCGGGCCACCCGGTTCAGCCCCGTACGGTGCCGGGCCGCCAGCGCCGAGACACTGCTGATCCCGGGCACCACGTCGTACGAGAACCGCACCGCGCCCCGGGCCAGCACCTCCTCCAGGATCGCCAACGTGCTGTCGTACAACGACGGATCGCCCCACACCAGGAAGGCGCCGGTCTGCTCCTCGCCCAGCTCCTCACGGATCAGCCGCTCGTAGATGTCCGCGCGGGCACTGCGCCAGTCACCGACGGCCGGTGAGTACGCCCCGCCGCCCGCGGCCCGGTCCCGCTCCGGGTCCCGCGCCTCGACCAGCCGGTAACCGCCGTCCGGTATGTGCGTGTCGAGCATGTCCCGGCGCAGTCCGGTCAGATCGCTCTTGACCTCGCCCTTGTCGAGGAGGAAGAACACGTCGGTGCTCCGCAGCGCCCGGACCGCCTGGAGGGTGAGCTGGTCGGGGTCGCCCGCACCGATACCGATGACATGAATCTCTCGCACGCCTCCGAGTCTGCCGCATGCCACTGACAGCGGATCACCCCGGTGCTAGCGCGAGCCGCGCAGCCGGGGTGCCTCGCCCTTCGCGTCGACGCTCCCGGCGCCGCCCTCCACCCGCCCGGCCAGCTCCCGCGCCCACCGCGCGAGCCCGTCGACATCGATCCCGTGAGGCCGCGGCCCCCCGCCCCCGCCCGCCCACTCCTCCACCGCACCCGCGCCGCGCCGCAGCAACCGCGCCCCGCCGGTCACGTTTCCGCGGGCCGCGTGCGTGAGCCCCACCGCCAGCTGGGCCAGCCCCCGCCACAGCGTGCGCTCCGTCTCCGGCCCCGACTTCCACGCGTCCTCGAACACCTCGTGCGCGTGGAACGGCTTCCCGGCGTCCAGCAGCGCCTGCGCCTCGGCGACCGTCTCCCGCGGAGTCCGCACGACCCCCTCGGGCTGCCGCTCGACGCCCGTCTCGCCGTACGGCAGCGGCCGCCCCAGCCCGTCCCGCGGCCGTGCGCTGCGCGCCCGCCCCTCGGCGTCCCGGTCCCGTGCTCCTGTCCCCGCGTCTTCCATACGACCGATTGTCCCCCTGTCGCCCCTCGCCCTCTTTCTGCCCGGCCGGGAACGTGGGGTAAGGTGCTGTTCGCGCGATCACGCGGGTCACCGCGAGGGAACGCACCGGGACGTGGCGCAGCTTGGTAGCGCACTTGACTGGGGGTCAAGGGGTCGCAGGTTCAAATCCTGTCGTCCCGACTCTATGGAGTCGCAGATGAGGGGCGGTTTCGGAGAAATCCGAAACCGCCCCTTGATCTTTTCTGGGAACCAGTGGGGAACCAGCTGAAGGGTGCGCGGAGCGCGTAGCACGCTGAGGTGTGCGGAGAGTGCCGTACCCGCGGCTGTGATCTTTCGGACGTCCGGGTGCAGGTAGCGCTGAGTGGTGGTCAGTGAACCGTAGGACGCGCCGGGCCACGAGCGGGCGGGGTCTCCTCGATGATGGGAACCGGCCAGAGCCCTGGAGCGGGCCCGAGCGCGGTATGTGAGCCTGCCTGCCACGACAGGCACAGTGAGCGGGTCTGCTCGCTCTTGAGCTGGGCGAACCGGTCACGGATGTACGTCCTGAGCTCCCGTCCGGGGAAGGATATGAGTGACAGGTGCTCCCCGTGGTTGCCCTGGGCCCAGCGCGCGGCAGTGATCTCGTAGCCCGAGACGTGGGCGCAGAGCTGGAGCAGGGCTTCGGGCATCTCCTCCTCGATGAGGAGATCGGCCTTGGCGACCACCACGTCGCGCATGGCTTGGATGTTGGGGATGAAGACGGTGGTGGCCCAGGTGCGCCACTCCGCGAGTTCGTGCTCGGTGGGCGGTGTGTCGTGGCGGAAGGGGTCGCGGCCGTCGGGGCGGGCGTACATCTCCGAGAAGGTGTCGTAGGTGCGGCTGTTGGCTTCCATCAGGGCGAACAGCGGCCCGTAGAAGTCACTCAGTTGCTGGTTGACGCGCGTGAGCCGGGCCTGCCTCTGCGCGAGGCGCAGCCCGTTCAGGTAGGTCGCGAGGTAGCCGACGAACGCCAGCCCGACGGTCACGATCACTGTAGCCATGGGAGGCGATGTTATGGGCCTGCCCAGCATCTGCTGAGGACGAGGTTGTGGAGGCGGGCGACACCGTGCATGGCGTCGTGGATGCCGTCGCCTTGCAGGCGGCAGACGCGGCGGATCTTCTGGCTCTTCGGGGAGGCGGGCCGCGTCTCGTCCGTCGGTGGCGGTGGAAATCCCGTGCCAGTTGCTCAAACACCCGCTCTGCCGCGTCGCATTTTCGTGCGCCGGTGTCGTGCACGGCCGGCTGAGCCATGTCGAAGCCGGCCCGCTGGACATCCACCGCGAGCCTGGCCAGGAACCCTTCGCGATTGCGGTATTCGTCGCCCGGGGGTTCCTCGTAGGCGGCCACATACAGGTCCGCCAGCTCCTCCCGGTCTCCGTCCGCCTGCCATCGGCTCAGTCTGCGGAAGAACACTTCGCCCATAGCCATCCCCTCGCCCGTAACACCCGGCCCTCTAACTGCCCCACCAGCCCCGGACTCATTCGGACGCCCGGCTCCACCCGGGCACCGTGGCAGGGTCCGGGTCCTCGGACGGGCCGGCCCCGGGAGACTGTGGCGAGGCGCCGGGAGGGACGGGGGAACGGGTCGGTGAGTGGGGGAGGCAGGTCGTCCGGGTGAGGGCGCGCGGGGTGCCGGTCGGCTTCAACGTGAGGGTGTCGGGGGTAGCCGGCAGCAGTCGGGCCTCGACCCCTGGGGCGAGCCGAGCGGGTCACCGCCGTCCGGTGAGGCGTTCGTGTGCCAGGGCCGCGGAATCCTCGGGGCACTGTGCCTCTGCCACGCACACCTCGACATACCGTGTGCCGCTCGCCGCGTGGCGCGTCCGTACCCCGGCGGTGTCCCGTGCGGCGTCCGTCGTGCACGGGACGATCGCCACGAGTCCGTTGCGGGCCAGTACCTCGGCCGTGATACCCGTACGGTCCGTGTCCTCACCGGTGGCGACGGGCCTGTCGAGGACCTGCACCCGGCGCCCCTCGGCTGTCAGCCGCTCGGCCATCGTGAAGGCGGCTGCGCGCCGGTCGGCGAGTGACCGCCCGGTGACCCAGACCGTCGCGCCCGGGCAGGTACATCGGCACTTACCGTCGTTCAGCATGCGTACCCCCAGGCACAGGTGATGCCGCGCGGGGCCTCCGGCACCTCTCGTTGAAGACTTGACCATACCGTTGCCCGCACCTGGGGTCACCATGGGCGGTGGATGCGAACCCGATGGGACGGATCGGCGCCCTGCCGTGGCGGGCGCCCAGGCAGACGGAAGTCGAAGCCCGTGGGTGCGACCCGCCATCGCTCCTTCGCTTGCGCAAGTCTGGAACCGTTAGACTCGCGATTCCTGCCGCGAATGTTACCGTGTGGTGACGGAAAGTAAGCGGCGCGTCTTCGAGTCTCGGGGGATGCGTGACGGGTGCCGGACTGCCGCGGTCTGAGTTCAATGGGGTGTTCGAGCAGGTACTGGACCGGGCTCTTGGGCTCGCACCGGTCGCCGAGGCGATCGACCGGTGCGCGGGACCGCTCGGTCGCGAGGAACTGCGTGACCGGGCGGTGCGGGCGCGCGGCGCCATCCTGGCGTTCGCGGACATCGAATACCGTGCCTATCGCGAAGCCCTTGCCGCGGCCGGCGAGGGCGGGCGGGCGACCGTAGGCGCACCGGAGCCGGCGGCCGACGGCGTCGCCGCGAAGCCGAAGCCGTCTGTGCCCTCGGTGCTCATGTGTCGGGTGCCGGCCGTGATCGGGCTTGTGTTCCTGCTCTCCGGCTTCGCCGTGCGCTCGTACGGCGGTCGCCCCTACGTCGGAGGTGGTCTGGTCACGGTCGGGCTGCTCGCGGCGGCCGTCGCCGTCGGAGCGGCGGTCGGTGATCTCCTGTGGTTGTCGGTGACGGCGGCGCGCGGTCACTCCGGGGGCGCTCGTGACGTGCTTCCCGACGTGGGGCGGGCCCGGCGGGCGTGGGAACTGGCCCTGCTGGAACGGGGGATGGTCCCCTTCCTCCTGGGGCGCCTGGAAGAGGCTCGTATGGGGGAGCGGGGTGATCGCGCCGCGCGTTAGTCCTCGCGGGTGAAGGGGGCGCTGCTGTCCGCCCTGCTGTCTTCTACAACTCTGTTGAAGTTGATTGCGGCTGCCGGCTCGCCCTCTGGCGGCAAGGCGGCCCGATGGAAGGGGAGTCGGCATGGTCCTGTGGGGTCGGGTCAAGGACTCGGCGTCGCGGATGCAGACGGGAAGACCGACCCGTCCGAGCGGCAGCGCGTCGCGCGGCTCGTCTTCGGCAACGAGGTGCTGCCGAACTTTCCGGCCGACGACCTTCAGCGTCGCTTCGACGGCAACCTGGACAAGCCGACCGCCGGCTTCGGCTTCGACTTCGGCAAGGTAAGCGTCTTGCAGGAGGTGGCCAAGGTGAAGAAGAAGCCCGCCGAGGCCCGCGCCGTGATTCGGATCGGCATCGGCATCGGCGGCGCCGACGGTGACTTCGACGCCGTCGAGCGTGCCGTGGTCCGGGACGCGTGCTTCACGCTGGGGCTGCCGCCGCACGGGTTCGACCTCTGACACCGGGGTGGTGCGCTGCTACAGGGGTGTGGCCGCGTGCAGCAGGAGCAGCAGCGTGAGTGCCGAGTTGGCGGAGGACATCGCCGAGAGCAGTGCTCCGGCGGCGGCCGTCCACACGGCCGGCCCCGCTGTGGTGAGGAGGGACGGCCAGCTGTGCACGGTCGGCGCCGGGCCGAGCAGGGCCGCGACCCGGCGCGGGAGCGGGCCCGGTGCGGCCAGGCCGGCCAGCGTGGGGGAGGGGGTGCCCCGCGAGGCGAGCGCCGCCATGCCGATCGCGCGGGCCACGGCCCTGCGGCTGCCGACGGCCTGTGCGGCCTCCTCGTCCGCCCAGCGTTCCGCCGCAAAGACCACGGCGTTCCGCAGCGGCAGCAGGAACGGGTTGGCGCGGGCGGCCAGTAGGACGATCAGCAGATGCCGGTGATGCCGGGCCGCCAGGTGCGCGCGTTCGTGTGCGAAGACGGCACGGCGCTCCCGGGACGCGAGACGGGCGAGCATCGCCGTCGACACCACGATCCGGTCGCGTGGGCCGCCGGGCAGCGCGTAGGCGTAGGGCTGAGGGTCCGGCAGCACCGCGACCTCGGTGGCCGGTAAACCCTCCAGCGCCGCGTGGGCCCGCCCTCGTAGCCGGAGATGGCGCAGCAGCGTGTGCGCGCAGCCGGCGAGGACCGCGAGCAACGCGGGGATGGCGGCCTTGCCCACGATCTCGTGGCGGGGCACGCTGTCGCGCACCTCGGGATCCGACCAGCCGTCGGGGAGCGGGTTGCCGGGGAGCTGCGCGGTGCCGACGACCATCAGCAGCGCCAGGCACACCGTGCTGCACAGGGCCAGCACGGCGGCCACGCCGGTGAGGAGCGTGGTGGCGGTGCGGGGATGGAGGCGCTGTTCGGCCAGGCGCGCGATCGGCCATGCGCTCAGGGGCAGTACGAGCGGCAGGAAGACGAAAATGCCCACGTGCGCGCTCAGCCCTCGTCGCCCGCGTGCCGCAGGAGTTCTCGCAGCAACAGCTCGTCGTCCTCGGGCAGCGTGGTGATGAAGCTGGCCAGCACCGCCCGGCGGTCCTGCTCGCCGTCCAGGACCCGGCGCATCTTCAGCGCGGCGAGGCCGGCCTCGTCGGCGGACGGCATCCACACGAACGACCGGCCCTCGCGCTTGCGGGTGACGGCGTTCTTCGACAGCAGGCGGGCGAGCACCGTCATCACGGTGGTGTAGGCGAGGTCGGCTGCCAGCCGGTCCTGCACCCAGGCTGCCGTCACCGGCCCCTCGGCCTGGTGCAGCGCCGCGAGCACCTGCGTCTCCAGCGCGCCCTGTGCCCTGCGACGGCCGCGCGGATCCGGCTCCGCCACGTGAAGTCTCCCTCCTGCCCGGCCTCTCGTGCCGGGGAGCGTCACATCGTACAAAGCGGTGCATGCGCCACTCACCGCAAACTTCTACAGTGTTGTAGATTCTAGCTCGGGGTCCGTGACACGGGCCCGAACCGACGGTGTGTGTGGAGGGACGAAGATGGGTGTTTCCCTGTCCAAGGGCGGCAACGTGTCGCTGAGCAAGGAGGCTCCGGGCCTGAGCGCTGTACTCGTGGGGCTGGGCTGGGACGTGCGGACCACCACCGGCGCCGACTTCGACCTGGACGCCTCCGCGCTGCTGCTGAACGCCTCGGGCAAGGTCGTCTCCGACCAGCACTTCGTCTTCTACAACAACCTCACGAGCCCGGACGGTTCGGTGGAGCACACCGGTGACAACCTCACCGGTGAGGGCGAGGGCGACGACGAGAGCATCAAGGTGAGCCTCGCCACCGTGCCCGCCGACGTCGACCGGATCGTCTTCCCGGTCTCGATCCATGACGCCGATGCCCGGGGACAGAGCTTCGGGCAGGTCCGCAACGCCTTCATCAGGGTGGTGAACCAGGCCGGCGGCGCCGAACTCGCCCGCTACGACCTGTCCGAGGACGCGTCCACCGAGACCGCGATGGTCTTCGGCGAGCTGTACCGCAGCGGCGCGGAGTGGAAGTTCCGCGCGGTCGGCCAGGGATACGCCTCCGGCCTCGCGGGCATCGCCGCCGACTTCGGAGTCAGCGTCTGAGCCGACGACGTACCCCAGGAATCCGTGTGAGCGGCACACCCGGTCTCCGGCCGGAGGACCGGGCGGACTTCGAGGACGCGGTCCGCCTGGCTCTGGCCACGGCCGACGTACGGTCGGCGCTGCGCACCGATCCGAGCGGCAGGGCGGCCGGGCTGCTGAGAGCGTGGGCGCTGGCCGCGCAGGACGAGATCTCGGCCGTCGCCGCCGAGGAGTACCGCGTGTACCTTGCCGCCCGCTCCGTGCCGTACGGGCGACCGGGCACCGGTGACGGCACGGTGGGGCCGATGCTCGCCGTGCTCACGCCCCTGATATCCGCCGGCGCGGGGACGGTACTGCTGCTCGTGGGATACGGACTCCGGCTCACCGGTGCGGCCACGGAGTTCGCGGCCTCGGTCGTACGGGCCGGCTGGGTGCTCGCGGCGGCCGTGGCGGTGACCGGCGCCGCGGGCGCGGGCGCACTGCTGTGGGCGGCGGCACGAGGCGGAGGCCGGAGCGCCGGGCAGGGGCTCGACCCGCTGCAGGCGCGGGAGAGATGGCGTCAGGTCCTTCTTGAGCGGGGCGTGCTGCCTTATCTGCGCCGTCGCCTGCCTGATGCCCTGACCTCGTGACGGACCGCGAACGAACAACCCGGCGAACGACAGAGAGACGAGGACGCATGTCGGTCAATCTGACCAAGGGCCAGCAGATCAGTCTGAGCAAGTCGGACGGCACCTCGCTGAGTGCCGTGCGTATGGGGCTGGGCTGGCAGGCCGCCCAGCGCAAGGGGTTCCTGGCCAAGTTGGCCGGTGCCCGGGAGATCGACCTCGACGCGTCGGCGGTGCTGTTCGCGGGCGGACAGCCGGTCGACGTGGTCTTCTTCCAGCATCTGGTCAGCGACGACGGCTCGGTGCGGCACCTCGGCGACAACCTCACCGGCGGTGCGGGGGCCGGAGCGGACGACGAGGTGATCCTCGTCGACCTCGGCCGGGTCCCGCCGCACGTCGACCAGATCGTCTTCACGGTCAACTCGTTCACCGGACAGACCTTCGCCGAGGTGCAGAACGCGTTCTGTCGCCTGGTCGACGAGACCACCGGACAGGAACTCGCCCGCTACACCCTCAGCGGCGGCGGACCGCACACCGCACAGATCATGGCGAAGCTGTACCGGGCCGGCGGTGGCTGGCAGTTGAAGGCCATCGGCGAACCCGCCGCCGGCCGGACCTTCCAGGACCTGTTGCCCGCCATCGCCGGTCACCTGTGACCGGGGCGCCCCGCTCCGCTCGGCGACATGGGTTCGCCGGGTCTCTCGGCATACGGCTCGGGGACCTCTCCAGGGCCCCCGGGCCGGGGATCCCGAAGGTTGGGGCGCGTCCGCTGGGCGGACGTGCATTGCCCTCGCCTGGCCCTCCGCGGTGGAGATGGGGAAGGAGCCGTGCCTGCCTGGGCCGATGCCGGTGAACCGGTGGCTGCGGGCTTCGGAGAGCGCATCGAGGGGCGGGTCGCCGTTGTCGATGACGGGCATGTCCCGATAGAAGTGTTCCACCACGTGGGAGGTCAGGTCGACTTCCTCGCCGACGGGCTCATCACCGCTGGGGTCCCGGTGGGTCACCACGGGCGAGTCGAGGACCATGAAACCCGGATGCGGCCTGTCGTCGCCGAGGCGGAACTGGGCCGGCGCGGTGGTGAACGCCGAGTGCGGGACTGAACGGACGCCCTCGCCTGTGCTGGCCCCCCGCGGACGTCCATGGAGTACTGGTCGTACTCCGCGACCACGGCCCACGGCGTTCGGGCACGTCCCGCCGGGGAGCACCGGTCCGGGTCCGCCACCGTATGCCGTCTCTGAGCTGCCGTCGCGTCCACACCTGCGGACGCCCCGGCTTGATGCCGTACCCACTGGCCGTTCGTCAGATCTCCACGTCCGTAGGCCCCTTGCTCGCACGGTTTCAGCGGTTGGAAGAGCTCGAAGAGCGGCTACGCGGCCCGGTACGGCGCGGCGGTTGCCGCGGCCTCGGCGGAAAGGGTCGAGACCGCGGCGGCAGCGCGCCGGTCCCGGCCGGTGAGCTTCCATCCGATCAGCCGCGCGGCCATGGCCGGGGTCGGCGGAAAGACACCGAGCTGGCCGAGCATCGTCATGTCGTCACGCACGGCCTCGTGTTCGACCACCTTGCCGTCGCGCACGGTCAGTACGTGGATGTGCTCGTAGTCGAGCTCGCGGCCGGTCGGCGGCACCACCTTGTCGAGCTTGCCGTCGCGGAAGAGCACGAAGGGCCCGGTGTGCCGTCCCTGCATGCGCAGCCGGACGAACACCTGGCCGCGCTCGTCGTCCACCCCGGTGCTGAGGATGGGGAAGCGCAGATCGCTGTAGGCCGAGCGCATCCAGGCGCTGGAGGCGAGGACCCCGGCCGGTCCGGGGATCGCGCAGGCGGCGGGGGAGTTGTATGCCTCCCGGTTGCGGAAATCGGCGCCGACCACGGCGGCGGCGAGGGCCGGGTCGCCGGTCTCGATGACATCGCGGCCGCCGCGGGCGTATCGCCGAAGACCGTGTTCGCGAGCGCAGGCAGCAAGCGCGAGATCATGGACCGCATCATCGATGCCGGTGTGGCCGCCTCCCGTTCCCAGGAGGTGATGGCGCGGTTGCTGGCGCTGCCCGAGCCGAAGGAGGTTCTCGCGGTGTTGGCCGCGGGCACCCGCTACGGCAGCGAGTCGCAGTTCACCGTGCACGAAGCGATCCGGCTGGCGCTGCCGGTCCATGAGGACGGCGCGGCACTGTGGGAGCGGGCCACCCGCAACGCCCATACGGCGCTGCGCGCGGCGGCCGACCACCTGCATACACTCACGCCGCGCCCGCGCTACTCGGCGGCGGAGACCGCCGACCTGCTCTGGCTCTGGTTCGGCCCGCATGCCCGGCGCATGCTCGTCGCCGAGGCCGGGTGGTCCTGGGACCGTGCCGAGACCGCGATCCGGGAGGCGGCCATCGCGGCCCTCTACCGCAAGGGTGACGAGAGCTGAGTCGTCGGCGCGGTGAAGCGCTCGGTGACCGCGTCCAGCGCGGCTCGGCTTTCCTGTTCCTGCTGATGATCCGGGAGATCCGTCGCGCCGACCTGGGCCGGGCGGGTACCTCGACGGAGGTGTTCTCCCGGGCGACCAGGGGGCCGGCGCGGCCGCGGTGGCGTTGCCGGCGTTCGTCCCGGTCTCGTTCCTCACCGCGTACGCGTACCTGTGCTGGATCCTGATACCGGTGATCGGACCCCCGGTCCTGGCCCGCCTACGACGCCACCGGCAGAGCTGGGGGTGGAGCCTGCGCGTGATTCCGCGCCCGGTCGGTGGCGGCCCTGCGGTCGTTGCGGGCCCCGGCCGGGACCTCAGGCAGCTGTTCGAGGATGGGGCGTGGCATCTGGCCTGGCCAGGTTGTCGGCGCTTTCGCCGTCCCGCAGTGCGGCGCGGGTGAGGGTCGTCGCGGTGCGCAGAAGGCTGGAGATGGCCTCCTCGGGGTCCAGTCCGTACAGATCGGTCAGGCTGAAGAGCGCCTCGGCGCTGACGACGATCGCGAGATCACGCTTGAGCTGCTCCAGCGCGGCCGGTTCGAGGGCGCCGCTCTCGGCCGCCGGTGCCAGCGCGTGGTCGATCATGCCGAAGCGCAGCCCCGGGCGGGCGGCGGCTTCCGCGGGCCGCACCACGGTGGCCGCGATCATCGCCCGCACCACGCCCTGCCGGGCCTGGATATGACGCAGCAGGAACTCGGTCGCGGCGGCCACCCGCTCCACCGGATCGGTGGAGTCGGCGACCGGCGTCAACGCTTCGGCGGGGGTGGGCAGTTGTCCAGCGATGGCCTCGCGCAACAGGCTGAGCAGGTCGGGGAAGTATCGGTAGGCGGTTGCCTCGGAGACCAGGGCCCTACCGGCCACCTCGGGCATGGTCACCTCCTGCCCGGTACGACTGAGCTCGGCCGCGGCCTGCACGATCGCGGTGCGGGTGCGCAACTTCTGGTTGACGCGGCCCGTCGTGCTCTGTGTTCCCATCGGTCCACCTCTCGTTGTCCGCGCGGCTTGGGCGGGTCGACTTCCATGATGAGAGAGCTTGCGTCACACGATGCGAGCACTCTTCCTTCATGAGGGCATGCTCTCATAAAGAACTTTCCCCGTGAACGGCGACTCGGCCGCCGGGCCGGGTGACGGTGAAGTCGTCGGCCCGGGCCCGGCTTGTTCCGCGCCCTGGAGGGCGGCGGCGCGACCGTCCGGTGTCTCGGGGTCGTCGAGATCGCTCTCGCCTCACGGGTCGAGGGTCCGCCGTGGCATAGGTGCGCCGGTCGCGGCAAAGGGCTTCCGTGTTGTGTCCAGCGCCGCCGAGTTGGCCGCCGGAACCGCCGGTTGCGCCGCCCCGGGCGGATGGGCGGGTCGTCGTCGAGGTGATGGGCCGCTGCCTCACGATCGCGGCCGACGGCTTCGCCTGAGTGTCTACCCCCTTTATGAGAGTGGACTTGCATGAATTGTGCGAGGATTCTAAAGTAATGCGAGTCCACTCTCACGAAAAGGGATCGCCGCTGTGAACGCTCCGACCGCCACCCACGCCACCCGTACCGTCGATCTCGCGGGCGGCCTGTCCGTCACCGTCGACGAGTACGGCTCCAACACCGAAGGCACCGCCGTGCTCCTCCTGCACGGCGGTGCCGGTCCTCGCACCATGACCGGACTGGCCACCGCACTGTCGGAGCATGTTTTCGCCATCGCGCCGACCCACCCCGGCTTCGACGGCACTCCGCGCCCCGACTGGTGCGACTCCGTCGCCGACCTGGCGGTGGCCTACCTCGACCTGCTGGACAGCCTGGACCTGACCGGCGTGATGGTCATCGGCAACTCGGTCGGCGGCTGGATCGCCGCCGAGATGGCCCTGCGTGACACCAAGGGCCGCATCGGTGCCCTCACCCTTCTCAACGCCGTCGGCATCCATGCCAACATGCCGGCCAACCAGGTCATAGACCCCCGCACACTGCCGCCCCAGGCGGTCACCAAACTCTCCTTCGCCAACGCGGCCTTCCGCCCCGACTTCTCCACCTTCACCGACCAGCAGCGCGCCACCGCCGCGGCCAACCAGCAGACCCTGGCCGTCTACGGCGGCGCCGGCTTCACCTACGACCCCAAGCTCCGCGGCCGCCTCCACCGCATCACCCTCCCGGTGCTGGTCGCCTGGGGCGAGGAGGACGGCATCGCCAACACCACCTACGGGCGCGGCTACGCCGACTCCTTCCCCAACAGCCGCTTCGTGCCCATCCCCGAGGCCGCGCACTTCCCGCAGATCGAGCAGCTCGGAAAGACCCTGGAGGCCATCGGCGACTTCGTCGACACCGTCGTCAAGCCGGGCCTGGCCGACTGACCCCAGGTCCTTCCGCCCGCGCCCCATGACGACCGGCGCGGACCGGGCGTTCGTACGGTGAGCGGCTCCGCCCCCGTCGGCGCCGGGCGTGTCTGTGCCGGTCCGGCGTCGCGCTCGTCCTCGGAGGTGAGGGCGGCGCGTCGTCGGGCGACCATGCAGAAGGGACACCACCGCGTGCATGGCCTGCCTTGCGCAGCCCGAGCAGCTGCCGGACCTGCTGCACCACGGCGGCGCGGGATACCGGGACGACGACGGGGACGGCCGGCACCGGTTCCAGTTCGCCTTCACCGAGCTCCCGCTGGCGGCCGTGCTGGCCTTGCAGGCCGGGCTGGTGCTGCCGCTGCTGTGGCGGCGCCGCCCCCGGCATGTGCCCGCCCGGAGGTGCGACCCGGGCGAGGACCCCCGGCTGGCCGCCCTCACCGAGCGCGAGCGTGAGATCCTCGTCGCCATCGGCAAGGGCTGGACCAACGGCGAGATCGCCGCCCGCTTCGTCGTGGCCGAGTCCACCGTGAAGACGCACGTCGGCCGGGTGCTTGCCAAGATCGGCGCCCGGGACCGCGTCCAGGCAGTGATCTTCGCCTACGACCAGGGCATCGCCCGCCCTGGCGCAGGCTGACGGACCTTGCTCTTACCCTCCTCTCACCCTACAGGCCGTAGGGTGTGATCTCCTCCTACGGGCTGTAGGAGAATCCGGCCCCGAGGTCGGCCCGGTGGTACGTGACGTGGCACTCTACGGTCGGTCTCGCGGTGACGGCGGGGCCGTGTCCCGGACCGAGGAGTGGAGAGAATGAGCGAACACCGGCGCCGATCGCCGGGGCGGACCGCGCCGGGGTCCAGCCCCGACCGTGTGCCGTCCGGCTCCGGCCCTGTGCCGTCCGGCTCCGACGGTGTGCCGTCCGGGGGCCGGGCCGCGGCCCGCAGGGCCGCCAGGTCCGGGGGCGGGCCCACCCGCCGGGCCGGGGGCACGCGGCGCCCGGACGCCGGACGCTCCGGCCGACGCGGCCTGATCGACTACCCGCGGGCGGGCAGGCGCGGCGTCCGGCGGTGGCTGCCCTCGTGGAAGCTGGTGACCGGCACCTTCCTGCTGCTCACCGGCGGCCTGGTGGGCCTGTTCGGCTATGCCTACGCCACGACGACGATCCCCGGCGCGAACCCCAGCACGCAGGCGCAGAGCAACACCTACTACTGGTCGGACGGCTCGGTGATGGCCACCCAGGGGTCGACCAACCGGCAGAACGTCGATCTCGCGCAGGTCCCGAGACTGGTCCAGTGGGACTTCCTCGCCGCCGAGAACGCCACCTTCTACTCCGATCCGGGCGTCGACACGCAGGGCATGCTCCGCGCCGTCTACCACATGGCCACGGGCGGTGAGGTGCAGTCGGGGTCCACCATCACCCAGCAGTTCGTGAAGAACACCTACCTCACGCAGGACCAGTCGGTCACCCGCAAGCTCAGGGAGATCATGATCTCGCTGAAGATCGGTGACCAGATGTCCAAGCAGGAGATACTCCAGGGCTACCTCAACACCTGCTACTACGGCCGGGACGCCTACGGCATCGAGGCCGCGGCCCGCACCTACTACCACGTGCACGCCTTCCAGCTGAACGTCAGCCAGGGTGCCTTCATCGCCGCCACGGTCAACGAGCCGAGCCTGCTGACGCACGCCGACACCGATCCGGCGGCCAGGGCCCAGGCCAAGGCGCGCTGGAAGTACGTCCTGGACCGGATGGTCAAGATCCACCAGATCACCGACGCCCAGGAGCAGCACTACCTGGCCTCCGGGTTCCCCACGCCCAAGCCGTACACGTCGTCGGCGGGGATGTCCGGGCAGACCGGCTACCTGGTGCAGGCCGCGACGAAGTACGTCGAAGCCCACGCCTCCCTCACGGACCAGCAGCTGGGGCGCGGCGGCTACCAGATCCACACCACCTTCGACCGGAAGAAGGTCAACGCGCTGGCGGCGTCCGTCGCGGCGATGGAGCGGAAGCACCTCGACCCGCAGCACCGCTCCGCCGACAAGGACGTCCAGGTCGGCGCGGCGTCGATCAGCCCGTCCACCGGCGCGGTCGTGGCGCTGTACGGCGGGGCCGGCTGGAACAAGGGGCACTGGACGGACAACGCGGACGCGACCGGGGTGCCGGTCGGCTCCACCTTCAAGCCCATCGACCTGGCCGCGGCTCTCGACCACGGCGCCGTCCTCTCTCCCGGACAGCCGGCCTCGCCGATCACCCCGGCCTCGAAGTTCGACGGCGACGACGGCATCACCATCAGGAACCAGCAGGGCCAGGAGCTCCCGGACTCGAACGACCCCACGGGTCTCCTGCACCAGCGCAACGACGTGACCACGAAGTGGGGTTACATCACCCTGCGCAAGGCGATGGAGCAGTCGGTCAACACGCCCTACGTCCAGCTCGGCGAGTACGTCGGCTACGACGACGTGGAAGGCGAGGCCCTGAAGGCGGGGCTCCTGCGCACGAGCCTGCAGTACGACACCCCGGGCTTCTACATCGGCACGTCCACCCCGTCGGCGATCCGCATGGCGGACGCGTACGCCACCTTCGACGACGGCGGGATCCAGCACGAGCCGTACTCGGTCACCAAGGTCGTCGCCGACGACCGGGAGCTGCCCGGCTTCGGCAGCCCCAAGGGCACCACGGCCATGCCCGCGTCGACCGCCGACACCGTCACCGACGTCCTGCGGGACGTCGTGAAGTACGGCACCGGTACCAACGCCCAGGCCCTGGGCCGCCCGGTGGCCGGCAAGACCGGTACGACCGACGACTACAAGTCCGCCTGGTTCATCGGCTACACCCCGCAACTGACGACGGCCGTGAGCATGTTCAAGGAGGACCCGAAGAACGCCGGCCTGCAGTCCATGCAGGGCGTCGGCGGCTACGCCAAGGTCTTCGGCGCCGACATGCCCACCGAGGTGTGGACCCGCTACATGACCGCCGCTCTCCAGGGGCAACCCGTCCAGCAGTTCCCGCCCGCACCCCAGCTGGGCCAGAGCACGGACGAGAACGGCGCACCCTCGCCCACCCCGACCCCCACCCCCTCCGCGGCCCCGAGCACCCCCGCGGCCACCCCGACCGCACCGGCCACCATCCCGAACCACACCACCGCACCGTGCCACCGGCACCGGAGGCACTGCGCGGCCCCGAGCCCGACCGACACCACCGGTACCACCACCGGAACCACCGGCGGCGGGCTGCTCGGCGGAACGACCGGCGGCACCACCTCCCCCTCACCGACGACCGGCGCACCGGCCACGGCCGGTACCCGCGGCGGGCCCTGAACCGCGTCAGGCCGGTCGGTTCCCGGGCAGGAGCCACCCGATGCGCAGTTCTTCGGCACCCGGGCGGAACGTCCGCATGAGTTCGGCGCGCTCGGGATCGTCCTCGGGAAGGTTCTCGGCGAGGAGGGCCTGCGCGGCGACGGTCTGCGGCCGGGCGCCGAGCGCGGCCCGCAGGTGGAGTGAGCGGCGCAGCATCGCGATCCGCTCGGCGGGCTCCTTGTGCGGCGCGAGGTGTCGGATGATGTAGGACTCGAAGTAGCCGTCGCCGTACTTCGCCGCGATCTCGAGAGCCGTCTCGTAGCGCGGGAGGGCGCCGGCCGGGTCCTCGTCGATGTTGTCCAGCAGGACGGCCAGGTGGTATTCGGCCCAGCCCCGCGTCCTCTCGTCGCTGCTCCCGGCCGCCGCGCGGTAACCGGCCTCGGCCGCGGCGCGGTCGTCGGCGCGGGGGTCGTACCGGAACAGCAGGCGGCTGTAGGCCAGCCGCGCCGCGAGCAGGTGTGCCGTCGGCGAGGCGGGATCGAGCGCCGCGACCGCTTTCTCGGCCTCCTCGTGACCGTCGATCCGGAAGAACCAGCGGTCGACGGCGATCTCCGCGCGCAACTCGGGGTCGGCGTCCGGGCCCAGGACGGCGAGCGCGGCGTCCCACTCCCCGAGCAGCAGCAGTCGGCGGGCCGTGTAGGTGGCATCAGCTATCATGGCACCTACATTAGGAAACGGCGATGTAGGTGGTCAAGTGCAGTACGGTGACTACATTGGGAACGTGACGCGGTTGGCCGTCGAGCTGGCCAACACCGGGACCCTCGATCGGCACGGCGAACTCGTCGCCGCGTTCTTCGCCGAGCACGAGGTGACTCCGCCGCCGGACGGCGACTACGGCGAGCTGCCCGACCTCGTGCGCACGGCCCTGGCGCAGTCGGTCGACGGCACCGCCCCGGACGCCGTGCACCGTCTGCTGCGCGACTACCCGCCGGAGATGCACCTCTCCGACCACGACGATTCCGGCGGCTGGCACATCCACTTCAGCCGCAACGGCACCCCGGCCGGGCGCTGGGTCGGACAGCTGATCGCCGCCCAGCTCGCCCTGGTCGTGGCCGGGGATCCGGCGGTGACGCTCGGACGGTGCGCCGCGGCCGGGTGCGGAAACTACTTCGTGGACCAGTCGCGGAACCGGACCCGCAGGTTCTGCTCCAACGCGTGCGCGAGCCGGACGACGGTCGCGGCCCATCGGGCCCGGGCGGCGAAGAACACCTGAGCGGGCGGTGACGGCCCCGGCTACCAGGCGCGCGCCGCCCGCCGCAGGGTGTCGCGCACCCGGCGCACGCCGGGGTCGGCCTCGGCGCCGGGGCGCTGGACGAGGAACAGGGTGTTCAGCGGCGGTTCCTCCGGGTCGTGCAGGAGGGTCAGCCGGCCGGAGTCGAGGTGGTCCTGGCACAGCGAGCGGGGCAGCACGCTGACGCCCGCCCCGGCGCCCACCGCGGAGAGCACCGCGTAGAGGTTGGGCACGGTGACCGCGGCGTGCGTGGTGAGCTGCTTGCCGAAGACGGTCCGCCAGTAGCGGCGCAGGATCGGCAGGTCGTCGGCGTAGGTGACCAGGGGGACCGCGCGCAGGGCGGCGGGCAGGCCGCACGGGTCGTCCGGCGGCGCCTGCGCGGCGATCCGCTCGGCCCAGAGGGGAGCGGCGACGAGCAGGTACTCCTCGTCGGTGAGCGGCACGGACTCCAGGGCGCGCCCGCGCGGCCGACGGGTGGCGACGACCAGATCGTGACGGCCCGCCCGCAACTCCTCAAGGAGCGGCTCCGGCAGTCCCTGGGCGACCCGGAGCCGGATGCCGTCCGAGACCAGGGGCGCCAGGGCCGGCAGGACGCGTACGCACAGCAGCTCCGACGGGCCGGCGAGGTGCACGGGCGTGGCGTGGTCGGCCTCGGAACCGCCCTCCAGGGCGGCGAGCGCGTCGAGGGGGCTCGCGATCCGGGCGGCCAGCTCGTGGGCCAGGGCGGTGGGCCGCACACCGCGCGGCAGCCGGGTGAACAGCTCGCGGCCCGTCTGCTGCTCCAGGGTGCGGATCTGCGCGGTCACCGTGGGCTGGGAAAGCCCGAGCGCGGGCGCCGCCGCGGTGAAGGTGCCGGCGCGGTAGACGGCCAGGAAGGTGCGCAGCAGGTTCAGGTCGGCATGCGCCGGGAGCTGTCCGCCGGGGCCGGCCACGGCGTCGAGGGGGACGGGGGTCCGCTTCTTCACGGCAGCCATCGTATCCGGAACCGGCATCGGAGTTCCGATGGCAGAGATCGGCGCTCCTATTGGTACTCCGATGGTGGGCGGGCCTACGGTCGATTTCCCGACACCGCACTTCACCGTGAGGACACCCCCATGACCACGCAGAACGCGATCAACTGGCCCGAGAAGTACCTCCCCGGCACCGGCGACAACTTCGTCTCCAACGAGGTGATCGTCCAGGGCGTCACGGCGGCCCGGGTCTGGCACTACCTGACCGACACCTCCGAGTGGGAGGGCTACTACGACAACGTCGCCGACATCGGTTTCCCGCAGGGCGGCGGCCCGCGGCTGAAGGGCGACCAGGTCTTCAGTTTCGGCACCTTCGGCTTCCCGCCCCTCGACGCCCACGTCGTCGAGTACCAGGCACCGGCGCAGGGCACGCCCGGCCGGCTGTCCTGGACGGCGAAGCAGGACGGCAAGCCCGAGGAGCGGCTGGACGTGCTGCACGCCTGGCTGGTCGAGGACCTGCCGGGCGGCCGGGTGCGCATCCTCACCCAGGAGACCCAGATCGGCGCACCGGCCGCGGCCCTGGCGAACGAGCGCCCGAACCCCATGCTCAACGGCCACCAGGCCTGGCTGGACGGCCTGGTCCGCGCCGCCTCCGAGTAGTCCGGTCCGCCGAAACCGGGAGCGGCCCTCACCTCGCGTTACGCTCGGGGACTGTGAGTGACGTGCCGGGCGGGCGACCGCCAGAGACCCCCGGGGAGCCGGCGGCCGAACCGGGGACCGCCCTGCGCGTCGCCGTCACGCTTCTGGTGGCGGCCTCCGGGGCGGTGGAGACCATCTCCTTCACCGCCCTCGACCATGTCTTCGCCGGGGTCATGACCAGCAACCTGGCCCTGCTGGGGATGGCGGTCGGCCGCGCCCAGGGCACGGGCGTGACCGCGGCGGTGCTGGCGCTCGCGGGGTTCGGGCTGGGCGCGGCCGGAACCGCCCGGTTCACCCGCGGGCACGAGGGCACCGTCACGCACTGGCCGCGGCCGGTGCTGCGCTGCCTCGTCGGCGAGGCGCTCCTGCTGGCCGTGGGCGCGGTGGTCTGGGCCGTCCTCGGCGGAGCGCCGGGGCCGGCGGCCCGGGACGTCCTGCAGTTCGGCGCCGCGCTGACGATGGGCATCCAGTCGGGGGCCATGGTGGCGGCCGGCCGGGCCGCGGCACCGACCACCTATCTCACCGGCACGCTGGCCACGTACATCGTCAAGGGCGTGGGAGCGGGCCGCCCGAACCGCTGGGTGCCCGTGCGGCTGGCGGCCCTGATCGCGGGCGCGGGGGCCTGTGCGGCGGTCCTGCGGACCGCGCCGGGCTGGGCCGGAGCACTCCCGCCGGTCCTCGTGGCGTGCGCCCTCCTGGCCGCACGCGCTCCCGGGAGGGAGTGAGGGTTTCTAGTAAATTAGTAATTAATCTTGACACGGTTTCGGCCACGGGCCACAGTCATCGCCGAGACGACGTGGTCCCGCTCCGGCAGAGCGGTTCGCGTCTCGTTCTCCTGCTTCCCAACCCCCGGGAGACGCAAGTGACTTCGCACCCGCCCGCAGCCGGACCCCGGCACCACCGGTTCACCAGGCCCGCCCTCGCGGCGGCCGTCGCGGTGGTCCTGGCCGCCACCGTGACCCCCGACGCCGTCGCGCAGACGGCGGTCGACCAAGGCGCACCCGCCGGCTACGACAGCGGCCTCGCGCCGACGCCCTACATGGGCTGGAACACCTACTACGGGCTCGGCGCACCCACCGAGAAGGAGGTGCGCGCCGTCGCCGACAGACTCGTCAGCAGCGGTCTGCGGGACGCCGGCTACGACATCGTCTGGCTGGACGGCGGCTGGCAGGCCGACAACCCCCGGGACGCCCGGGGCCGGTTGACGGCCAACCCGGACCGCTTCCCCTCCGGCATCCCCGCCCTCGTCTCCTACCTGCACGAACGCGGACTACGGGCCGGCATCTACACCGACGCGGGCACCTACGACGGCGGCAGGAGCTGCGGTCTGGGCAGTCGCGGGTACTACGACCAGGACGCACGGCAGTTCGCGAGCTGGAAGATCGACGCCATCAAGGTCGACTTCCTCTGCGGGATCGGCGCGAAACTCGATCCGGGCCCCGCCTACAAGGAGTTCGCCGACGCGGTCGCCAAGTCCGGCCGCAGGATGCTGCTGAACCTCTGCAACCCGCTCACCGACGACTGGGGCCTGCCGCACACCCCCGAGCAGGACGCCCACAACACCTACGTCTACGCTCCGGCCATCGCCGACTCCTGGCGCACCGGCACCGACATCGCCTGGGGCACCCCCAGCCCCGGCGAGTGGCCCGACATCCTGCGCAACATGGACGCCAACGCCTGGCACCCCGAGGCGCAGGGCCCCGGCCACTACAACGACCCCGACTACCTCATCCCCATGCGGAGGATGACCGACGGGACATACGAGCTCACCCAGGAGGAGTCCACCACCCAGTTCGTGATGTGGGCCGAGATGGGCTCGCCGCTGATGCTGGGCTCCGACCCGCGCACGCTGTCCGACGCGATGCTCGGCACGCTCCGCAACCCCGAGATCATCGCCGTCGACCAGGACCCCCTCGGCGTCCAGGGCGTACGGGTGGCGACCGACCCGACCGGCGACGTCTACAGCAAGGTCCTGCACGGGCACGGGCAGCGCGCCGTCGTCCTGCTCAACCGCTCGGACCAACCGGCCGGGCGCACCGTGCAGTTCGCCGACACCGGTCTCGGCGGCCCGGTCCGGGTCCGCGACCTGCGGGCGCGTGCCGACCGGGGTACCCACACCGGGTCGTACACCGTCGAGGTCCCGGCGCACGGCACCGCCTTCCTCAGGCTGACCGGCGCCGACGCCCTGCCGGGGACCGACCTGGGCGTCACGGCCACCGCGAGCCCGGCCGTGACGGGCGACGGCACCACCTTCTTCCGGGGGCCGCACGGCTCGCTCGTCCAGAGCACCGGCGGGCGGACGCGGGACCTAGGCGGTCCCGCGCAGGGGAAGATCCTCGGCCAGCCCGCCGTGTACGCCTCGGCCGGCGGCCGGATCGACGTCTTCGTACGCGGCGCCGACTCGCGGGCCTACCGGCGGGTCCACGCCGACGGCAGGTGGGGCCGATGGCAGTCCCTGGGCGGGGAGTTGACCGACGCACCGTCCGTCGCCTTCACCGATCCCGCCCACTGGACGCTGTTCGCGCGCGGCGCCGACGGCACGGTCGTGCAGCGCGGCCCGGCGACCGGCTGGTCCTCGCTCGGCGAACCCGGGGGCAAGCAGGTCTACGGCCGCCCGTCCGCCGTCGTCGACGCCCAGGGGCGCGTCCACGTCGCCGTACGCAGTGCCGCGGACGACATGTGGACGCGGACCCGGGACACGGCGGGGGAGTGGTCCGACTGGACCTCGCTCGGCGGGACCGTCAGCGGCAGCCCCACGCTGGTCGCCACCGGGGACGCGGTGCTGCTGTACGCGCGGGCCGCCGACTACACCCTCTGGCAGCAGCGGTACGCCGACGGCGCCTGGCAGGGCTGGAGCAAACGGCAGGAGTTCCCGAGCGCCGCGTTCGACGGCGCGCTCGGCGCGGTCGCCGCCCCGGACGGAGCCGTGGACGCGGTCTTCCGCGGAGTCGACGGCCACGTGTACCGGACCCGATTCAACTGAACGAGGAATCCACCATGGCCAACCCCCAGACCAGCAGACGGCGTTTCCTCGCCGGACTCGGTGCCACCGGGACCGCGGCACTGCTCAGCGGCTGCGTCACCTCCACCTCCTCCGGGAAGACCTCCTCGAAGGGCCCGGCGACCCTCCAGTCCAACCTCTCCGCCCCGCAGGCCAAGGCCGCGATGGAGGACCTGGTCGCGGCCTACGGCAAGAAGGGGTCCGGCAGCGCCGGCCTGAACACGGTCGCCGCCGAGACCTTCCGCACCCAGCTGCCGACCTACCTCACCTCCGCCAACCCGCCGGACGTCTACACCTGGTACCCCGGCTCGGTCGCGGACGCCTACGCCAAGAAGAACCTGCTGCTCGACCTCGACGAGGTGTGGAGCTCCTCGCCCGACCTCAAGAAGTACACCAAGGCCCTGAACTCGCTGTGCACCGCGAGCTCCGGCAAGAAGATCTTCGTGCCCAACACCTACTACTGGTGGGGCATGTTCTACCGGAAGTCCAGCTTCGCCAAGTGGGGCGTGACCGCCCCCACCAGCTGGGACGGCTTCCTCGACCTGTGCGACAAGCTCAAGAGCAAGGGCGTCGCCCCGATCGGGCTCGGCGCCGGCGGCAACACCCCCTGGGTGGCGTCGGCCTGGTTCGACTACCTCGACATCCGGATCAACGGCGCCCGGTACCACCGCGAACTCCTCGCCGGGAAGCACCGGTTCGACGACCCCGAGGTGCGCAGGGTCTTCGACCGCTGGCAGGAGGTGCTGCCCTACTTCGACCCGAACGGCACCGCCCTCGCCTTCCAGGACGCCACGACCGCACTGCTCAACGGCAAGACCGGCATGATGCTCATCGGCACCTTCTTCGCCGACTCGGCACCCAAGAGCGCCCTGGACGACATCGACTTCTTCCGGTTCCCCGTCATCGACTCCAAGATCCCGCTCGCCGAAGAGGCCCCGGTCGACGGCTACTTCGCCAGCGCCCGCACCGGCCGCCGCGACCAGGTCTTCGACCTGCTGAAGTACCTCGCCACGGCCGAGGCCCAGGAGATATACATCAAGGGCTCCTCCGGGACCGTCCTGCCCTGCAACCCGGACGCCAAGGACGCCGGCACCGCGCTGGTGAAGAAGGGCCGCGCACACGTCGCGGAGGCCGCCGAGATCACCCAGTTCTTCAACCGGGACTCCAGCGACGCCCTCCAGCCCACCGCCGACACCGCCCTGACCAAGTTCCTCGCCGAGCCCAAGCAGATCGGCGGCATCCTGACCGACTGGCAGCGCGACGCCCAGAAGATCTGGAACGCCTGACGTGGCCGTGCTCACCGCCCCCGACCGGAAGTCCCCGGTCCGCCTGCCCCTCAGCGGCAGGCGGGCCCGGGGCCCCCGGCGCACCCCGCCGCTGGTCCTCGCCTTCGTCCTGGTACCGCTGCTCGCCGAGGCCGTGTGGGTGTTCTGGCCCGCACTCCAGGGCTTCTACCTCGCCCTCACCAAGTGGGACGGCGTCTCCCCGCCGCAGTTCGTCGGCCTGGACAACTTCCGGGAGATGGCCCACGACGACGTCTTCCGCAGCGCGCTCGGCCACACCGTCCTGTGGCTGGTCCTGTTCGGCGGTCTCTCCGCCGTGCTGGGGCTCGCCGCCGCGCTGCTGCTCCAGCAGGAACGGCGCGGGGTCGGCTTCTACCGGGCCGCGCTGTTCCTGCCGGTCGTCTTCTCGCTGGTCGCCACCGCCCTCGTCTGGCAGGCGATCTACCAGCCCGACGGCGTCCTCAACCGGGTGCTGGAAGGCGTGGGCCTCGGCAGTCTCCGGCACGCCTGGCTCGCCGACCAGGACACCGCCCTGTACGCGGTGATCGTGCCCGCGCTGTGGCGCCAGATCGGCTACGTCATGGTCCTGTACCTGGCCGGACTCAAGGGCATCGACCCGGCGCTCTACGAGGCCGCCAAGGTCGACGGCGCGAGCGCCCGGCAGCGCTTCCGCCACGTCACGCTGCCCCAACTCCGCAGCGTCAAGGCGGTCGTGCTGTCCGTCATCGTCATCGACTCGCTGCGCTCCTTCGACGTCGTCTGGTCCCTCACCCGAGGCGGCCCCTACCACTCGTCCGAGCTGCTGAGCACCTACATGTACTCGACCGCCTTCCAGTCCCTGCGCCTCGGCTACGGCTCCGCCCTGGCCGTCGTCATCTTCGTCCTCGCCTTCGGGGTCATCGCCGCCTACCTCGTCCGCGCCTTCCGGGAGGCCGACTGATGTCCGCCAACTCGACGGCGCTGCGCCGCAGACGGGCCGCGACCGCCGGCTTCCACCTGGGCGCGGGGGCGCTGGCCGTCCTGTGGCTGCTGCCCATCGCCCTGGTCGTGGTGACCAGCCTGCGCTCCTTCGACGACATCGCCGCCCACGGCCTCGGCAGTTGGCCGCGCTCCTTCACCCTCGCCAACTTCGGCCAGGCCTGGACCGACGGCGGCCAGCAGCAGGCCCTGATCAACAGCCTGCTAGTCACCGTGCCCTGCGTCCTGGTGACCCTGGCCCTCGCGGCGATGGCCGCGTTCGCCCTCAGCCGCTACGAACTCCCCTTCCGGCGCTCCCTGTTGCTGCTCATGCTCGGCGGCAACCTGCTGCCCCCGCAGATCCTGCTCATCCCGGTCTCCAAGCTCAGCGAGGTGATGGGCGTCTACGACACCCTGCCCGCGCTGATCGGCGTGCAGATCGGCTTCGGCGTCGGCTTCTACGTCTTCGTCCTGCACGGGTTCATGCGGTCGATCCCGGTGGAGATCCAGCAGGCGGCGGTCGTCGACGGGGCCGGGCCCTGGCAGATCTTCTGGCGGATCATCCTCCCGCTGACCCGCCCCGCCCTGGCCGCCCTCAGCGCGCTGTCCTTCACCTGGATCTTCAACGACCTGCTGTGGGCGATCACCGTCCTGCGCAGCGACACCAAGATGCCGATCACCGCCGCCCTCATCGGACTCCAGGGCCAGTACGTGTCGATGTGGAACGTGATCGCGGCCGGATCGGTCATCGCCGCCGCGCCCACGGTCGCCGTGTTCCTGCGCTTCCAGCGGCACTTCGTGGCCGGCCTCAACCTGGGAGCCGTCAAGTGACCTACCCGCGCTGGACCTTGCGCACGGAGCACACCGGCTACACCGTCCGGCTCTCCCCGGACGGCCCCTGGGCCGAGCTGGACGCCTGGGGCCCGCCGGGGGTCGAGGACGGGCCGTCCGCCCTCGACTGGTCCCACCGCACCCACTTCGTCACGCCCGCCGACGCGGCTCCGGCCGAGTATCTGCCGTACGGGCTGCGGCCGTTCACGGGGGCCGAACTGGTGGCGGGCGGGGGCCGCGGCGTGTGGTGGGAGTTCGCCGGCGCGGAGGAGACGGAAGGATCACTCCGCCTCGCCTTCGTGGACGAGCTGATCGGCCTGCGCACGGTCCTCTGCTACGAGACCGTCCCCGGCACCGACGTGATCCTCCGCTGGGCCGAGTTCACCGCCACCGCCGAACTCCGCCTGGAGCGGCTCGACTCGGCCGCCGTCACCGTCCCCGTCAGGGGCCCGGCCCGGCTGACGTATCTCTCCGGCCAGTGGTCGCAGGAGTTCCAGCACACCCGGCTCGACCTCGCTAGAGGCACGTTCACCATCGGCAGCACGCAGGGTGCGCCCGGCCACGCGTACGCGCCCTGGCTCGCCGTGCAGGACGGGGACGCCGCCTACGGCGTCGCCCTCGAATGGCCCGGCAACTGGCACATCACGGCGGAGGCCGAGCCGGGCGGTGCGGTACGGATCCGCGCCGGACGGGTACCGCACGAGGGTGCCGTGCACATGGCCGCGGGCGAGACCCTCGCCACTCCCCGCCTCGCCTGCGCCTTCAGCCCGGACGGCCTCGACGGCCTGTCCCGGGTCTGGCACCGCTACGAGCGCCGCCTCGCCGGCGACCGGCTGCACCGCCCCCGCAAGGTGCTCTACAACTCCTGGGAGGCCACCGGCTTCGACGTCGAGGCCGCAGGGCAGCTGGAGCTGGCGAAGGCGGCGGCGGACATCGGGGCCGAGCTGTTCGTCGTGGACGACGGCTGGTTCACCGGCCGCGCCGACGACACCGGCGGCCTCGGCGACTGGTACCCGGACCCGGCGGCGTTCCCGCGGGGCTTCGGCCGGTTCGTCAAGGAAGTCCGCGCGCTCGGCCTGGACTTCGGCCTGTGGGTGGAGCCGGAGGCGGTCAGCCCCGGCAGCCGCCTGTACGCCGAACACCCCGAGTGGGTCTACCGCATCGACGGCCGCCCCGCCCGGCTCGTCCGCAACCAGCTCCTCCTAGACCTGGGCCGGACCGACGTCCAGGACTTCGTCATCGGCACCCTCGACCGGCTGCTCGGCACCTACGGCATCGGCTACCTGAAGTGGGACATGAACCGCCCGCCCACCGAACGCGGCCGTCCCGGCACCGGTCCCGGCGGGACCGCCGGCCCGGCCGACCTGGACGCCGAGCACGTCGCCGGCTACCTGCGGGTCCTCGACCACCTGCGCGCCAACCACCCCGACGTCACGGTGGAGGGCTGCGCCGGCGGCGGCGGACGCGTCGAGCACGCCACCCTCGCCCGCACCGACGTCGTCTGGCCCAGCGACAACACCGCGCCGATGGACCGGCTGCGCGTCCAGCACGGCTTCCTGCACGCCCACGCGCCGCACGTCATGAGCTCCTGGGTCACCGACGCCCCGGGCATCTTCGACCCGCGCCCGCGCAGTCTCGCCTTCCGCTTCGTCAACGCCATGTGCGGGGTCCTCGGGATCGGCGCCGACCTGCGCGCCTGGACCCCGGAGCAGCGGGCCGAGGCCGCCCGGTGGATCGCCCGGTACAAGGAGGTGCGGGACGTGATCCACCACGGCGAGGCCCGGCTGCTCGGCACGCCGGACGACCCCACCTGCGGCGTGCAGTACGACGCCGGTGACCGGACCGTCGTCGCCGCGCTCTCCACCGGCCGCCTCGACGGCGCGCCGCTCATGCCCGGCCGGCCCGACCGGCTCCGGCTGCGCGGCCTCGACCCGGCGGCGCGCTACCGGGACACGGTCACCGGAACGTCGTACGGCGGAGCCCATCTGCTCCACCACGGCCTGCCGTTCGCGTGGAGTGCCGAGCACGATGCCGACCTGGTGGTACTGAGCCGCCTGTAGGCCGCATATGTTTCCAGCAGCTCATCCTCTAAGGAGCCCGATGGACCAGTCCGTTCGACGGTACGGTGCCCGCTTCACCGGCCGTACCGCCGTGGTGACCGGCGCCGCCTCCGGCATCGGCGCCGCCACCGCCGCACGCCTCGCCGGGGAGGGCGCCGCCGTCGTGCTCGCCGACCTCGCCGACGAACGCGGCCAGGCCGTGGTGGACGGCATCGAGAAGGACGGCGGCCGGGCCAGGTACGTGCACGCGGACGTCGCCGCCGAGGACGACTGGGCGCGGATCGTCACCGCCGCCCACGCCTTCGGGCCGGTCGACGTGCTCGTCAGCAACGCCTACGCCGTCGAGGTCGTACCGGCCCACGAACTGCCCCTGCCGTCCTGGGAGCGGCAGCTCGCCGTCAACCTCACCGGCGGCTTCCTCGGCGTCAGGGCGGCCCTGCCCGACCTGCGCGCCCGCCGCGGTGCCGTCGTCCTCACCTCGTCGGTGCACGCCCGCGCGGGCATCCCCGGCCACCCCGCCTACGCCGCGGCCAAGGGCGGCCTGCTCTCCCTGTGCGGGCAGCTGGCCGTCGAGTACGGGCCCGAGGTGCGCGTCAACGCCGTGCTCCCCGGCCCGATCCTGACCGGGGCCTGGGACCGGGTACCGCAGGAGGAACGGGAACGCAGCGTCGCCCAGACGGCCGCCCGCCGCTTCGGCACCCCCGAGGAGGTGGCCGCCGCCATCGCGTTCCTCTGCGCCGACGAGGCCTCCTACGTCACCGGGTCCAGTCTCGTCGTGGACGGCGGCTGGAGCGTCGTGAAGGCCTCCGCATGATGCCCTCTGGAAAGAAAGGCTGTACGACATGACGCCCTACGCCCGCCGCGGTGTGCACGGCCAGACCGTGGAGGCCCTGGCGCGCCGCATCCTGGGCGGCGAGATCCCGGAAGGCGCCACGCTCGACCTGGTGGCGCTGCAGAGCGAACTCGACGTCAGCCTCACCGCCCTGCGCGAGTCCCTCAAGGTGCTCGCCGCCAAGGGCATGGTCGACGCACGGCAGAAGCGCGGCACCTTCGTGCGGGCCCGCGCGGACTGGAACCTGCTCGACGCCGACGTGCTGCGCTGGCAGTTCGAGGGCGGCCGTACGACCGGCGCGGAACGGTCGCTGCTGCGCAACCTCGCCGAGGTCCGCGCCATCATCGAGCCGGCCGCCGTCCGGCTCGCCGCCGAGCGCCGCACCGAGGCCGACCTGCTCTCCCTGGAGATGGCCGTCGCGGCGATGGCGCGGGAGGAGGCCGACCCCGGCCACGCCGTCGACGCCGACCTCGCCTTCCACCGGGCCCTGCTCGCCGCCACCCACAACGAACTGCTCGAACGCATGGAGATGGTGATCGAGTCGGGGCTCGCCCACCGCGACCGGATCGTGCACAGCTCCCCGCACAGCGAGGACCCCGTCCCCGCCCACCGCGCCGTCCTGGACGCCGTACGCGACCGCGACCCGCAGGCGGCCGAGACGGCCATGCGGGCCCTGCTCGACCAGGCGGGCCGCGACCTGGCCCGGCTCGACGGCCCAGAAGACGAGCCGGGTTCCGGCGAGGCGACCGGGACGGGGACCGACGACACGGAAGGCGGCGGCCGGTGAAGATCGAGCGGATAGAGACCTTCCTCGTCCCACCGCGCTGGCTGTTCTGCCGCGTCGAGACCGACGACGGAGTGGTCGGCTGGGGCGAACCCGTCGTCGAGGGGCGTGCCGAGGTCGTCCGCGCGGCCGTCGACGTCCTCGCCGAGTACCTGGTGGGGCAGGACCCGCTGCGCATCCAGGACCACTGGCAGGTGCTCACCAAGGGCGGCTTCTACCGGGGCGGCCCGGTCCTGTCGAGCGCCGTCGCGGGCCTCGACCAGGCCCTGTGGGACATCGCGGGCAAGACCTACGGCGCCCCCGTGCACGCCCTGCTGGGCGGCCCGGTGCGCGACCGGGTCCGGGTCTACGCCTGGGTCGGCGGCGACGAACCCGCCCAGCTGACCGAACAGATCGCCGCCCAGGTGGCGGCGGGCTTCACCGCGGTGAAGATGAACGGCGCCGGGGCCACCTCGCCGCTGGCGACGGCCGCGGAGACGGCGGCCGTCGTCGCCCGGGTGAGCGCCGCCCGCGAAGCCCTCGGCCCGGACCGCGACGTCGCCGTCGACTTCCACGGCCGTTTCACCGCCGCCAGCGCCCGCCGCGTCCTCGCCGAACTCGCCCCGCTGCACCCGCTGTTCGTGGAGGAACCCGTCGTCCCCGAGCAGGGCCACCTGCTGCCCGGCCTGGTCACCTCCAGCCCGGTGCCGCTGGCCACCGGCGAACGCCTGTACTCGCGCGCCGAGTTCCTGCCCGTCCTCGCCGCCGGCATCGCGGTCGCCCAGCCCGACCTGTCGCACGCCGGCGGCATCTCCGAGGTGCACCGCATCGCCTCGCTCGCCGAGACCTACGGCGCCCAGCTCGCCCCGCACTGCCCGCTCGGCCCCATCGCCCTCGCGGCCAGCCTCCAAGTCGCCTTCGCCACCCCGAACTTCCTCATCCAGGAGCAGAGCCGCGGCATCCACTACAACAAGGACGCCGACCTCCTCTCCTACCTCGTCGACCCCGAACCCTTCCGCTTCGTGGACGGGCACGCGCACCGCGGTGACGCCCCCGGGCTCGGCATCACCCTCGACGAGGCGGCCGTCCGCGCGGCCGACCGCGCCGGGCACCGGTGGCGCAACCCGGTGTGGCGGCACGCCGACGGCTCCTTCGCGGAGTGGTGACCGTGCCACCGCCCCTCGACGTCGTGACCGACCTAGCGCACGGCGGCCGGTGGACCTCGCTGCGGCACGGCGACCGCGAATGGCTGTGGCGGCCGGAGAGCCCCGAACGCGACGGCGTCGCACCGGGCGGCGCGTTCGTGGACGCCGGGGGAGTGGAGGAGTGCGTCCCGACCGTGCGCGGCACCCCCGACCACGGGGACGCGTGGTCCCGGCCCTGGACGCGGGAAGGGGACGGTGCCGGGGAGACGGTTCGCTGCGACCGCTTCGTCCTGACCCGCACGCTGTGCGCCACGGACGACGGCGTGGAGGCCGCCTATGTGCTGACGGCCGAGCCCGGTTTCCGCTTCCTCTGGGCCGCGCACGCACTCCTGGACCTCTCCGAGGAGGCCGTCGTGCGGGCCCGGGAGGGGGCGCCCACCCGGCTGTTCCCGGAGGCGGCGCCCCTGCTGGACCGTCCCTGGCCGGACGGCGCCCCCTGGCTGGAGGGTGCCTGGCCGGCCCCCCGGGGGCTGCGGCTCGACCGGTTCGGACCGGACGACGGTACGGCGGTCGGGGCCGTGGTGGAGGGCGGGCGGTGCTGTGTGCACGACGGCGCGGACCGGCTCGCCCTGGCCGTCGAGGCGGAGGGGCAGCCGTGCTCCGTCGCCCTGTGGCGCAACCTCGGCGGCTTCCCCGCCGGCCGGCCCTACCGCAGTACGGGCGTCGAGCCGATGCTCGGCCGCGTCTTCGACCTCGCCGACGCAGGACCGGACGACGCCGCCCGCGTCCCCGCCTCGGGCGAGGTCCGCTGGCGGCTCACCGTGACGGCCGACTGCCGCTGTCCCTGAGACCCAAGGTCCCCAAAACAAGAAAGGAGCCCGCTCGTGGATCTGCGAGCCGCCCTCGCCGCCCGCCGCCTGCTCGCCATCGTGCGCGGCGGCGACCCGGACGCCGCCCTGCGCACCGTGCTGACCCTGGCCGAGGAGGGCATCGAACTGATCGAGGTGTCGCTCAGCGGCACGGACGCGCTCACCGTCCTCACCCGGGCCCGCAAGGAACTCGGCCCCGACCGCCCGCTGGGCGCCGGCACGGTGCTGACCACCGCCGACGCGCACGCCGCCCACCGCGCGGGCGCCACCTTCGCCGTCACCCCCGGCCTCGGCGCCGGTGCCGACACCGCACGGCAGCTCGGCATGCCCGTCCTGGCGGGCGTGCTGACCCCCACCGACGTGATCGCGGCGCAGGCCCGTGGGGCCGCCGCCCTGAAGCTCTTCCCGGCCGCCGAGGCAGGGGGAGCGGCGTATCTGAAGGCGCTGCGCGGGCCGTTCCCCGACGCGGCGTTCGTCCCGGTCGGCGGCGTCGACGTACCGGCCGCGCGGGCCTACCTGGCCGCCGGGGCCACCGCGGTCGGCGTCGGCTCCCCCCTCGTCGGGGACGCGGCGGACGGCGGCAGCCTCACCGCGCTGCGCGACCGGGCCCGCGCGTTCCGGGCCGTCGTACGGGAGGAGGGGCCCGCGTGACGGCTGCCTGGCGTCCGGCCCCGGGACCGGTCGTCTGCCTCGGCGAGACCATGGCCGCCCTCGCCCCCGACCCGCCCCTACCGCCGGCGGACGCCGATCGACTGCGGCTGTCCGTCGCGGGGGCCGAGTCGAACGTGGCCATGTACCTCGCGGACCACGGCGTCCCGGTCCACTGGCTCTCGGCCGTCGGCGACGACCCGCTGGGCCGCCGGGTGCGCGCCGCGGTCGCCGCCGCCGGGGTCGACGTGACGCACGTGCGCACCGACCCGCACCGGCCCACCGGGCTTCTCGTCAAGAACCCGGGACCCGCCGGAACCCGCGTCCACTACTACCGCACCGGGTCGGCGGCCTCGGCCCTCGGCCCCGGCCTGCTCGACGGCGAACCGCTCGGCTCGGCCGCCCTGCTGCACCTCACCGGCATCACCCCCGCCCTCTCCGCGTCCTGCCGCGCCCTGGTGACCCGGGCCCTCGACCGGCCCGCCGCCGAACGGCCGTACGCCGTCAGCTTCGACGTCAACCACCGTGCCGCGCTGTGGCCGCACGGCACCGCGCCGTCGGTGCTGTGCGCCCTGGCCGACCGCGCCGACATCGTCTTCGTGGGCCTCGACGAGGCCCAGGCGCTGTGGGGCGGGAACCTGACCGTCACCGGGCTGCGGGAGCTGCTGCCCGGTCCGCGGATCCTCGTCGTCAAGGACGGCGCCCGCACCGCTACCGCCGTGACCGCGCACGGCACGTGCACGGTGCCCGCGCTGCGGACGGCCGTGGTGGAACCGGTCGGCGCGGGCGACGCCTTCGCGGCGGGCTTCCTGGCCGGGCTGCTGCGCGCGGAGCCGCTGCCCCGCGCCCTCCGGCTCGGCCACCTCACCGCCGTCTCCGCGCTCAAGGTGACGGCGGATCACGGACCCCTGCCCGCGGCGACGGACATCGCCCGGCTGCTCGAACTCCCGGACCGGGACTGGCTGTGGTACGAGGACGGCACGGACACCGGACCGGCGGCCGGGCCCGAACGGCCGCAGGGAGAAGGCTCCGAAGCTGCCCCGAGCCGGCCGAACAGGACGACGGAACAGCCCTGACCGGCGGCACCGAGGCCGGCCCGTCGATCGGTTCGGCGTGCCCGTGCGGACCGCGCGGCACGGCACGAGACGATGCCCGCCCCGCTCCCGCGTTCGTGAAGCCGGCCCACCCGCCGGGTGCGCGGGCATACGGCCACCGGTCGAGAGCGTGTTCGCTCCGTAGTCGCCGACCAAAAAACACGTGGACCGCGCGACCGTCGTCGCGGGACACTTCCCTTTCCTGACCTGCCGATTCCAGGCCGCCGCGGACCAAGCGACGGCCGACTCGGCATGCCGCGCGACGACTACACAGGGTTGAGATGACATCCTCTGTCGATTTACCTGCGACGGGACCGCGCAAGGGCGCCGTACTGCTCGCCCTTCGCCACTACGGACGGGAGCTGGCCCGGCTCAAGTGGCTCACGCTGCCCGGGATGCTGCTGCCGGCGCTCGGCAACATCGGAATCAACTACCTGGCCCCGCTGGTCGTGGCCAAGCTGATCGGCCGGATCGCCGACGGCCACGGTCCGGGCCTCCGCGCCACACTGCCGTACGTCCTCGGCTTCGCCGGTGTCCTGCTGCTGGCGGAGACGCTCTGGCGGATCGGTCTGCACTGCCTGAACCGTCTGGACGCCCTCGGCATCGAGCACCTGTACATCATCGGCATGGACGAACTGTTCGCGAAGGACGCCGCGTTCTTCCATGACAACTTCGCGGGCTCCCTCACCAAGCGGGTGCTGAGCTTCGCCACCCGCTTCGAGGAGTTCGGCGACACACTGACCTTCAACATCGTCGGCAGCTTCGTGCCGCTGGCGTTCGGTTCGGTGGTGCTGTGGCGGTACGAGCCGCTGCTCGTCGTCGCGCTGCTCGCGATGATCGCGGTGACGGCGGTGTGCGTGTTCCCGCTGATCCGCCGCCGTCAGCGGCTCGTCGACCGGCGTGAGGAGGCGATCGCCCGGGTGTCCGGGCACGTCGCCGACAGCCTGATGAACATGGACACCGTCCGGGCGTTCGCCGCCGAGCGGCGGGAGGCCGCCGAACACCGGTCGCGGGTCGCCGAGTCGAGGCGGCGCACCCTGCGCTCCTGGGACTACGGCAACCTGCGCATCGACACCCTCGTCGCGCCGATGTCCGTGGCGACCAACGCGGTGGGCCTGCTGCTCGCGGTGTCGCTGGCGGGCGGCGGACACAGCGTGGAGGCGGTCGTGGTCGCCTTCACCTACTACACCAACGCCACCCGGATCATGTTCGAGTTCAACCAGATCTACCGGCGTATGGAGAGTTCCATGACGGAGGCGGCCCAGTTCACCGAACTGCTCCTCGAACCGCCGACCGTCGTCGACCCCCCGGCCCCGGAGCCGCTCGCGCCGCGGACCGCCGGTGTCCGCTTCGAGAAGGTCTCCTTCACCCACGCGGGCGCCAAACCGCTGTTCGAGGGGCTGGAACTGGACGTGCCCAGCGGGTCGAAGTTCGGCTTCGTCGGCCGGTCGGGCGGCGGCAAGACCACGCTGACCCGGCTGCTGCTGCGGATGACCGACATCGACGCCGGCCGGATCACGATCGGCGGCCAGGACATCAGCCGGCTGCGCCAGGCCGACCTGCGCGGCCAGATCGCCTACGTCCCGCAGGACCCGGCGATGTTCCACCGCACCCTGCGGGACAACATCGCCTTCGCCCGGCCGGACGCCACCGACGCCGAGATCCGGCTGGCGGCCGAGGCCGCGCACGTCACGGAGTTCGCCGACGCGCTGCCGGACGGGTTCGACACGATGGTGGGGGAGCGCGGCGTCAAGCTCTCCGGCGGCCAGCGCCAGCGGGTCGCCCTGGCCCGGGCGATCCTGCGGGACGCCCCGATCCTGCTCCTGGACGAGGCGACCAGCGCGCTGGACTCCGAGAGCGAGATCCTCGTCCAGGAGGCGCTGTGGCGGCTCATGGAGGGGCGCACGGCGCTGGTGGTGGCGCACCGGCTGAGCACGGTCGCCTCCATGGACCGGCTGGTCGTCCTCGACCGCGGGCGGATCGTCGAGCAGGGCACGCACCACGAACTGCTCGCCGCGGAGGGCGCGTACGCCAAGCTGTGGCAGCACCAGTCGGGTGGGTTCCTGGACGAGGGGCCGGCGCGGGCCGAAGTGCATTGAGCGTTCCGCGGGGGTGCGTTGTCGGGTGGCCACGACGGTCCCGCGGTCGCCGAACGGCCTCACTGCCCCCGGCGCTACGCGTCCTGCCGCGGTTCCCGCACGACGGCGACCTCGCCCGGTGCCACGGTGACCGTGCCGTCGGCCGGCTTGCCGGACAGCAGCTCCACCGAGCCTGCCGCGACCGGGACTTCCGCGCCCTCGCCGGTGTGGTCGATCACGAACACGTAGTCCGCGTCCGCCCCGCGCCGCACGGCGACCTCCACACCGGCCGGGGCGGTGCGGCCCGCGGCCACGCCCGCCTCGGCGCGGATCCGGCCGAGCAGGCCCGCCAGGGTGTCCGCGTCCGGCAGCGTCGCCACGTACCAGGCGGTGCCCGCGCCGTAGCCGTGCCGGGTCACCGCCGGCACCCCGGCGAGCGGGCCGTCGGCGTACGACGTGACCGCCTCCGCGCCCGCGAGCCGTACCCGCTCGGACCAGAGCGAGCCCGTGCCGCCCTCGCCGAGCGCCACCCGCTCCTCGGGCAGCAGCGGGAACAGCTCGTCCGTGGACACGCCGAGCAGCTCCCGGAAGGCGCCCGGGTAACCGCCCAGCCGCACATGGCAGTTCTCGTCCACCGCACCGCTGTGGAAGCCGACGGCGAGGGTGCCGCCGGCCTCCGCGAAGGCGGTGAGGTTCGCGGCGCCCGTGTCGTCGACCAGGTAGAGACTCGGGGCGAGTACCGCCTTGTACGCCGACAGGTCCGCGTCCGGGCGGACGAAGTCCACCGCCACACCGGCCCGCCACAGCGGCTCGTACCAGGCGCGGACGATGTCCAGGTAGCGCAGCTTCTCGGATGGCTGCGAGGGCAGCTCCACGGCCCAGCGGGCGTCCCAGTCCCAGACGACGGCCACCTCGGCCGTGCCGGTGCTGCCGCGCACCTCGGCGAGTGCCCGGAGATCGGCGCCGAGCCGGACCACGTCCCGCCAGATCCGGCTGTCCGTCCCGGCGTGCGGCAGCATCGCCGAGTGCCACTGCTCGGCGCCCGCCTTCGCCGCCCGCCACTGGAAGTAGCAGATGCCGTCGGCGCCGTGCGCCACGTGCGCGAGCGCGTTGCGGCGCAGCTCACCGGCCGTCTTGGCCCGGTTGACGGGCTGCCAGTTCACCGCGCCCGTCGAGTGCTCCATCAGCAGCCACGGCCCGCCCGCCAGCGACCGCATCACGTCGCCGCTCAGCGCGACGTCGATCTGCGACTCCGGGTCGGCGGACATCAGGTAGTGGTCGTTGGCCACCACGTCCAGCTCCGGGGCCCAGCGCCAGTAGTCGAGGGCGTCGAAGTTGTACATCACCATGAAGTTGGTGGTGGCGGGGATCGCCGGGGCCGCCTCCCGCAGGACGTCCCGCTCCGCCTTGTACAGCGACAGCAGTTCGTCCGAGCAGAACCGCCGCCAGTCCAGCTGGTGGGTCGGGTTGGGGACGGCGCCGGTCGCGCGGGGCGGCAGGATCTCGTCCCAGTCGTAGTACCACTGGCTCCAGAAGGTGGTGCCCCAGGCGCCGTTGAGGGCCGCCAGGTCGTCGCCGTACCGGGCCCGCAGCCAGCGGCGGAAGGACTCCGCGCTGGTGTCGCAGTAGCAGGCCGCGTTGTGGCAGCCGTACTCGTTGTGGACGTGCCACATCTGCACGGCCGGGTGGCTCGCGTACCGCTCGGCGATCGCGCCCGCGATGCGCAGCGCGGCCTCGCGGTAGGCGGGGCTGCTCGGGCAGAAGGTCTGCCGGCTGCCGTACGACAGGGTGCGGCCGTCGTGGTCCACCGGGAGCGCCTCGGGGTGGGCGCGGAAGAACCAGGCCGGCGGGGCGGCGGTGGGCGTGGCGAGGTCGGCGGCGATGCCGTTCTCGTGCAGCAGGTCGAGGATCCGGTCCATGCGCGAGAAGTCGTAGACGCCCTCGGCGGGTTCCATGAGCGCCCACGAGAAGATGCCGACGCTGACCATGTTCACGCCCGCCTCGCGCATCAGGCGGACGTCCTCGTCCCACACCTCCTCGGGCCACTGCTCGGGGTTGTAGTCGCCGCCGTAGGCGATGCCGGGGACGGAGAGGGTGCGGTCGTTCATCGGTTGGCTCCGGTGGCTCCGGTGAGAAGGCGGCGGGTCGTCTCCACGCCCCACGGGTCGAGTGAGAGCAGCCGGTCGCTGGAGGCGACCAGGCCGCCGACGGCCTCCACATGGGCCGCCCAGCGCGCACGGGTCTCCACGGCGGGGCGGGCCATCAGGCAGTCGGGGTCGTTGACCCAGAAGCGGTTGTGCTGCCACTGGCGGCCGACGCCGGTGAACTCGGCCGGGTCCTGGCCGGGTTGGCTGAAGTCGTCGGCCTCGGGGCGGCGGTGCGGAGCCGTGTCCGGGCTGACCCGCATGGCGTCGAACAGGCCGATGGACGGCAGGACCGGCGCGCCGCAGCCCAGCAGGTAGGCGTCCGCGCCGATCGCCTCCCGGATCAGCCGGATGCCGAGCCGGTACGCGGTGAGCGCGTCGGCACCCGAGTGCCGCACGCCGTCCAGGGCGCCCGCGTAGAGGAAGTCGGTCTTGAAGTAGTCGTAGCCCTCGGCGCGCAGCGTCGCGAAGACGTCGGTGAGGTAGGCCGCGGCGGCCGGGTGGGTGGTGTCCAGGACGTACAGCACGTGACCCCAGTTGCGGCCCGCGCGCAGCGGGCTGCCGTCGGGGTCGCGGACCAGCCAGTCCGGGTACGTCTCGGCGAGGTCGCTCGCCGGGTCGACCAGGAAGGGCGCCGTCCAGATGCCCGCCCGGCGGCCGCGACCGCGGATGGCGTCCGCGATGCCCCGCCGGGAGCGGAAACGGCCGGAGAGGTTCAGCCAGTCGCCGAGCGCGCTCTGGTAGCCGTCGTCGATCTGCACCACGTCGACCGGCAGGTCGAGGGTGTCCATCGCCCGCAGGTTCTCGTGGATGTCGTCCTCGGTGACGGCCGTGAAGTACTCGTACCAGGAGCACCAGACGGTGGGCGCCGGGCGGGGCGCAGGCACGGCCAGGGCGCCGGCCCAGTCGGCCAGCACGGACTGGATGCCCGTGCCGGTCCACTCCTTGACCGGGCCGTCGGCCTCGACCTCGGCGACCCCGTCCGCGACGGTCAGCCGGACCGAGGGAACCTCGTGCGGCGGGTCGGCCGCCGCCCAGAGCCGGACCGGGGAGCCGTCGCCCGGGTCGAGCGCCAGCAGGCCCTCGCCCTGGAAGGCCCCGGCGGGGACGGCACGGCCGGGGCGGTAGCAGACGGTCGCCCAGTTGGCGTTGGCCGGGCGGTACGGGGCCGCGCCGAGGGCGTAGGAGCCGCTCGGCGACCAGGACTGCCAGCCCTCCTCGTGGACACGGGCAGTGCGCGTGTCCACGGGCACGGAGGCGACCGGGGTGAACGGGTTGTGCACGAGGTTCTCTTTCGGACGGGGCCGGATCAGCCCTTGGCGGAGCCCAGGGTCAGACCGCTGACGAACTGCTTCTGCAGCGCGAAGTAGACGAGCAGCGTCGGGATCGCGGTGAGCAGGGAACCGGCGGCGACCAGGTTCGGGTCGGTGAAGTACTGGCCGGAGAGGTTGTTCAGCGCCGACGTGATCGGCATGTTCTCACCGGTCGAGATCAGCACCAGGGCCCAGAAGAAGTCGTTGTAGATCCAGATCGACAACAGGGTCGCCAGGGCCGCCATCGCGGGCTTGCACAGCGGCAGCGTGATCTGCCAGTACAGCCGCCACACCGACGCGCCGTCCACGAGCGCGGCCTCGGTCAGCTCGTGCGGCAGCGAACGCATGTAGTTCGACAGCACGAACGCGCAGAACCCGGACTGGAACGCCACGTGGATCAGCACCAGACCGAGCGCCGAGTCGTACAGCTTGCCGCTCGCGGTGATGCCGGGCAGGTTCGTCAGCAGGTACATCCGGTACAGCGGGGTGATGATGACCTGCTGCGGCAGCAGGTTGCCGGCCGTGAAGACCAGCAGCAGGAACAGGTTGACCCGGAAGTCGAAACGGGCGACGTAGAACGCGACCATCGACGACAGGAACAGCGTGAGCAGCACGGCCGGGACCGCGATGACCAGTGTGTTCATGAAGTAGTGGGTCATGTCCGACTGCTCGAACGCGTTCTTGAAGTTGTCGAAGTTCAGCGTGTGCGGCCAGGACACGTAGCCGCGGTTGCTGGTCTCGCTGTACGGGCGCAGCGCCGAGAAGACCGCCCACAGCAGCGGGGCGAGCCACGCCAGGGCCGTCAGGGCCAGGAACGTGTGCAGCAGGACCCGGGCCGGGCGGATCGGGTTGCGCTGCTTGGGCAGCGCGTTGCTCACGGTGCTCATGCGCGGCGCTCCTTCCGGAAGGTCGCGATCAGGTAGGGAATGATCACGATCAGGGAGATGAACAGCAGCACCACCGCGATCGCCGAGCCGTAACCGATGCGGCTGGACTCGCCGATGATGTTGTTGGTCACCAGGATGGAGAGCAACTCGGTGCCCTGGGCGCCCTTGTTGAAGACGAAGACCAGGTCGAAGGCGCGCAGCGCCTCGATGATGGTCACGACCAGGACGATGGTGTTGGTCGGCCGCAGCGTCGGGAAGATGACGTTCTTGAACGTCTGCCACTCGTTGGCGCCGTCGAGGGCCGAGGCCTCCCGCAGCGACGGGTCGACGCTCTTCAGGCCGGCCAGGTACAGGATCATCATGTAGCCGGTGTGCCGCCAGGACGCGGCGACCAGGACCGCCCACAGGTTGAGGTTCGGGTCACCGATCCAGTCGATGTAGTGGCCCGGCTTGTTGGCGCCGATGAGGCTGTTGATCAGGCCCGTGTCCGGGTTGTAGATCAGCTGCCAGACGAACCCGATGCAGGCCAGGGAGATGACGACCGGGAGGAAGAACGCCGTCTGGTAGACCCGGCTGAACCGGATCTTCTTGTCCAGCTGCACGGCCAGGAACAGGCCGAACGGCGTCGGGATCAGGATGAGCACCACGAACCAGATGACGTTGTGCTCGACGGCCGGCCAGAACTGCGGGTTGTCGGTGAAGAGTTGATGGAAGTTGTCGAACCCGACCCACTTGATGGAGTCGAAGCCGATGCCGTCCCATGAGGTGAAGGCCAGCAGGATCGAGGCCAGGGCGGTCACCCAGACCAGGAGGACATGGAGGATCGTCGGCACGCCCGCCATGAAGGCGAGGGTGATCCGGTCACGGCGGGTCAGCAGGCGCTTGTGGCCGTGCTGGACCCGCTTCTTGTCGGACGCGCGCCCAGGAGGCGGCACGGCGGCCGCCTCCTGGGACTTCGTGGGGGTGTCAGTCGACATTCGGGAGCTCACTCGGACGCGAAGATCGTCTTCTTCTGGCGCTCGATGGACGAGAGCAGACTGTCGATCCCCTTCGGGTTCTGCAGGAACTTCTGCAGGGAGGGCTGCATCACCGTGGAGGTGAAGTCCGGCCGGGAGTCGCGGTCCATGAACTGGGTGAGGCTCTTGGCGGCGCCGATCATGTCGAACGCCTTCTTCTGCAGCGTGGAGTACGAGGCGGTGGAGGCCTTGCTGGAGGCGGCCACCACGCTCGGGTCCGTCTTCAGGTACGTCTCCTCGGCGGCGGGAGTGCCGAGGTACTCCAGCAGCTTCACGACACCGTCGTGGTTCTTCGGGGACTTGCTGACCATGAAGCCGTCGGTCGGCGCCTCGACGGTGTCCTGGCCGTACGCGGAGTTGATCTCCGGGAACGGGAAGAAGTCGAGGTCCTCGAGGTCCGAGGCGTTGGTGAACTGCTGGGCCACGAAGGAGCCGAGGAGGTACATGCCGGACTTCTTCGAGACCAGGCCCTGGGCGGCGTCCTGCCAGGTGCGGCCCATGAAACCGTCCTGGTGGTAGGGGAGCAGCTCGGCCCAGTGGTCGAAGACGGCCTTGACCTTGGCGTCGGTCCACTCCGCCTTGCCCGCCATCAGCTGGACGTGGAAGTCGTAGCCGTTGAGGCGGAAGTTGATCTGGTCGAAGGTGCCCATCGCCGGCCAGGCGTCCTTGTCGCCGAAGGCGATCGGGACCAGGCCGTCCTTCTTCATCTGCTTGCACAGCGCCACGAGTTCGTCCCACGTGGTCGGGACCGTGTAGCCCTTCGCCTGGAAGACGCTCTTGCGGTAGAAGACCGCCCAGGGGTACGTGGTCAGCGGCACGAAGTAGTACTTGCCGTCCTCGCCCTTGCTGAGCTTCTTCATCGCGTCGGGGAAGTTGGCCCCGATCTTCTCCCACACGTCGTCGATCGGGGAGGCCAGGCCCTTCTGCGCGAAGAACTGCATCCGGTAGCCCGCGAACCAGTTGAACACGTCGTCCGGCGTGCCCTGCAGGTAGGAGTTGATCTGCTCCTGGAAGGTGTTGTGGTCCTTGGTGTTCACCTTGACGGTGACGCCGGACGACTTCTTGAAGGCGTCGTAGACGGACTGGTACGCCTTCTTCGGCACGGCGTCGGACGCGTTGGAGCCGAGGCTGACGGTCTTCGGGTCGGAGGAGGACCCGCTGCCGCCGCAGGCGGAGAGCAGGGGAATGCCGGCGCCCGCGAGGAGGGCGGCCGAACCGGCACCGCGCAGGACGTTACGGCGGCTCGGACCCGGCACGTGAAGACCGGACGGGGAGATGCGCATGGCGGCTCCTGAGTAACAGGGTTCGGCAAGGGGAAGAGTTGATCTTCGAAAGGTCCCGAAACCGATCAGAAACCAACTCGGCCGAACATCGTGGGCGCAATAACAGCCGCTTGTCCGCTCATGCGTCAATAGCCTGCGTCTCTCTCGCCCGTCTCTTGCCCGAAACGTAATCGACATGGTTGCCTGCCGGTTTGTTGAACAAAGCGGTACGACGGAGCCCCCACCGGACAAACTCCGTGGGGGCTCGTGTGCGGGCGTGTTGGTTTCGGGTGGCGGGACCAGCGGTTAAACCCGCAGCAACCGGCCCGGCACGGCACGTTCTACGGCCGTACCAGCAGTTGGAAGTCGAAGGCGTACCGGGACGCCCGGTAGACGTGGCTGCCGTACTCCACCGGCCGCCCGGTGTCGTCGTACGCCGTGCGCTGCATGGTGAGCAGGGCGGCGCCCTCCTCCTCGTCGAGCCGGACGGCCTCCTCGGCGGTGGCGCGGCGGGCGCCGACCGTCTGCCGGGCGCTGTGCAGGGTGATGCCGGCCGTGCGCATCATCCGGTACAGGCCGGTCGACTCCAGCCGCTCGGTGTCGAGTTCGAGCAGGGCGGCCGGCAGGTAGTTGCACAGGAACGCCACCGGCTGGCCGTGCGTGCAGCGCAGCCGCTCCAGGACGACCACCTCCGCGCCCTCGGCGATGCCGAGCGCGGCGGCCACCTCGGCGCTCGCCGGGATCCGCTCGTTGCGCAGCACCCGGGTGGTCGGGCCCTGCCCGGCCGACTCCAGGTCGTCGTAGAGGCTGCTCAGCTCCAGCGGCCGCTTGACCTGGCTGTGCACGACCTGGGTGCCCACGCCCCGGCGGCGTACCAGGAGGCCCTTGTCGACCAGCGACTGGATGGCCTGGCGGACCGTGGGCCGGGACAGGCCGAGCCGCACCGACAGGTCGATCTCGTTGCCCAGGAGGTTGCCCGGGGCGAGCACCCCGTGCTCGATGGCCTCCTCCAGCTGCTGGGCGAGCTGGTAGTAGAGCGGTACCGGACTGCCGCGGTCCAGGGCGAAGTCCAGGGTGTCGAGCGCCGAGACGGTCGCGGCGCGGGCGGAATCACCGGTTCGGGCCACCGGGACACCTCCTTCCAGAGCGCGGGTCGGGGGTCACAGGTGCCGGCGGCGGTCGGCGACCTGCCGGTCGTACTCCTCGCGGGCCTGTACGGCGGCCTCGCGGGCGGCGGTCTCGGCGACCGGCACGTCCCACCAGGCCTCCGCCCCGGGAGCGGTCGGCGCCGGGTCCGTCTCCACGTACACGCAGGTCGGCCGGTCGCTCGCGCGGGCCGCCGCGAGGGCCTCGCGCAGCTCCCGCACGGTCTTGGCGCGCAGCACCTCCATGCCGAGGCTGGCCGCGTTGGCGGCGAGGTCCACCGGCAGCGGGGCGCCGGAGAAGGTGCCGTCGGCGGCGCGGAACCGGTAGGCGGTGCCGAACCGCTCGCCGCCGACCGTCTCGGAGAGGCCGCCGATGGAGGCGTACCCGTGGTTCTGGATGAGGACCAGGTTGACCGGCAGGCCCTCCTGGACCGCGGTGACGAGCTCGGTCGGCATCATCAGGTAGGTGCCGTCGCCGACCAGCGACCAGACCACCGCGTCCGGGGCCGCCTGCTGGACGCCGATGCCGGCCGGGATCTCGTAGCCCATGCAGGAGTAGCCGTACTCCAGGTGGTACTGGCGCGGCGAGCGGGCCCGCCACAGCTTGTGCAGGTCGCCCGGGAGCGAGCCGGCCGCGTTGATGACAACGTCGTCATCGCCCACCACGGCGTCGAGGGCGCCGAGCACCTGGGTCTGGGTCGGCACGGCGTCCTCGTCGTCCGCGCGGTAGGCGGCCTCGACGACCGCGTCCCACCGCTCCTTGCCGGCCCGGTACCCGGCCTCGTAGGCGCCGTCCACGCGGTACCCGGCGAGCGCCCCGGCGAGCGCCTCCAGGGCCGCCCGCGCGTCCGCCACGACCGTCCGCGCGGCCAGCTTGTGCGCGTCGAAGCCGGTGATGTTCACGTTGAGGAAGCGGACGTCCGGGTTCTGGAAGAGGGTGCCGGAGGCCGTGGTGAAGTCCGTGTACCGGGTGCCGACGCCGATGACCAGGTCGGCGGCGCGGGCCAGGTCGTCCGCGACGGCGGTCCCGGTGTGCCCGATCCCGCCCAGGTCGGCCGGGTGGTCGTGGCGCAGCGAGCCCTTGCCCGCCTGGGTCGAGGCCACGGGGATGCCCGTGGCCTCCACGAGGGCCCGCAGAGCGTCTTCCGCGCGGCTGTGGTGGACTCCGCCGCCCGCCACGATCAACGGCCGCTTGGCGGCCCGCACGGCGTTCACGGCGGCCGTCAGCTCCACGGGGTCAGGGGCGGGCCGCCGGACCCGCCACACGCGCTCCGCGAAGAACTCCTCCGGCCAGTCGTAGGCCTCCGCCTGGACGTCCTGGGGGAGGGCCAGGGTGACCGCGCCGGTCTCGGCCGGGTCGGCGAGCACCCGCATGGCGTTCAGCGCGGAGGGGATCAGCGCCTCGGGGCGGGTGATCCGGTCGAAGTAGCGGGAGACCGGGCGCAGGGTGTCGTTGACCGACACGTCGAACTCGGTCGGGTGCTCCAGCTGCTGCAGCAGCGGGTCGGGCGCGTGGCTGGCGAAGTAGTCGCCGGGGAGCAGCAGCACCGGCAGCCGGTTGATGGTGGCGAGGGCGGCGCCGGTCACCAGGTTGGTGGCGCCCGGGCCGATGGAGGTGGTGACCGCCTGCGCGGAGAGCCGGTCCAGCTGGCGGGCGTGGCCGACCGCCGCGTGCACCATCGCCTGCTCGTTGCGGCCCTGGTGGTACGGCATCACGTCGCCGTACTCGAGGAGCGCCTGGCCGATCCCCGCCACGTTGCCGTGGCCGAAGATGCCCCAGGTGCCGGCGATGAGCCGGTGCCGGACGCCGTCGCGCTCGGTGTACTGGGCGGACAGGAACCGCACCAGCGCCTGGGCGACGGTCAGGCGGGTGGTCGGCAGGCTCATGGAGGACCTCATTCGGACGGGGTGGCAGGGCGGGGCGGGCCGGCGTCCCGCTCCGCCCGGGCCAGGGGTACGCCCGACGGGAGCGGGTAGAGATCGGGTTCGGAGCGGGTCGGGCGGATGCCCCCTCAGGTGTAGATCGGGGCAGGTCGCGCTGTCAATGGTTTGTACTTACATTCGGACCTGAATGTGAAATGATGTCTTAACAAAGTATTGACAGCGGGCCTCACAGGGACTTGTATCCCGTCCCAACGCACAGCAGTGACCCGGGCCACCTCCTTCGGTCCGGGCCAGGGGATCCGCCGGATCCCTTCCTTCTCCGGTCGCACAGTGAGGTGCAGGATGGACCGCTCTTCCCACTCCCGTTCGCGCAGGCTGGCCCCGATCGTGGCCGTCGCCGCGGCGGCAGCCCTGACCCTCGCAGGCTGCTCCAGCAGCTCCGGAGGAAAGAAGTCCGAAGAGGGAGGAGCGGCGGCCTCCGCGGGCAAGGCGTCCACCCCCCGCATGACGGTCGCGCTGGTCACCCACCAGGCGCCGGGCGACACCTTCTGGGACATCGTCCGCAAGGGAGCCCAGGCCGCCGCCGACAAGGACAACATCAAGCTCGTCTACTCCGCCGACCCGAACGCGGGCAACCAGGCCAACCTGGTGCAGAACGCGATCGACCAGAAGGTCGACGGGATCGCGGTCACCCTCGCCAAGCCCGACGCCATGAAGGACGTCATCTCCAAGGCCACGGCCGCGAAGATCCCGGTCGTCGGCCTCAACTCCGGCCTCAGCGACTGGAAGAAGCTCGGGCTCCTCGAGTTCTTCGGCCAGGACGAGACGGTCGCCGGCGAGGCGCTCGGCAACCGGCTGAACACGGAGGGCGCCAAGAAGGTCGTCTGTGTCATCCAGGAGCAGGGCAACGTCGGCCTCACCCAGCGCTGCGACGGTGTGAAGAAGACGTTCTCCGGGACGACGGAGACCCTGTACGTCGACGGCACCTCCCCGACCTCGGTCAAGTCGACGATCACCGCCAAGCTCACCCAGGACACCGCCATCGACCACGTCGTCACGCTCGGCGCCCCGATCGCGCTGATCGCCGTGCAGTCGGTGTCCGACGCGGGCAGCAAGGCGAAGATCGCCACCTTCGACCTCAACAAGGACCTCACCGGCGCCATCAGCAAGGGCACCATCGAGTTCGCCGTCGACCAGCAGCCCTACCTCCAGGGCTACCTGGCCGTCGACTCGCTGTGGCTCTACAAGAACAACGGCAACTACATGGGTGGCGGCGAGCAGCCGGTCCTGACCGGCCCGGCCTTCGTCGACAAGTCCAACGTCGACAAGGTCGCCGAGTTCGCCGCGAAGGGCACACGGTGATCGGTATGAGTCAGCAGGCACAGCCGGCGGTGGCGACGCCGCCGGCTCCCGGCCCGAAGGAGAAGGACGGGCGGACCGCACAGCGCCCCCTGGCGCTGCGGATCCTGGCCCGGCCGGACGTCGGCGTCTTCCTCGGCGCCGTCGCGGTCTACGTCTTCTTCCTGATCTCGGCACCGCCGGTGCGCGAGGCCGGCTCGATGGCGAACATCCTGTACCAGTCCTCGACCATCGGCATCATGGCGCTGCCGGTCGCGCTGCTGATGATCGGCGGCGAGTTCGACCTCTCCGCCGGCGTCGCGGTGGTCAGCTCGGCCCTCACCGCCGCCATGCTCAGCTACCAGCTGACCCTCAACGTCTGGGCGGGCGTGATCGTCGCGCTCCTCGTGTCGCTGGGCATCGGCTTCCTCAACGGCTGGCTGGTCGTCAAGACCGGACTGCCCAGCTTCCTCATCACCCTGGGCAGCTTCCTGATCCTCCAGGGCGTGAACCTCGCGGTGACCAAGCTGGTCACCGGCAACGTCGCCACCGACGACATCAGCAACATGGACGGCTTCGGACAGGTCAAGGCGGTCTTCGCGTCGTCCTTCGACATCGGCGGCGTCCAGGTGAAGATCACCATCTTCTGGTGGCTGTTCTTCGCCGCCATCGCCACCTGGGTGCTGCTGCGCACCAAGTACGGCAACTGGATCTTCGCGGTCGGCGGCAACAAGGAGAGCGCCCGCGCGGTCGGCGTCCCGGTGAACTTCACCAAGATCTCGCTGTTCATGCTGGTCGGCTTCGGCGCCTGGTTCGTCGGCATGCACCAGCTGTTCTCCTTCAACACCGTGCAGTCCGGCGAGGGCGTGGGCCAGGAGCTGATCTACATCTCCGCCGCGGTCATCGGCGGCTGCCTCCTGACCGGCGGTGCCGGCTCGGCGATCGGCCCGGTCTTCGGCGCCTTCATGTTCGGCATGGTCCAGCAGGGCATCGTCTACGCGGGCTGGAACCCCGACTGGTTCAAGGCCTTCCTCGGCGTGATGCTCCTCGGCGCCGTGATGATCAACCTGTGGGTCCAGCGGACCGCGACCAGGAGGTGACCCGATGACAGACAACACCACCGGAACCCACGGCGCCGTCCTCCAGGACGACGCGCCCGCCGACGGCGGCCCGATCGTCGAACTGCGCGGCGCCGGCAAGTCCTACGGCAACATCCGCGCCCTGCACGGCGTCGACCTCAAGGTCTTCCCCAACCAGGTGACCTGCGTCCTCGGCGACAACGGCGCCGGCAAGTCCACCCTCATCAAGATCATCTCGGGGCTGCACCAGCACACCGAGGGCGACTTCCTCGTCGACGGCAGCCCGGTCCGCTTCGCCAGCCCGCGCGAGGCCCTCGACAAGGGCATCGCCACCGTCTACCAGGACCTGGCGACGGTCCCCCTGATGCCGGTGTGGCGGAACTTCTTCCTCGGCTCCGAGATGACCAGGGGCCCCTGGCCCGTGCGCCGTCTCGACATCGCGAAGATGAAGGAGACCGCCGACCGCGAACTGCGCAACATGGGCATCATCCTGGACGACCTGGACCAGCCCATCGGCACCCTCTCCGGCGGCCAGCGCCAGTGCGTGGCCATCGCCCGCGCCGTCTACTTCGGCGCCCGCGTCCTCATCCTGGACGAGCCGACCGCCGCCCTCGGCGTCAAGCAGTCCGGCGTGGTCCTGAAGTACATCGCCGCCGCCCGCGAACGCGGCCTCGGCGTCATCTTCATCACCCACAACCCGCACCACGCCTACATGGTCGGCGACCACTTCAGCGTCCTGCGCCTCGGCACCCTCGAACTCTCCGCCGAACGCAGCGACATCACCCTGGAGGAACTCACCAACCACATGGCGGGCGGCGCCGAACTCGCGGCCCTCAAGCACGAGCTGTCCCAGGTGCGCGGGGTCGACACCGAGGAACTCCCCGAAGAGGAGGACGTCGCCGCACCCGCCGCGACCGGTCCGGAAGGGAAGTCGTGACCCCGTGACCACCCCTCTCGACCGCATCCGGGTCGGCTCGGCCCCGGACTCCTGGGGCGTCTGGTTCCCTGACGACCCCCGGCAGGTCCCCTGGGAACGCTTCCTCGACGAGGTCGCCGAGGCCGGCTACTCCTGGATCGAACTCGGCCCCTACGGCTACCTCCCCACCGACCCGGCCCGGCTCACCGACGAGATCGCCAAGCGGGACCTGAAGGTCTCGGCGGGCACGGTCTTCACGGGCCTGCACCGCGGCCCGGCCGTCTGGGAGTCCACCTGGGAGCACGTCAGCCAGGTCGCCGCGCTCACCCAGGCCATGGGGGCGAAGCACCTGGTGGTCATCCCGTCCTTCTGGCGGGACGACAAGACCGCCGAGATCCTGGAGCCGCCGGAGCTGACCGGCGAGCAGTGGGCCCACCTCACCAAGGGCATGGAGCGGCTCGGTCACGAGGTGAAGGAGACGTACGGCCTGGACATCGTCGTCCACCCGCACGCCGACACCCACATCGACACCGAGGACCACGTCGAGCACTTCCTCGACTCGACCGACACGGACCTGGTCAACCTCTGCCTGGACACCGGTCACTACGCCTACTGCGGCGGCGACAGCGTCAAGCTGATCGAGACCTACGGCGAGCGGATCGGCTACCTCCACCTCAAGCAGGTGGACCCGGCGGTCCTGGCCGACGTCCAGGCCCGGGGCACCCCGTTCGGGCCGGCCGTGGCCCAGGGGGTGATGTGCGAACCGCCCGCCGGTGTGCCGGAGCTGGGTCCGGTGCTGGAGGCGGCGCAGCGGCTGGGTGTCGACCTGTTCGCGATCGTCGAGCAGGACATGTACCCCTGCGAGCCGGACAAGCCGCTGCCCATCGCGGTGCGCACCCGGAAGTTCCTGCGGTCCTGCGGCGCCTGACCGCCGCTTCCCCGGGCCCGTGGATTTCTCCACGGGCCCCGCGCGCCCCGGCGGGTTCGGGAACACCCGCCGGGGCGCGCGCGTTCGCATGGTGACGGGTGACGCCCGCTACGACGGGGAGGACGATCATGAGCCACGAGGAGACCGCGGCCGAGGCCGTGACACGCAAGGAGCGGTTCGGCGCGCTGCCCGAGCGGATCCGCCCGGAGGAGATGGTGGAGACCAGGCCGGCGGTGCCGCACGACCCGGACCGGGACGTCTACGACCCGGACGAGTTCGCGGTGCGCTACGGCCTCTGAGCCGCTGCCGGGAGCCGGACCGCGCCGTGGGCGAGCAGGCTCTCGGCGCAGTCCAGCACCGTCTGCCGGGCCGGGCGCGGCTGCCAGCCCAGCAGCCGCGCCGCCTTCTCGGTGCTGTGCCGGTTGCGCCGGCCCAGCGCCGGGGTGATCTCCCGCAGCGAGGGGTCCCGGAAGCGGGCCGCGAGGCGCACGGCGAAGTCGGGCAGCAGGCGGGTGGAGACCTGCCGCCCGCGCTCGCCGAGACCGTCCCGCAGCACCCGCGCCATGTCCGCCATCCACACGAACTCGCCGGTGGCGAGGAAGCGTTCGCCCGCCGCGGTCGGTGAGGTCATCGCCCTGAGATGGACGTCGACCAGGTCCCGGACGTCGACCACCTCCAGCCCGATCCGCGGCACCCCGGGCATCGCCCCGGACACCATCCGGGCGACGATCCCGACGGAACCCGCGGTGTCCGCCGTCAGCACCGGCCCGAACACCGCGCCGGGCAGCACGGTGGTCAGCTCGGTCGGCCCGTCGTGCCCGCGCATGAACTCCCAGGCCGCCAGCTCGGCGAGGGTCTTCGACCGCCGGTAGGGGATCAGCGTCGGATCCTCCGGATCGGTCCACAGTGTCTCGTCGGTGACCCCCTCCGAGGCGTACGACGACGGGCTCGCGGCGTTCGCGGCCGACGTCATCACCACCCGCCGCACCCCTGCCGCGGTGGCCGCCCGCAGCACGCGCAGGGTGCCGTCCCGGGCCGGGGTGACCAGGTCGGGGGTGCCCGCGGTCACGCCCAGTGGCGAGGCCACGTGCAGCACCCGGTCGACGCCCTTCATCGCCGCGTCCCAGCCGGCGTCGGCGGTGAGGTCCGCCACGGCGAAGCCCAGCCGCCCGGCCGGGTCGACGACGGTCGAGACGGCGTCGACGACCGCCTGCTCCCGGCCCGGGTCGCGCACCGTGGCCCTGACGTCGTATCCGCGCCTCAGCAGCTCGGCGACGCACCAGCCGGCGATGTACCCGGTGCCCCCGGTGACCAGAACGAGTTCGGGCATGACTGACCTCCACGCATGCGACGGGATGTGTGCCAGAATCGGCAATGAAACGGAGACCCCTCCGCTACGTCTCCCAACGTACCGGAGGGGTCTCCGGATAGCAATCCACACCGGACGGACCACAGACAACGTGAACCCGCAGCCCTCGAAACCGACCCGGAGGGACGCCCGCGACAACCGGGACCGGATCCTCTCCGTGGCCCGCGCGGAGCTCGCCGCCGCCGGCACGGCATCCCTCTCCGCCATCGCCCGCAAGGCCGGTGTCGGTATCGGCACGCTCTACCGGCACTTCCCGACCCGGGAGGCGCTGATCATGGAGCTGTACCGGCACGACCTCCAGCACCTGATCGACCTCGCCCCGGAACTGCTGGGCACGCATCCGCCGCTGGATGCGCTGCGCCGCTGGTTCGCCGAGGTCGCCCACTACGGCAGGCTCAAGTTCGGCGTCTCCGAGGTCGTGCACGCGGCGACCGGGGGCGCCGCCGAGGACCCGATGTACGGCCCGTTCGTGGACGCCATCGGCGTCCTGCTCGCCGCCGGAGCCGCGGACGGCAGCCTCAAGCCGGGCATCGACCCGGAGGACGTGCTCCTCCAGCTCAGCGTCCTGTGGCGGATCGACCCGGCACGCGGCGACGCCGAGGCCCGGGCGGCCCGGATCCTGGCGCTGATCGTGGACGGGCTGCGGGCCTGACGCAAAGGACGGCGGGGCGGGGACCCGTGCCGGTCCCCGCCCCGCCGCTCATACGGTGTCCGCGGGTGTCAGGCCCCGCGGACCTCCGCGATCGTCACCGGCCGGTGCTCGTGCAGGGACAGCGTGCAGGCGTCGGCGATCCAGCCGGCCTCCAGGGCGTCCTCGACGGTGCACGGGGAGGGCCGGGTGCCGGCCACGACCTCGGTGAACGCGGTGAGCTCGGCGCGGTAGGCCGCCGTGAACCGGTCCATGAAGAAGTCGTGCGGGGTGCCCGCGGGGAACGTCACGCCGGGCTCCACCGAGCGCAGCGGGAGCTTGTCCTCCAGCCCGACGGCGATGGAGTCCGCGAAGCCGTGCAGCTCCATGCGGACGTCGTAGCCGCGGGCGTTGTGCCGGGAGTTGGAGACCACCGCGATGGTGCCGTCGTCCAGGGTGAGGATCGCGCCTGTGGTGTCGGCGTCGCCCGCCTCCTTGATGTAGTCGGCGCCCCGGTTGCCGCCGACCGCGTACACCTCGGTGACCTCGCGGCCGGTCACCCAGCGGATGATGTCGAAGTCGTGCACGGAGCAGTCCCGGAAGATCCCGCCGGACGCGGCGATGTAGGCGGCCGGCGGCGGGGCCGGGTCCAGGGTGGTGGAGCGGACGGTGTGCAGCTTGCCCAGCTCACCGGACCGGACGGCGGCCCGGGCGGCGACGAAGCCCGCGTCGAAGCGCCGGTTGTAGCCGATCTGGATCGGCACGCCCCTGTCCTGGACGGCCTTGAGGACGTCGACGCCCTCCGCCATCGTCTTCGCGACCGGCTTCTCGCAGAAGACCGGGACGCCGGCCTCGACACCGGCCAGGATCAGGGCCGGGTGGGCGTCGGTGGCGGCGGCCACCACGATGCCGTCCACGCCGGCGGCCAGCAGCGCCTCGGGCGAGTCCACGACCTCGGCACCGAACTTCTCCGCGGCGGCCTTGGCGGCGTCCGCGAACGGGTCGGTGAAGACGAGCGACTCGACGACGTCGAGCCCGGAGAGAGTCTCGGCATGAAAAGCACCGATACGGCCGAGACCGAGGATTCCGATACGCATTGAGTGTTGCTCCTTCATGTTGTTACAGAGGGCGGTATCAGGCGCCCCGTCAGGGGCGCGGGGAACTGCGCGGCCAGCCACGACGGCGCCGCAGACGACACGCGGCCTTCAGCTCTCCCGCCGTGCCGCAGCCGCCCGCAACCCGTCCCGCAGTACCCGCGGCACCCACCCCTCCCGCAGTGCCCGCCGCACGAGGTCCGCCTGCGAGGGCGGGGCCATGCCGTCGACCGGCGGATCGCTGTCGAGGTTGGTCGGGAACGGGTAGCCCTCGGCGCTCGCGGCGATGACATGCTCCAGCCACGCCTCGCCCGCCCCCTCCGACCGGCGCCGGCGCAGCACCGGGTAGACCGCGTTGGCCACCGCCTCCCGGTCCACGGTCTCCATGGCCCGCCCGAACGCGGAGGACACCTGGAGCAGATTGGCCGTCCGGCGCACGTCGAGGGTCCGGTTGGTGCCGGCCGCGTGGAACACCGCCGGGTTGAAGAACACCGCGTCGCCCTTCGCGAGCGGCAGCTGCACGTGGCGGGCCTTGAAGTACTCCTGGAACTCCGGCCGCCGCCAGGCCAGGTAGCCGGGCTCGTAGGTCTGCGAGTACGGCAGGTACATCGTCGGCCCCGACTCCACCGGCATGTCGCAGTGCGCGACCGCCCCCTGGAGGGTGAGCACGGGGGAGAGGCGGTGCACATGGGCCGGGTAGGCCTCGGCCTGCTCGTCGGAGAGGAAGCCGAGGTGGTAGTCGCGGTGCGCGGTCTGCGCCGCGCCGCCCGGGTTCACCACGTTGACCTGCGAGGTGATCTGGTAGCCGGGGCCCAGCCAGGCCCGGGAGACCAGGGCCACGACGTCGTTGGCGTAGTAGTCGGCGAACGCCTCCGGGTCGTACAGCGCCGCCTTCTCCAGGGCGTTCCACACCCGCTCGTTGGCCCCGGGCGTCGCGAAGTGGTCGCCGGCCCCCGCGCCGGACTCGTGCTGCTCCGAGATGAGCGCCTCGAAGACCGCGGTGGCCCGGTCGACCACCTGCGGATCGGGGAACGCGCCCCTGAAGACCAGGATGCCGGGACCGTCGGCCAGGGCCCGGACGAGTTCGTTCCGCACCTCGTGGGCCGGGCCGGCGGCGCGCAGCCGCTCACTCTCGTAGACGAGGACGTTCTCCTCGACGGCCGAAGCGTAGGGGTAGCCGGCCGGGTCCGTGGTCCGCTCGACCAGGGCACGGAAGGCGTCGAGGTCGCAGTCCTGCGGCGAGAGCCAGGCGCGGCCCTGTTCGGCGGCGAGGGACATCGATGTCCTGCTTTCGGTCACGGCCATGGTCTCGGCCACGGCGGGGCTCTGCCATTCTTGTCAGCACAAACCCCTCGAACAACCAGCAGCGACCCGTCAAAAACCCCTCAAGGAGGCAGCCCGTGGGCCACCCCTTCCCCATCCGTGAGATCGCCCGCCAGGCCGGGCTCAGCGAGGCCACCGTGGACCGGGTGCTGAACGGCAGGGGCGGCGTCCGCGAGAGCACCGCCCGCGAGGTGGAGCGGGCCATCGCCGATCTGGACCGGCAGCGCACCCAGGTCCGGCTGGTGGGCCGTACCTTCATGGTCGACATCGTGATGCAGGCGCCCGAGCGGTTCACCACGGCCGTGCGGGGCGCGCTGGAGGCGGAGCTGCCGGCCCTGCACCCGGCGGTGGTGCGCTCCCGGTTCCACTTCCGGGAGACCGGGCCGGTCGAGGAACTGGTGCGGACGCTCGACCGGATAGCCCGCCGGGGCTCGCAGGGCGTGATCCTGAAGGCGCCGGACGTCCCCGAGATCACCGCCGCCGTCGGGCGGCTCAGGTCGGCGGAGATCCCGGTCGTCACCCTCGTCACCGACCTGCCCGCCAGCGGCCGGCTGGCCTACGTCGGCAGCGACAACCGGGCCGCCGGCGCCACCGCCGCCTACCTGATGGGCCAGTGGCTCGGCGACCGGCCCGGCAACGTCCTCACCAGCCTCAGCAGCGGCTTCTTCCGCAACGAGGAGGAGCGCGAGATGGGCTTCCGCAGCGCCATGCGGGCCCGGTACCCCGAGCGCACCCTGGTGGAGATCGCCGAGGGACAGGGGCTGGACGCCACCCAGTACGACCTGGTCCGCGCCGCCCTGGAGCGCGACCCGGAGATCCGCGCCGTCTACTCGATCGGCGGCGGCAACATCGCGACCCTGCGCGCCTTCGCCGACCTGGACCGCGAATGCGCCGTGTTCATCGCCCACGACCTCGACCACGACAACACCCGCCTGCTGCGCGAGCACCGGCTGTCCGCCGTCCTCCACCACGACCTGCGCCAGGACATGCGGGAGGCCTGCCACCTGGTGATGCGCGCCCAGGGCGCGCTGCCGCCCGCGGGTCCGACCCTGCCGTCGGCGATCCAGGTGGTCACGCCCTACAACATGCCCGCGGCCACGGCCCGCTGAGCGCGCCCATGCGCTGTGGACCGTGCTCGTGCGCTCCCGACCACGCTCACAGATTGATCGCGTACGCCTTGCGCAGCGTCTCGTGCACCGTCCAGGTCGTCCGGTCGCCCGCGCGCAGGACGGCCATGTCACCGGGGCCCACGGTGAACGTCGTCCCGCCCTCGACCTCGATCGTCGCCGAGCCGCTGACCACCACGAACAGCTCGTCCGCCTCGGTGTCGGTGACCACCCCCGGGGTGATCTGCCAGATCCCGCGGAGCTGCTTGCCGTCGGCCGACTCCCAGACCACCTTCCCGGTGACCTCGGGCGTGCCGGAGACGATCTGCGCCGGGTCGAGCGGGTCGGGTTCGAGGTCGGCGTCGGGGATGTGCAGGGCGAAGCTGTGCGTCGTCATACGGCGACCCTAGCGAGCCCACCGGTGTGCGGGGCGTGGACAGGGTGTGCGGCATCCGGCCTGGTGGGAGGACACTTCGTCGGGCCGTGCCCGGTGGCGGCCGGGTCCGGTCCGGGTGATCGTGGAGGACATGGCTGACTCCACGGCGGCCGTGCCGGAGCCGCGTGCGCACGACACCCGCGAGGCCGTCCTGTTCGGCGGGGTCTACGGCGCCGTGCTGGCCTGCTCGATGGTGGCCGCGCTCACCCAGTACGGCCACACCTCCGAGGCCAGCCGCCGCTACGACGCCCTCTGGCTCCTGGTCACCGCCTGCGCCTCCGCCCTGGCGCACGGCTACGCCCACTACATCGCCGAGCGCGCCCCGCACCAGCGCTGGGACGCGCTGCACACCCTGGCCGACGAATGGCCGCTGGTCACCGCCGTGCTGCCCACGGTCTTCCTGCTCGCGGGCGCCGGCTGGGGCTGGTGGCCGCCGAAGGGCGTCGAATACCCGGCGTTCGTCCTGAACATCGTCATCCTGTTCGCCCTCGGACTCTTCACCGCCCGCTGGTCGGCGCGGAGTTGGCCGGCCGCCGTACTGATCGGCGCCGTGGACGCGTTGCTCGGGGTGATCGTGGTGGTGGCCAACGCGTTCATCAAGTAGACGCGGTGAGCGGCGCGGTGGGCGGGCGCGGCGCGTGGCTGCGGTTCATTGAACAGTGAACGGGTTTACGATCGGCCCAGGGCACTGTTCCTCCGCGCAAGGAGCCGGCATGACCACCGAAGACGCAGTCACCGCAGAGGCCGTCGACAGTCTGCGGGGCACCGACGACCCCCGGCTGCGCGAGCTGCTGACCGCGCTCATCCGCCATCTGCACGCCTTCGCGCGCGAGACCCGGCTGACCCAGCGCGAGTGGGAGACGGCGATCGCGTTCCTCACCGAGACCGGGCAGACGTGCACGGACACCCGGCAGGAGTTCATCCTGCTCTCCGACGTCCTGGGCCTGTCGATGCTGGTCGAGACGGTCAACGGGCACAGCGACCCCGGCTCCACCGAGTCGACCGTCCTCGGCCCCTTCCACATGACCGAGTCGCCGGTCCGTGAACTCGGCGCCGACATCGACCTGGTGGGCACCGGCGAACCCTGCGTGGTCAGCGGTGTCGTCCGCTCCGCCGACGGCACCCCGCTGCCCGGCGCGGTCCTGGACGTGTGGCAGGCCGACCCGCACGGCTTCTACGACGTGCAGCGGCCCGACGTCCAGCCGCCCGGCAACGGCCGCGGCCTGTTCACCGCCGACGGCGAGGGCCGCTTCCGGTTCCGGACCTGCGTGCCGAGCGCCTACCCGATCCCGACCGACGGCCCGGTGGGCACCCTCCTCAAGGCCACCGGACGGCACCCCTACCGCCCCGCCCACATCCACTTCATCGTCTCGGCCGCGGGGCACGCGCCGGTCACCACCCACATCTTCGTCGCCGGCGGGGAGTACCTGGACTCCGACGCGGTGTTCGCCGTGAAGGAGAGCCTGGTCAAGGACTTCACCCCGACCGACGACCCCGCCCTGGCCGGGGAGTACGGGGTCCCGAACCCGTTCCGGCACGCCCGCTTCGACCTGGTCCTGGAGCGCTCGTGAACCCCTTGGACTTCGTGTACGAGTCCCGTCCCTCCCGGGTGGTCTTCCGGCCCGGCGCCGCGCTCACCGCACCCGCCGAGGAGGCCCGGCACCTCGGTCTGCGGCGGCTCCTCGTGCTCAGCGGCGAGCGGGGCGCGGAGACGGCGCGGGCGGTCGCCGACTCGCTGGGGGACGCCTGCGCGGGGCTGCACACCGGGGCCCGGATGCACGTACCCGTGGAGGTGGCCGACCGGGGCGTCGAGGCGGCCCGGGCCGCGGGCGCCGACGGCTGTGTGGCCGTCGGCGGCGGCTCGGCCGTCGGCCTCGGCAAGGCCGTCGCGCTGCGCACCGGACTCCCGCTGATCGCCGTGCCCTCCACCTACGCCGGCTCCGAGATGACCCCGGTCTGGGGCCTGACCGAGCACGGCGTCAAACGCACCGGCCGCGACCCCGTCGTCCTGCCGCGCAGCGTCGTCTACGACCCCGAACTCACCCTGTCCCTGCCCGTCCCGCTCTCGGTGACCAGTGGGATCAACGCCCTCGCCCACGCCGTCGAGGCGCTCTACGCCCCCGACGGCTCACCGCTCGTCGCGCTGATGGCCGAGGAGGGCGTACGGGCGCTGGCGGGCGCGCTGCCGGAGATCGCCGCGGCCCCGGACTCCGTACCGGCCCGCTCCCGCGCCCTGTACGGGGCCTGGCTGTGCGGGTCCTGCCTGGGCGCCACCACGATGGGCCTGCACCATAAGCTGTGCCATGTCCTCGGCGGCACCTTCGGCCTCCCGCACGCCGAGACCCACACCGTCGTCCTGCCGTACGCCCTCGCCTTCAACGCGCCCGCCGCCCCGGAGGCAGCGACCGCCGTCGCCCGGGCCCTCGGCGCCGACGACGCCCCGGCCGCCCTCCAGGAACTCGCGACCCGCCTCGGCGCCCCCCGCTCCCTCGCCGAACTCGGCCTGAAAGAAGCGGACCTCGCGGTCGCCGCCGCCCAGGTCGCCGGGCAGCCGTACGCCAACCCGAGAGCGGTCACGACCGACGACGCGCTGGCCGTGCTGCGGGCGGCGTACGAGGGCGGTCCCGCCCGGGCGTGACGGCCTGGCCGCGGGACCGGCTCGGCTACCATGCGCGATGTGAACTCACAGGTGGGGCGCGCAATTTGGGCAGTGACGGGCGCCGCCGGGGCGTTCGCCGCGGTCGCCGCCGGCTGGCAGGTTCTCGGCGACGTGGGACCGGAGCAGTTCGCGTTCGCCGGAGTGAGCGCGCTGATCGGCGGAGCCCTCACCTGGTTCCAGGCCGACGGCCCCCGGCGGCCGTCCGTGCCACCGCATCCGGTGCCCCGGGAACTGCCCCGTGACATCGCCGACTTCACGGGCCGCGGACCCGAACTGTCCCAGCTCGACGACCTGTTGCGCACGAGGAACCCGTCGACCGGCCCGCTCGTCGCGATCTCGGGCCGGGGAGGACTCGGCAAGACGACGCTCGCGGTACGGGCCGCGCAGCGCGTGGCGGCCGACTTTCCCGACGGGCAGCTGTTCACGAACCTGCGCGGGTACGCCGCCACGCCCGCCGAACCCTCCGAGGTACTGGGCAGCTTCCTGCGGTCGCTGGGCACCGACCCGCACGCGATTCCCGAGGCCCAGCAGGACCGCGAGCAGTTGCTGCGTACGCTGACCGCCGGACGCCGACTGCTCATCGTCCTCGACAACGCCAACGGCCCCGGGCAGGTGCGGCCGCTCCTGCCCGGCGGGCCCGGCTCGGCGGTCGTCGTCACCAGCCGGGCCCCGCTGAGCAGCATCGAGGGGGCACACCCGATCGTCCTCGGCCTGCTGCAGCCCGGCGAGGCGCTCGAACTGCTGGGCAGGGTCGCCGGTTCGGGCCGGGTGGCGGACGACCCGCAGGCGGCGGCGCGCCTGGTGGCGCTGTGCGGGTACCTGCCGCTGGCCGTACGCATCGCGGGAGCGCGGCTGGCCGAGCGTCCCGACCTCGGTGTGGCCGCGCTGGCCGAGCGGCTGGCCGACGAACGGCACCGGCTGGACCACCTGGAGATCGGAGATCTCGATGTGCGGGCCACCTTCATGATCAGCTATCAGGGCCTCTCGGACGAGCAGCAGCGGGCGTTTCGACTGCTCGGCCGCTTTCCCGGACCCGACTTCGCGGCCTGGCCGCTCGCCGCGCTCATGGGCGTCGCGCCGCGCGACGCCGAGCGCCACCTGGACGCGCTGGTGGCCGCGCAACTGCTCGACCCCGTCCGCCCCGACGAGACCGGTGCCACCCGCTACCGGTTCCACGACCTGCTCCGCGCCCTCGCCGCCGAACAGCCCGAACCCGAGGCCGACGCCGCGGCCGGCCGGCTGCTCGGCGCGTACCTCACGCTCGCCGCCGAGGCGGAGGACCGGTTCCAGCCGGGCGAACTGCGCAAGACCGGTAGCCACCCGCGCCACGGGATCGAGGCCGGGTACCGCGACCGGCTGCTGCTCGACCCGGTCGCGTGGTTCATCGCCGAGCTGCACAACATCGCGCCGTGCGTGCGGTTCGCACACGAACGGCAGTTGTGGGACGCGGCCTGGGAACTCGCCCACATCGCCGCGCCGTTCTTCGAGATGCTGGCCGCCTGGGACGACTGGGACACGGCGTTGGGCCTGGCTCTGGACGCGGCCCGGCAGTCCGGGAACCGCCGGGCGGAGTCGATCACGCTCTTCGACGCCGGGGCGCTGTACCGCTACCAGGGCCGGCCGGACGAGGCGGCCGCCGCGTACGAGGAGGCCCTGGCCGGTTACGAGGCGTCCGGCGACCGGCACGGCGTGGCCGCCGTCCTGCTGGGACAGGGCATCGTCCACCGCAACCGGGGCGCGTGGGACCTGGCCGCGCGGTCGCTGACCGCCGCCGCCGAACAACTCGCGGCCGCCGGGGACCGTCGGCTCGCCGCCCAGGCACTGCGCAGTCTCGCGGTCGTCCGGCGCGGCCAGGGGCGCCTCGACGAGGCCATCGAGTCGTTCCGGCAGGCGAGGGACGAGTTCCATCGGCTCGGGGACAGACGAGCCGAGGCATTCGCCTGGCGCGGTCTCGCACAGGCCCTTCTCGACAACGGCGCCCCGGACGAGGCGGCGGACGCCTTCGGCAGAAGCCTGGAGCTGACCCGGGAGCTGCACGATCGCAGGGGTGAGGCCCGGGCCCTCCAGGGACTCGGCCGGGTCGAGGCCGCCCTCGGTACGAGTTCCGCGGCGTTGCGCCGCTTCGCGCAGGCCAGGGAGATCGCCGAGGAGACCCGCGACCAGGCCCTCAACGGTGAACTCGACGACGACATCGGGTCCGTGTCCCGGGCGTAGCCGCGTGGCCCGCACGCACGGCCGGCCCGGCCGGGCCCTTCGCCGGGTCCGGCGGTCAGCCGCGGCCGCTCGTGGACATCGGTGGCGTGGACGCGTCGGCCTGTCGTAGTTCGGCGAGGAGGACGTTCTGCCCGTCGAGGAGTTCGGTGAGGATGCGGCGGGCCGCGCGCAGGAGTTCGGCGACGTCGCCGCCGGCCAGGGCGTAGCGGACGGTGGAGCCCTCCCGGGTGGAGACCACGATGCCGGACCGGCGCAGGACGGCCAGCTGCTGGGAGAGGCTGGACGGCTCGATCTCGATGTCGGCGAGCAGGTCCCGTACCGGTACGGGCCCGTGCTGGAGCAGTTCCAGGACCCTGATCCGGACCGGGTGCCCGAGCATGCGGAAGAAGTCCGCCTTGGCCTGGTAGAGGGGGACTTGCATGACCGCTCGCTCTCTGCCGGGTCGGGTTCGGGTGGGGTGGGGGCGCCGAGGTGCGGCGGCGCCTTGCGACACCGCCGCACTGGCCCTGTACGCCGATCCTTGCCGCCCGGGGCCGTGCGCAGACATGAGTTGGGATCATGCTGATGTGGTCACTTGAAGAAGTCTTCACATCATGGGCGCACGAAGCCCCGGAACCAGGAACGTCGCTAGACCTCGAGCTGTTCCTCGACCCGCTTCAACTGGTGCCGGGCCATGGCGAGGTTCGAGCGCTCCTTGTCGAGCACCAGATAGAGGAACAGGCCGTTCCCGCTGCGGCCGGTGATCAGCCGGATGAGGTGGTACTGCTTCTCCAGTGTGATCAGGATGTCCTCGATCCGGGTCTTGAGGCCCAGCTCGCCCATCGTGCGTACCTTGGCCCGGATGACATCCGTGTTCCCGGCCGCGGCGACCGCCAGATCGAGGTCCTTGCCCCCGCCGAGTGTCCCCAGGGCCATGCCGCTGGTGTAGTCGACGACCGCTGCCCCCAGCGATCCCTCGACCGCGGTCATCATCTCCTTCAGCGACACTTCCACGCTCGCCATACTGGCGCCTCCCCTTCGAATGCCGATGGCGGCGGACCGGCGGTCGCCGACCCGCCCGATGCATGGACCGTAGGGCGAGGGAGGTGACGCCGGGACGCCGTCTTCGGGGCTGACGCAAGCTGCCCGAACATGTGCGCTCTCGTTCGTTTGCGTGACGGAAATCGGTTCGACGAAGGTCGAAGTTGGCGATGGTTCACATCCGCGGCCCGCGCGGAAGCGGGACGGCGGTGATTCCGGGGTCGGGCGCCGCATGTTCCGCTCTCCCGCCGGCTCCACCGAACCGTCCCGGCCGGCGCGCGCTCGGTGTGCGCGTGTGCGGGCGGAGTCGTGAAGATCCGTTCCCGGGAGCCGCCGTCCGGCCGTCCTTGCGGTCGCGCGCCGCGCTCATTCGAAAGGATTCCGCCGAACAGGCCCTCGCCGCAGCTCAGTTGGCAGGGCCCGGACGCCTCCGTGTCGCCGGTGCGGGCGGTCCGGGAGGATTCGCGTCGTCGCAGGTCGCACGGCGCGTCTCCGATCGCCCGGGTACCGGTGGGCAGCCGACTGTCCGTTGACCCAGCTTCAAATCAAGACCACAAATTCCACACAACCCTCTCTTCAGGCGGGCCTCGATGGTCTAGATTGACCGTGCTTCGCACATGCTGGGACACGAGGCGACAAATGATGATCTATTGGTTTGCCGATACGGGCGACCGGTAGCCGCGTCTTTGGCGCCGGACGTGGGGGTGATCAATTCCTGGGGCCCGAGAGGGACTTCGGGTGCGGAGAGCACCCGCGGTTCCGGCGGGGTCCCGCGTACCTCGGGAGCCCGGCAGGGCAGGCCGGTCCGCCGCGGCACGGGCGGAACGTTTAGGCAGCGCTGGAACAGCCGGATTTCATACGCGGAGGGCGGGGGCCGTCCGCGGAGGGAACAGCGCGGCGCGGGGAGCCGGGGGGCCTCCCGGGGGCGGAAGCGTACGGGAGGCGGGGGTCTCCCGGGGGGAGGAACGGTGTCAGGGCACCATGTCGAACCACTGGGGACCGGGGGGTTTCTGTGCGGCAGGGGGGACTAGTCGGCTCTTTTCCGCCGGCGCGCGGGCGTCTGGCGGACGGGGGAATCCACAGACCGGCGATCGAGTGGGAGCAGCGGTACCGACGTACCGTGATCGTCAGCGACACCGTCGCCACCGCCATCGTGGTGGCCGGCATCGGAGAGTTCTTCGGGGCCCGGGACGCGGCCAACTGGCATGAGAAATGGGGGATCCTCGCCTTCGGCACCGAACTGCTGGTGCTGTCGGCGCTCGTGGTGGGCCGGTCGTGGGCTCCGGCGGTGCTCGGCCAGGGCGCCGAGGAATTCCGCCGCCTCGGACGCTCGCTGTTCGCGGCGACCGTCGTCCTGGCGCTCGGTGGGATCGCCCTCACCTCACGGAACATCAAACTCTGGATCTTCGTCGCGATCCCCGCGATCGGGCTCGTCACCATGACCGCGCGGTATCTGCTCCGTCTCGATCTGCACAGACGGCGCAAGGACGGCCGTTGCCTGAGACCCGTGCTCGCGGCCGGCAGCTCCGCCACCGTGGGCGACCTGATCACCAGGACCCGCAAGTTCCCGCACATCGGCTGGCGGGTGCAGGCGGTGTGCACGACGGACGGCCGCGGGCTCGACGGCGACCAACTGGACGGCGTACCGGTCGTGGGCGGACTGGCGGACGTCGCCAAGCACGTCCGCCACGACGGCTACCGAGTCGTCGCGGTCACCCCGGACCCCTACTGGACGCCGGACCGGCTGCAGCGGCTGGCCTGGAACCTCGAAGGCAGCGACGCCGAGATGGTCGTGGCGCCCGTGCTGATGGAGGTGGCTGGCCCGCGGCTGCACGTCGACGCGGTGCTCGGGATCCCGCTGCTCCGGGTCAGCCTGCCGACCTTCACGGGAGGCCGCCGGGCGATCAAGGAAGTCGTCGACCGGGTGGGCTCGGCGGTCCTCCTGCTGCTGTTCGCGCCGCTGATGGCGGTGGTCGCGCTGCTCGTGCTGACGGACAGCCGGGGCGGGGCCTTCTACCGCCAGCGCAGGGTCGGCAAGGACGGCCGGGAGTTCACGATCCTCAAGTTCCGCACCATGGTCGTCGGGGCGCACCGGGCACGCGCCGAGCTCGCCGACCGCGACGAGGGCGCGGGGCTGCTGTTCAAGGTCCGCCGGGACCCACGGGTGACCCGGGTGGGCGCCGTGCTGCGCCGGTACTCGATCGACGAACTCCCGCAGCTCTTCAACGTGCTGACCGGGGCGATGTCGCTGGTCGGCCCGCGGCCCCCGCTGCCGGAGGAGTGTGCCGCGTACGACCCGGACATCCGGCGGCGGCTGCTGGTCAAGCCCGGGCTCACCGGCCTGTGGCAGATCAGTGGACGCAGCGACCTGCCGTGGGAGGAGGCGGTCCGCCTCGACCTGCGGTACGTGGAGGACTGGTCGCTCGCCCTCGACACGGTGATCTTGTGGAAGACGATGCGAGCGGTGCTCCACGGGCAGGGGGCCTACTGATGTGCGGGGGGCGTCGGCAGGCCGACGCGCGGACCGCAGGCCACAAGGGCCTGCCTGGGGGGAGGGACGAGTCATGAGAGTCAGCGTTTTCGGGCTCGGCTACGTGGGCTGCGTATCAGCCGCGTGCCTGGCCAGCATGGGCCACGAGGTCATCGGGGTGGACGTCAACCAGGTGAAGGTCGACCTGGTCAACGACGGCAAGGCCCCGGTGGTGGAGGAACGTATCGGCGAGCTGCTCGCCGAGGTCGTGCGGACCGGAGCGCTGCGCGCCACCCGCGACGTCCGCGAGGCGATCGCGGACAGCGAGGTGTCGCTGGTCTGCGTGGGCACGCCCTCGGAGCCCAACGGCAGCCTGTGCACCACATATTTGGAGCGGGTCACCGAGGAGATCGGCGCCGCGCTCGCCGAGGGGGCCGAGCAGGGGGGCCGGCACACCGTCGTCTTCCGCAGCACCATGCTCCCGGGCACCTGCCTGAACCTGCTGGTGCCGATCCTGGAGAAGACCGTCGGCGGCACCGCCGGGGTGGACTTCGGGGTCGCGGTCAACCCGGAGTTCCTGCGCGAGGGCACGAGCGTGCGGGACTTCTTCGACCCGCCCAAGACCGTCGTCGGCGAACTCGACCCGGCGAGCGGCGACGCGGTGCTGGCGCTGTACGAGGCCCTGCCCGGCGAGGTGTTCCGGGTGCCGGTCCCGACGGCCGAGGCGATCAAGTACGCGGACAACGCCTTCCACGGCCTCAAGATCGGCTTCGCGAACGAGCTGGGCGCGGTCTGCCAGGCGCTCGGGGTGGACTCGCACCAGGTGATGGACGTGTTCCTGGCCGACCGCAAGCTGAACATCAGCCCCGCCTACCTGCGGCCCGGCTTCGCCTTCGGCGGCTCCTGCCTGCCCAAGGACCTGCGCAGCCTGGTCCACGCGGCCCAGCGGGCCGACGTCTCGGTACCCATCCTGGCCCACGTGCTCACCTCCAACGCCGACCATCTGCAGCGCGCGGTCGACCTGGTCGAGCGCACCGGGAAACGCCGCGTGGGGATGTTCGGGCTCTCCTTCAAACCCGGCACCGACGACCTCCGCGAGAGCCCGCTCGTCGAGCTGGCGGAACGGCTCTTCGGCAAGGGCTACGACCTCAAGATCTACGACGCCAACGTGAGCCTCTCCCGGCTGCTCGGCGCGAACCGCGAGTACATCGAGAGCCGGCTGCCGCACCTCGCGCAGCTGCTCGCGGACTCCGTCGAGGAGGTGCTCGACCACGCCGAGGTCTGCCTGGTCGGGACCAGGGAGCCGGCTGTGACGGCGGCGCTGCCGCATGGCGAAGGACCCGTGATCGTCGACCTCGTCCGCCTTCCCGACGCCGAGACGCGCCGGACCGAACCGGGGTACATGGGCCTTGCTTGGTAACACGACGGGCGGCGCCGGCTCCGGCCGGCGCGCGCTGATCCTGGTGGAGAACCTGTCAGTGCCCTTCGACCGGCGGGTGTGGCAGGAGTGCACGACGCTGCGCGACGCGGGCTGGACGGTGCACGTCATCTGCCCGCAGGGCACCAAACGCGACACCGAGCCGGAGGCGGAGATCGACGGGGTGCGGATCCACCGCTACCCGTTGCGCGCCGCCACCGGAGGCCCGGCCGGCTACCTGAAGGAGTACGGATCGGCGCTCTGGCACACGGCCCGGCTGGCCCGCAAGGTGGGCCCGGTCGACGTCGTGCACGCCTGCAACCCGCCCGACCTGCTGTTCCTGCCGGCGCTGTGGCTGAAGCGGCGCGGCGCCCGGTTCGTCTTCGACCAGCACGACCTGGTACCCGAGCTGTACCTCTCCCGCTTCGACCGCGGCGAGGACCTGCTCTACCGCGCCGTGTGCGCGCTGGAACGGCGGACCTACCGGGCCGCGGACATCGTCCTCGCCACCAACGAGAGCTACCGCGACGTCGCGATACGCCGCGGCGGGCGGCGGCCGGAGGACGTCTTCGTGGTGCGCAGCGCACCCGCGATCGAGCGGTTCCAACCGGTGCCGCCCGAACCGGAGTTGAAGCGCGGCAAGCCGCATCTGCTCTGCTACCTCGGCGTCATGGGTCCGCAGGACGGCGTCGACTACGCCCTGCGGGCCCTCGCGAAGCTCCGCGACGACCTCGGCCGGACCGACTGGCACGCGGTGTTCGTCGGCTCCGGCGACGCCTTCGACGCGATGGTGGAGCTGTCCCGGCGGCTCGGGCTCGACGACCAGGTGCAGTTCACCGGGCGCATTCCGGACGCCGACCTGGTGCGCTACCTGTCCACCGCCGACGTCTGCCTCTCGCCCGACCCGTGCAACCCGCTGAACGACGTGTCGACGATGAACAAGGTCCTGGAGTACATGGCGATGGGCCGGCCGATCGTCTCCTTCGACCTGAAGGAAGCGCGCGTCTCCGCCGGCGAGGCCGCCGTCTACGCGTCCGCCGACGACGAGTCCGAGTTCGCCGCGCTCGTCGCGGAACTCCTCGACGACCCGGACCGGCGGGCCCGGATGGGCAAGATCGGCCAGGAGCGGGTCGGCGGGCCGCTCTCCTGGCGCAACTCGCAGGCGTCGCTGCTTGCTGCCTACACCGCCGCCTGCCGAGACCACACCCCGGTGCCGGCGGCTGATCAGGTTCGAACAAGGAAGAGGCAGCGCAGTTGAGCGAGGAATCGATACGTCTGGTCACCATCGGGCGGATATTCCGCCGGCGTTGGCGGTTTCTCGCCGTCCTCGCCGTCGTGGGAGGGCTCGTCGGCTACGGCGCCTCGGTGGTGTTCCCACCGAAGTACACGACGTCGGCGTCGGTGCTGCTGCCGGGACAGTGGGAAGAGCGGGAACTGCTGACCCAGGTCGACATCGCGACCAGTTCGACGGTGGTCGACCGCGCGGCCACCGCACTGAACTGGCGGGACGTCAGCGCCGCCGAGCTGCGGGACCGGGTGACCGCGTCGGCCGCCGACGGGAACATCATCAAGATCTCGGGCACGGCCGACACCCCGAAGCGCGCGCAGCAGCTCTCCGACCAGGTGGCCGCGCAGTTCGTCAAGTTCGCGGCGCGGGTCGCGGGCGGCGGCACCGACTCCGCCGCGGCCACGGAGGCCGAGGCGCTGCGCAAGCAGGTCGAGGAGACCAACCGCCGGATCACCGACCTGGCCGACGCGGCCGACCCGGGGCAGACCGTCGAAGGCGTCCAGGCCCGGACCGAGCTGGAGAAGCTCAGCACCTCGCTGGAGGAGGCCATGACGAAGCTGGACGAGGCCGACCCGGCGACCAACAAGGCCGGCATGGTCGTCATGGGACCGGCGGCCCTGCCGACCGGCCAGGCGCCGCCGACCCGGATGCAGTTCATCGGCGCGGGAGCGCTGCTCTTCTTCGTGCTCGCGGTCGTCGGCCACCTCGCCGCAGCCCGGACGAACCGCCGGCTGCGCACCGAGCCCGAGATCACCGCGGCGCTGGGCGCGGCGCTCCTCGGCACCGTGGAGGTGCCCGACGGACGGCACGGCGACCACCGGCCGGAGGACGGCGGCCCACGGCACTGGGTCCGCCGGCTCCTCGGCGTCGACACCCGGTGGGACCTGCCGACCCCGCCGAGATCCGACGACGAGGCCGCCCGACGGATCCGCTACCGGCGGGTCTGCGCCCGCCTCCGGGACCAACTGCCCGCCCCCCGACGGCTGCTGGTGGTCGTACCGGACGGCGACGTGATCGCCCGCCGGGCCGCAGGACAGCTCGCCGCCGAGGCCAAGGGCGATCCGCAGCTGCGGGTGGTCGAGGTCTCGGCGGACCGGCCGATCGTGCCGGACCGCGACACCGAGTCCGGCGCCCTGGTCGTCCTCAGCGCGGGCAGCTGGACCGCCGAGGAGCTCGCCGGCATCGCCGAGGCGTGCGCCGACGGCCGGCACGAGGTCCTCGGCATCGTCGTCGCCGACCCGGTCCGCGCCCGTGAGACACGGCCGGCCGGCCACCACCCGCCGGACGACGCCACTCTCGCGCTCGCGGTTCGCGGCCAGGCCACAGGAGGTTCAGCGTGACGACGAGCACGACCGCGGAGTCGCCGGCCGCCACTCCGCTTCTCGACCTCCAGGCCCTGGTGGTGGCGGTGCGCAGGCGCCGCCGCCTCTGGTACGCCACGGCCTTCCTCGGCCTGGTGGCGGGCTCCGGGCTGGCCGTCGCGATGCCGCCGGCGCCGACCGCGGTGACCGAGGTACTGGTCGCGCACGAGGCGGACCAGCCGAACGACACCGGAACGCTGATCCGCACCGACGTCCAGCTGCTCCAGACCACGCAGATCGCCGACAAGGCCCTGCGGTCGCTCAAGTCCCCGGAGAAACCCGAGGACTTCCTCCAGGAGTACAAGGGCGCCGGCCTGACCAACAACCTGCTGCAGATCACCGTGACCGGCGACACCGACGCCCAGGCGGTGGCCCGCGCCAAGGCGCTGGCCGACGCGTTCGTCGCCGACCACGTGCAGCGGATGCAGCGGACCGCGCAGGCCGAGGCCCAGGCCCTGCTCGACCAGCGCGACCGCATGCGGGACGAACTCGCCCAGGTCAACAAGGAGATCGGGAACCAGCAGGCGGACAGCGACCCGAAGGCGTCGGCGACCCTGGAGTCGCTCTTCGCCCGCCGCGCCGAACTCAACTCCCGCATCTCCGACTTCGACGAGCGTGCCGCGGACGCGCGGACCGGCGCACCCCAGGTCGTGGCCGGCACGCAGATCGTGGACACCCCGCGCGCACTGCGCCACTCCCTGCCCAAGGCCGTCGCCACCGACTCCGCGATCGGCCTGGTCCTCGGGCTCTTCGCCGGGCTCGCGCTGGCCGCGGTCGGCACGGTGGTGGCGGACCGCCCCGTGCTGCGCCGGGACATATCGGCGAACCTGGGCGCCTCGGTCATCGCGGAGCTGCCCCGCCGGCCGGGCAGGCCGTGGCAGCGCCGCCGGACCCGGCTGACCCGCGAACGGCTCACCGCGTCCCTGGCCCGCACCCTGCGCGGCTCCGCGGAACCGGTGTCGCTGCTGGAACTGGGCTGTGCGCGTGCCACGAGCGTGATCGCGCTGGACCTCGCCAGGGCCATGGCGGCGGAGGGCCCGGTGACCGTCGTCGACGCGCTGCCCCGGCCGTACCTGACGGGCCGCCGCCCGAGGCCGGGAGACCCGACCGTGGTCGGCGCCGAGCAGACCGCGGCCGTGCCGCCCCAGGAACGCCGGGTCGGCGTCGGCTCGGTGGCGCCCGGCACGGCGTGGACCGACCTGCGCCACCTCGGCACCCAGACCGTGCTCGTGGTGCGGGCCGGACACGGCAGCGCCGCCTGGCTGCACACCGTGGCCCGGCAGCTCGCGGACCAGCGCATCCCGGTGGTCGGCGTGGTGCTGATCGACCCCGACCCGCGGGACCGGACCGACGGCACCCTCTGGGACGGACTGCACACCGCGCTGCGCGGCCGCAGCGAGCGGCCGGTCCGGCAGCAGCCGGGGACCGGCCAGCGGCGGGCGGAGCGGCAGCCGGTGTGGGCCGCCCGGGGCCCGGACAACGAGCAGGAGGCGCGGTAGCACATGTGCGGCATCGCAGGCACCTACCGGTGGCCGGACGGAAAGATCGTGACCGACCGGCTCACCGACACCCTCGCCCACCGCGGTCCGGACGGGTCGGGCCGCTACAGCCACCCCGTCGGCGACGGCGAAGTGCACCTCGGGCACCGCAGGCTGGCCATCATCGACCTGTCCGACACCGGCGCCCAGCCGATGGCCACGGACGGCCTCGTCCTGACGTACAACGGCGAGCTGTACAACGCCCCCGAACTCCGGGCCGAGCTGGAGGCCACCGGGGTGCGCTTCCGCGGCACCTCCGATACCGAGGTGGTCCTGGAGGCCTGGCGCCGCTGGGGCACCGACTGCCTCCCGCGGCTGCGCGGCATGTTCGCCTTCGGGATCTTCGACGAGCGCACCGGCGACCTGGTGCTCGCCCGCGACCAGCTCGGCATCAAGCCGCTGTTCCTGCTCCGGCGCGGCGGCGGCCTGGTCTTCGCCTCCGAGCTCAAGGCGCTCTCCGTCGCGACCGGCCGCTCGCTGGAGGTGGACGACGCGGCGCTGGTCGCCTCCCTGCTCTACTACTGGGTGCCGGACTCCCGGTGCGCGTTCCGCGAGGCGGAGAAGCTGGAGCCGGGGAGCTGGCTGCGGTGCCGGCCCGACGGCCGGGTGGAGCGCGGCCGGTTCTGGAACCTGAAGGAGGTAGCCGCCGAGGGCCGGCAGCGGGCCCTGGCCGGCGAGCTGCCCGACCTCGCCGCGATCGTCGAGGAGTCGACCCGGCGCCACCTGCTCTCCGACGTGCCCGTGGCGACCTTCCTCTCCGGCGGCCTCGACTCCAGCTACCTGACCGCGCTGGCGGCCCGTCACCAGCCGGGGATCTCCGCCTACACGATCGGGTTCCGCGCCGAGGACGCCCGGTTCGAGGCGATGCCGGACGACCTGCGCTACGCCCGGCAGGTCGCCGAACAGTTCGGCGTCGACCTGCACGAGATCGAGATCGCGCCGAACGTCCTCGACCTGCTGCCGCGGATGACGTACCACCTGGACGAGCCGATCGGCGACCCGGCGGCGATCAACACGTACCTGATCTGCATGGCGGCACGCGAGGCCGGGGTCAAGGTGATGCTCTCCGGGATGGGCGCGGACGAACTGTTCGCCGGGTACCGCAAGCACCTCGCCAACCTGATCGCGCTGCGCTACCAGCGGGTCCCGCGGCCCCTGCGGCGCGGGGTGTCCGCGGCCGTGGACCGGCTGCCGGTCGCCACCAGCCGCCGCGGGTACCGGTCGGTGCGCTTCGCGAAGCGGTTCCTCTCCTTCGCCGGCCTGCCGGAGGAGACCGCCTTCCGGCGCAGCTACACCATGTACGACCAGGACGAGCTGCTCGCCCTGCTCGATCCGGACCTGGCCGGCACGGTCGACGACGTGCTGACCGAGCACGCGGACGTCTACGCGGACAACGACCTCGACGACTTCGTCAACCGCATGTGCCTCACCGACGCCCGGATGTTCCTGCCGGGCCTGAACCTCACGTACACGGACCGCTCCAGCATGGCCGCCTCCACCGAGGTACGCGTGCCCTACGTGGACGTCGAGGTGGTCAGGGCCGCGTTCGCGGTGCCCGGTGACCGCAAGATCGTCGGACGGCAGGGCAAGGCCGTCCTCAAGGAGGCGGCCACCTCGGTCCTGCCCCGGGAGATCGTGTACCGGCCCAAGGGCCTGTTCAGTGCCCCGCTGCGGGCCTGGATGAGCCGGGACCTGGCACCGCTGGTGCGCGAGGTGGTCGAGGACGGCGAACTCGTCCGGTCCGGGTTCCTGCGCCGGGACGCCCTCGCGCGCATGGTCGCCGAGGACGCCGCCGGGCAGCGGGACTTCTCCAAACATCTGTGGCACGTACTGACCCTCGAGTACTGGTATCGCGACGCGACCTCCGGGTCCGGCCAGAGCACTCGGTTGACGGCTTAGGAATCAGGGGACTTCGGTGAAGCAGGTCGTACAGAACTACAAGAGCGGCGAGCTGGCGGTGCTCGACGTTCCGGTGCCGGGGTGCAAGCCGGGCGGGGTGCTGGTCCGCAGCGCCTACTCGCTGATCTCCACCGGCACCGAGCTGATGAAGGTGTCCGAGGCCGGCATGTCGATGCTGGGCAAGGCCCGTTCCCGCCCGGACCAGGTCGCCAAGGTCATGCAGAGCGTGGCCACCAACGGGCTGCCCGCCACCTACCGCAAGGTGATGGGCAAGCTGGACTCCTACACGCCGCTGGGCTACTCGCTGTGCGGTGTGGTCGAGCAGGTCGGCGCCGGCATCGACGACGTCAAGGTCGGCGACCTCGTGGCCTGCGCCGGCAACGAGCACGCGCTGCACGCCGAGTTGAACTGGGTGCCGAAGAACCTCTACACCCCGGTACCGGACGGACTCGCACCCCGGCACGCCGCCTTCGGCACCGTCGGGTCCATCGCGATGCAGGGCGTCCGCCAGGGCGAGCCGCAGCTCGGCGAGGTGGCCCTGGTCATCGGCCTCGGCCTGATCGGGCAGCTGGTGGTCCAGCTCCTGACCGCCGCCGGAGTCCGCGTCGTCGGCGCCGACCCCGACCCGGCGCGCTGCGAACTCGCCGCCCGGCTGGGCGCGGTGGCCTGCGGCGACCCCGCGTCCGCGACCGTGGAGACCGCCGTCGCCGAACTCACCGACGGGCACGGCGTGGACCAGGTGTACCTGGCCGCCGGCGGCGGCAGCAACCAGCCCGTCGAGCTCGCCGCCCGGCTCTGCCGGGACCGCGGCCGGGTCGTCGACATCGGCAAGTGCCGCCTGGACCTGCCGTGGAACGCGTACTACGAGAAGGAGCTCGACGTCCGCTTCTCCCGCAGTTACGGCCCCGGGCGCTACGACCCGGAGTACGAACTGGAGGGACGCGACTACCCGATCGGCTACGTGCGCTGGACCGAACGCCGCAACCTCGCCTGCTTCCTCGACCTGGTCGCCCGCGGCCGCGTCGACGTGGAGCCCCTGGTCTCGCACGTCGCCGACTTCGAGGACGCGGTCGAGACCTACCGGCGGCTCAAGGACGGCGATCTGAAGGCCGTGGCCGTGCTGTTCCGGTACCCCGACCGGCCGGCGGAGGAGCGGACGGCGGACGGGGAGACGGAGGCGGCCCCGTCGGTGGCCGTGCCCGCGGTGCGCCGCGGCGCGGGAGCGCCCGCCCCGGCCCGGTCCGTCAACTCCTCGGTGCGCCTCGCGTTCGTGGGCGCCGGGAACTACGCCACGTCGATGCTGCTGCCGCACCTGACCCCGCGCGACGGCGTCGAGCTGGCGACCGTCGTCACCACGACGGCGCTCTCCGCGGCCAACGCCCAGCGGAAGTTCGGCTTCGGCGAGGCGACCACCGACCTCGACGCCGTGCTCGACGACAAGACGATCGACGCGGTGTTCGTGGTCACCCGGCACAGCTCGCACGCCGAACTGACCCGCAGGGCGCTGCTGGCCGGCAAGGCGGTGTTCGTGGAGAAGCCCCTGGCCCTCACCGAGGACGAACTGGCAAGCGTCCTCGCGGCGGTGGAGGAGTCCGGCAACGACCGGCTCCAGGTGGGCTTCAACCGCCGCTTCGCACCGCTGCTGACCGAGGCCAAGGAGCGCTTCGGCGCCCGGACCGGCCCGGCGAGCCTGCGCTACCTGGTCAACGCCGGCCGGCTGCAGCACGGCAGCTGGTACCTCCAACAGGGCACCGAGGGCTCGCGGTTCGCCGGCGAGGGCGGCCACTTCATCGACACGGCGAGCTGGCTGCTGGAGGCCGACCCGGTCTCGGTCTACGCGGTCGCCACGGCCGGCAACGACGACGTGCAGATCGTGCTGCGCTACCCGGACGGGTCCACCGCCACCATCAGCTACGTCACCACCGGCGCGCCCGGCTTCCCCAAGGAGACGCTCGACCTGGTCGCGGACGGCAGGGTGCTGCGGCTCGACGACTTCGTCCGGGCCTCGGTCCACGACCGCAAGCGGTGGGTCAGTTCGCGGCTGCCCAAGGCCCGGGACAAGGGCCAGAACGCCGAACTGGCCGCGTTCGTCAAGGCCGTGCGGACCGGCGGGCCGATGCCGGTGCCGCTGGAGTCGCTGGCCGCGACCACGGCGGCCACCCTCGCCGTGCGCACCGCCCTGGCCTCCGGCACGCCGGTGACGCTGGAGCGGGCCCGATGAGCATGAGCGCGGGCTGGTACCTGCGACGCCTCTCCCGGATGGGCCCGCGGGAGGTCGCGGGCCGGGCGGGCGACACCGTCCGCAGACGGCGGTGGCGGTCCGCGCGGCCGGACTGCCCGAGCGTGACCGGCGCCCGGTTCACCGCCGTCCTGCCCGCCGGGACGCTCGCCGCGGTGCCGGCGGACGCCGCGAAGCGTCTCGCCGCCGAGGCGGACCGGCTGATGTACGGGCACGTCGAGTACTTCGGGGTGGTCCGCGACGACCTCACCGACCCGGACTGGTGGTGCGACCCGAAGACCGGGCGCCGGGCGCCGTGGGGCTACGCCTTCGACGTGCCGTACCGCGACGAGGACGCGGTCGGGGACATCAAGCAGATCTGGGAGCTGTCCCGGCACCAGTACCTCACCGTGCTCGCCGCCGCCTACGCGGTCACCGGGAACGAGCGGTACGCCGAGCGGGTGGCCGAGCACCTGCGGTCGTGGTGGACGGCCAACCCGCCGCTGCGCGGCGTGCACTGGATCAGCGGCATCGAGCTGGGCATCCGGCTGCTGTCCTGGGTGTGGATCCGCCGGCTGCTCGACGACTGGCCGGGCGCGGCCGGGCTGTTCGAGGAGAACCCGGTGGCGCTGAACCAGATCTGGCACCACCAGCGCTGGCTGGCCGCCTTCCCCAGCCGGGGCTCCTCGGCGAACAACCACGTCATCGCCGAGGCCGCCGGGCAGCTCGCGGCGTCCTGCGCGTTCGGCTGGTTCCCCGCCTCGGGGCGCTGGCGGGCCGACGCGCTGCGGTCGCTGGAGCGGCACCTGCGCGCCAACACCTTCGTCTCCGGCCTCAACCGCGAGCTGGCCAGCGAGTACCACGGACTCGTACTGGAACTCGGCCTGGCCGCGGTGGCCGAGGCGGACGCCGCGGGCGTGCCGGTCCCGGCGTCCGTCCGGCTGGTGCTGCTGCGGATGACCGACGCCCTCGCGGCCGTCGTGGACAACCGGCTGCGGCCGCCGCGCCAGGGCGACGCCGACGACGGGCACGGCCTGGTCGTGGACGGCGCGGGCACCGACCGCTGGGCCTCGCTCCTGGCCACCGGCGAGGCCGTGTTCGGCCGGCTCGACTGGTGGCCGGCGGTGACCGGCACCGATGTGCGCACCCCGCTGCTGGCCGCGCTCGTCAAGCCCACCGGACCGTCCGTGACCCGCCCGTCGGTCCGGCCGGCGCACCTCGCCGACGCGGGCATGACGATCCTGCGCGGTCCGGAGGAGATCTGGTGCCGCTGCGACGGCGGTCCGCACGGCTTCCTCTCCATCGCCGCACACGCCCACGCGGACGCGCTGTCCGTGGAGGTCCGGCACGACGGGGTCGACGTGCTCGCCGACCCGGGGACCTTCTGCTACCACGGGCAGCCCGCCTGGCGGCAGTACTTCCGGTCGACCCTCGGCCACAACACGCTGCAACTGGACGGCACCGACCAGTCCGTCTCCGGCGGCCCGTTCCTGTGGACCCGGCAGGCCCGCACCCGCGTCCTGACCGCGGAACCGTCCGGTGCGGACGTGGCCCGCTGGTGCGCCGAGCACGACGGGTACCAGGGGTCCGTGCACCGCCGCCGGGTGGAGCTCACGGCCGCGAGCCAGGAGCTGAAGCTGGTCGACGAGGTGCGCGGCCCGCGCCGGGCCGTGCGGCTGGCGTTCCACCTCGGCCCGGAGATCGCCGCGGACCTGGTGGGGAACCGGGCGGTGCTCACCTGGATCCGGGACGGCGAGGGGCGTTCTGCGGTGCTCGACCTGCCCGGGCAGCTGTCCTGGCAGGCGCACCGCGGCGAGACCGACCCGCCGCTGGGCTGGTACTCCGCGGGCTTCGGGCGCAAGGAACCCACCACGACGCTGATCGGCACCGGCACCAGCCCCGCCGACGGCGCGGCCGGGTTCACCACCGTGCTCAGGTTCGGCGGCTAGGGGGCACGTGGTGATCAAGAGGCGGCACTGGGTGCTGGCGGCGGCACCGCTGGCGCTGGCCCTGCTGACGGCGACCGGCTGCGACAGCACGTCGGGCGGCGGTGCGGCGGAGCCGACCGCCGCACCGTCCACGTCCACGTCCGCGGCCCGCGCGGTGGCCCGGGTGTGCGCCAACCCCGCGCCCGGTCCCGCGAAGGCACCGGCGGGCGCGGTCACCGTCGACCCCGCGGTCGTCGGCGACCTGGCGGCCAAGACCAGGAACAGCCCCGCCAACACCACGTTCTGGCTCCGGCCGGGCAGGCACCGGCTCGCCCCGGACCGCTATGCCCAGGTCATCCCGAAGAAGGGGGACCGCTACCTCGGTGCGCCCGGCGCGGTCCTCGACGGCGGGAAGAAGAACCAGTACGCGTTCGCGGGCACCGCCGGCGACGTCACCATCCGCTACCTGACCGTGCAGCACTTCGTCGCCCCGCTGAACGAGGGCGTGGTCAACCACGACTCCGCCGACGGGTGGGTGATCGAGCACGCCACGATCCAGGACAACTCCGGTGCGGGGCTGATGGCCGGTGCCCACCAGCAGGTCCGCGCCAGCTGCCTGCGCGACAACGGACAGTACGGAATGAACGCCTACAAGGGCGGCGGCGGCATCACCGGCCTGGTGGTCGAGGACAACGAGATCACGGGCAACAACACCGGCAACTGGGAACGGCGCCAGGAGGGTTGCGGCTGCACCGGCGGCATCAAGTTCTGGGCCGTCGATGGCGCGGACATCCGCGGCAACTGGGTGCACGACAACCGCGGCGCCGGGCTCTGGGCGGACACCGACAACAACGACTTCCTCATCGAGGACAACGTGCTCGACTCCAACGACGGGGCCGCGCTGATCTACGAGACCAGCTACAACGCGGTCATCCGGAACAACACGATCCGGCGGAACAACTGGGTCGACGGCCGCAGGTACGCCGACCGCGGCGACAACTTCCCGTACGCGACGATCTACCTGTCCGAGTCCGGCGGCGAACCACGGGTCCGGGCCCGCACCGACAAGATCGCGATCTACCGGAACGTGTTCGAGAACAACTGGTCCGGGATCACCCTGTGGGAGAACGCCGACCGGTTCTGCAACAGTCCGGCCAACACCTCGTCCGGAGACTGCACGCTGCTGGTGAAGAACGCCCACCGCTGCACGAAGCCGGCGATCGACAAGGCACCGCTCTACGCCGACTGCCGGTGGAAGACCCAGCGGGTGGACATCCACGACAATCGGTTCGTGCTCGACGAGTCCGTGGTCCGGTGCACCGAGATGTGCGACCGCATGGCGGTGCTGTCCAACTACGGCACCTATCCGGACTGGTCCCCGTACAAGGGCGAGAAGGTGGCCGAGGCGATCACCCACAAGCAGGACAACCGCTGGCACGACAACGTCTACCTCGGACCGTGGGAGTTCGTCGCCTACGACCCCAGCAGGGTGCTCGACTTCGACGAGTGGCAGGGCCCGGACTACGGCCAGGACGCGGGCAGCACCCTCGACTCAGGGGCCGGTGGCTGAGATGAAGAGACAGGTCGAGGTGGCCGGAGAACACGGCGCCGAACAGCCGAGCCGCGCCGGCACCCCGAAGACCGTCGGGATCGTCTGGGGACTGCTGGTCCTCAACACGCTCGGCTCCGCAGGGGCGAAGACCATCGTCCCGCTGCCCCGCTCCCTCATCCAGATGGTCACCATGGGCGCCCTGGTCGCCGCGTTCACGCTGGCACTCGTGGTCAACGTCCGGCTCCGCATCCGGCCCAGCGCCTACCTGCTCCTGCTCACCCTGCTGCTGGTGACGAGCGTGATCTCCAGCGCCAACCTGGAGTCCGGGTTCGGCGCGCTGTTCCGCTGCTTCCGGCTGACGCTCTTCGTCGGCACCCTGTGGCTGCTCAGCCGCTGGTGGGACGGCAGCCTGACGTTCGTCCGCTACCACATCCGGGCCTACTTCGCGGTCCTCGGGTCGGTCGCCGTCGGCCTCGTCGTCTCACCGGGCGCGGCCCTGCCCGACCTCTACGGCGGCCGGCTGGTCGGCGCGCTCTGGCCGCTCACCCCGCCGCAGATCGGGCAGTACGCGGCGGTGATCATCGGGCTCACCGCCCTGCTCCTGCTGGGCCGCAGGACCGACCGGAAGAGCGCCGCGATGGTCATCGTGCCGTCCCTGGTACTGCTCGCGCTGACCCACACCAGGACGGCCACGCTCGGCCTGCTGCTCGGGCTGGCGCTGGCGATCGGCTCGCTCGTCCTGACCAGCTCGGCCGCCCGCCGGTTCTTCACCTGGGCGGTGCTGTTCGCCGCGGTGGCCGCGGTCGGGTTCGCCGGCGCCCTGCAGACGTGGTTCCTGCGCGGACAGAGCAAGGAGAACTTCTCCAGCCTCACCGGCCGGGCCAAGGTCTGGGACGCCCTCCTGGCCGCGCCCCGCACGACCTCGGAGAAGTTCCTCGGCGTGGGCCTGGGCGACAAGTCGTTCGGCGGGCTGCCGATCGACAACAGCTGGCTGGCGGTCTACAACGAGCAGGGCCTGGCCGGTGTCACCCTCGTCGCGGTGATCATCTGTGTGCTGGGCGGTGTCGCGTTGCTGAGGCCGCCGTCGCTGCAGCGGGCCTGCGCGATCTTCCTGATCAGCTACTGCGCTATCGCCTCGTACACCGAGGCCGGTCTCGGCGACGCCTCGCCGTACCTGCTGCATCTGGCCCTGGCCGCCTCGCTGCTGGCGGCACCCGCCGCGGCGGCACCCGCCCCGACGCCCGGACTGCCCCGGCGGACGCCCCAGGGAACGGAGGTGACCTGACCATGCACGTCCTCGTGGTGCACAACCGCTACGGCTCGGCGCAGCCGAGCGGGGAGAACAAGGTCGTCGACCAGGAGGTGGAGCTGCTGCGCGCGGCCGGCCACCGGGTCGGGCTGTTCGAGCGGCGCAGCGACGACATCGCCGCCCGGTCGCTCCTCGGCAAGGTGGCGGTGCCGCTCCTCGTGCCGTGGAACCCGGCGGTCCGCACCGAACTCGCCGACCGGCTGCGCACCGAGCGGCCGGACGTGGTGCACGTCCACAACGTCTTCCCGCTCCTGTCGCCCGCGGTCCTCGCCGCGTGCGCGGACGCCGGGGTGCCCGCCGTCGCCACGCTGCACAACTACACCCAGGTCTGCCCGCCCGGCACCCTGCAGCGGGACGGCCGGCCGTGCACCGAGTGCGTCGGCTCCGCGCCGCTGCCCGCCGTCCGGCACGGCTGCTACCGGGGCTCCCGCCTCGCGACGGTGCCGCTCGCCGTCAGCCTGTCGGCCAACCGGCGGCGGTGGTGGTCCGGCGTGGAGCGGTTCCTCTGCATCTCCGCGGCCCAGCGCGAGGTCCTGGTGCGCTCCGGCATGCCGGCCGAGCGACTGGCCGTGAAGCACAACTTCGTCCCGGATCCGGGAAGTTGCCGGGAGGGCGGGGGAGAGCACCTGCTCTACCTCGGCCGGCTCGCGGAGGCCAAGGGCGTACGGCTGCTCATGGCCGCGTGGGACGAGATCGCGGCCGGCGGCGGGGTGGGCGTACCGCTCGTGATCGCCGGAACCGGGCCGCTGGAGCCGGAGGTGGCCGCCTGGGCGGCGGACCGGGACGACGTGCGCTACGTCGGCCTGCTGGACACGGCGGAGTGCCGGAAGGCCGTCGAGCGGTCGGTCGCCGTGGTGGCTCCCTCGACGTGGCTGGAGGCGTTCGGGCTGGTGGTCGTCGAGGCGATGGCGGCCGGGGTACCGACCGTCGCCGCCGGCCACGGCGCCTTCGTCGAACTCGTCGACGACGGCGTCACCGGGCTGCTGCACCGGCCCGGCGAGGCGGGCTCGCTCGCGTCCTGCATACGCCGGATCGCGTCCGGACCGGACCGCAACCGGGAGATGGGCCGGGCGGCCCGCCGACGCTACGAGCAGGGCTTCAGCCCGGCCGTCGGACTGGAACGCCTGCTGGAGGAGTACCGCACCGCGATCGCGGGACGGTCGGCACAGGCCCGTGGCGGGGACACCCGCGCGGGCAGGGGGGATGGGGACAGCACATGACACGATGCCGACTCTGCGGCTCGGAAGCCTTGGCGAGCGTCGTCGACCTGGGGGCGACGCCGCCGTGTGAGAGCTTTCTCGCCGCGGACCGACTGGACGAGCCGGAGCCGGCGTACCCGCTGCACCTGCGGGTCTGCACCGACTGCTGGCTCGCGCAGATACCTCCGCTGATCACGCCGGAGGAGACGTTCAAGGAGTACGCGTACTTCTCCTCCTACTCGACGTCCTGGGTGGAGCACGCGCGCACCTTCGTCGCCGGCGCCGCGGAGCGGCTTCCGCTCGGCCCCGACGCCTTCGTGGTCGAGGTGGCCAGCAACGACGGGTACCTGCTGAGGCACGTGGTGGACCGGGGGATCCGCTGCCTCGGCATCGAGCCGTCGGTGAACGTCGGCGGCGCGGCGCGGGAGGCGGGGGTGCCCACGCTCACGGAGTTCCTCTCCCCGGAGACCGGCGCGGCCGTCCGCGCGGAGCACGGCCCGGCGGACCTGGTCGTCGCCAACAACGTGTACGCGCACATCCCCGACGTGGTCGGCTTCACCCAGGGGCTGCGCGCCCTGGTCGCCGACGACGGCTGGGTCTCCATCGAGGTGCAGCACCTGCTGACCCTGATCGAGGAGAACCAGTACGACACGATCTACCACGAGCACTTCCAGTACTACACGGTCGCCTCCGCGATCCGGGCCCTGGCCAGCGGCGGACTCACCCTCGTGGACGTCGAGCTGCTGCCCACGCACGGCGGCTCCATCCGGCTCTGGGCCCGCCCGGCCGAGGCGGCCGGCGAGCCGACGCGGCGGGTGGCCGACGTACTGGACCGGGAGAAGGCCGCCGGACTCCAGGAGCTGTCCGGGTACGCCGAGTTCTCCGCCCGGGTGGCCAAGGTCCGCCGGGACCTGCTGCGGTTCCTCATCGACGCGGCCGAGCGCGGCGAGACGGTCGTCGGCTACGGCGCCCCGGGCAAGGGCAACACCCTGCTCAACCACTGCGGCATCCGCCCCGACCTGCTCGCCTACACCGTCGACCGCAACCCGTACAAGCACGGCAGGTTCACCCCGGGCACCCGCATCCCGATCCTGGCGCCCGAGCGGATCGCCGCCGACAGACCGGACTACGTCCTCGTCCTTCCCTGGAACCTGCGGGCCGAACTGTCCGAGCAGCTGGCCTTCGTGCACGAGTGGGGCGGCCGGCTGGTCTTTCCCATCCCGGAACTGAGCATCGTCGAGGCCGCGAAAGAGGTCACAGCATGAAGGTCGTCCTGTTCTGCGGCGGTTACGGGATGCGGATGCGCAACGGAACCTCCGACGACGTGCCCAAGCCGATGGCGATGGTCGGCCCCAGACCGCTGATCTGGCATGTCATGCGCTACTACGCGTACTTCGGGCACACCGAGTTCATTCTGTGCCTCGGCTACGGGGCCCACCACATCAAGGACTTCTTCCTCAACTACGAGGAGACGACGTCCAACGACTTCGTCCTGCGGGGCGGGAAGACCGAGCTGCTGTCCACCGACATCGCCGACTGGACGATCACGTTCGCGCAGACCGGCATCGAGTCGCCCATCGGGGAGCGGCTGCGCCGGGTCCGCCACCACCTGGACGGCGACGAGATGTTCCTCGCCAACTACGCCGACGTGCTCACCGACGCCCCGCTGCCGGAGATGATCGACCGGTTCGCCGCGCGCGACGCCGGGGCGTCGATGATGGTGGTCCCGCCCCAGTCGTCGTTCCACTGCGTGGAGCTGGGCGAGGACGGCCTGGTGGGCGGCATCACCGCGGTGAGCGAACTGCCGCTGTGGGAGAACGGCGGCTACTTCGTGCTCCGCCAGGAGGTCTTCGACCACATACCGGAGAACGGCGACCTCGTCGCCGACGGATGTGCCCAACTGGCCAAGCGCGGGCGGCTGGTGGCGCACCAGCACCGCGGCTTCTGGAAGCCGACCGACACCGTGAAGGAACGGGCCGCGCTCGACGAGGCCTACACCCGGGGCGACCGCCCGTGGGCCGTGTGGGAGCGGGACAGCGCCGGGGCCCGAGCGTGATCAGGCTCGGGGCCGGACCCCTGGACCGGATCGTCGCGGTGGGCGCGCACTGCGACGACATCGCCATCGGCGCCGGCGGCACACTCCTGACACTCTGTCAGGCGTGGCCGGGTGTCCGGGTCGACGCGCTGGTGCTCACCGGCGGCGGCAGCGAGCGCGAGCAGGAGGAGCGGGCCGCGCTCGCCGCCTTCTGCCCGGGCGCCGACCTGCGGCTGACCGTGCACAAGCTGCCCGACGGCCGGCTGCCCGCGCACTGGGAGGAGGCCAAGTCCGCCGTCGAGGAACTGCGCACGCAGACCGACCCGGACCTGATCCTCGCGCCGCGCACCGACGACGCCCACCAGGACCACCGCGGCCTGGCCAAGCTCATGACCACCGCGTTCCGCGACCACCTCGTGCTCGGCTACGAGATCGTCAAGTGGGACGGCGACCTCGGCCGGCCGGCCGCCTACCAGCCGCTGGCCACGGAGACCGCCGAACAGAAGGTGCGGCTGCTGCAGGAGCACTACCCCTCGCAGCGGCACCGGCCCTGGTACGACCGGGAGGCCTTCCTGGGCCTCGCCCGGATCCGCGGTATCGAATGCCACGCGCGCTACGCCGAGGCGTTCGCCGTCACCAAACTCACGCTCAACCTGGGGGGTTGAACAACCTTGCGCGTACTTCTGACCGGACACCAGGGCTATCTGGGCACCGTGATGGCCCCGGTCCTCAAGGCCGCCGGGCACGAGGTCGTCGGCCTCGACTCCGGCCTGTTCGCCGACTGCGTCCTCGGCCCGCAGCCCGCCGACCCGCCCGGGCACCGGGTCGACCTGCGCGACGTCACGGCCGAGCACGTGGCCGGGGTGGACGCCGTGATCCACCTGGCCGCGCTCTCCAACGACCCGCTCGGCTCGCTGGCCCCGGAACTCACCTACGACATCAACCACCACGCGTCCGTCCGGCTCGCCCGGCTGGCCCGCGACGCCGGGGTGCGGCGGTTCCTGTACGCGTCGACGTGCTCGGTCTACGGCGCCGCCGGCGGCGACGAGCTGGTCGCCGAGGACGCCCCGCTGCGCCCGGTGACCCCGTACGCGGAGTCGAAGGTTCGGGTGGAGGACGACCTGCACGCGCTGGCCGACGACGACTTCACCCCGGTGTTCATGCGCAACGCCACCGCCTTCGGCTACTCGCCCCGGCTGCGCGCCGACATCGTGCTGAACAACCTGGTGGGCCACGCGCTCCTTTCCGGCGAGGTGCTGGTGCTCTCCGACGGCACGCCCTGGCGTCCGCTGGTGCACGCGGCCGACATCGCACGGGCCTTCACGGCCGCGCTGACCGCGCCGCGCGAGGCCGTCCACGACCGGGCGTTCAACATCGGCGGCGAGTTCAACAACGTCACGGTCGCCGAGATCGCCGAGCAGGTGGCCGAGGCGGTGACCGGATCCAAGGTGGTGATCACTGGGGAGAACGGGGCCGACCCGCGGTCCTACCGGGTGGACTTCTCCCGGTTCCGCGCCGCGATCCCCGGCTTCGACTGCGAGTGGACGGTGAAGCGGGGCGCGCTCGAACTCGCCGACGCCTACCGGAAGTTCGACCTGACCCGGGAGGCCTTCGAGCAGCGCTTCACCCGGCTCGCCGTGCTGCGCGCGGCGTCCGACGCCGGCACCGTCGACGACACCCTCAGGTGGCGCGGGTGACCGACGTGAGCGAGGAGATGTACGCCCTGGTGGAGCGGATGTACCCGCTCTGCCGGAGCATCACCGGCGACGGTGTGCGCGCCACCCTGGACATCGTCGGCGAGTACATCCCGCTGCAGGTGCACGAGGTGCCGACCGGGACGCAGGTGCTCGACTGGACGGTGCCGCAGGAGTGGAACATCCGGGACGCGTACGTCGCCGACGCCGCCGGCCGGCGGGTCGTCGACTTCGCCGCGTCCAGCCTGCACGTACTCGGCTACAGCGTCCCGGTGTCGGCGACCATGCCCCTCGCCGAGCTGCGCGGGCACTTGCACACGCTGCCGGACCAGCCGTCCTGGGTGCCGTACCGCACCAGCTACTACAAGCCGGACTGGGGTTTCTGCCTGGCCCAGGAGACCCTGGACGCGCTGCCGGACGGCGACTACGAGGTGCGCATCGACTCGACCCTCGCCGACGGGCATCTCACCTACGCCGAGTACGTGGTCCCCGGACAGGTCGCCGACGAGGTCATCGTCTCCTGCCACGTCTGCCACCCGTCGCTGGCCAACGACAACCTGGCCGGCATCGCGGTGGCGACGTACCTGGCCCGGGCCCTCGCGGAGCAGCCGACGTACTACACCTACCGGTTCCTGTTCGCGCCCGGCACCATCGGGGCGATCACCTGGCTGGCCCGCAACGCGGAGCGGGTCGACCGGGTCAAGCACGGCCTGGTGCTGGCCTGCGCCGGGGACCCGGGCCAGGTGACGTACAAACAGAGCAGGCGCGGTGACGCGGAGATCGACCGGGTGCTCCAGCACGTGCTGACCGCGTCCGAACGCCCGCACCGCATCACCGAGTTCACCCCGTACGGCTACGACGAACGGCAGTTCTGCTCGCCCGGGTTCAACCTGGGCGTGGGCTCGCTCACCCGGACCCCGTACGCCGGCTACCCCGAGTACCACACCTCCGCGGACAACCTGGACTTCGTCTCCCCGGCGGCGATGGCGGACACCCTCGCCGTCTGCCGCGAGGCGTTCGCCGTCCTCGACCGCAACCGGCGGTATGTCAACCTCAGTCCCTACGGCGAGCCGCAGCTGGGCCGGCGCGGGCTGTACGACGCGCTCGGTGGCCGCAGCGACACCAAGCAGGCCCAGATGGCCATGCTCTGGGTGCTCAACCTCTCCGACGGCGAGCACAGTCTGCTGGACGTCGCCGAGCGGTCCGGGCTGCCGTTCGACACCGTCGTCGCCGCGGCCGACGCCCTGCGCGGCGCCGACCTGGTCAAGGAATGACGCCCATGACCACCCAGGGGGAGAAGACGACCGCACCGGCCGGGTCCGCCAAGCGGGCCCTGGTCGGCCGGCTGTCCTGGGGGCTCGCCGACCAGGCGGCCTCCAGCATCAGCAACTTCGCGGTGGGCCTCTACGTGGCCCGCTCGCTCGGGGTCACCGCGTTCGGCGTGTTCAGCCTGGCCTGGGTGACCTACGGCGTGGTGCTCAACGTCTCCCGGGGCCTGGCCACCGACCCGCTCGTGGTGCGCTTCAGCGGGGTGCCGGACGCGTCCTGGCGCGGGGCGGTCGCCCGCTCGACGGGTACCGCGCTCGGCGTCGGCGCGGCCCTGGGCGTGGTGTGCCTGGCGGCCGGACTCGGCCTCGGCGGCCGGGTGGGACCCGCCTTCGTCGCCCTCGCCGTGATGCTGCCGGGGCTGCTGCTCCAGGACGCCTGGCGGTTCGCCTTCTTCGCCGCCGGCAACGGGCGCAAGGCGTTCGTCAACGACGTGGTGTGGGGCATCGCGCTCGTCCCGGCCATGGTGGTGGCGGCCCACGTGGACACCGTGGCCGCCTTCGTGTTCGCCTGGGGCGCGTCCGCCACGGTGGCCGCGGGCTACGGCTACGTCCAGTCCGGCATCCGGCCCCGGTTGACCGAGGCCCGCGGCTGGCTGCGCGAACAGCGGGATCTCGGCTACCGGTACCTGGTCGAGAACGTCAGCCTCAGCGGCGCCAGCCAGGTGCGGGCGTACGGGCTCGGCGTGATCGTCGGGGTCGGCGCGGTGGGCGCGGTGCGGGGCGCCGAGCTCCTGATGGGCCCGTTCCTCGCGGTGCTGATGGGGCTTTCGCTGGTCACCGTCCCGGAGGCGGCACGGGTGCTGCGCCGGGCCCCGCACCAACTGGGCAGGTTCTGCCTCCTGCTGGGCGGGGGACAGGCCGTCGGCGCGCTGCTCTGGGGCTCGGCGCTGCTGCTGATGCCGGACCGGCTCGGCGACCTGGCGCTCGGCGACGTCTGGCACTCCTCCTCGCACCTCGTCGTGCAGATCACCCTCAGCGTCGCGGGGGCGGGCCTCGGCACCGGCGCGGCGGCCGGGCTGCGCGCGCTCGGCGCGGCCCGGCGCAGCCTGCGCTGCCAGCTGTTCGCCTCCGCCTGCTACGTCGGCGGCGGGCTCGGCGGCGCGGCCCTCGCCGGCACGTCCGGCTCGGCCTGGGGCGTCGCCGCCGCGACCCTCAGCGGCTCGGCCGTCTGGTGGCTGCAACTGCGGTCCGCCCTGCGCGAGCGCCACCGCAATCCCATCCCCGAAGTGAGGACCGCATGACCGACCGACCCAGGCTGAGCATCGGCCTGCCCGTGTACAACGGCGAGGAGTACCTGGCCGAGTCGTTCGACGCCCTCCTCGGCCAGACCTACGAGGACTTCGAACTGGTCGTCTCCGACAACGCCTCGACCGACGGGACCGAGGACATCTGCCGCAAGTACGCGGCGCAGGACTCCCGCATCCGGTACCACCGGCTGCCCCGGAACATCGGCGCCACCCCGAACCACAACCACGTGTTCGCCGAGTCCCGCGGCGAACTCTTCAAGTGGGCCTCGCACGACGACCTCTACGGCCGCGACCTGCTCCGGCGCTGCGTGGAGGCGCTGGACGAGCGGCCGGACGTGATCCTCGCCCACACCGACCAGGCCGTCATCGACGGCGACGGCCAGGTGACGGTCCCCTACGAGTACACCCTCGCCACCGGCTCCCCGCACGCCCCGGAGCGCTTCCGCAGCCTGCTGTTCGAGCCGGGCGGCGACGACTTCTACGGGGTGATCCGGGCCGACGTGCTGCGCCGGGTGAAGCCGATGGACAGCTACCACCACGCCGACCGCACGTTCGTCGCCGAGATCACCCTGCACGGCCCCTTCCACCAGGTGCCCGAGATGCTGTACTTCCGCCGCGACCACCCGACCCGGGCCGAGCGGGCGAACCCGTCCAAGCGCTCCCGGTGCATCAACCTGGACCCGCGCCGGGCCGGCCTGCTGCACCCGACGCCCCGGCTGCTCGCCGAGTACGTCTGGGGCTTCGCCTCGGCGATCCGGCGGGCGCCCCTGTCCCCGGCCGACCGGCGCGCCTGCTACGGCCACCTGTCCGCCTGGATGACCAGCAGGGTCCGGCCGGGCGCCGGCGAGCGGGTCGAGGACCGGGCCCCGGTCGACCCGGCCCTGCTCACGGTCTCCGTCGACGCCCTCGTCGCCGGCCGCGAGGGGCGGCGGCGATGACGGCCGCGGACGCGACTCCCGTACGCGTCGGGGTGTTCGGCCTGCTCGGCTCCGGCAACCTCGGCAACGACGGATCGCTCCAGGCCGTCCTCGGATACCTCCGCGCCGAGCATCCCGAGGCGGTCGTGGACGCGTTCTGCGGCGGCCCCGAGGCGGTCACGGCCCGGTTCGGGATCCCCGCCACGCGCATGCACTGGAACCGCGCCGAGTACCGGACCGCGTCGCGCGTGGGCTCGATCACGGCGAAGGGCCTCGGCAAACTCGTCGACGTCTTCCGCACCGCCGCCTGGGTACGCCGGCACGACGTGGTGATCGTGCCGGGCATGGGCGTCCTGGAGGCCACCCTGCCGCTGCGGCCCTGGGGCTTCCCGTACTCCCTGTTCCTGCTCTGCGCGAGCGGAAGGCTGCTCGGCACCCGGGTCGCGCTGGTCAGCGTCGGCGCCGCCGAGATCCGCAACCGGCCCACCCGGGCCCTGGTGCGCCGGTCCGCACGGCTCGCCGCGTACCGGTCGTACCGGGATGCCCAGTCCCGGGACGCGATGCGGGCGATGGGCGTGGACACCACCCGCGACGAGGTCTACCCGGACCTCGCCTTCTCCCTGCCGACGCCACCGGCGAGCGCGCCCACGGAGACGCCGGGCCCGGTCTGTCTCGGTGTCATGGACTTCCACGGCGGCAACGACGACCGCGCCCGGGCCGACGAGATCTACCGGCGCTACCTCGACGGGACGATCCGGTTCGTCCGCACGCTGGTCGAGGAGGGCAGGCCCGTGCGGCTCCTCACCGGCGACCAGTGCGACCTGTCGGTGGTCGCCGCCATCCTCGACGCGGTCGACTCACCGCTGGTCACCGCGGCCGAACCGGCCTCACTGGCCGACCTGATGAACGAGATGACGGCCGCCGACACCGTGGTGGCCGTCCGCTACCACAACCTGATCTGCGCGCTGAAGACCGGAACCCCCGTGCTCGCCCTCTGCTACGCGGCGAAGAGCGACGCGCTCATGGACCGGATGGGCCTGGGCGCGTACTGCCACCCGGCCCGCGAGGTCGACGCCGACCGGCTCCTCGAACAGTTCCGGGACCTGGAGAAGCACGCGGCGGACCTGCGGCGGACCCTCGCCGAGCGGAACCGGATCGCCGCGGAGCAACTCGCCGAACAGTTCACCGACTTGACCACGACCCTGTTCCCGGCGCATGCCCCCGCCCCACGGAAGGCTTCATGAAAGCGACCGAAGTCCCGGAGATCGCCGGCGCGTTCCTGTTCGAGCCGACGCCCCATGCCGACGAACGCGGCTTCTTCTGCCGCACCTTCGACGCCGACGTGGTCCGCTCGGTGGGCCTCGACCCGCACGCCTTCGTCCAGGACAGCGTGTCCCGCTCGGTCCGCGGCGTGCTGCGCGGCCTGCACCTGCGCTCCGGGGCCGGCGAGGCCAAGCTGGTGCGGTGCTCGTACGGGCAGATCTTCGACGTCGTCGTGGACCTGCGGCCGGACTCGCCGACCTACCTGGGCCGGGCCTTCTTCGAGCTGTCCGGCGAGACGCAGAAGACCGTGTACATCCCGGCGGGTTGCGCGCACGGCTTCCAGGCTCTTACCGAAATCACAGACACCTCTTACCGTATTGACCGTCAGCACGATCCGTCCGAGGACGTGACGATCGCCTTCGACGACCCGGAACTCGCCATTCCCTGGCCACTGCCGGTCACGTCGATGTCCCAGCGGGACCGGGAGGCGCCGAGCCTTGCCGAGGTCCTGAAGCACCAAGAAAGATGAGGTCGGCGTGCACACCCAAGACACCGAGGGGCTCCTCCTGCCCCGCTCGCGGCAGGCCAACGAGCGGCTGCACTCCATGATCCCAGGGGGCGCGCACACCTACGCCAAGGGCGACGACCAGTACCCCGAGAACCTGGCCCCGGTCATCAGCCACGGCAGCGGTGCCCACGTGTGGGACGTCGACGGCAACCGCTACATCGAGTACGGCTCCGGCCTGCGGTCGGTCAGCCTCGGGCACGCCCACCCCCGCGTGCTGGAGGCGGTACGGCGGGAACTCGGCCGCGGCAGCAACTTCGTCCGGCCGTCCATCGTCGAGGTCGAGGCCGCCGAACGCTTCCTGGCCACCGTGCCGACCGCCGACATGGTGAAGTTCGCGAAGAACGGCTCCGACGCCACCACCGCCGCCGTGCGCCTCGCCCGCGCCGTCACCGGGCGCCAGCGGGTGGCCCTCTGCGCGGACCACCCGTTCTTCTCCGTCGACGACTGGTTCATCGGCACCACGCCGATGAACGCCGGCATCCCGGCGGCGACCACCGAGCTCACCGTGTCCTTCCCCTACGGGGACCTGGCCGCCACGGAGGAACTGCTCACCCGGTACGAGGGCGAGGTGGCCTGCCTGATCCTGGAACCCGCCACCCACATCGAGCCGCCGCCCGGCTACCTGGCCGGCCTGCGCGAGCTGGCCGACCGGCACGGCTGCGTCCTCGTCTTCGACGAGATGATCACCGGCTTCCGCTGGTCCGAGGCGGGCGCCCAGGGCCTGTACGGCGTCGTCCCCGACCTCTCCACGTTCGGCAAGGCGCTGGGCAACGGGTTCGCCGTCTCCGCCCTCGCGGGGCGACGCGACCTGATGGAACGGGGCGGACTGCGCGATTCCGGTGAGCGGGTGTTCCTGCTCTCCACCACCCACGGCGCGGAGACGCATTCCCTGGCCGCCGCGATGGCCGTGCAGGCCACCTACGTCGAGGAGGGCGTCACCGCGCGGCTGCACGCCCTCGGCGAACGGCTGGCCGCCGGTGTCCGCCAGGCCGCGGCGGCCATGGGCGTCGGCGACCACGTCGTCGTCCGGGGCCGGGCCAGCAACCTGGTCTTCGCCACCCTCGACGAGAACCTGCAACCCTCGCAGCGGTACCGCACCCTGTTCCTGCGCCGGCTCCTCGCGGGCGGGGTGCTCGCCCCGTCGTTCGTGGTGAGCAGCGCACTCGACGACGCGGACATCGACCGCACCGTCGACGTGGTGGCCGAGGCGTGCGCGGTGTACCGGAAGGCGCTGGACGCCGCGGACCTGCGCCCCTGGCTGGCCGGGCGGGCGGTGAAGCCCGTGTTCCGCCGTCTGGCGTGACGTGACGTGACGTCAGCGGGGCACCCGCTGAGTCACGTCCGGCCTCCGCGCGGCCGTCTGGTCGGCCATCCGGTCGACCAGCCACGCGGTCGCGGGCACCACCGCCAGCGCGGTGCACCAGCCGCCGAGGGCGTCGGTCGGGTAGTGCGCGCCGAGACCGACCTCCGCCCAGCCCATGACGGCGCCGGCCACCAGCGACGCCGCGAGCACGAGCGACGTGCCGGCCGCCCTGCCGAGGCCGAGCCGGCCCGTCGCGAGGAGCGCCGCCATGAGGGCGAGCGCGGTGAAGAAGGCGGTGTGCCCGCTCGGGTAGGACAGGTTGCCGGGGCCGTGGATGGTGCGGCCCACCAGATGCTTGAGCAGCGTGGTCGTCCCCACGGTCAGGCCCGCGCCGGCCACGACGAGCACCGCCGCGCGGCGCCGCCGGAGCAGCAGGCAGCCCGCCACCCCGGCCACGATCACCAGCGCCGACCCCACGGGTTCCCCCAGGAAGTCCAGGACCAGGGCGACGTGCCGCCACGGCCCCCGCACACTGTCCGCCGTCGGCGGGACGATCCACCGGTCCACCCCGCCGGGTTCGCTGTGTCCGGCGTACCGGACCCCGAGCGCGACGACCACCAGCGCGGCGAGCGCCGCGACCGGCCAGAGCCACGCGCACAGCGCCCGGGGCAGCACCGCGCGCGACGCGGGCCGGGCCGGGCCGGCTTCCGGACCCGCTTCTGCCAGACGATCCAACGCGAGCCCCCCGTCGTGTCCGAACCCCCCGAACGACCATAGCCGCCCCGGGCCCGGCGGGTGGCCCGACCGGGCCGCCGCCACGGCTCAGGCCCGGTCGGGCGGCGGGAACCGGTCGAGGTCTGTCCGATACCGCTCCATGGTCTCCAGGAGCTCCCGCGACAGCCGGCGGTCCAGCTCCCCCGTACGGTCCGGCCACAGCTCCCGGAACAGCGGGGGGCCGAGCTCCGGCGGCAGCGCCCCGAGCCTTTCGTGCTGCCTGCCGAGGGCGAGCGGGACCAGGTCCTTCGCCAGGAAGCCCGCGAAACCGTCCGACACGCCCGCGGGAAGCCGTTCCCTGTCCCGGCAGAAGGCCGTGATCAGCACGTTCACGGCACGCACCAGATGCGGTGACGGCGCGTCGAGCAACAGTCGTATGCCGCTGAGGGCGCGCTCGTGCAGCGCGGCGAGGTGGCCGTCGGCCGGCCCGTCGCGGTCGCCGAGGAGCAGTTCGAGCAGATCGTGGGCGAGCGAGGAGGCGGGGGCGCCCTCCACCGCGACGAACGTGGTGACGGCCGGGCCGAGCCAGTGGAACACCGGGTCCATGGTGTGCCGTATCACCGAGTCGTTGGTCCCGGCGGACAGCGACATCTTGTGCCACACCTCGTCCCAGTACGACCGCGACCAACCGGGACCGCCATGCCCCCGGGGATAGCGGTAGAGCCAGTTCATGTCGAGCTGCTCCGGCGGCCTCGTACCGTCCTCACCCGCACGCATCGACACCTCCAGGGCGCGCCGGTTCTCCTCCCAGCGGGGGTGGACGCCGAGCGAGAGGGCGAAGTCCGTCCACTGGCCCTCGTACATCGCCGAGCGCCACAGCAGGCAGTGCCGGTGCCAGGCACTCACCGGGTCCGCGGAGTCCGGGAACAGCTCGGCCACCGAGCAGCGCCCCGCGAGCAGGACGGCGACCAGGACGAGGTTGGAGCCGTACAGACCGTGTCGCGTCGCCGTGCGCAGGAGCGAGGGACGGTAGCCCGGGTGCTGGTCGCCGGTGCGGGTCTCGTGCTGGGTGTGCACCTGGACGAGCCGCTCCGCGAGCCGGCGGCGTTCGGCCGCGGGCATCCGTCCGGTCAGCGACCGGGCGAAGCGCAGCATCTGACGGGACGACAGGGACGCGTACGACAGCAGCGCGAACGCGAGGTCGTCGTCGAATTGGGCACCGCCGAGCGAGAGGGCGGGCCGGGGCCTGAGCAGGTCGGCGAGCACGTGCAGGGCGAGCCGGATCGCCAGGTACTCGCCGAACGTCGCATGGAGGAACTCGTAGCTGGCGAGCACCTGTCCGTCACGCACCGACTGGGCGCGCTGCACGAAGAAGAAGCGGCCCAGAGCCGTCTCGGCGGCGTTCAGCGGGGTGCGGAAGGCGGCGGCCTGCGTCTGCCGCCGCCCGAGGATTGCCGTGAGGTCCTCTTCCAGCTCCGCCGCCGACACCCACTGGCGGCGCCGGTTGAGCTGGGCGAAGGCCACCAGGGAGAGCCGCTGCAGCTCCTGCTCGATCCGCTCGGCGGTCTCCTCCTCCGGTACGGCGTCCAGGGTCGACTTGCCCACCTCGCGCCGCGCGAACGAGGTGAGCAACTGCTCGTACAGGTCGGCCACGTCCAGGGCGTCACCGGTGGCCCGCCGCAGGCCGCCGTCGGTGGCGTCGTACAGCGCGAGCATGGTCAGCAGCAGTGGCTGGGCGGCGAGTTCCGCGTGCCGTACGACGTGCCGCCACGTCAGCGGGGCACGGCCGCGGGCGGCGAAACCGGCCGCGTTGGCCGCGTTCCACACCGCCAGCCACTGGCCGATCTGGTCGTCCCGGAACGGTTCAAGGCGCAGCGCCACCAGTCCGTCGGGATAGCGGGCGCGGTCCGCGACGGCGGTACGACTCGTCACCAACGCCAGTACCGGGCGGCCCTGTTCGGCCTCCCGCTGCTGGAACTGGGCGACCCGGATCAGGAAGTTGTTCTGGTGCACTCCGGTGGTCTGCAGCAACTCGTCGAAGCCGTCGAGGAGCAGCACGGGGGTGCTGCCGCCCGCCGCCCGCACCAGCTGCGGCCAGCTCACGGTCTCACCGGTGGCCGCGCGGATCGCCTGCTCGATCTGGTCCTGGAGCTCGTCCTCCGCCCGCACGTCCCGCAGCGGCACCCGCACCGGCAGGAAGCCCACGGCAGGAAGGCGCGCGGCCAGCACCCGGGTCAGCGCGGACTTCCCGGCTCCGGGCTGGCCGAGGACCAGCAGCGGTGCCGTGGCCGGCTGGGGGGAGGTGAGCGCCCCGGCCAGGTACCGGGTCAGGTCCTGCCGCACGGGGACGCGCTCCCACCACGACTCGTCGGCCGGTCCGCTCGGTCCGGACACCCCGGACACCCGGAAGTCCGGGTCGAGGTAGAGCTCCTCCAGGGTGGGGATGAGGATGCCGTCCGGCGCGGGCTCGGCATCCAGGACGGTGCGGGCCAGCGCGGCCTCGTGGGCGCGGGCGAGCGCGGCGGCCACATCGACCGGGGGGTGCAGCGCCTGGGCGGTACGGGCGAGGAGTGTCTCCACACCGTCCAGCGCGCGGTGCACCTCGGCGCGGGTCGCCCGGTGCTCCATCTGTGCCGTCCAGAGCCCGAACTCGGGCGCCTGCACGCAGAGTTGCGCGTACAGGTCCCGGTAGCGGGCCCGCGCCGTCCCGGGCAGGACCTCGGTGAGCAGACGGCGGGCCTCCCCCCGGTCGGGCGTTCCGAGGCGCTCCCAGACCGCCAAACCCTCGACGAAGGCCAGGAATCTGCCGGCGTACTCGTCGTAGCGACCGAGCAGGGCCGCCTCGACCGCCTCGGACGGGGCGTGCGGGGCGGGGCTCGGCAGATCCGCCGCGACCAGCAGCGCGACGAGATCCGAGACCTGTGGTGCGGATGCCGTCGGATCCGCGCGGGCGAGCGCGAGTTGCTCGTCCCGCGTCAGATCGACGGCGTCGAGCCGGAGCGGCAGGTCCAGCTCCTGCATGGCCTCGAAGAACGCCACCACCACGACCACCGTGTGCGCGGCGCGCAACACGTCCGTCCGCTCGGCCCGGCTGTGCGCCCGGCCGAGACGCGCGCCGATGCCCCGGACCGCGTCGCGGCCGAGACCGAGGACGCGGCCCCTGGCGTTGGCCATCCCGATCACGGTGCCGCTGATCCCGCCGGTCGCCAGGTTCAGCGCGCCGCCGAGGACCCGGTCGAGCGCCGCCAGCCGGGCCGGTTCGGCACCGAGCAGCACCAATGCGTCGCTGAACCCCAGCAGTCTGCGCGCCCCCATGGCCCCCACTCCCCGTGTGCGGCCTCCACTGTTGCACGTGCGGGCTTCGGGTGGCGCGCAGACCAGGAGCCTTACGCCCAGCAGCCGTTGACCGTGGCCGCCAGTCCGTCGAGGGCGTCCTTGGTGGCGGCCGGGTCGGCGGTGGAGTTGTTCTCGATGAAGGAGAAGATCTTCCAGCGTCCGTCCGCGGCCTTGGTCAGGCCGCTCAGGGCGATCGCACCGGTGAGCGTGCCCGTCTTCGCCCGGACCTTGCCGACGGCGCACTGCGAGTCCGCGGTGTCGAAGCGACCCCACTCGGGACCCAGGGTGGAGCCGGCCTCGCCGGCGACCGGCAGGCCGTCGACGATGTATCCGAGGGTCGGGGCGTTGCGCGCGTCGTCGGCGACGTCGAGGATGTCGGCGATGGTCTGTGCCGGGATGCGGTTGGCGCGGGACAGCCCGCTGCCGTCGTGGATCTCGTAGTTGTCCAGCGAGACGCCGTACCCGCGGAGCACCTCGCGCACGACCGCCGTGCCGTCCTCGAAGGTCGGCTGGCGGCCGGCCCCGATCGCGGTCATCCGCAGCAGGGTCTCGGCGATGTCGTTGTCGCTCACCTTGAGCATGTGCTCCACGATGGCGGACAGTTTGCCGGACTGGTGCCGGGCGACCTGCAGGTCGCCGGTGGCCGCCGTGCCGTGGGTGACGCCGCCCGTGACGGTGACACCCTGTTGGGCGAGGAACCCGGCGAAGACCTGGCCGGCGTCCAGCGACGTGTCCGTGACCTGGTGGCCGTCGACCACCAACGCCCGTACCGGTGCCACGGAGTCCGGGTAGTAGCCGTCGTTCCAGCCGGTCGCGAGCGAGGGCTCGGGGAAGAGGCTGTCGTCGACCTGGACCTTGACCGAGGTGAGCCCCGCGCTCTTGAGCCCCGCGACGGCGTCCTTCGCCATCGCGTCGAGGTCGGCGCTGGTCAGGGTGCGGTCACCGCCGCCGACGAGGGTGAGCGTGCCGTTGCCGTAGACGGCCTCGGTGGTGAACCGGTGGGCGGGGCCGAGCACCGTCAACGCGGCCGTGGCGGTGCCGAGTTTGGTGTTGGACGCGGGCATCAGCGCGGTGCTCGCGTCATGGCCCCAGACGGCCTTGTCGGACAGCGCGTCGATGACGACGCCGCTCAGGGTGGAGCCCAGCCGGGTGTCCTGCACACGGGCGTCCAGGTTGTCCGCGATCCTCTGCTCGGCGGGGTCGAGTGCGGCGACCGCCGGCATGGCCTTGTCGGCGGCGAAGGCGCTCGTGCCGAACAGGAACGTCCCGGCGATGGGCGCCGCCACGGCGACGACGGCGACCCGGCGGAGCGCGGGGTGGAGGGTTCTCGCCGTGCGGTCAGGAGCGGCCGTACGGGCGGGGGATGGGGGGTTGGACATGCAGACCTCGTAGAAGTACTCGTGGAACAAAGGGAGTTGGCAGGAACAATGCGATCTCTCAAGAGAGAAAGCTACCGCTGCCACCCCGACCCTCCACCGCAACACGAGGGCACCGGCCGCCCGCCTTCCCCATCGGGATCACCCCTCCGCGTATGCACGAGCGGCTCGATGAGCAGGCGCTTCTCCGGTTCCGGAAGACGGGACCGATGGTCACTGGGACGGTGACCGCCGCTCTGGGCTGAGGGCCTCCCACGCCGGTCTCGGCGAAGGACCGCCGGACGCGGGGCGCGAGCCTGCCACGGGCCAAGAGGACACCTGGTCAGCCGGTTGCGCGCAGCGCGTCCAGCACGGCCCGGGACATCCCGAGCTGGCCGCGCTCGTTGGGGTGGACCGGAGCCGCCGCGGCGGTCGGCGCCAGGGGCTCGATCCACCGGACGTCCGCGTCCGCGCAGGCGTCACGGCCGGCCGAGGGCGTGTAGGTGTCCACGTACGTGGCACCGGCCGCGCGTGCCCGGTCCCGCAGCACGTCGTTGAGCCGCTGTTCCTTCTGCCGCAGGAAGGCCACGTCGCCCGGTGCGAGCCCCATCGCGCGTTGGCAGCCGTCGTCCTGGGCGGGCAGGATCGCCGGATAGCCCACGACCAGCACGCGTGCCCTGGGCGCCCGGCGCCTGATGTCGCCGAGCGCGGCGGACACCCGCCCGCCCGCGGTGCCGATCTTGGTCTCGATGCCGTCGGTACCGTCGGTGCCGCGAGAGGCGTACCACTGCCGGCACGGGGCGTCGTCCGCCTTCGAGCCGCGGATCCCCTTCTCCACCTGATAGAAGACGCCCGCCTTCACGCAGGTGGTGACCAGGGAGCTGAAGCCGATGTCGTTGCCGCCGATTCCGAGGGTGACCAGCCGGGTGGCGGCCGTCACGGCCGACACCTGGGCCGGGTTGGTCCCGTCTCCCGTGGACTGCGCGGCGAGCAGGTCGGCCGTGGTGGCTCCGCTGCAGCTCAGGTCGCGGAACTCGGCCGGCTTCAGCCCGAGGTCGGCGGCGAGCAGCGCGGGATAGTTCCGGTCGGACCGCTCGCAGCCCGCGGGCCTGCCGTTCTGGGCGGGGATCTTCGGCCCTGCCGTGTAGGAGTCGCCGAGGGCGACGTAGGGCCCGGTGGGGAGTGTCACGTGCGACGGTGCCGAACCGCCGGAATCGCTCCTCGTGAGGGCGACCGTGGCGACGAGCGTCGCGCAGGAGACCGCCGCCGTCAGTCCCAGAGTGATACGAGTCCTCATGTGCGCTCCTGCCTCCGGTGCGGGGCCCGGCCGCCGATGTCGCCCCAGTGTCCTGGGGGCGGGTGCGCCATGTCGTCGTGCCGCTGCTGGCTCTTCCCGTACACAACCCGCAGTACGTCCGGGACGGCGGACTCCGTCCCATTGCGGAGGAACTGCTCCCGACGCCTGGTCAATACGGGGGCCGCGGCTGTACGAACATGGGTGCCGCGTGCGAACGGCACCGCTCTGACCCGGGCGATCCGTTCCGCCGGCCCTGCCGGGACCGGGACTCCCGTGGGACTCGCATCGAGCGGGCCGTGCAGGCGACAGCTGCCCGAGGTCCCCGGGAAGGGAGCCGCGTCATGCCTGGACGGTGGGGCGGACGTTGATCTCGCCGATCTCGACGTCGGCGGGCTGCTCGACGGCGAAGGCCACCGCGCGGGCGACCGCCGCCGGAGGGATGCCCGACGCGGCCATGTGCTCGCGCGTCTGCTCGCGGATGCCCGGGTCCGCCATGGAGTCGGCGAGATCGGTGCGGATGTATCCCGGCGAGATGGCCGTCGTACGCACCACCCCGTCGGTGGACTCCCTGCGCAGCCCCTCGTGGACGGTGCGCACCGCGTTCTTGGTCGCTGCGTAGACGGCCATCGTGGGGGAGGCGCCGTACAGGCCGGCCACGGAGACGATGCTGACCAGGTGCCCCGACCCCTGCGCGCGGAAGACGGGCAGCGCGGCGGCGACGCCGTTGAGCATGCCGCGGAGATTGACGTCGATCATGGCCGACCAGCCCGCGGTGTCGAGGTCGGCCAGCGGGCTGATCGGGGCGATGCCGGCGTTGTTCACCAGTACGTCGATACGGCCGTACCGGTCGACGGCGGTGGCGACCAGGCGCCGCAGGTCCCCGGCCTCGGTCACGTCGACGACGCACGCGGCAGCACGGCCCCCCTCCTCCCGGATCTCCCGGGCTATGGCGTCGATGCGCTCGCCGCGGCGCGCCGAGAGGACGACCGCGGCACCACGCCCGGCGAGCAGGCGGGCCGTGGCCTCGCCGATACCGCCACTCGCTCCGGTGATGGCGACGACCTTGTCCTGAAGAGAGAGCACTGGTGCCTCCAAGTAAAATGGACACGTGTCCGCTACTTGGTCCAGCGTACCGGACACGTGTCCACTTGTCGGGGTCGGAACATCAGGAGAGCCCTATGAGCGCGCCAGGACGCCGCCCGGACGCGGTGCAGAACCGGACCCGCATCATCGAGGCCGCCCGGGCGGCCCTCGCCGAGTCCGACCACGTCCACCTCAACGAGATCGCCAAGCGCGCGGGCGTGGGGCAGGGAACGCTCTACCGGAACTTTCCCAACCGCGAAGCGCTCCTCGCCGAGGTCTACCGGCGCGACGTCGAAGAACTCGTCACCGGCGCGTCGGCTCTGCTGGCGGAACACGAGCCCGTGGAGGCCCTGCGTCATTGGCTCGACCGGGTCATCGACTACGCCGAGATCAAGTACGGGGTCCTGGCGGCGCTCGAACCGACGGCATGGCGGGACCTCGTCGCCGACAGTCAGAACCCCATCGAAGGCGCCCTCGGTCACCTGCTGGACGCCGGGAAGGCGGCCGGTTCCGTCCGTACGGACGTGGACGCCCGCGGAGTCCTCCGCCTCATCGCCTACCTCGGCCGACTGGAACGGGACGAATGGGAATCAACGGCACGGCCTCTGATGAACGTCATCCTCAACGGCCTTCTCCGGCAGGACGCGGACGTGGACGCGGACCGGTAAGGACAGGGGAGCCGGCGCCGCCAGATGCCGAGCCGCCCCGCAGGCCGGTCCAGGTCGGACAGGTCGAGCACGAAGCGGTGGCGGACGTCGTTGCGCTCCAGGCGTTCGAGAGCCCTGTTCGCCCGGGAGGACGGCAGCAGTTCGATGTCGGCTGTGATGTCGTGTTCCGAACGTGCCAGGAAATGCGGGGCGGGTCCGACGCCGCCGATGCCGGGAGGGCGATGCCATGACCGGTACACCGCGTGTGAGGCGCGTCGTCGTGTCCCTTGCCGTCTGGTGGCTGCTGCTTGCGCTTGTCCTCTGGCTGCTGGGCAAGGCGCTCGGTCAGCCTGCTTCGGCCGTGCAGTGCGCGGCCTCGGCCGCCTTCCTCGTCGCGCTCGGAGAGGCCGGCGACGGGGTGCGCCGACGCTGGAGGAGCAGAAAGGAATCGTGAACCGAGCAGGGCGCCCGACGGGAGATGCCCCGGTTCAGGCGCCCTGTGGCGCAGCTTCCATGCGGCTCTGACCAGCTTGAATGAGGGATTTGAAGGAGCGGGACGATGTTCCGGCCCGAGTTGTCAAGGGAGATCGCCGCGACAGTGGGCGTTCGGCGGCGGCAACGCTGCTGTGTTGTCGAAGACCGGGATAGAGGTACCAAGCCGTGAGACGGCGGGAAGCTGCTCAGCGCCTCGTCTCGTACCTGGTCAGGACCACGCCGCCGGGAAGCATTCGCGTCTCCACCAGGTTCAGGCTCACCCAGCCGTCCAGCGCGGTGAAGAACGGCTTGCCGCCGCCCACCAGGACCGGATGGGTGGCGATCACGTACTCGTCGATCAGCCCGGCGCGCATGGCCGCCCCGGCAAGCGTTGCGCCGCCGATGTTCATCGGGCCGCCGTCCTCGGCCTTGAGCCGGGTGATCTCGGCGATCGCGTCGCCGGTGACCAGGCGGGTGTTCCAGTCGACCTTGTCGATCGTCGAGGAGAACACCACCTTCGGCGTGTCCCGCCAGTTCCGCGCGAACTCGATCTCCGCGGGTGTGGCGCCTGGCTGCTGGTCGCCGGTCGGCCAGTAGGAGCTCATCGTCTCCCATAGCTTGCGCCCGTACAGCGACAGGCCACTCGCCTGCTCGTGGTCGAGCCACCACTGGAACAGCTCGTCGCTCGGTGGTCCGCTCCAGCCGATGTCGTCACCGGCCGCGGTGATGTAGCCGTCCAGGGTCAGGTTCATGCCGTAGATCAGTTTCCGCATGGCCCAGCTTCCGTCGGTGGGTGTCCGGCGTATAGACCGGCGTGGCTCGGGAAACTCATCGGTGCGCGATCTGGGCTCGCCGGTAGTCCTCGTGCTGGGGGCCCAGCGTGGTGTACTCGGCCGACCCGGGCAAGCCCCCTGCTCTCGCCCTCGCGAGGTAAGGCCACGAATCTGAGGCTGATCATGGGTGACAGAGCCCCACACAGGCCATGAGCCGACCCGCGACGGCGCATCCGGCCGAGGCCGCCCGTCGGGCGTACGGCGCCTGAGCGTCCTGTGGGTTCACCGCGAGCACGGCACGGCACGCGCCGGGTGGTGGCTGGCGCCGTGGCCCGTTGCACCCGTTCAGCGGCTGGAGGCTGTCTCCACGGCTTCGGCCCGGGGTCACCTGGCCAGTGCCCGGCGCGTCCGTGAGTCGCTAGCACACCCAGGTGTGAGGTGGTTGTGTGCGCGTTGGGTGTTTCCTTAATTCTCCGAGAAATTTTCTACAACCATCCGGCCCAGATGTCCGTCTGGTTAACACAAGGGTGTGTAGAGGTTGATGTAGAGGAGTTCAGAACGTGACCGTGCGTTCCTTTGCCCGGCGGATGCGACCGCGAGTCGAGCGGAAGGCCGCCGAGAAGGTCTGGCAGCTGCGCACCATGCGGCGCCGCCGCATGGCGGCGGTCACGGACCCGGTGCTCCGCCCGGTGGCGGTGCGCGGCCAGCGGCTCTACGGACGGGTCGTGACCCGGTTCAGCGCCGCCGAGGCGGCCGCCGCCAATCTCGGACTGGTCCTCGCCGCGCTGGAGCAGGACGGCATCCCCTACTTCCTGGTGCCGACCTCGCGCACGCGCCACACGGTCGGCGTGAATGCCGTGGACCGGGAGCGTCTCCTCACCGCCCTGGAGGCGCAGAACGCGGGGAAGGCGGTGTTCATCGGCAGACCGCTGCCCGGCGGAAAGCTCAGGCACCCCGCCCTGTTCATGGACGGTGTCCTGCCGGTCGCGCTGCGTACGGCCCCGGTCCTGCGCATCGGGGAGAACCACCTGGGCCCCGCGGGCCAGCTGCTCGCCGGCCCGGAACTCGCCTGCGACGTCGAGTTCTGGGAGGACGGGGCACGGCTCCTCGCCTCCGCCGCGGGGCCCCGGCGCCTGGCCTCGGTCCAGCCGCAGGCCTCCGAGGACGTCTTCGCCGAGTCCCTCGTCGCGCCCCGGAACAACGGCATCACGGACGTACTGCCGGCGTCCGAGCAGACACCGGCCGTGGTCCGGATCGGCGACCGGGAGCTGCCGAGCTTCGCCGCGCTCACCCTGCCGACCGTGGACGACGTGGCCTTCCCCGTCGACGTCGTCTACACCTGGGTGGACGGCGAGGAGCCGGAGATGCGGGCCAAGCGCGCCCGCCACCAGGAGCGCGGCACCGCCGAGATCCTGGACAAGGAGACCAACGCCTCCCGCTACACCAGCCACGACGAGCTGAAGTACTCACTGCGCTCGCTCGCCATGTACGCCGACTTCGTCCGCCACATCTACCTCGTGACCGACGGCCAGAAGCCCCACTGGCTCGACGACACGGCCCCGGGGATCACGGTCGTCGACCACCGCGACATCTTCCCGGCGGACGTCCTGCCGGTGTTCAACTCGCACGCGATCGAGACCCGGCTGCACCACATCCCCGGCCTGTCGGAGCACTACCTCTACTTCAACGACGACGTGTTCGTCGGCCGCCGGGTCACCGCTGAGCACTTCTTCCACGGCAGCGGACTGATGAAGATCCCGGTGTCCCCGCTCAAGATCGGGGTCGGCAAGCCGCACGCCGAGGAGACCGCCACCAACTCCGCGAGCAAGAACGTCCGCCGGCTGCTGCTGGAGAAGTTCGGGCGGATGACCACGAACAACTTCATGCACACCCCGCTGCCGCAGCAGCGCGAGACCCTGCGGGACCTGGAGGACCTCTTCCCGGAGGACATCGGCCGCACCACGGCGTCCCGCTTCCGCTCCCCGCAGGACATCGCTGTGACGGCCCCGCTGCTCTACCAGTACGCGCTGATGACCGGCCGCGGTGTGCCGGGCAGGTTCGGCTTCCGGTACGTCAACATCAGCCGTCCGGACGCCGAGGCCCGCCTGGCCGACCTGCGCCGCACCCGCCGCTTCGACTTCTTCTGCCTCAACGACGTCGACGTGCCGCCGGAGGAGCGGGAACAGGTCGGCGTCCGGATGCACGAGTTCCTGGAGGACTACTTCCCCTTCGCGAGCCCCTTCGAGAAGCCCTTCGAGAAGCCCTTCGAGAAGCAGAACTGACGGGGGCTGGGGGGCATGGACATCCGTAACCGCTTCACGTTCACGGCGCCCGCGGGCCTGCGCGCCGCCCGGGACCTGCCGGCGCGCCTGTGCGCCTGGCTGTCCGCCAGGCTCTGGGCGCTGCGCGCGGCCCGGGCCCGACGACGCCTGCGCGCCGCCGTCCCCGGCCACGGGATCACCTTCGGACCGACGCGGCTGTACGGCCGTACGGTCGACGCCTACACGGCCGCGGACGCCGCCGAAGCCGATCTCGAACGGGTCTGCACCCTCCTGGAAGGGCTGCACGTCCCGTACTTCCTGGTCCCCTCCGACCACGGACACGGCGCGCCGCGGCAGGTCGTCGGCGTCGAGGAGACGTACCGCGACGCGATCCTCGCCCGGGCCGCCCAGCGCTTCGCCGGCACCGCCGGGTACGTCGGCGCCGTCGGACCGGGCGGCGCCGTGACGACCGCGGTGCTGTGGGCCGACGGCAGGCTGCCCCGGGCGCTGCGGCGGGCCGCCGTACTCCGCACCGGCGTGGTGCGCCTCGGCCCGGTGGGGCAGGTGCTCAGCGGCCTGGAGACGGGGTGCGACATCGAGTTCTGGCGGCGCGGCCGGGACCTCGGCGCCCCCTCGGATGCAGCCGGGGGCAGCGCCGGCGGCACCGATCCCGCCTGGCTCACCGTGCCCGGCAGCCGGCTGCCGGACGTCTTCGGGCCGGCGCTCGTCGCCCCGCGCCGCAACCCCGTTGCGGAAGTGCTCCCGGTGACGGCGCGGCAACCGGCGGCGGTGGCGGTTCGCCGCCGCACCGTCCCGACGTTCGCCCCGTTCGCCGAGCCCGGCATCGACGAGGTGCTGTTCCCCGTCGACGCCGTGTACACCTGGGTGGACGGGGACGACCCGGTGATGGCCGCTAAGCGCCGGGCCCACCAGGAACTCTCCGACAACGTCATCGCTCCGCGCGAGACCGGCGCCTCCCGCTACACCAGCCATGACGAACTGAAGTACGCGCTGCGCTCGCTGGAGATGTACGCCGGGTTCGTCCGGCACGTCTACCTGGTCACCGACTCCCAGCTCCCGTCCTGGCTGGACCCGGAGGCGGAAGGCCTGACGGTGATCGACCACCGGGAGATCCTTCCGCCCGACGCGCTCCCGGTCTTCAACTCGCATGCGATAGAGAGCCGCCTGCACCACATCCCGGGCCTGTCGGAGCACTACCTCTACTTCAACGACGACGTCTTCATCAACCGCCCGGTACACCCCGGGCACTTCTTCCACGGCAACGGCATCGCCCGCATCCCCCTGTCCCCCCTGAAACTCGGCGTAGGCGCCCCGCACCCGCTCGAACCGGCCCCGAACTCCGCCGGCAAGAACGCCCGCGAGGTGATCAGCCGCTTCCACGGCAGACACGTCACGCACAAGTCGCTGCACACCCCGCACCCCCAACTGCTGTCCGTGATGCGCGAGATGGAGAGCCTGGGAATCGAGGAACTCGACCGGACGTCCTATTCCCGTTTCCGCTCCACCTCCGACGTCGCTCCGGCATCCACGCTCCACCACCACTGGGCGATGGCAACGGGCCGGGCCGTCCCCGCCGACTACCGCTTCCGCTACGTCCAGCTGGGCACACCGGACATGCACCGCCGTCTGGCCCGCCTCGCGGCCGGCGAGGACGTCGACTTCTTCTGCCTCAACGACGTGGACACGCCCCCGGAGGCCAGACCGGCCGCCCAGGCCGCCATCCGCGGGTTCCTGGACCGCAAATACCCCTTCCCGAGCCGCTACGAAGGAGCCCCCCGCACCAGCAGCCGCCCCGTCGCACCGCTCACGACGAGAATCCCGTTCCAGCCCACACGGGAGGAAGCACAGCGCCGCGAGGCGTAGGCGGCCCGGGCAGCCCCGGGCCGTGAGGCGGCACCGGGGCGCCGTGCGCACGCAGGTGTGGCGGCGCCCGAGCGGGTGGTGCTCTTGTCGTGGTAGCCGAGTGCCTGGGCGATGACGAGGGCCGGGGCCCGGAGGACGCGTTCGCCGACGCGCGGAAACCGTGCCCAGACCGTCAAGCGCCGGCCGAACTGGACCCCAGGGCCTCCCTCAGCCGGTGACAGACCCGCTCCACCTCCACCGCCGGCGGGAAGTACCGCGCCTCTCCCATGGCCACCTGCAGCGCGGGACCGAAGGCGTCGAACCGCGCCATGTCTTCTGCACAGGCAGGCTGCACGACGAAATGGATGTGTCCGGGAACGCCGCCGGCATGGGACCACAGGCATACATACACCTGCTCAGGGGCCATCACCTCAGTGACCGCGGCGCTCACCTTCCGCAGCAGAGGCCCGAGCTCCATGGACTCTTGCGCCGTCAGGTCGGCTACGTGCACCACATGTCGGACCGGCTTGACCACGACGGCACCAAGGCCCAGGGGGCCGACGCAGTGCTCGACAACCCAGAGCCGCGTCCGCAACAGGTTGCCGCCCGGCAGCGGGGCCCTGCCCTCCATGAGATCGCACGCAAGACACTCGCCACTCACACCGGCATTCTCCATCCTCTCCTGCTGTGGCGTACGGATGATCACCAAGTCAGGCGTACCGGGCGACCGGCCGCTCACGGTCGAGTTCGGCTCCGGTCGACGTCGGCGGCGCTGTGGCTCCTGACGGAGTTCCACCCGGACTTTGTCCTGGCGGTGGAAAAAGTTGGATCCGTTTCGCTCCTAAGTTCTTCACGGTTTGGCAAATCGCTGCTACGTTCCTCCCTGAAGCTAGAGGACTTTGCCGACGCGGACAGAGGCCTGGGCCCCAGCCTGGGACGAGGGGAGGGGTTCGTGAGACGCATGACTGCTCGACCTGAGAACACGCATCAGGCGCGGCTGCTTCGCCTGCTGCGTGACGGCGGGTCCAACTCCCGTGCCCAACTGGGTGACCTGGTGGATCTGTCGCGTTCGAAGCTGGCTGTCGAGGTGGACCGGCTGCTGGAGACGGGGCTGGTCGTCGCGGACGGGTTCGCCCCCTCACGCGGCGGGCGACGCTCGCACAACATCAGGCTCGCGCCGACGCTGCGTTTCCTCGGCGTCGACATCGGCGCCACGTCGATCGATGTGGCCGTGACGAACGCGGAGTTGGAGGTCCTGGGGCACCTGAACCATCCGATGGATGTCCGTGAAGGACCGGTGGCGGTCTTCGAGCAAGTGCTGTCGATGGCTGCCAAGCTCAAGGCATCCGGTGTCGTGGAGGGCTTCGACGGCGCCGGCATCGGGGTCCCGGGGCCGGTCCGCTTTCCGGAAGGTGTGCCGGTCGCGCCTCCGATCATGCCGGGGTGGGACGGCTTCCCGGTGCGGGAGGCGCTCAGCCAGGAACTCGGCTGTCCGGTCATGGTCGACAACGACGTGAACCTGATGGCCGTGGGAGAACAGCACGCGGGCGTGGCACGTTCCGCGCGTGACTTCCTGTGCATCAAGATCGGCACCGGCATCGGCTGCGGGATCGTGGTCGGTGGCGAGGTCTACCGGGGGACGACGGGCAGCGCCGGAGACATCGGGCACATTCCGGTGGAACCGGGAGGCCGTGCTTGTGCGTGCGGCAACCGAGGCTGCCTGGAGGCGCATTTCAGCGGTGCCGCGCTGGCCGGCGACGCGGAGGAGGCCGCGCGAGCGGGCCGGTCGCCGGAGCTTGCCGCCCGGCTGGAGGCGGCCGGGCGGCTGACCGCCGCGGACGTGTCGGCAGCCGCCGTGGCGGGCGACCCGGTGGCTCTCGAACTGATCAGGGAGGGCGGGAAGCGTCTGGGCCAGGTCATCGCCGGACTGGTCAGTTTCTTCAACCCCGGCCTGGTGGTGATCGGCGGTGGTGTGACCGGGCTCGGCCACACGCTGCTCGCCAGTGTCCGGACCCAGGTGTACCAGCAGTCCTTGCCGCTTGCCACCCGCAACCTGCCCATCGTGCTGGGCGAGTTGGGGCCGAACGCCGGAGTCATCGGCGCGGCCCGGCTCATCAGCGATCACGTCTTCTCGCCTGCCTGACCGGATACAGATCACCCCGAATGCCACCGCGATCCGATGGCATCGCCGCGGTCCCATCGCATCGCCGCAATCCCTGGCATGGCCGCAATCCCGGGCCGCCACCTCAACTCCCTAGAGCGCTGTACCACTCCACGACGCTTCGGTGACCTGCTACGGCCACCGCGCTGATCGCATGGCCGTCAGGCCCTCTCCGGCACCACCCGTACGCCCCGGCACGCACGACGCCCGGGGTTCCCCGGAGCTGCCCGCACACCCGAACTCCCTGTTTCAGCCTGCCCACTCACGGCCCGCATCCGCCGAGGGGATCCTTCATGGCACCACTACCACCCCTGCTCACCATGTCCGGCATCACCAAGTCCTTCCCGGGCGTCCGCGCCCTGGACGGTGTGGACCTCGACGTCCAGGCCGGCGAAGTCCACTGCCTCCTCGGCCAGAACGGCGCCGGCAAGTCCACCCTGATCAAAGTGCTCGCCGGAGCCCACCAGCCCGACGGCGGTGAGATCACCTGGCAGGGCGAGCCCGTGACCCTGGGATCGCCGATCGCCGCCATGCGTCTCGGCATCGCCACCATCTACCAGGAACTCGACCTGATCGAGGGGCTGTCCGTCGCCGAGAACGTCTTCCTCGGACACGAACCGACCTCTGCCGGGTTCGTCGTGCGCGGCTCGGCGGCCCGCACGGCGACCGCGGAACTCCTGAAGCGTCTCGGGCACTCGGAGATCGATCCCGCACGGCTCGTCGGCGAACTGTCCGCGGCGCAGCAGCAGATCGTCTCGATGGCCCGCGCACTCTCCCACGACGTACGGCTGATCGTGATGGACGAGCCGTCGGCGGCGCTCGACCCCGAAGAGGTGGACAACCTGTTCAGGATCGTGGGCGATCTGACGGCCGAGGGTGTCGCCGTCATCTACATCTCCCACCGCCTGGAGGAGATCCGGCGCATCGGTGACCGGGTCACGGTCCTGAAGGAGGGCCGGTCGGTCGCCGACGGTCTGCCCGCCAAGTCGACTCCGACCCATGAGGTCGTGGCCCTGATGACCGGGCGGAACGTGGAGTACGTCTTTCCCGAGCGACCCGAGGCCGGGTTCGCCGAGGGGCGGGAGCCGGTACTGAGGGTCGAAGGACTCACCCGGCGAGGGGAGTTCGCGCCCGTCGATCTGGAGCTGCGGCCCGGTGAGATCGTCGGTCTGGCCGGACTCGTCGGCTCCGGGCGCAGCGAGATCCTGGAGACGGTGTACGGGGCGCGCAAGCCCGACGGCGGTCGTGTCCTCGTCGACGGCACGCCGCTGCGTCCCGGCAGCGTCCGGGCCGCCGTGCGCGCCGGCATCGGCCTCGCACCCGAGGAACGCAAGGCGCAGGGCCTGCTGATGCTGGAGTCCGTCAGCAGCAACGTCTCGATCTCCACCCTGTCCCGGTTCGCCCGCGCGGGCTGGCTCGACCGGCGAACCGAGCGAGCCGCGGCGCACCAGGCGGTCCGGGAGCTGTCCCTGCGGCCCGACAATCCCGATGCCGCGATCAGGACGCTGTCCGGCGGCAACCAGCAGAAGGCGGTGCTCGCACGCTGGCTGTTGCGCGGCTGCAAGGTGCTGCTGCTGGACGAGCCCACCCGGGGTGTCGACATCGGCGCCCGGGCGGAGCTCTACACGGTGATCCGCCGGCTGGCCGACGAGGGTCTGGCCGTACTGCTCGTGTCCAGCGAGGTGCCCGAAGTCCTGGGGCTCGCCGACCGGGTGCTGGTGCTCCGTGAAGGCACCGTCGTGCACACGGCGGACGCCCGGGAGCTCGACGAGCACCTTGTACTCGATCTTGTGATGGAAGGGAGCCCGACGTCATGACGCAGCCAGCCGCTCCGGCGCACAAGGACGCGCCGACGTCCACCGCCAAGGCCGCGACGGACAAGGGGGGTTCGGGAGCGCGCCGACCACTGGGCGGGTGGGGGGACGTGCGTACCCTGTCCTTGCTCGGTGTCCTCGCCGTGCTCGTCGCGGTCGGTGGGATCACCGCACCGGACGAGTTCCTGAAGACGAGCAATCTGCAACTCATCCTCACCCAGGCGTCGGTGATCGGAGTCGTCACCGTCGGCATGACGTTCGTCATCACCAGCGGCGGGATCGACCTGTCGGTCGGCGCGATGGTGGCGCTCGCCTCGGTGTGGGCGACGACGGTGGCCACACAGGACTTCGGCTTCGCGGGCATCCTCTTCACCGCTGTGGTCGTCGGCGTGGGCTGCGGTCTCGTGAACGGCCTGCTCATCGCCTACGGCAGGATGGTGCCGTTCATCGCGACGCTGGCCATGCTCGCCTCCGCCCGGGGCCTGGCGCTGCAGATCACCGGCGGCACCACCCAGATCGTGAGCGTCGGATCCGTGCTCGATCTCGGTGCCAGGGACTCCTACGTCCTCGGCATCCCGCCCCTCGTTCTGATATTCGCCGCGGTCACCGTCATCGGCTGGCTTCTGCTCAACCGCACCACCTTCGGCCGCCGCACCGTCGCGGTCGGCGGCAACGCGGAAGCGGCACGCCTGGCCGGCATCGACGTCCGCCGCCAGCGTCTGTATCTGTACCTGCTGTCCGGACTGTGCTGCGGAATCGCCGCGTTCATGCTGATCGTGCTCGCCGGGTCGGGCCAGAACACCAACGGCAACCTCTACGAGCTGGACGCCATCGCCGCCGCGATCATCGGCGGCACCCTGCTCAGCGGCGGCCGCGGCACCATCGTCGGCTCCGTTCTCGGGGTGCTGGTCTTCACCACCATCACCAACATCTTCGCCCTGAACAACCTCGAGACCGCTGTCCAGCAGATCGCCAAGGGCGCCATCATCGTCGCCGCCGTCCTGGTCCAGCGCCGCTCGCCGCACGGCGACGCCTGACGCGCCGGCGCCACCCGGCGCTCTGCCCCACACCGCCGGACGGCGGCCCCTGACACCGCCGTCCGGCCCCCCAAAAAAAGCCACCATCCGGCATCCCCACGGCCACCCATCCGGCACCCCCACAGCCTCCATCCGAAACACACCGCCCAGTCGAAGGGTCGATCCGCCATGCCCAGAACCCCCGCCACCAGCCGCAGAGCGCTGCTGTTCGGCACCGCGGCCGTGTCCGCCGGTGCGCTGCTGACGGCCTGTACCAGCAACGACCCCAAGAACAAGGAAGCGGCCGCGGACAACGCCCCGGTCGCGGACGACAAGCCGGGCAAGGCCGTCACCATCGGCTTCGCCGGCCCGCAGGCCGACCACGGCTGGCTCAACGCCATCAACGACAACGCCAAGTCCCGTGCCGAGAAGTACTCCGACGTCACGCTTGAGATCACCGAGGGTTCCAACGACATCGCCCAGCAGATCGGCCAGATCCAGACGCTGATCAACAAGAAGGTCGACGTCCTGGTGATCCTGCCGGCCGACGGCAAGGCACTGACCCAGGTCGGTCTCCAGGCCATGAAGGCCGGCATCCCCGTCGTCAACCTGGACCGCGTCTTCGCCTCCCCGCAGGCGTACCGCTGCTGGATCGGCGGCGACAACTACGGCATGGGGCTCAACGCCGGCCACTACATCGGCGAACAGCTCAAGGGCAGGAAGAACGCCAAGGTCGTCGAACTCGCCGGCCTCGACAACCTCGAACTCACCCAGCAGCGCACCAAGGGCTTCGACGACGCACTGAAGAACTACCCCAACATCCGCAAGGTGGCCCGCCAGGCGGCCGACTTCACGGTCGAGTCCGGCCAGGCCAAGATGGCGCAACTGTTGCAGGCCCAGCCGCAGTTCGACGCGCTGTGGAACCACGACGACGACCAGGGCGTGGGCGCGCTGCGGGCCATCGACCAGGCCGGCCGCGACGACTTCCTGATGGTCGGCGGCGCGGGGGCCAAGTCCGCGATGGACGCCATCAAGGCCGGAAAGGGTGTGCTCAAGGCGACCGTCCTGTACCCGCCGACGATGGCCGCCTCCGCCATCGACCTGGCCCGGGCGCTCGCCCAGGGCAAGGGTGTCGGCGGCCTCGCCGAGTTCGAGATCCCGTCCTCGGTGACGCTCTACTCGGCCGTGGTCACCAAGGACAACGTCGACCAGTACCTGCCGACCGGCTTCATCTGACCGGTCCGGGCCGGGGGCCCCGCGAACACAGCAATGAGTCAGTGACACTCCGACGAGGAGATCCGTATGGAACAGAGGGACAGTCGGACCGCCCCGCCGGCACTCGGCGTGGGGATGGTCGGCTACGCGTTCATGGGCGCCGCGCACTCACAGGGGTGGCGCACCGTAGGGCACGTGTTCGACCTGCCGCTGCGGCCGGTGCTGGCCGCGATCGCCGGCCGCGACGCGCACGCCGTGCGGGCGGCCGCGGACAAGCACGGCTGGGCCGCGGCGGAGACCGACTGGCGCGCCCTCGTGGCCCGCGACGACGTGCAGCTCGTCGACATCTGCACACCGGGCGACAGCCATGCGGAGATCGCGATCGCGGCGCTGGAGGCGGGCAAGCACGTGCTGTGCGAGAAGCCGCTGGCCAATTCGGTCGCCGAGGCCGAGGCCATGGTGACGGCCGCCGAAGCGGCCCGCTCGCGCGGTCAGTTGGCGATGGTGGGCTTCAACTACCGGCGCGTGCCCGCCCTCGCCTACGCCCGCCGGCTCATCGCGGACGGCAGGCTGGGCACGCTGCGCCACGTACGGGTCTGCTACCTCCAGGACTGGCTCGTCGACCCCGACTTCCCACTGACGTGGCGGCTGCGGCGGGAACACGCGGGGTCGGGGGCGCTGGGCGACCTCGGCGCGCACATCGTCGACCTCGCCCAGTACCTGGCGGGTGAGCCGCTGGTCGGGGTCTCCGCCCAGATGGAGACCTTCGTCAAGGAACGCCCCCGCCTCGACGGTGTCTCCTCCGGTCTCACGGCTTCCGGCGGCACCCGGCGCGGGCCGGTCACGGTCGACGACGCGGCCGTGTTCACCGGCCGGCTGGCCTCGGGGGCCCTCGCCTCGTTCGAGGTGACCCGGATGGCCTCGGGGCGCAAGAACGCCCTGCGCCTTGAGTTGAACGGCGAGTTCGGTTCGCTCGCCTTCGACCTCGAGCGCCTCAACGAGCTGTCCTTCCACGACCACCGGGAGCCCGCCGCCACCGCGGGGTTCCGCAGGATCGTCGTCACCGAGCCCGAACACCCGTACCTGGAGGGCTGGTGGCCGCCGGGCCACGCGCTCGGCTACGAGCACACCTTCGCCCACCAGGCCCGTGATCTGGTCGAGGCCATCGCCTCCGGCACCGATCCGATCCCGTCGTTCGCCGACGGTCTGCAGGTGCAGCGGGTGCTCGCCGCGGTGGAGGAGAGCGCGCAGAAGAACTCCGTGTACACCCCTGTCCAGGCCGTCGTGGCCGAAGTCCGGTAGCGATCCGGTACGAACCCCCGCCTCTCTTGGAGCCGCCATGCCCCGCCCGTTCACCCTGTTCACCGGTCAGTGGGCCGACCTGCCCCTGGAGGAGGTCTGCCGGCTGGCCCGCGACTTCGGCTACGACGGTCTCGAACTCGCCTGCTGGGGAGACCATTTCGAGGTCGACAAGGCCCTGACCGATCCGTCCTACCTGGCCGCGCGGCACGCCCTGCTCGACGAGTACGGTCTGAAATGCTGGGCGATCTCCAACCATCTCGTCGGCCAGGCTGTCTGCGACAACCCCATCGACGAGCGGCACCAGGGCATCCTGCCCGCCCGCATCTGGGGCGACGGGGAGCCCGAGGGCGTACGGCAGCGGGCCGCGGCCGAGATCAAGGACACGGCGCGTGCCGCGGCGGCCTTCGGCGTCGACACGGTCGTCGGATTCACCGGGTCGTCGATCTGGCATCTGGTGGCGATGTTCCCGCCGGTACCGGAACGGATGATCGAACGCGGCTACGAGGACTTCGCGGAACGCTGGAATCCGGTCCTGGACGTGTTCGACGCCGAGGGTGTCCGCTTCGCCCACGAGGTCCATCCGAGCGAGATCGCCTACGACTACTGGACCACCCGACGCGCCCTGGAGGCCGTGGACGACCGGCCGGCCTTCGGGCTCAACTTCGACCCCAGCCACTTCGTCTGGCAGGACCTGGACCCGGTCGGCTTCCTCTACGACTTCCGGGACCGCATCTACCACGTCGACTGCAAGGAGGCCCGCAAGCGCCTGGACGGGCGCAACGGGCGGCTCGGCTCCCACCTGCCGTGGGGCGATCCGCGGCGCGGCTGGGACTTCGTCTCCGCCGGACACGGAGACGTCCCCTGGGAGGACGTCTTCAGGATGCTGCGTTCGATCGGTTACGACGGGCCGGTCTCCGTGGAGTGGGAGGACGCCGGCATGGACCGCCTCACCGGTGCGCCGGAAGCACTCGCCCATCTGAAGCGGTTCGACTTCGACCCGCCCTCCGCTTCCTTCGACGCCGCGTTCGGAGGCGGCGACAACCAGGGACCTCCACTCGGGACGATCGCTCCCTGATCCAGCCACCAGACGAGGGCCCGGCGCCGGGACGGCCGCCGGGCGGGTCCCGGCTGCCCGGACCCTCCTTTGTCCTGTCTCTGGAGAAAGTTCGACTTCTTTCTGCGCAAGGCCTTTCTGCGGAGGACGAACCGGGTTACGGTCCCGTCTCAGACACAGGCGCCACACAGTGGTCCGACAGTGACGGCGCACACCCCACCGGTGGCACTGCTCACCGCTCCGTCTGCCGGACGCCATCCGTGCACAGCACACGGCCGGCCGCCGCCACGAATCCCGCACGACTCACCGCCGACTCCTTCGCCGTAACCACGCCCGCCACGGAGTCGCTCTCCCGGGCCGCGGCCAAGGCCCGCTCCTGTGCCGACGGTGGGCGGGGAAACCAGCCCCGCACCCGCCCACCGTCCTCCAACCGCAACGGAACATCGACATGGCAGGGAGGCACCCGTGAACAACGACGGGAACGCATCGAAGCCCCGGACCGGTGGGCAGACCGCACGCACCGGCGTCTGGTTCGTCGGAGCCCGCGGATCGGTGGCCACCACCGCCGTCGCCGGATGCGCGGCGGTCACCGCCGGACTGCACCGACCGACCGGCATGGTCACCGAGACACCACCGTTCGACGGCACCGGCCTGCCGTCCCTGTCCTCGCTCGTCTTCGGCGGCCACGACACCGCCCACTGCCCGCTGCCCAAACGGGCCGACCAGCTCACCGACGCCGGCGTCCTGCCGCACGGACTCGCCGCGACCGTGCACGCCGAACTCCGGGCCGCGGACGAGGAGATACGGCCCGGTGGCCCGCTCCCGGGCGACACGCGCGGCGACGAGGAACTCGTCGCGGACTTCGCCGCCGACCTCACCTCGTTCCGCGTGCGCAACGCACTGGCACGGGTGGTCGTCGTCAACGTCTCCTCCACGGAACCGCCGCCCGCACCCGAAGACCCGCGACTGCCGCCCAGCTCCCTCTACGCGGCCGCCGCCCTGCGGACCGGCTGCCCCTACGTCAACTTCACACCGTCCACCGGGCTGCACACCCCGGCGCTCACCACAGCCGCCGCGGCCGCCGGACTTCCGTACGCGGGCCGTGACGGCAAGACCGGCCAGACGCTGCTGCGGGCCGTGCTCGCCCCGATGTTCGTCCAGCGCGTCCTGAAGGTAAGGGCCTGGTCCGGCACCAACCTGCTGGGCGGCGGGGACGGGGCGGCGCTGGCCGATCCCGGCGCGGCCGCGGCGAAGAACGCCGGCAAGGAACGCGTCCTGACCGACGTCCTCGGGCACACCCCGCAGGGCGAGGTGCACATCGACGACGTACCGGTGCTCGGCGACTGGAAGACCGCCTGGGACCACATCGCCTTCGAAGGCTTCCTGGGCTCGCGCATGATCCTCCAGACCATCTGGCAGGGCTGCGACTCGGCCCTGGCGGCACCGCTCGTCCTGGACCTGGCCCGCCTGGCCGCCCGCTCCCACGAGGTGGGCCTGTCCGGCCCGCTCCCGGAACTCGGCTTCTACTTCAAGGATCCCGACGGCGGCCCGTCGGGCCTCTCGGAGCAGTTCACCGCCCTGCTGTCGTTCGCCGACCGACTGCGGGGGACGAAGTGATCCGCTCCGCTCCGCCCGCTCCGGCCCCACCCGCGCCCACCGGCGCCCCGGAGTCCACCGCAGCCGGAAACGGCCGGGGTCCCGTAGGCACCGCACCGCGGCGCGGGCCCCGGGCGCGGCTGCGGGACTGGGCCGAACTGCTCCGCGTCTCCGCGCTGTTCACCGTGCCGGGCGACGCCCTCGCCGGCGCCGCGGCCACCGGACTGCGGCCCAACCGGGGCACGGCGTACGCCGTGTGCGCCTCGCTCTTCCTCTACGAGGCGGGCATGGCACTCAACGACTGGGCCGACCGCGACGAGGACGCTCTCGACCGCCCCCACCGGCCCGTTCCCTCCGGCCGTATCTCCCCGACGGCGGCGCTGACGGCGGCCGGACTCCTGACCGCGGCGGGCCTGACGTCCGCCGCCCGCGCCGGCCGGCCCGCACTCGCGGTGGCGACGACCCTGACCGCCACGGTCTGGGCGTACGACCTCCGGTTGAAGCGCACCCCCGCAGCCCCGGCGGCGATGGCCGCGGCCCGCGCCCTGGACCTCCTGCTCGGCGCGACGGCAACCCTGTCCGCGCCCACCATGACGCCGACCGCCCGCAGAGCCGCCGACCCCCCACCGTCCGCGATGCCGGGCCGCCGGGGGAGAGGGCACGGGAAAGGGCGGAGCGGAGCAGCTCCTGCCACGCCGGGTACCGCCCTCCGCGCCGCGGCTCCGGCCGCCGTGCTGGCCGCCCACACCTACGCCGTCACCGCCGTCTCGCGGCACGAGGCGCCCGGCGGTTCGACGCGCACCCCCCTCGCCGCGCTCGGCCTGACGGCCACGCTCGGTCTGCTGCTGTCCCGGACCCGCGCGGCGGCAGGACCCGTCCCGGCGCTGTCGGCCGCCGCGTACGTCCGCACCGCCGCCGGTCCTTGGCTGCACGCCGCCCTCAACCCGTCCCCACCGCTCACGCAGCGCGCCGTCGGCGGCGGCATCCGCGCCATGATCCCGCTCCAGGCCGCGCTCGCCGCCCGGTCCGGGGCGAACGGCACCGCACTCGCCGTGCTCGGGCTCGCGCCCGCGGCCCGTGCCCTCGCCCGGAAGGTGAGCCCCACATGAGCGGCCGGCAGCGACTGCGCCTCGGCTACGGCACCAACGGCCTCACCGACCTCCGTCTCGACGACGCCCTCGGCCTGCTCGCGGACCTGGGCTACGACGGCGTCGGACTCACGCTCGACCACATGCATCTCGACCCGCTCGCGGACGATCTCGCCGCCCGTACCGCCCGGGTCGCCCGCCGGCTCGGCGAACTCGGTCTCACCGCGACCGTCGAGACCGGCGCGCGTTACGTGCTCGACCCGCGCCGCAAGCACGGTCCGTCGCTGCTCGACGCGGACACCGAGGGCCGTGCCGCCCGCACCCGGCTGCTGCTCAGGGCGGTCCGGGTCGCGGCGGACCTCGGGGCCCACGCCGTGCACTGCTTCAGCGGCATCACCCCGCCCGGCACCGACGACGACACCGCGTGGCGGCGCCTTCGGGAGGCGCTGCTTCCCGTCCTCGACGCGGCGGCCGCCACCGGCGTGCCGATCGCGATCGAACCCGAACCGGGACACCTCCTCGCCACCCTCGCCGACTTCCATCACCTGCGCACCGTGCTCGGCGACCCTTCTCCGCTCGGCCTGACCCTCGACATCGGCCACTGCCAGTGCCTGGAGCCGGCCACGCCCGCCGAGTGTGTCCGGGAGGCGGCGCCCTGGCTGCGGCACGTGCAGATCGAGGACATGCGCCGCGGGGTGCACGAGCATCTGCCCCTGGGCGACGGCGAGATCGACTTTCCGTCCGTGCTGGACGCACTCGCCGACACCGGCTACCGGGGCCTCACCGTCGTCGAGCTGCCCCGGCACTCCCACGCGGGGCCGGAGCTGGCCCGGTCCTCCGTCGAGTTCCTGCGGACCGCGACGGCCACGACCGTGAAGGGAGCGCCCGCCACATGACGCACCCACTTCCCCGGACCCGCGCCGATGTCGAGGCCCGGCTGCCGGACGACGCGGCGCGCGCCTGGCTGGGCGAGGCGCTGGCCGACGCCGCGCGCGGACCGACAACACCCCCGACAGCGCCCGCCCCGTACGCGGCCGATACCTGGGAGCTGCGGTTCGCCGCCGCGGGACGGCACTGCGGCCATGACAACGCGGACGCCGTCCGCACGCTGCTGCTGACCGAGGCCCGGGCGGGACTGGAGACCCTGACCCGGCTCTACCGGCACGGCAGTGCCGCCGAACGCCGCGCCGTGCTCCGGGCCCTTCCGATGCTGGTCGACGGACCGCACGCCCTGCACCTCGTCGAGGACGCCCTGCGCAGCAACGACACCCGGCTCGTCGCCGCCGCCGTCGGCCCCTACACCGCCGCGCACCTCGCCCCGCACGCCTGGCGGCACGCCGTCCTGAAGTGCCTGTTCACCGGCGTCACCCTCGACGCGGTCGCGAGCCTGGCGCAACGCGCGGCCGGCGACGGCGAACTGGCCCGCATGCTCACCGACTACGCCGCCGAGCGGACGGCCGCCGGCCGCGACGTCCCCGACGACCTCGGTCGCGCGCTGACCCTGACGGGCGAAGAGCCCAAGGAGCTGTGATGCGTATCTTCGACCCGCACATCCACATGACGTCCCGCACCACCGACGACTACGAGGCGATGTATGCCGCCGGTGTACGCGCCGTCGTCGAACCGTCCTTCTGGCTCGGGCAGCCTCGCACCGCTCCGGCCAGCTTCTACGACTACTTCGACGCCCTCCTCGGCTGGGAACCCTTCCGCGCGGCCCAGTACGGCATAGCCCACCACTGCACCCTCGCGCTCAACCCCAAGGAGGCCAACGACCCACGCTGCACGCCGGTCCTGGACGCCCTGCCCCGCTACCTGGCCAAGGACGGCGTCGTCGCCGTCGGTGAGATCGGCTACGACTCCATGACACCGGCCGAGGACACCGCGGTGGCCGCCCAGCTCCAGCTCGCCGCCGCCCACGGCCTGCCCGCCCTGGTCCACACGCCCCACCGGGACAAGCTCGCCGGTCTGCACCGCACCCTCGACGTCGTACGCGAGTCGAGCCTGCCGGTGGAGCGGGTGCTGCTCGACCACCTCAACGAGACGACCGTCGAGCACGCGAAGGACAGCGGCTGCTGGCTCGGCTTCTCCGTCTACCCGGACACCAAGATGGACGAGGACCGCATGGTCGCGATCCTGAAGACGTACGGGACGGAGAAGGTCCTCGTCAACTCGGCCGCCGACTGGGGAAAGAGCGACCCGCTGAAGACCCGCAAGGTCGCCGACGCCATGCTCGCGGCCGGCTTCGGCGAGGACGACGTCGACCAGGTGCTGTGGCGCAACCCGGCGGCCTTCTACGGACTCAGCGGCCGTCTCCGGCTCGACGTCCCGAAGCCGGAAGGCCTGCACGAAGGCAACTCCGTCCTGCGCGGCGGGGAGTGAGCCATGCGTTTCCGCCATGCCGACGGCTCGACGGTGCACCTCGCCTACTGCACCAACGTCCACCCCGCCGAGACCCTCGACGGTGTCCTCGCCCAACTCCGCGACCACTGCGAGCCGGTGCGCAGAGCCCTGGGACGCGACCGCCTCGGCATCGGCCTGTGGCTCGCCGGCGACGCCGCACGCGCGCTGATCGCCGACCCGGCGGCGCTGCGGCGGCTCCGGGCCGAGCTGAACCGGCGCGGCCTCGAAGTCGTCACCCTCAACGGATTCCCCTACGAGGGATTCGGCGCGGACGAGGTCAAGTACCGCGTCTACAAGCCCGACTGGGCCGACACCGAACGCCTCGCGTACACCACCGGCCTGGCCCGGCTCCTGACGGAGCTGCTACCGGACGACGTCACCGAGGGGACCATCTCCACCCTGCCGCTGGCCTGGCGGACCGACTACGACGAACGCGCCGCCGCCACCGCCGGTGCCGCGCTGACCACCTTGGCGGAGCGGCTCGACGCGCTGGAGGAACTGACCGGTAAATCGGTCCGCGTCGCCCTCGAACCGGAGCCCGGCTGCACGGTGGAGACGACCGCGGACGCGATCGGACCGCTCACCGCCCTGCCCGGCGACCGTATCGGCGTGTGCGTCGACACCTGCCATCTCGCGACCTCCTTCGAGGACCCGGCCACCGCACTGACCGCGCTCGACGCGGCGGGTATCGGCGTCCCCAAGGCGCAGCTGTCGGCCGCCCTGCACGCCGAGGACCCCCGTCTGCCGGAGGTCCGCGACGCCCTCGCGGCCTTCGCCGAACCGCGCTTCCTGCACCAGACCCGCGCCCGCACGCCGGCCGGTCTGCACGGCACCGACGACCTCGGCGAGGCACTGGCCGGCGACGCCCTGCCCGACGACACACCCTGGCGCGCCCACTTCCACGTCCCCCTGCACGCCCCGCCCGCCGCACCGCTCACCTCCACCCTGCACGTGCTCCAGGACGCCCTGGCCCTGCTCGTGGGCGGCACGGAGCCCCGCACCCGCCACCTCGAAGTCGAGACCTACACCTGGCAGGCCCTCCCGCCGAAACTGCGCCCCCGCACCAGAACCCAGCTCGTGGAGGGCATCGCGGCCGAACTGGCCCTCGCCCGCGACCTGCTCACCGGCCTCGGCCTGAAGGAGCTGCCGTGAGCATCCACCCGACTCCGCTCCTGGTCCTCGACGTGGTCGGCCTCACCCCGCGTCTCCTCGACCGCATGCCCCGCCTCAAGGCGCTGGCCGCCTCCGGCTCGCGGGCGAACCTGTCCACCGTGCTCCCGGCCGTCACCTGCACCGCACAGTCCACCTTCCTCACCGGCGAGCTTCCCGCCGAGCACGGCATCGTCGGAAACGGCTGGTACTTCCGCGAGCTCGGCGACGTACTCCTGTGGCGCCAGCACAACGGACTGGTCGCCGGCGACAAACTCTGGGACGCGGCGCGCCGCGCCCACCCCGGCTACACGGTCGCCAACATCTGCTGGTGGTACGCCATGGGAGCCGACACCGACATCACCGTCACCCCCCGTCCCGTCTACTACTCCGACGGACGCAAGGAACCCGACTGCTACACCCGCCCGGCAGCCCTGCACGACGAACTCACCGAGAAGTTCGGCACCTTCCCGCTCTTCCACTTCTGGGGACCGGGCGCGGACATCGTCTCAAGTCAGTGGATCGCCGACGCGACCCGCCACGTCATGCGCACCCGACGGCCCGACCTGACCCTGTGCTACCTGCCCCATCTCGACTACGACCTCCAGCGGTTCGGCCCCGACGACCCCCGCTCCCACCGCGCCGCCGCCGAACTCGACGCCGTCATCGGCCCCTTGCTCGACGACGCCCGCGCCGAGGGCCGCACGGTCGTAGCCCTGTCCGAGTACGGCATCACCCCGGTCAGCCGTCCCGTGGACATCAACCGCGCCCTGCGGCGCGCCGGGCTGCTGGAGGTCCACACCCAGCACGGCATGGAGTACCTCGACCCGATGGCCTCCCGCGCCTTCGCCGTCGCCGACCACCAGCTGGCGCACGTCTACGTCCGCCGGCCCGAGGACCTGGCAGCCACCCGCGAGGCGCTCCAGGACCTCCCCGGCATCGAGGAGATCCTCGACGACGACGGCAAGAAGGCGAACGGACTCGACCACCCGCGCTCCGGCGAACTGGTGGCGGTCGCCGCCCCGGACGCCTGGTTCACGTACTACTACTGGCTCGACGACGCCCGCGCCCCCGACTTCGCCCAGCTCGTCGAGATCCACCGCAAACCCGGCTACGACCCCGTCGAGCTGTTCATGGACCCCGGCGATCCCTACGTGCGGCTCAAAGCCGCCAAGGCGGTGGCCCGCAAGAAGCTCGGCATGCGGTACCGGCTCGCCGTCGTACCCCTCGACCCCTCACCCATGCGCGGCAGCCACGGCCGCCGCCCCGCGAGCGACGAAGAAGGTCCGCTCGTCCTGGTCTCCACCCCCCGCGCAGTATCCGGCCGCGTAGCGGCCACCGAAGTGAAGTCCCTTCTCCTGAGGCTCGCCGGACTCTCCTGAGACGGCGGCCGACAGGCACCCGCAGCACCGCGACGACGAAAGAGAGAACCACTGTGACCGCGTTCAACGACGAAGCCGTCACCGGCGACGCCCTGCGCCGCACCCTCGGCGTCAACCGCCGCCGTTTCCTCAGCACCTGCACGGCCGTCACGGCCGGGGCGATCGCCGCCCCCGTCCTCGGCGCCGCCCCCGCCCTGGCGCAGGGCAGATCGGAAGCCGCCGGCCACGACCGGGGCCGTGCCACCCTGGTCCCGCCGGACAAGCGCGGCATCATCCTCTACACCGTCCGTGACGCCACCGGCCGCGACCCGCTCGCCTCCGACCTGCCCTCCGGTTTCCGCGAGGTGTTCCGGCAGCTGTCGCGCTTCGGCTACCGCCAGGTGGAGTTCGCCGGCTACGGCCAGCACGCCAACGCGCCCGGCGGCGCCGACCTGGGCACCGTCCAGGGCGCCAAGCTGCTGCGCTCCTGGCTCGACGAGTACGGGCTGAGGGCGCAGGGCAGCCACGGCTTCATCCCGCCGTCCTGGCCCCTGACACCCTCCGACGTGGACGCCTTCAAGCGCTGGCTGGAGATCGCCAACATCCTCGGCATGGAGCACATGGGCACCGGCGCCGACCCCACCAACACCCCCTACCGGGCCGACTGGGACGCCGCCGCGCAGAAGTGGAACACCCTGGGTGCCATCGCCCGCAGGGAGGGCATCAAGCTCTACACCCACAACCACGACAGCGCCTACGACTTCCTGCTCGACGGCGGCCCGCTCGACTCCCAGGGCCGTCCGACCCGCAGCTCCGGCACCCGGAAGCTGGAGTACTTCCTGAAGACGACCGACCGCAAGAACGTCTACCTGGAACTGGACGTCTTCTGGGCACACGTGGCCCAGTACAAGTTCCACACGTACACCGCCCACGACGGCTCGCAGCAGGAGGACGTCTTCGACCCGGCCGCACTCGTGGTCCGCAACACCAACCGCTTCCCGCTCTTCCACGCCAAGGACGGCGTCGTGAACACCCAGAGCGGCCTGGGCTACGACATGGTGCCGTTCGGCACGGGCGACATCGACTACCGCAGGTTCTTCACCCGGGTGGGCGCGAAGAACTACCACAACCCGATGGTCGAGCAGGACAACGCGCCGAGCACGAGCGTCCCCGGCCAGTCCCTGGAGTTCGCCCGGATCGGCTACGACAACCTCGCGGCCCTGCGCGCGTGTAACTGAGGGAGAACCACCCAGGAGTCCCGCCCGGCGTATCGACGCCGGGCGGGCCCCGAGCGGTGGGTGCCCTGGCGTCCAACGCAGGTACCTTCCGCGGTTTTTGATCAGCCATCACCAGACCGAAGGAGTTCTGAGTGCGCAACAGACGGATCGTCACCCTCATGGGGGCGGCTGCGTTGGCCGGAGCCGTCGGGCTCCTGCCGCTCTCCCCGGCCCAGGCCACCACATCGGACCCCGCACCGCCGGCCTCGTCGGACTTCCAGAAGGTCACCCTCAACGACCGCCCGGGTGAGCCCATGGCCCTGGCCGTCCTGCCCGACCGGCGGGTCCTGCACACGGCGCGCACCGGAGAGGTCCGGATCCACGACCCCCGCAGCGGCGTGAACTTCCTGGCCGCAGACATGAAGAAGAGCCCCGCCGGGCTCTACCAGCACGACGAGGAGGGCGTGCAGGGCATCGCCGTCGACCCGGGCTTCGCCAAGAACCACTGGGTCTACCTCTACTACTCGCCGCGCCTCGACACCCCGATGGACGACCCGGCCACCCCGGGCGTCAACGAGGGGGACGCACCGCAGTTCGGGACGGCGGTGGACTTCGCCCGGTACAAGGGCGTCACACGGCTGTCGCGGTTCAAACTGGTGGGCAACAAGCTGGACTTCGCCACCGAGCAGAAGGTCATCGACGTCCCCGCCGACCGCGGCATCTGCTGTCACGTCGGCGGCAAGATCGACTTCGACCACAAGGGCAACCTGTTCCTGTCGACCGGTGACGACTCCAACCCGTTCTCCTCCGACGGCTACGCCCCCCTCGACGACCGCCCCGACCGCAACCCGGCCTACGACGCGCGGCGCACCGCGGGCAACACGAACGACCTGCGAGGCAAGGTCCTGCGCATCAAGGCCAAGCCGAATGGCGGTTACACCGTCCCGGACGGCAACCTCTTCGCGCCGGGCACCCCGAAGACCCGTCCCGAGATCTACGCCATGGGCCTGCGCAACCCGTTCCGCTTCGCCGTGGACGACAGGACCGGCGCGCTGTACCTCGGCGACTACTCGCCCGACGCCAACAACGCCAACCCCGGTCGCGGCCCCGCCGGCCAGGGACGCTGGATGGTCATCGACCGCCCCGCCAACTACGGATGGCCGTTCTGCGTCACCCGGGACCAGCCCTACCAGGACTACGACTTCGCGACCCAGACCTCGGGCGGCGCCTTCGACTGCGCCAAGCCGGTCAACGACTCCCGCCACAACACCGGCCGCAGCGAGCTGCCACCGGTCACGGACGCGGAGATCGTCTACGGCTACGGAGCCTCCGACACGTTCCCCGAACTCGGCACGGGCGGCATCGGACCCATGGGCGGCCCGGCGTACCGCTACGACAAGCGGAACACGGCCCAGAACCGCTGGCCCCAGTACTTCGACGGAAAGCCGCTCTTCTACGAGTGGACCCGCGACCAGATGAAGGCCATCACCCTCGGCAAGAAGAACGAGGTCCAGAAGATCGAGGACGCGATCCCCTCGATCACGACGGACGGCCCGATCGACGCCGAGTTCGGCCCGGACGGCGCGCTGTACGTCCTGGAGTACGGCACCGGGTACTTCGCGGAACTGCCCGAGGCCCAGCTCTCCCGCATCGACTTCACCCGCGGGAACCGCACCCCGGAGCCCAAGGTCGCCGCGGACGCGGTCAACGGCACCAGCCCGCTGACGGTCCAGTTCTCCAGCGCCGGCACGAAGGACGCCGACGGCGACGCCCTGCGCTACGCGTGGGACTTCGACGCCGACGGCACCGTGGACTCCAGGGAGGCCGACCCGAGGCACACCTTCGACAAGAACGGCGTCTACGACGCCACGCTGAAGGTCACCGACAGCACCGGACGTTCGGCCTCCGCGTCCGTTCCCGTCGTGGTCGGGAACAAGGCGCCGGTCGTCTCGCTCACCACCGACCCGGCTCCGCACGGCGGCACGGCGTTCCACTGGGGTGACACGGTCACCTGGCAGGTCACCATCACCGACGACCAGCCGGTGGACTGCTCGAAGGTCACCGTCTCGTTCATCCTCGGCCACGACTCGCACGGCCACCCGCTGTCTTCGAGCAGCGGCTGCTCCGGATCCTTCGAAACGTTCGTGGACGGTGGACACGCCGGTGCGGACAACCTGAAGGCGGTCTTCAACGCCACCTACACGGACTCCCCGCCGGCCGGCCTCCCGGCCCTCTCGGGCAGCGCCGAGGTCGCGCTGACCCCGGCCGGCTGACCTGACCGAGACACAGCTGCGGGGCGCCAACCCAAAGCGGGGGGCGCCCCGTCGTCGCTTTCGCCTGGCTGGTTCGGAAGGCCCAGCGAATGGCGGGGCGAGCGGACACAGAGGTCGATCGCGCTCGTCGCACCCTCGGCGTTTGAGGGTGGCAGGCCGAGGAAGGCCCGGTCTCGATGAGGACGCCGTGGACGACGCCGGGGCAGTAATGCGGCCGTTCGCTTCACGGTGCTCGTCCCCCCTGATTACGCGCCTTCCGGCCCGCCCGTGGGAAGGCGTGCCCGGCGCGAACCGGAGCGGGAACCTCTCATGGGGAAGCCGCCGCGGTCTTGTCCCTGGGACAGGGGAAGGTGTCGGGAGGGGTGCCCCACTTCGCGGGGTTCTGCCGGTCGGGTAGGACTCCGCAGCTGAGCAGCGTGGCCGTGGTGCCGCTCGGTTGGGCGATCTCGCGGATGAACACCGCCTTGTCGGGCGGGTATTTGTTCTTGCCGTCCAGTTGCAGTACGCCGGAGGCGCCGGGGTACTGGGACACACCGTGGGCGGTGAGCCACAGGTAGATGTCGTTGGGCTGGACGTCGTCGGAAGCCGGCAGCAGGTCCTCGATCACCTTGCTGACGACCCCCACGGTGTCGAAGCCGCCGGCGGCGTCCGCGTCCGCGCTGCGTCCGCCGAAGACGGTGGTGAAGTCCTGGGCGAACTGGGCATAGGGATCGCGGGAGTCCGGGGTGGGGGCGTTCGTCGTCTCGTAGAAGAGAGTCATGTACGGGTAGGCGCGCGCCGTTTGTTCGGGATGAAGCTGGAAGTCGATGGGGGAGCTCTCGGTGATCATCGGGATGGTCGTGCCTTGCGGTGGCTGGCACTGACCGCCCGCACTCTGCATCGCGTTGAGGAGGCTGGGAAGCACACCGGACCGGGCGAGGTAGACCACGATCCCGTGGGTCGCGGCGACCTTGTCGCACACTTCGCTCGCGATGTTCTCCGGTGTGGTCGCCCCGGGCTTTTCGCTGTACTTGATCTCGTCGATACCGCCGTGTCCGCGATAGGCGGCGACGAACAGGTTCCTGAGGTCCGTACTGAAGGCCGTGTCGGTCGGGTCGTACACGACCACGGCGTGCGGTGTGCCGCTCGTGAGTCCGCGGACCGCGGGAGAGTGGCGGATGAAGTCGGCGAGGACCGGCGCGACTCGCCCGTCGGGCGCCGAGATCTGGAAGTACCGCTGCGGCGAGTCGGGGCCGACCATGGTGCTTCCGGACACACCGTTCGCGATGACCGGGATGCTGGCCCGGTCGAGTTCCCGGACCGCGTTCAGCGACTCGGGGCGGCTCTGGGTGATGCCGATGACCGCGGCTATGTGGTCCTGCCGCTGACGGCTGATGATCATCTGTGCGACGTCGGGATCCTGCGGAGCTGCGGCGCTGTGCGCGCCGTACTGGAAGTACTGGCCGGTGTTGGCGATGAGCAGGCGGATCGGCATCTTGTTCTGACGGACCCCGGTGTTGAGCCTGTGCTGCTGGGCGATGGCGCCGCGCAGGATCTGCAGGCCGATCGGCGGATCGTCGTACACGCCGTTCTGCAGACTCAGGGGAGCGAGGAAGACCAGGGTGCGGTAACGCCCGTCCGGGATCTGGGCGTTCTCCTTCGCGACCCGGTGCTCCAGGTCCCGCAGTTCCTTTCCGCGGTCTCCCGGTACGGCCAGATCGCATTGGCTGCCGTCGGTGACGCCCACGCGCTCACCGGTCCTGACCGTGACGCATGAGGGAGGCGCGGGGGGCGGAGCGGGCCAGAGGTAGTGCGGGGCCAGGAGGATGCCCGCGGTCGCCGCGGCCATGACGGGCAGAGCGGCAGGACGCAACCAGTCGATCGGGTGGTCCCGGCGAGCCATGACGCCCCAGTGGGTGTCGATCTTCGTCTTGGCCGTGCCCTCCGTGTCGTCCTCGGCGGGCAGCGTGACCAGGCGTACCGGCTCGTCACTGCCCTCGTTGAGGAACGTGAAGACCTTGTCGGCAATGCCGTTGGGCCGGTCGGGGTCGGCGCCCAGAGGTGCGGCGTAGTCCGGAGGCGGACCCGCGCAGGCGGCCAGGACGAGCAGCGGCTTGGACGGATGGTCACCGGCGAGTTCCTCGAACGTGCCGAGGAAGGCGCGGCCGGGGCCGTCCGTGTCGTCGATCTCGGGAACGAGGACGACGAAGGACCACCGGCGCCGTGCCCAGAGATGACTCAGCCAGGTCCTCCTCCGGGTCGCTTTCCGCAGATCGGTGAGCAGCGCGCGCAAGAGGATCCGTCGCACGCGCGGGTCTTCCCGGTCCAGCTCGCCGTCCTGGCAGAAGGCGAGCGCGGCGTCCAGGAAGCAGGTCGCGTTCGCTTCGTCCGCGACCCATTGCAGGCCCCAGTGCCGCAGGTGGAGCCGGTAACAGAGCTTGGGAAAGCCCACGATCAGAGCTGCCACGAGTCCCTGCAGCCAGCCGGTCAGGAGATGCTGGCCCAGGAAGTCCGCGAGGCGAGCGCAGGCACGCAGCGTCTTCCGCCTTTTGAGCAGCGCTGTGTACAGGTCGTCGAGGATCGGCTGCTGCTGGGCCTGGAAGTCGCCCGTGCCGCGTTCGGAGTCCAGTACGGCCCGGCAGGTGTGAAAGGCCGGCAACCGCAGTCTTCCCGACGGCATGGTGAGCTGGAACCGCAGTCCGACTCGGTCGATCGCGGCGAGGAAGCCTCCGCTCAGCTCCGCGTCGTCGACGACGGCGTGCGGCACCTGGAAATGAGGGTTGCCCCGTCGTCGGGACAGTCGGTGCTCGTACTCTCGGACCATGAAGGCCGGTGCCCGGACGTCGCCGCCGTCCTGCCTGGTGAGGACCAGGGCAGGCACCTTCTCGGCACGGGACCGCGTGGCCGCGAAGGTGTCGAGCTGACGTATGAGGCGATCCGACCACCTGGGGTATCGCGGGGGCGGGTCCGTGGGCGTGGGGGAGTTGGGCACGCAGTTCCTCCCTCGGGGAAGCGGGAGGTCAACATGTCATGAAAGATGCTAGCGAAAATGCGCCATATCGGTTACTGACGACTAATGAGTGATTCAGGCTGTTTCCGAGGTAGTGGATGGCGGAATCGCGTTAGGGAGACAGGAGCTTCTGTGCCCTGGACGCGCCTTCCCGACCTGGAGGGCGAGGTGACGTCGCGGGCGAGACGAACTGGGACATCTCGGTGGACTCCACCATCGCGCGGCGGACAAGGGGTACGGCAACGGCCGTTGCCGCGAGTACCCGCGGCGGCGGGGCATCCGGCACACGATCCAGGAGGAGACGGCCAGCCGGCTTCACCGAGGAGCGTTACAAGAAGCGCAACATCGTCGAACGAGCGATCAACAGGCTGAAGCATCTCGGGCCGTGGCCACTCGCCATGGCAAGCGCGGCTACGTCTTCCTCGGCACCGCGCCCACCGCAGCTCTGGTCATCTGGCTTCGCCCGGCTTCGGAGTCGAGCCCCGACCTACAAGGCGATCGGCCGATACGCCCGGGCCCGATCGACCACCTCGTCAGCCGAAAGCTCCCGCGGCGGCGGCCAGAAGATCAAGCCGCTTACGTGCCCCGAAGGGCATGCCAGGGCTCTGTCGAGTCCGTCCAGCCAGCCGGCCACCTCTTCGTCCGACGCGTAGTCCGAGGCCGTCGTAATCGGAGGATCGGCGAGCTCCGCTTCACCCAGAAGGTCGACGTATGCCGCAACCTCCCACAACAGGTCCCTGAGTATCGCGTTGTCGGTTTCTGGGGTGGGTAGCGCAACGGCCGCCGTCTCATCCTCGCGGGTCATGTCCAAGGCGGGACCTTCGCGAAGTCGTCCTCCCGGCCGGCCGCAGCACACCGCCTCACCAACTCCGACAACCTCGCTGCCGGATTGCGCAAGCACAGCCGAGACACCAGACGGCCGCTGACCACCTTGGGAATCACGTGAACAGTGACCGAGAAGGGCGCCTGACGGGAGATTTCCCGGCTCAGGCGCCCTTTTTCCGTGTCTCCAGAAGAAGCCCAGCTTCTTCGGCGAGTACGAGACCAGCAGGTTCTTCGTCTGCTGGTGGTACACGCTCAACGCCGCCTCTGACCTGCGGCAAAGGGTGGAATCGTCTGCTGCTGAGCCGAGTTGGTCCGCACCTGGTCCGGATCTTGGTCGGTGACCTGTGATGTTGGCGTGCGAGTCCTGCGGTATGGCATGGCACATGGCCGTAGAAGCCGTCCGCGGGCGTCCAGTTGGTCCAGGGCGAGTGCGTAAGCCCAGGTCAGGGCCTTGTGACGGGAGAGCGTCTACGGGGTTGGTGACATGCCTGTGATGGCTCGTGATGCGTGGGAACCCCCTTCGGCGTCCTCCGGCGGGGGTCCTGCGGAGACGGCCACCTGACACGACGACGCCGCGCGCACTCGCAGATCGTTGTCCGACAGTCCACTGTGGAAGTTGTGGGCTCCTGGCAGCCGGGTTCTTCCGGCCTGGGGCGGATATGGCAGCCACGTCACATGGGGCTGCTGATTCCGGTCGGGCTCATGGCCCTGGTCACGGTCGTGGACACCGTGACCCCGGCCGACATCGTCCTCGGCCCTCTCCTGGTCATCGCCCCCGCCCTCACCGCGTGGTTCGAGGGCCCCTGGACGACGGGAGGCATCGGAGTCCTGGCCGTGGCGGCCCAGACGGTCATCGGCTGGCGCTCCGGGCTGCTGATCTCACGGGGCTTGATCGTCCAGATCGTCGCCCTTGCCGCGCTCACCGCCCTGATCGTGGTCATGTGCGCGGTGCGGGACCGTGGCAGTCGCCGGCTGGCGCAGGTGCGAACGGTTGCCGGAGCCGCCCAGCGGGTTCTGCTGTGGCCCTTGCCGAACCGGCTGGGGACGCTGCGGCTCGCCTGTCTCTATGTGGCCGCCGAGGACGAGGCCCAGATCGGCGGTGACCTCTACGCGGCCGCACACAGCGGGAACGCGGTCCGCCTGATGATCGGCGACGTGCGGGGCAAGGGCCTGTCCGCGATCGGCGAGGCCGCCGTTGTGCCCGGCGCCTTCCGGGAAGCCGCTCACCAGCACGCCGGTCTGCCCGAGCTGGCCGCCGCACTGGACCGGAGCGTCGCCCGCTACCTCGCCGACTTCGAACCGGAGAGCGAGGCCGGGGAGCGTTTCGTCACGGCCCTGCTGTTGGAGTTCCCCGATGACGAACCCGTCGTCCGACTGACCAGCTGCGGCCACCCGGCGCCCCTCCTGCTCGCTGCGGACGGCAGCGTGAGCGTCCCGCACCTGCATCCCGCGCCTCCGCTGGGAATATTCTCCAGCGCTCGATTCGTGCTCTTCGCGGGCGGCTGGTTTCTACGACTGCATGCTCACCGAAGTCGTGGCCGCCACCTGCGCCGGCAGCCCGTTCACGAGCCGTCCGAACCGGCGCAGCAGCAGTACGGCGGTGGCCGCCAGGCCGGTCAGCAGGCCGAGCCAGATGCCGAGGGTGTCCAGGCCGGCTGCGAAGCCGAGCAGGGCCGCGGCGGGGAGGCCGATGAGCCAGTAGCCGATGAGGGTGACCTGGAAGCCGCCCTTGGTGTCGTCGAGTCCTCGCAGCAGGCCCACTCCGATGTTCTGCGTGCAGTCGAAGAACTGGAGGACGGCGGCGACCAGGAGGAGTTGCACGGCGGTGTCCATGGCCCGCTCGTCGTGCGTGTCGAAGAACGGTGCCAGGATGACGCGCGGGATTGTCAGGTAGACGACGGCCACCACCGCCATCACCCCGGCCGCACACGCCAGGGCTGTGGTCTTGAGGCGCTGTGCGGCGGCCGTGTTGCCGAGGGCCAGTTCGCGGCTGACCCCGATCGAGGCGGCGTGCGAGAGACCGACCGCGATCTGGAAGACGATGTAGACGAGCTGGTTGACGGCGGTGTGCGCGGCCAGTGCCGCCGTGCCGAAGCTGCCGACCAGCAGTGCCACGACGGAGAAGAAGCCGGCCTCGGAGCCGTAGGTCGCGGCGATCGGCGCGCCGAGTCCGGCCAGTCGGCGCAGGGTCGCCGGCCGGGTCTTCCAGACGCGCAGGGAGAGCAGCGGCGCAAGGCGCGGATCGCGGCGGGCGGAGGCGTACAGCGCCAGGAAGGACAGCGCGTACACGGAGGTGGTGGCCAGGCCGATGCCGGGCAGTCCCAGCTTCGGGAAGATCCACGTGCCATGGATGAAGAGCCAGTTGAGACCCGCGTTGACCGCGATGGAGGCGAGGGTGATGCGCAGCAGTGCCTGTGGCCGGCGCATGCCGACGGTGAACTGGCGGATTGCCTGGAACCACAGGCAGGGGAGCAGGCCGGGCGCCATCGTGTAGAGCACCGGCTGTGCCGTGCGGACGACATCCGGATCCTGGCCCAGCCAGACCAGCGCGTGCCCGATCAGCACCATCAGGACGGCGCCCGCCATACCCGCGAGTGTGGCCAGCAGCAGGCTCGCGCGCACCAGGTCGCGGACGTCCGCCGCATCCGTCCCGCCCTTCTCCGCGTGGGCGTCGGCGGCGGCTACCTGGTTGCCGACGGAGGTGACCATACCGACGCCCATGGTGCGCAGCTGGTTGAAGACGACCATGGCCAGGCCGCCGGCCGCGAGGGCTTCGGTGCTGATCAAGCCCATCATCACGGTGTCGGTGGTGGTCAGGGCGACCTGGGCGAGCTGGGTGAGCGCGAGGGGCACGGCGAGCGTGGCCAAGGCCCGGGCATCGGTGCGGAGTCGGGTCAGGGCGGGCGGCATCAGATGTGTTCCTGCGGGATCGGGGAAGCGGTCGGGCGGAGGATGGACAGCAACTCGTCGACCTCGCGTTCCACTCGGAGGTCGAGCAGACCGCGCGCGGTCATCCAGTCGTCGTCGAAGACAGTGTCCATGTACTTTTCCCCGCCGTCGTTGACCAGGGCGACGGCAGCGGTTCCCGCCGGCTGTGCGGCGAGGCGGTGCAGTGCCTCGTACACCACACCGCCGGCGGAGCCGCCGATGAGCAGTCCGACCCTGCGGGCCACCACCCTGGCGGTGGCGAAGGCTTCGACGTCGCCGACCTTGACGCCCTCGTCGAGGAGGCCGTAGTCGACCATGGCGCCGATGTCGGCTCCTTCGGGGGTGCCGGTGCCGGACTGGTAGTAGTCGTGCGCCGGAGGGCCGAAGGCGATGGACCCTTTCGGCTCGACACCGATGATCCGTACTCCGGGCACGATCTCACGGAGCACCTTCCCGGTCCCGAACAGACCGCCGCCGGTGCCGACGGCTCCGATCAGTTCGTCGACCCGGCCGTCCAGTGCCACGCCGATCTCCCGGGCCACGGGGTGGTAGCCGACGCCGTTCGCAGGGTTGTTGTGCTGCTCCGTGAAGTAGGCGTTGTCCGAGTCGGCGGCCATTTTCTCGGCGAGTTCCTCCCGGGCGGCCGTTGCCAGTTCCTCGTCGCCCTCCTGCGCGACGTAGACGAGTTCGGCACCGAGGGCCTTCATCGCCCGGAGCTTGTCGGTGGCCGCGTGGTGGTCGACGACGGCGGTGAAGGTGTACCCGCGTTCGGCCGCGACAACGGCCAGGCCGAGCCCGGTGTTTCCGGAGGTCGACTCGATGATGCGGCCGCCCGGGCGCAGCAGTCCGCGCTCTTCGGCGTCGATGACCATCTGCCGGGCCATGCGTATCTTCGCCGTGCCGGTCGGGTTGAACTGCTCAAGTTTCAGCAGCAGTCGACTGCTGTTCTCGGTGCGGCACAGCTCGAACAACGGAGTCGCACCGATGAGTTCGGAGACCTGCCGGACGACGGGCGGCCGGTGCAGGAAGTCGTGCATGGGGGGCTCCAGACGTGGTCAGGCAGGGCGGCGGTCGAGGTGCCAGCGGAAACGGTCCGCCGTCGGCTCGACGACGACCTTGGGCGGCAGCGGCAGCTCGTGGAACGGCGACTCGTTGGAGTCCATCTGGTAACCGGCGGTGTTGAGATACACGAGGAGGTCGCCCACGGCGGGTGGCGCCGGAAAGGGGATCTTGCGCCAGGTCAGCAGGTCCGACTCCAGACAGGTCGCCGCTCCTACGCAGGCCGGGTGGAGGTCTGCGTGTGGGCCGGCCTCCGGGCGGGCCGGCACGAGCACCGGGTCCGGCAGGAACTCGCTGTCGAACCACTGCTCCGACAGGCTCAGGCTGCTGCCGTCCACGGTCAGGATCGCGTAGCCGTCACGATCCTTGACGCCTTGGACGCGGAAGACAGTGAACCCGGCCTGGTCGAGCAGCGCCCGACCGGGCTCGACCAGCAGCCGTACGTTCGCCGTCCTCAACATCTCGGCCAGCGGGACGCTCTCGCCCGCGGGCACACAGGCGAGGACCGCGCGCAGGGCGTCGGCGCCCGCCACAGGGGAGTGGTACGGGTAGAAGCCGCCGCCAAAGCGCCTCTCGGCGTGGAAGTGCTCGGCCCGGTTGCTCTCCCCGAACCGCCGCCAGTCCGCACCGTCGACGTAGTCCACCGCGAAACCACCGCCGATGCTGATGCTGTCGGCGGGCAGCCCGAGTGCCCGCGCTCGGCTGCAAAGGCGCACCAACACCGCCGCCAGGTCCGCGCGTTGACGGACGTCGTATCCGGACAGGTGGAAGCTGAAGCCCTCCAAGGACACCGCCGAGCCGCCGATCCGTGCCAGAGCGACGGCGAGATCACTCTCCTCGAGCCCGAACCGGCTGTGCGGCTGTACCGACGGCAGCACCCGCAGCAAGGCCCGTGCCGTACGGCCGAGTTCGCCGGCCATCGCATTCAGCCGGTCCAGTTCGTCCAGCGCGTCCACGGCGATCAGCGCGCCCTGCAGCACGGCCACCCGCAGGAGCTCGTCCGCCTTCGCCGGGCCGGTGACCACCAGGTCGTCGCCCCGGACCCCGGCCGCGAGCGCTTCGCGCAGCTCGCCCCGGCTCGCCACGTCCACGCCCAGCCCGGCCACCGCCGCTCGTTCCGCGAACACAGCGGCCTTGTTGGCCTTCTTCGCGTAGTACACCCGGCCGTCCACGCCCGACTCCCCGAATACGGCTTGGAACGCGGTCGCGTTGGCGTCGAACGCGGTCGGCAGGAGTACGTGATAGGGGCCGCCGAGGCCGTGGCCGAGCTCGTGCAGCAAGGGGTCGGCCAGCAGACCGCGCGTCTCGGGGCCGGCGTGCGCGGGCAGCCGTGCCGTCACTTCCACAGGGGCACCGCCGTTCCCAGCCCCTGCGCCAGGGCGAGCTGGGCGAGCCGGTGACCGAGCGCGATGTCGGTGACGACCAGTCCGCTGTTGTAGGCGAAGATGCTCTGCCCCGCGTCGGTGCGCCCGGACATCCGCCCGGCCAGGATGTCGGGAAACTCCGCGTCCACTTCTGGCAGCCGTCCCTCACGGTCGGCCATGTCGATGCCGGTGACCTGCATCTGCGCGGCGCTGGTGGCGATGACGCGCCGGGCCCGATGGAGGGTCGACGGGGCGATGCCGTATCCGACCAGGACGCACAGAGCAGCGGGCTTCAGCCAGTCCGCCTCCACGCGGGCCGGAGTGTTCGGGCCCGCGGTCGCGAGCACGATGTCCGCCTCCTCGGCGGCCTCCCGGAGATCGGACACGACCTCCAGGTCCCGTCCCGGGAAATGCCGTTCCAGCTCCTCCCGGACGGCTGCGATGCCGTCCGGATGGGTACCGAAGAGCATCAGCCGCTTGAGGTCCGGCAAGGTCGTCAGCAGAAAGGGGAGGGCCAGCCGGCCCTGCGTACCGGTGCCGATGACGAGCGCGCTGCGACTGCCGGGTGCGGCCAGTTCACGGGCGAGCAGCGCGGAGACGGCCGGGGTGCGCAGCGCACCCACCCGTCCGCAGTCCAGCATCGCGACCGGCAGGCCGGTCTCGTCGTCGTACAGGGTCAGCGTCGTGTAGTAGTGCTGCCGTTCACGGTCCTCGTGCAGGCCGTACTTGTACGACGTCTTGACGGCGACGACCTTGCGCTCGCCGTCGCGGCCGAGCATGGCGTAGGCGACCGAGTGGTCGTCGTCCGGCTTGACCGTCAGCTTGCGCGGGTTGTCGGAACGGCCCTCCGCCAGGGTGCGGTACGCCTGTTCCACCACGGACACCACGTCGGTGAGGGTGATGTCGATGCCGGCCACGTCGCTGGTGCTCAGGATGCGCAGCGTCTTGTCGTCATGCCTCACGGGATCCCCCTCGACGCGGATGCGGACCGGGTCCGCCTGGGCGCGGGTCATGCGTACGCCTCCACCGCGGCCTGGCCGTATCCGTGTTCGTCCTGTTCGGCGGCCGGCCGGGTGCGGCGGTGCGGAACGCGGACCGAGGCGCGCTTGAGCCAGCGGTCGGTGCCGTCGTAGCGGGCCCGGAAGGGCACTCGGCCGTGGACGACCAGGTCGTTGTCGACGACGAGGACGTCGCCGGGCTCCAGGCTCACGGCGACGGAGACCCTGGTGAGCTCGTCCGTGAGCCGGGAGTAGGCCGCACGATGCTCCGCGGATCCCTGTTCGAGAGGGGTGTAGGCGGGGTCGAAGCGCAGTGTCAGCCCGTTCGGCGAATGCCAGAGGGTGGGTACGGCGGGCGGGGTGCCGGTGTAGGACTGAGCCTCGGCGTAGGCGTCGTCGGGGAGGATGGGCAGGACCGGCTCGCTCAGCAACGCGACGTCGGCGGCGTCGAGCCGGACCTCCCGGACGGAGGCGGCGGTGGTGGCCACGGCGTCGTGGTTGCGCATGCAGCCGAGGATCAGCAGATGGGCGCGGCCGGGGTGGAAGGCGTCCTCGGTGTGCGGGCTGAGCAGCACGCTGCTGCTGGCCCCGGTCTGTTCGGCCTCGTGCCCGGGGGAGGGGACGATGTTGTGCACGAACCGGCCGTCCTGCTGGCCCTCCCAGGCGATCGGCGTGCCCATCACGGTGGAGAGCAGCAGGAGGACCACGTCGTACAGTGCCCCGGCGCGTCCGGCGCTGGACCAGTGGCGTGGTGTGGGGCCGATGGTCTCGTCGACGACGGGGATGCCACGTACGACGAAGAGGCCCGCCGCACTGTCCACGGGACGGCAGACGTGGTGGATGTCGGCACTCAACGAGGCTGCCGTGCGCGGGACTTGGGCCAGGAGGCGCGACCAGTCGAGGTCGTCCTTCAAGGGGCCGGTGGAGGAGAGCAGGTTCTGGGCCGCCTCGGTCAGTTCATGTACGGCGTGCGGGTGCAGCTGGCGCACAGGCGTGACTGCCGTGGGCATGGTCGACCATCCGTTCTTGGGGGTGCGCGTGCGGGTGCGCGACGAGGTGATCGGGGAAGGCCGGGCAACAGGGCGTTGACAGTGGATCGTCTGCGGCGGGACGAGAGGTCCACGTGTTGCGTTCCAGTGACGCGCCGGGCCGGCTCGGCTCAGGTAAGCCACACCTAAGTTAGAGCGTTCACGCGGAGTGCGCTGTACTCCACTTGGAGTATTGCCCCGGGGTCGATTTTTAGGATAGGCAAACCTAAGTAAGTTGTTCGCTGTTTCTGGAAGTCGAGGACGAACGTGGATCTGACGAGACGTCAACTGCTGTGGACCGGTGGCGCTGTGGGCGCAACGGCCCTGCTGGCGGCATGCAGCGGCGGCGGTGACGCCAAGTCGACCGGGGCGTCCCGTGCGGCAACCGGGAAGCCCGTCAAGGGCGGCACGCTGCGCGTAGGTGCCCTTGGTCATGCGAGCGCCATCACCCGCGATCCGCACGGCACCCAGGCCAACGAGAGCGACTACCTGATCATCAGCCTCGTATACGACACGCTCGCCGTGCCCGGCAGCAAGCCCAACACCGTGCCCCGGCTCGCCGCGAGCTGGCAGGCGTCCGACGACCTGAAGACCTGGCGGTTCACCCTCGCCAAGGGGGCGACGTTCCACGACGGCTCACCCGTCACCGCGGCCGATGTCGTCTTCTCCCTCAAGCGACTGCGCGCGACTCCCTCCGGCGCCTCCCGGCTGCCCGGCATCCAGGCCGAGAACATCACGGCCGACGGTGACGACACGGTGGTCCTCGTCTCCGACTACGCCAACGCCGAACTGCCCCTGCTCACCCGCCTGACCACGTTCGTCGTCCCCGACAGCACGGCCGACAAGGACATCGCCAAGGCACCCGGCACCGGTCCGTTCAAGCTCGACTGGTTCCGCGGTGGCAACGCCCGCCTGGTCCGCAACGACGCCTGGTACGGCGGGGACGTGTACCTCGACGCCATCGAGGTGAAGATCTTCGAAAGCCCGCAGGCCATGGCCAACGCCCTGCTCGCGGGACAGATCGACCTCGCCTCCAACGCCGGCGCCGTCGCGGCCCGCACGGCCGAGACGCGCAGCGACATCCAGACGATCCGGCGGCCCAACGACATGGCGATGCCCATCGTGATGCGCACCGCCGACGGCCCCTTCGCCGACTCCAAGGTACGAGAGGCCCTGCGCCTGGCCGTCGATCGCAAGGCCATGGTCGAACAGGTGCTGTCCGGCTACGGGAGCGTGGCCAACGACATCCTCGGCACCGGCGATCCCGCCTACGCCAAGAGCATCACGCAGCGCACCCGTAACCTCGCCCGGGCCAAGCAACTGCTCAAGGAAGCAGGATTCGACACCTCCAAGACCTACGAGATCCTCACCACCGAGGACATCTCCGGACTGGCCGAATCCGCCACCCTCTTCGCCACCCAGGTCCGTGAGGCCGGCGTCAAGGTGAAGGTGGTCAAGCAGGAGTCCGCCGTCTTCTGGGACAAGACCTGGCTCAAGGGCGATCTCTACACCACCTACTGGGGCACCAACGACTCGGTGGTCTTCTTCGCCAGCAAGACCATGGTCTCCGACAGCGGCCAGAACGAGGCGGGCTGGAAGAACAGCACCTTCGACGCGGCGTACGAGAAGGCCATCGGCACCTCCGCCGCCACCGAACGCACGGCACGTCTCCAGCAGATGCAGCAGATCGAGTACGACGGCTCCGGCTATCTCCTGTGGGGCATGGCCGACGGTGTGGACCTCGCCGTCGCCAAGGTCCACGGGCTGCCCACCCTGCCGGGCTACGGGCGTGTCCAGCTCGAGAAGGCGTGGCTGGCCAGTTGAGCACGGCAACCGGGGCGCTCCCGGCCGCGGTGCCGCGGGGCGGATGGGCGTGGGCCGTCGTGGCCCGCGTCGGCCTCGCCGTACTCAGACGCGCCCTGCTTCTGACGGCGCTCCTCGCCGCGGTCTTCGTCGGCGTGGAACTGCTGCCCGGGGACGCGGCGAGCGCTACCTCGGAACGCGGGGAGAGCAGCGCGGACCTGGCCCGGCGGCGCCATGAGCTCGGCCTCGACAGACCGGTCCTGGAACGCTTCTGGGACTGGATGTCCGGCCTGCCCACCGGCGACCTGGGGACATCGGCCCACGGTGAGCGGGTCACCGGGCTGCTGACCACGGCGTTCCCCAACACCCTGGTGCTCAGCGGCACCGCCCTGCTCCTGACCGCCCTGCTGTCGGTGACGCTCGCGTCCTGGGCGGCACAGCGGCCCGACGGACGCCTCGACAGGGTCGTCACCGGCGTCTCCACCGCGGTCTTCGCCATCCCGGAGTTCGTGGTCGCCGTCGGCCTCGTTCTGGTGCTGTCCCTGTGGACCGGCTGGCTTCCCGCCGTCACCCTCACCGACAGCCACGGAACCCCGGCCTCATGGACCATGCTGATCCTCCCCGCCCTGGCCCTGACCATCCCGCAGACCGGCTGGAACACCCGTATCGCCCGTGCCGCACTCGCCGACGAGGCCCGCGCCCCCTACGTCGAAGCCGCCGTCCTAGACGGCCTCGCACCGCGCCACGTGCTGCTGCGCCACGTCCTGCCCGGAGCCCTGCCGACCATCGCCACCGGTCTCGCCACGTCATCGGGAGTGCTTCTCGGAGGGGCGGTCGCCGTGGAGACCATCTTCAACTACCCGGGGATCGGCGCCGTCCTGTCCTCCGCGGTCGCCGACCGCGACACCCCGGTGATCGCCGGAGTGACGGCACTGGCCGGCGCGGCGATCACCGTTGTCCTGCTGGTGGCCGATCTCGTCCGCGACCAGCTGACGGCAGGCCGCCGATGAGGGCCCCGAACCGCGCGGTCCTGCTCCGGGTGGCGCCGGCCGTTCTGCTCGTACTGCTGGCGCTCGTCGGCCCCTGGCTGGCCCCGCACGCTGTCGACGAGCCCGTCGCCATGCCCTTCGCGGGCCCCGGCCAAGATGCCCCTCTCGGCGGCGATCAACTCGGGCGCGACGTGCTCAGCAGACTGCTGGCGGGCGGCCGCTCACTCGTCCTGTCCGCACTGCTCATCGCCGCGGTGGTGACGGCATCGGCCGCCGTGGTGGGCGCGATCGGCGCCCTGCGGCCGACCGTCGGCCGCATGGTCGAACGCGTCGCCGACGTGCTGATCCTGCTGCCCGCCGTCCTGGGCGTCATGCTGGTCGCTCTTTCCTGGCCCGGCGGCGGGCGACTGGCCGTAGCGGTTGCCGCTGTCGTCCTGGGATTCCCCTACGCTGTCCGGCTCACCGCCAACGCGGCAGCGCCGGTGGCCGCGTCCGGTTACGTCGAGGCGGCCGCCGCCGGTGGCGAGCGACTCTGGTTCCTGGTGGTCCGCGAAGTGCTGCCCAACCTGCGAGCCACCCTGCTCGCTCTCCTGGGGCTGCGCTTCGTGGAAGCCGTCTACGTCGTCTCCATGGCCGGATTCCTCCAGGTAGGGCCCCAACCACCCGCTGCCGATTGGGCGTTGATGATCCGGGAGAACTCCTCGGGCATCCTGCTCAACCCCTGGGCCGTCATGGCCCCGAGCGCGGCTGTCGGCCTGCTGGCACTGAGCGTCAACCTCGCGGCGGCCGCCCTGACCCCGCAAACAGGCCGAAAGGCGGCAACCCTGCTGTGAGTCACCCACTCCGGAACACGGACGCGGACAGCCAGGACAACGTCGCCGTGGCGCGCGGCTTCGGTGTCGTGGCAGCGGACGGCCGAACGCTGCTCGAAGCGACCTCAGTCAGCCTGCGGCCAGGGCGCGTGGCCGCCGTCACAGGCCCCTCGGGGACGGGGAAGACCACGTTGCTGCGTGCCTTCCTCGGCCACCTGCCGCACGGCACGGTCCGCTCCGGCGGCACGGTCCAGGTCCTCGGGCACGACATGTTCGCGGTGGACGACACCGAGCGCCGTGCGATCCGTAGCGGCGAGATCGCCTACGTCGGCCAGGACCCCGCCTCGTTGCTGAACCCGCGGCTGCGGATTCGCACACTCCTGTCCGAGCTGAGTGCCGACGCGGCCCCCGACGCCGTCGGCGAACTCCTTGAGGCCGTCCGCCTGCCCTCAGGCCGAGACTTCGCGGCCCGCCGGCCGGACCAGCTCTCGGGCGGCCAACTGCGCCGGGTCGCGCTCGCCCGCGCCCTCTCGAAGCGGCCCAGGCTTCTCCTGCTGGACGAACCCACAGCCGGCCTCGACCCGGTGCTCCGCGACGAGATCACCGACCTGCTCCGGACCCTGACCCGCGGTCGTCGGCTCGCCCTGGCCTTCTCCTCCCACGACCCGGACGTCGTGGCGAGGCTGGCGGACGACTCCGTATGCCTGACCGCGGACGGAGGCCGTCCCCCGAGGACGCTGCCGCCTCCGGACCGGCGCCCAGCCCTCTCCGCACAACCACCCCACACGGTCGCGTCCCCTCGCCTCGTTCTCGACGTTCGGGACCTCGGCGTGGCGTTCTCCAGCCGAGGAGCTCGTCAACCAGGGCTGACCGATGTCCAGTTCGCCGTGACCGAGGGCTCCGCCGCAGCGGTCGTCGGCGCCTCGGGCTCCGGCAAGACCACGCTCGCCCGCGCACTCGTCGGCCTGCGGAAGCCCGAGTCCGGCACCATGCGGCTCGACGGCGCGGACCTCGCGGCCACGGTCCGGCGCCGCAGCAGGGAACAGCGACGCCGGATCCAGCTGGTCACCCAGGACCCACTAGGTGCGCTCAACCCCAGCCGTACCGTCGGCTCGTCCGTGGCCAGACCCCTGCGCATCCACAGGAGAGCGTCGTCCATCGAAGCAGCCGGTTCGGTGGAGGATCTGCTGGAACTCGTCGGACTTCCCCGGTCTTTCGCGAGCCGATACCCCCATGAGCTGTCCGGCGGCCAGCGTCAACGGGTGGCGATCGCCCGGGCGTTGGCGGCCGAGCCGGACATCCTCATCTGTGACGAGATCACGTCCGCACTCGACCCGGCCACGGGAGCCGCTGTCATGGACCTCCTCCACCAGCTGCGTCAGGACCGCTCCCTGACACTCGTCGTGATCAGTCATGACCTCACACTGGTCCGGGAGCGCACCGACACGATCACGGTCCTCGCCTCCGGGCGCGTCGTGGAATGCGGCTCCACCGCGGATGTCTTCGCCGCTCCGCAGCACACGGCGACGCGGGAACTGCTGTCCGCCAACCTCGCTGCCACCTGATCGCCGTCTTCGCCTCAGGCACCGGTCAGCGAGGTATGACTCCCTGCGCCTCGCCCACTTCATGACGGAGATGCAGCACGCCCACCCCTGTCGCTCCCACAGACAGCACAACGACAAGGGCCGTGACGACCGCAAGCCGGCGTGACGCCCAGGCGCTGGGCGGCTCCGACGGCGTCAGGAGCCTGGCGACACGGTGTGAGACGGGGCCGGTCGCGCCGCCGAGCGCCAGGTAGGGCCGCGTCGTAGGCCCTGCGTCATGGCTGGCCAAGGCGGCTCGGGCCACGGCGACGGCCACCAGCTTGCGGTCCCCGACCGCCCGGGCCGCCGCCTCGTCGGCCGCGAGTTCCGCGGCCAGACGGATCCCGGCGCGCACACTGCGGAGTGCAGGGTGGCAATGCGCCGAGATCTCGGCGACGGCCAGAAAGCGGTGATGCCGTCCGGAATTGTGCGCCCGTTCATGCGCGAAGAGAGCCTCCCTTTCGGCCCCTCGCAAACTGCGCAGCATTCCCGATGTCACGATGATGCGGTCGACGCGCCCCGGCAGAGCGTACGCGTCGGGCCGCGGTGAGTCGATGACACAGAGGTCGCCCACCACGGGAAGTCGGGCGACCTTTCGCTGCGTCGCCCTCAGCGTTCGGCTGTGTCGCACCGCCGAATACCCGAAGCGCAGGCCGCCCAGGGCGAGAGAGCAGGCCGCCAGCACAGCCATCCCGCCCATGAGATGTGCCGAGGGAGTGCAGAGATGACGGACGAAGTGATGGAGATGGGCAAAGGCCGGCACGAGATACAGACCGGTCAGAACCAGTGCGCAGAGGGAGGCGACGCAGGCCGCGGCAAGCATCGCCGCGCTCACCGTGAGCGTCCACAAAGCAGCCGTGGGCCGCACCCACCCCAAAACTCGATTCGCCACAAGGCCCAGCAAGAACGGCAGCACGAGCGGCACCAGAAACAGTGGAGTCAGCAACAGGCGCCCTGGAGGTGAGCAGGGAGGCGCACAGGCTCCGCGCATTCTCCTGGCCGAGCGGGGCCATCTTCAGCAGCCACCTATGCACTCACCCCAGTTGTCGACTACAGTGTTGTAGACCGTTTACAGCTATGTAGACGGTCTCGATGGTCTTTCCCGAGGAAGGTCGTACCGAATGCAGCCCTCGGGCTGCCATCTCCGCAGACCACGGTACATGTGCTCGGCCGGCCGGTGGCACTCCTTGCCTGAGTTGGGTGCCGCTGAACTGCGCGCCCGTGCTTGAAAATTTCGGTGAGGAATAAATGGTGTTGCGTGTACTGCTGGCCGGCGGACCGACCTCCGTACACTCTCGTATCGGTCAACTCATCGAAAGCGCACCGGACATCCAGATCGTTGCTGCGGTTGAGAGCGGTGTGGAAGGTGTCCGGCTGGCCCATGATCTGCGCCCGGATGTCGTCCTCATTTATGCGCACAGTGAGGGGACGGACGGAATCGAGATTGCCCGGAAGATCGTGGGCAGCGGTGAGTTGCCCGACGCGCAAGCGGTGATGTTGGCGGAATCCGCCGCAGATGATTCGGTGCTCGGGGCGCTCAAGTCCGGAGTCCGCGGATTCCTGGAAAGGGAAGCCAAGCCGGAAGCCCTTGTCGAGGCGATAAGAGCGGTAGCGCGTGGTGAGGCGCACCTGTCACCTGCCGCGACCCGATGCGTCCTTGACAAGATGTTTCCGTTCGCGTTGTCCGGCCCCGGCGACGACATCGACCAGTTGTGGAGCGAACTTACGCCCAGAGAGCGCGAAGTCGTCTCCCTCGCGGCTCTTGGGCTGGACAACAAGGAGATATCCAGCCGTTTGATCGTCTCGCACTTCACCGTCAAAACGCACATCAATCGCGCCATGGCGAAGCTCAATGTCAGGAGCCGCGCCCAGTTGGTAGCCGAGGTGCATCGAAGTGGACTCGTTCGCGCGAGAATTGGCGAGTGACGAAACGGATGAGGCACGCCGCCGCTGACACCGTGGCGATCAACCGGTTGTGAGGCATCTGCCCGCCGGACGGGGCCGCTGGGTCCAAGCTCCTCGCCCTCGATAATGGTGGCGGGGGCTGAACGGTCCAACGGAGCGCGGGGAGGGTCATGCCGGACAAAGAGAGCGAACGTCGGCCTGCAGGGGAGTTGGAGGCCAGCGTGCTGGCGGCACTGTGGGCTGCGGGTCGACCGCAGACGGCAGCGCAGGTGAGAGAAGCCCTGTCGCAGTCACTGGCCCGCACGACGGTCGCCACGCTGCTTGGACGGCTCCTTGACAAGGGCGTCATAGACCGCAGCCCCGCCCATCGCGGTTACGCCTACTTCCCGGTGGAGGACGCGCACGGCTTGACCGCGCGCCGCATGCACCGCGAACTCGACCAGGACGGCGACCGCAATCTGGTGCTCGCTCGATTTGTGGAGGGTCTCACGGGCGACGACGAGACGGAGTTGAGGCGTCTGCTGGAGGAGAGTACCGACTGAGGAAGTCGTACGATCGGATGTGATCGGGTCGTCACTCCTGTATGGGTAGGGCATCGCGGGTCGGTTGACCAACCGGAACCCAGCACAACGCTGTTGGAGAGCGCGGAACCGTCACAGCTTCTCGCCTGCATGACCTTGTGCCGACGGTATGGTCCATCGCTCCACGAGGCCGGTCCTGAACGCATGGGTGTGGGCCGCAGGATTGCACGAGGACGGCTGTCGGCGAGTAGCGAGCTCACCGGCGGGGCAGGCCGGGGCGCCGTGTTCGCGCAGGGGTCGACCTGCCAGCCACGTTCCTGGCAGGTGTCGAGGATGCGGGGCAGGGCGGCGAGGGTGGAGGTGCAGTCGGAGTCGTGCAGCCGGATGGTGCCGCCGCCGCGCAGGTCCGTCAGGACGGTGCGCTCGACGGACCGCGGAGCGGCCTGTTCGCGCCAGTCCTCGCCCCAGCCGGTCCGCCGGATCCCCGTGCTCGGCCAGCCGCCGGGCCGGCCCCTCGGCCGCGCCGTCGTGTCCCGCGCCGACATCGGCCGAGATGATCGCGATCCGCCCGGCACCGCCCGGCGGCAGACGGCGAGGGCGCCGGCTCCGGCACCAGGTCGTCACGGTGGACCAGGGGGGGATCGCCTCCTGAGCGGCGACAGGGCACCTCGGGCATGCCCCGGCCCACCGCCGTGGTGCCTGGAAGCGAAGCTCTGCATGATGTAGAAATTAGGAGATGATCGCCCCACGGGAAGGGCGTGTCGGCGGCGGCTTTGGCGCCGGTATCCCCGCGGGTGCCGGTCAGGCTACTGATCGTCACGTTGCACGAGTCGGAAGCTCGTAGCGCCCTTCGCCTTCCCCGGCCGTCTTGGCTTGTGAGAGTTCGGCACAAAGTGCCTGGGCTTTGGCAGGCGCGCCCGTCTGGCTGAGTCGGTGAGCGCGGCAAGTGAGGGGGAAGCCTTCCGGAGTTGGCGGAACTGGTGCGCTGTGAAGCCCGCGATTTCAGCCGCAGCCTGCCACCCTCTCCCTGAGCTGAGAGCCACCAGCATGACTCGGATCGCCGCGCCGGTTCGGCGCCTGCCCTGCTGAAGGCCATGGGCGGTGGCCAGGGCCGTTGCCGCCCCAACGGCGTCAGCGAAGTCCGAGTCGTTCGCCAGCCAGTTTTTGAGTATGTGCTCCGGGATGCCTGCCCACACCGCGGCAGCAGGCAGCCCGAGTCCCTGCGCCGTTGCCTGCAATACGTCTGCCATCCGCGCGATGCGGTCATCACGCTCAAGTGGTACTCCGCCCAAGGGTGCCTGCAGCGCCTGCTCGACTTCCAGGCGGCTGGTCAGCCAATGCACAACTCGGTCGGCCTGAGCCGCGCTCTCCTCGTCGGCCTGGTCGACGGGCCTTTTCGAGTCGTACATCGTCTCCTCCGTCTGCGCCCGCTCGGCAAAGGGCGGGAGCCTGCACTGCGTAGAAGGGGGTGGTGTGGCGGCGCGCGCGATGTGCCTCAACACATGGAGGCAAGGCAGCGTCGGCTCGCGGGCCTTGTGGCCTCTGTCCCGCGCATGGAGTCGGCAGCGGTGTCACGGTTGTGGCGTGACCGGCGTGCGTCGGCGATGTACGGAGAACCGTCGGGCGCGTGTCGCTCGGGGCCCGTCTGGCTGCTCGGAGGTGATGTGGCAACGGGCCACAAGTTCGAGAGTGACCGTCACGGCTACGGCTTGAACGGCCATCAGGGCTATGAGGACGAAGAGTTGAACGGCCCCGGCAACCAGCGGGTCGGCTCCGCCGAGCAGCATGCCGACAAAGGCGCCGGGCAGGGTTACCAGGCCGACGGTACGAGTCTGGTCGAGACCCGGCAGCAGCGCGTCGGAAGCGGCGGGCCTCGCGATCTCGATCCTGGCATCGCGTTCCGTCATCCCGAGCGCCAGACCGGCCTCGACCTCACCGTGGCGTTGCGCGAGCGCCGAGAGACTCTGGCGGCCGGCCAGGACGGTCGCGGTGAGGGCGCCTCCGATCAGGATTCCGGTGATCGGGATGACGGCTATGCCGTGGGGCGGGACGAGTCCTGTGGCCAGAAGGAGGGCGATGGCCGGTATCACGCTCACGGCGATCGGCATGCCTGCCCACCACCAGGATCCGTTCGCGGTGATCCGTCGGCCTGCGGTCCGTACCGCGACCCCGTACATCAGGATCAGGAACGCCGGCAGGCCGGAGCGGGAGGACACCACCCATCCGATGACCGCGGATACGGCTATGAGTTGCACGGCGGCACGCACTCCCGCAGTCAGGACTTCGCGCGCTCGGCCAAAACCTTGATCGGGGGACAGACGGGCCGTGGCGGTAACCGCCACGGCAGTTGCGAGGAGCACGGCCAGGGCCCAGCCGAGGTTGGCATCGACAGGGAGAAGACTGGTCGAGGCGGAGCTCATGCGTCTCACCGTTCATCGCTGTTGGGCTGCGGGCCTACGGGCTGTGTGGCTAGACGGACGCACCCAGCCCCTGGGGTAGCTGATCGTCCACCGACCTGGTCCCTGCGCCTGCTCTCGGAGCCGTGGCGATCTCGTGCGACGGCTGCTTCAGACGGCCGGGAGCGGAGCTGTGGAGTCGCGAGGTGAAGGCCGCACTGAGTCTACACGCATGTAGACGGGGAGGAAAGTGGAAGGAAGGGTCCCCTTACCGGCGGTTCGCTATTCCTGATTTCCGGACTTGCTCGGGCCGGTGATGCCGGGGCCGAGAACGTAGCCGGAGCCGGGCACGGTGTGGATGAGTGGTTCGCCGGCAGTGTCGACCCTCTGGCGCAAGTAGGCGATGTGCAAACCGACGACATGGGAGGTGTTCCCGAAGTCGTCGGGCCAGACATGTTCGAGGATCTGGGCCGCAGTGTGCACCTGACCGACGTTGCTCATCAGGAAGCGGAGCAGAGCGAACTCGTCGGGAGAGAGCTCAAGGAACCTGCCGTTGTGGGTGACCTCGTGTGCAGTCTCGTCCATCAACAGATCTGCGACTCGTAGGCGACTCCCGGCAGGGGTGGGATCCGAATCCGGTCGTCTCATGCCGGCCCGGCGCAGCAGAGAGGTCAGCCGCGCGACGATCTGTGCGAGACCGACCGGCTTGACCAGGTAGGCATCGCCTTTGGGTATCGCGGTGTTCGTAACATCGCAGGCGGTCAGGAAGAGAACGGAGATCTCGGGCAGGAGCGCTAGGATCTGCCGGGCCACGGCAGGGCCGTCGAGGTCGGGCAACAGCACGTCGAGTACCACGGCGTCGGGGCGAAAGCGTTCGGCCTGGGCCACGGCACTGGCGCCGTCCACGGCGCTGCGGACCTGCCAGCCCTGGTAGCGCAGGGGCGGTCTTGCGATCCATCGCTCCCTCCTGTGGATGTCGCCCGAGATGGGGTGTCAGACCATGTCATACGACCCTCTGAGCCTGCTCTCAGCCTGCTGCTGTGTCCGGACGCCGTCTTCGGCTCGCTCGGCGTTGCGCGCCGATGCAGTCCGTCCCGGGCATCTGGACGCACGTGAGAACGACGTGGGGGCGGAGTCCGACCGGTATGTGGACCGCCTCCGCGTCTCCTTCGCTCAGGCCGCGGCGTGGGCGCCCCGGTCACGCTGGGAGACGGCCAGGTAGCCGACGAATCCGATGATCGCGACCGTCCATGCCAGAGTGACCGGCGCCAGGCCGAAGCCGAGGCCGCCGCGGGCGTGGCCGAGGGCCATCCAGTCGGCGAGGGAGGCACCGAGGGGGCGGGTGATGACGTACGCGGTCCAGAAGGCCGCGACCGCGTTGAGGGCGCCGAAGCGGTGTGCCAGGGCGGGTACGCAGATGGCCGCCGCGAACAGGACGACCGATCCCAGGTAGCCGAGGCCGGCGGTGGCGGTGAGGTCGCCTGCGGCGGTGCCCAGGGCGAAGGTGGCGAGTACAGCTGCCCAGTAGAACGTTTCGCGGCGCCGTGTCCGGATGGTGTGGACGGAAAGGGTCCGCTCGCTGGCGTACCAGAGCATGAAGACCGCGGTCAGGATGATGAGGAAGGCCGGCGTCGACGCCGTGTACGGCACGCCGAGCCCGACGTGCAGGACGTCCGCGGCCATGGTGCCGAACACGCTGACCATGACGACAGCGGTCCAGTAGGCCCAGGCGACGTACCGGCGCAGGGCGAACTGGACGGCCAGGGAGGTCACCAGAGCGAGGCCGCCGAGTGCGACTGCCGGTATCGGGCCGAACGTTCGGGCCAGGAGGTCCGACGCCGTCTCGCCCATGCCGGTGGTCAGGACCTTGATGATCCAGAAGTAGACGGTCACCTCTGGAACCTTGTTCACCAACTGGCGATCGGGGGTGAGGGGCCGGTCGTCGAGGGCGTGCCTAGCGGTCATGATCCGCACGGTCGCATGCCGAACCTGAACGTGACCTGAACGGTGAGACCGAGGTCGCAGCGGCGCGTAGTACCGCGGTACGACCCGGCGGGCGTGGATCAGTCCGCGGTACCACCGAATCGGGGTCTTTCGCCTCCTAGCGTTGTCGGTGAGGCGTCAGGGGTGACCGACGGGCGCCGGTTCTCACAGGAAGAGACGCGCATGATCGACGCTCAGCAGCTGACCAAGCGGTACGGGGAGAAGACGGCGGTCGACGGGCTGGACTTCGCCGTCAAGCCGGGTACGGTGACCGGCTTTCTGGGGCCCAACGGCGCGGGGAAGTCCACGACCATGCGCATGATCGTCGGCCTCGACGCCCCGAGCGGTGGGTCGGTGACGGTCAACGGGCAGCAGTACGCCCGTCACCAGGCGCCGTTGCAGGAGGTGGGGGCGCTGCTGGAGGCGAAGTCGATCCATCCGGGCCGCTCGGCCTACAACCATCTGCTGGCGCTCGCGCTGACCCACGGGATTCCGCGCCGCCGGGTCGACGAGGTGATCGACATGGCGGGCCTGGGCAGCGTGGCGAGGAAGCGGGCCGGTGCCTTCTCCCTGGGCATGGGGCAGCGGCTCGGTATCGCCGCGGCGCTGCTGGGCGACCCGCAGACGGTGATGCTGGACGAGCCGGTCAACGGGCTCGACCCGGAGGGCGTGCTCTGGATCCGCAACCTGCTGAAGGCACTCGCGGAGGAGGGGCGGACCGTGTTCGTGTCCTCGCACCTGATGAGCGAGATGGCCCTGGTCGCGGATCACCTGATCATCGTGGGGCGTGGGCGGCTGCTGGCCGACACCACCGTGGGGGACCTCGTCCGGGAGGCGGGCGGTGACACGGTGCAGGTGGCCACCCAGGAACCTGCCCGGCTGCGGGAGGCGCTGGCCGGTCCGGGTGTCGAGATCACGGGCCGGGCCGGTTCCGAGGAGCTTCAGGTGACCGGGTTGAGTGCCCGCGAGATCGGTCTGAAGGCGGCCGAGCACGGGATCGCGCTGTTCGAGCTGACGGCACGGACGGTGTCGTTGGAGGAGGCGTTCATGAACCTGACCAGGGATGCCGTGGAGTACCACGGCTCCACGACCGTCGAGACCCTGGAGACCGTCGGGAGGTCCGCATGAGCACCACCCTCACCACGACTGCCGAGGCGCCCCCGGCGGCCCCGGCCCGCCCCGCCTACCGGGTGACCGGCCGGCGTGTGCTCGCCTCGGAGTGGGCCAAGCTGTGGTCGCTGCGCTCGACCTGGATCACGCTGGGCCTCGGCCTGGTCTTCCTCGTCGCTTTCGGCCTGATCGCCGCGAACCACTACAGGTCCGGCGTCGGCTCCTCGCACCAGGACCGGGACTTCGCCACCGCGACGGCCGTGAGTCTGTCCCTCTTCGGCACCAACTTCGCCCAGCTCGCCCTCGGCGTGCTCGGCGTGCTGGTCACGGCGGGGGAGTACTCCACCGGGATGATCCGCTCGACGCTCGCGGCCGTACCGCGCCGGCTGCCCGTGCTGTGGTCCAAGGCGGCCGTGTTCGGGCTGGTCGCGCTCGTGGTCGCCACCCTCGGTGTGTTCGTCGCCTTCGGGTTCGGCAGCGGCATCGTCTCCGGCACCCCCGCCGCCATGGGCTTCTCGCACGCGGGCGTCATACGCAGTCTGCTGGGCGCAGGCCTCTACCTCGGCCTGGTGGGTGTCATCGGAACCGCACTCGGTTCCCTGCTGCGCTCGGTGGCGGGCGGCATCTCCGTCCTGGTCGGCGCCCTGATGCTGGTCCCGGGCCTGATCTCCCTGCTGCCCAGCTCCTGGCAGGACAACATCAGCCCCTACCTGCCGAGCAACGCGGGCGAGTCGATGTTCGCCTTGACCCACGACAGCACCACGCTGTCGCCGGGCGCCGGGCTGCTGGTCTTCCTCGGCTGGACGGCGCTCGCGCTGGCGGGGGCGGCGTACCGGCTGGTGCGCAGCGACGTCTGACCAGCCTGCACTATGGGCAGGTGACGACCTTGACCACCAGCATGATCACTGACGATGTCAGCGGGATGGGACCGCTGGTCGCCCGGTTCGCCCGGGTCGGCCAGCGGCTCCGTCAGGCGGATCGGGCCCGGCCATGGGTGCTGGACACCGCGGTGGTGGTGCTCGTCCTTGTCGTGTTCTGTCTGCCGGACCTGCTGCACCACGGCGGCGCGGGGGACGGCGACGGGGACGAGCGGCACAGGTTCCAGTTCGCTTTCACTCAGCTCCCGCTGGCGGCGGTGCTGGCCTTGCAGGCCGGGCTGGTGCTGCCGCTGCTGTGGCGGCGGCGCCGCCCCCTGGCGGCATTCGCCGCCATCGCTGTCGTCTTCGTCCTGCAGTGGTCGCTCGGTGCCGCGCTGCGCGCGGACGTCGCCCTGTTCGTGGCCCTTTACAGCCTGGCCCTGCACGGGCGGCTGCGGCGGCTGCCGTGGGCGTGCGGGGTCATGGCGGCGGGGATGGTGCTGGTGGCGGTGCGGGTCTCGCCGGCCGTGTCGGTCTGGGACGCCCTGTTCTTCCTGCTGAGCACGGTGATCGCGGCCCTGGCCGTCGGCCTGATGGTGCGGACCCGGCGGGCGCAGCTCGCGGGGCTGCGGGAGCGGGCGGCGCGGCTGGAGACGGAACGTGACCAGCGCATCAGGCTGGCGACCGCCACGGAGCGGGCCCGGGTGGCCCGGGAGATGCACGACATCGTGGGCCACAACCTGTCCGTCATCATCACTCTCGCCGACGCCGGCGCGTACGCCACCGACACCGCTCCCGAACGCGGCAAGGAGGCCCTCCAGCTCATCGGCGACACCGGCCGCACGGCCCTCGGCGAGCTGCGCCGGGTTCTGGGTGTCCTGCGCGAGGCGTCGGACGGCGCCCGCCAGGCGCCCGAGCTGAGCCCTCAGCCCGGTCTGGCGGACATCGAGTCGCTGTGCGACAGCGTGCGCACCGCGGGTCTGGAGATCGTCTACCGGACCGTCGGCGAGGTGGACGCCCTGGACCGGGGAATGCAGCTGACGGTCTACCGCATCGTCCAGGAAGCCTTGACCAACACCCTGAAGCACGCCGGTTCCGGCACCCAGGTGACCCTGTCGGTCCTCGTCGAGGACGAGCGGCTCGCCATCCGGGTCCGGGACGACGGTCCGGCCGGGTATCCCGGGCCATGGAACGAGGAGGGACACGGACTGGTGGGCATGCGTGAACGGGCGGCGTTGTACGGAGGGACCGTGAGCGCCGGTCCCGCGGCCGACGGGGGATGGGTCGTGGAGGCCGCCCTCGACCTGACGCCCCGAGGAGGTGCCCGGTGACCACGGTGCTCGTCGTCGACGACCAGCAGTTGCAGCGCTACGGATTCCGGGTGCTGCTCGACTCCATTCCCGAGACGGAGGTGGTCGGCGAGGCCGCGAACGGCGTCGAGGCCGTCCGCAGGACCGCCGAGCTGCGTCCCGATGTCGTGCTCATGGACGTGCGGATGCCCGGCATGGACGGCATCGAGGCGACCCGCCGGATCGCCGAGGCCGGGGGGCGCTCCCGGGTCCTCGTGCTGACCACCTTCGACGTGGACGAGTACGTGCACGCCGCCCTGCGGGCCGGGGCCAGCGGCTTCCTCCTCAAGGACGCGCGCCCCGAGGAGCTCCTGGCCGGGATCCGGGCGGTCGCCGGGGGCGACGCGGTGATCGCGCCGGCGCTCACCCGCCGCATCCTGGACGAGTACGCCCGGCATGTGCCCGCCCGGAGGGGCGACCCGGGCGAGGATCCGCGCCTGGCCTCGCTGACCGAGCGCGAGCGTGAGATCCTCGTCGCCATCGGCAAGGGCTGGACCAACGGCGAGATCGCCGCCCGCTTCGTCGTGGCCGAGTCCACCGTGAAGACGCACGTCGGCCGGGTCCTCGCCAAGATCGGCGCCCGGGACCGCGTCCAGGCAGTGATCTTCGCCTACGACCAGGGCATCGCCCGCCCGGGCATCAGCTGATCGGAAGGCGCGGGTGAGGCTACCTGCGCCGGCGTGCGGAGCAGCGTGATGGCCGTCAGGGCAGGCCTCTGCGCCTGGGCGCCTCGCGCTGTCTGGACGTCTTGTGGTGGTGGGCGGCGCCGGTGACGGCGGAGTACGCGGAGGCCGGGTCGGAGGGGAGTCGGGTGGTGTGCGGGCAACCTGGTCGATCTCGGCGACGCTGCTTTCCGGCGGTCAGGCGCAGCGGGTGGCCCCCGCCCGGGTCCTGGCCCGGGCGCCACGTCTGATCCTCGCCGACGAACCCACCGGGCGACTCGACCACGCCACCGGCGCCCACGTCCTGGACGCCCTGCTGACGGCCGCCGACCGCACCGGCGCGGCCCTCGTCGTCACCACCCACGACCCCACCGTCGCCGCCCGGCTCACCGTCCGCCGCAGCACCCACAACGAGATGCTGCACACCCTTTCGGAACTCCTGCGCCGCGAACGCGACTTCACCGCCAACGCCTCCCACCAGCTGCGCACTCCGCTCACCGGCCTGCAACTCGCCCTGGAGGCGGGCCTCGCCCAGGACGACGACGCCAGGCTGCGGCCCGTACTGGCCGAGGCGCTGGCGACCACCCAACGCCTGCACCACACGGTGGAGGAGGTGCTGCGCCTGTCCCGCTCCGGAGAAACGGCTCGCCCCACCGCCGGGACGATCGCTGTACGCCAGCTGCTGCGGGAGACGGAGGACCGGTGGCACGGCCTCTTCGCCCAGGACGGCAGACGCCTGGAGTGCGCCACCCAGGAGGCACCGGCCGACCTCCGGGTTCCGGGCGCGGCCGTCTCGGAGGTGCTCGGGATCCTGCTGGACAACGCCCGGGTGCACGGGCACGGCAGGGTACGCGTGGCGGTGCGGGACCTGGAGGGCGCCCTCGCCTCCGACGTGAGCGACGAGGGCGCCGTGACCGGCGAGCCGTCACGGCTCTTCGCCCGCGGGCGCACCGGCGACGGTGCGGGAACCGGGATCGGCCTGGCCCTCGCCCGTGAACTGGCCGTCTCGCTCGGAGGCAGGCTCTCCCTGACCAACCGGCACCCGGCCACGTTCACCTTGCTCCTTCCCGTCGACCAGGACGAGACACAGGGGGCGGGGACACCGGGGTGAGACGGGCCGCTGCGCCTCCGCGAGGCGGGGCCGCCCCGGTGGCTGTCACCTGAGCGGCCCCGTGCCGGTGGTGGTCAGCCGGTCGGTCCTGCCGGGGTGGTGGTGGTCTTGAAGCCCTCCGTCTTGTTGGCCTGGAACGCGAAGTCGTTGGTGAACGTCTTGCTGAGGTCCACCGAGCCCTTCACATTGCCGACGAGTTGCTCCGTGGCCAGGGAGGTCTTGGGGCCGCCGGCCGGCATGATGCCGTCAGGGAGGAACTGGCCCTTGTCCTCGGTCAGGGCGGTGATGTAGTCGGCCTTGGTCACCAGCTGGTTCGACACGAACGACGCCGGCAGCTTGTTCGCGATGTCGGCCGCGCTGTGCGTGTTGATCCAGTGCATGGTGGCGACGAGCGCGTCGACGACTTTCTGCACCGTGTCCTTGTGCGCGTTCACCCAGTCGGTGCGGGCGAGCACACTGGCCGCGGGGTAGGCGCCGCCCATGGCCGCCGTGGCGCCCTGCGTGGTGGCCAGGTCGATCGCGGAGCTGCCGACGCCCTTCTTCTGGATCGCGGCGACCGTCGGCTGCGTCGTCATCACGCAGTCGACCTTGCCGTTCTGCAGGGCGGCGATGGCGGTGGAGCCCGCGCCGACCCCGATCCGGTGGAACTGGCTGGTCTTGACACCCTTCTTGGCGGCCAGGAACTGGGTGAGCGTGTCGGTGCCCGAGCCCAGGTCGGTGACACCGAGGGTCTTGCCCTTGAAGTCGGCGCCCGAGGTGACACCCGACTTCTTGGTGCACATCTCCCGCTCGCCCGGCGCGCCGGACAGCTGGACGACGTCCTCGACCGCCTTGCCCTTCGCCTGGAACTCGATCGTGTGGTTGTACCAGGCGCCCGCCATGTCCACCTGCCCCGAGGCCATGGCCTCCTCGGCGCCGACACCGCCGTCCTGCTCGGTGCTGAGCTGGACGGTGACGCCGTACTTCTTGTAGAAGCCGAGGTTCTGGGCGAGTTGGTAGGGCAGGTAGATCTGCTTGTCGATGCCGCCGACCATGAGCTTGACGGTCGGTGTGCCGCCGGAGCCGCTGCTCGCGGTGGTGCTGCCGGAGTTGCCGGAACAGGCGGCGGTCGAGCCGAGCGCGAGGACGGCGAGGAGAGACGCGGCAACGGTGGCGGGTCGTCTGGACATGGCTGGCCACATTCCTTTGGTGAGGTCGAACAGGGAAGAACGGGGGAAGGCAGGGCAGGGCAGGGCAGGGCAGGGCAGGGCAGGGGAGGGGAGGGGAGGGGAGGGGAGGGGCCGGGTCAGAGGGCGTTGGACGCCTCGGAGGGGGCCGGCGGGCGCCAGGACAGCAGCCGGTGTTCGAGCTTGCCGATCACCCACTCGGCGCCGAGCACGATGACCGAGATGACGAGCATCGTGGCGAACACGCCGTTGGGGTCGAAGTTGTTCTGCGCGGTCTTGATGACCAGGCCGAGGCCGCTCTGCGCGCCGAGCACCTCGCCGACCAGCGCGCCGACGATCGCGAAGCCGAAGGCGCTGTGCAGGCTGGCGATGATCCAGGTCAGCGCGGAGGGCACCGTGACGTGCCGGATGATCTGCAGTTGGGAGGCGCCGAGCACCCTGGCGTTGGCGAGGATGTTGCGGTCGACCTCACGCACGCCCTGGAAGGCGTTGAAGAAGACGATGAAGAACACCAGCACCGCGGCGAGCAGGATCTTCGGCAGCACGCCGATGCCGAACGCGACGATGAAGATCGAGCCGAGGACGATCCGCGGGATCGCGTTGACCATCTTGATGTAGGGGCCGAGGACATCGGCGAGGAAGCGGCTCTGGCCCAGTGCGACACCGAAGACCACGCCGGTGACGGCCCCGAGGGCGAAGCCGACCAGTGCCTCCTGGATCGTCGTCCAGATGTTGGCGTAGAAGGACCCGAACTCGGTGCCGTGCCGGAAGAGGTCGATCAGCCGCTTGGCGATGCCGGAGGGCTGCCCGAAGAAGAACGGGTCGACGATTCCCCAGGTGGTGAACGCCTGCCAGCCGCCGATGACCAGGACCGCGAGGCCGAGGCGGCCCGCCCACACCAGGGCGACGCGGCGCCGGCGAGCGCGTCTGGCGGCGGCCCCGGCGGAAAGCTGTGCGCTGCCCTCGACGGGGGCGGGGGAAACTGCGGACGCCGTGCTCATGCCGTACCTCCTGCGGTGCGTGCGTAGGCGCGCTCCACCTCCTCGCGTAGCGAGTCCCAGATCTGGTGCTGAAGTTCGATGAAGCGGGGCTGGAAGCGGATCTCCTGGACCGAGCCGCGCGGGCGGGGCAGGTCGATGTCGAAGACCGCCTTGACCGATCCGGGGCTGGACGTCATGACGACGACCCGGTCGGCGAGTGCGACGGCTTCGTCGAGGTCGTGGGTGATGAAGATGACCGACGGGCGGATCTGCTCCCACAGACCGAGCAGCTCGGTCGACATGATCGCCTTGGTCTGCACGTCCAGGGCGCCGAACGGCTCGTCCATGATGAGGATCCGGGGTTCGTTGATCAGCGCCGCGGCCATGGCCACGCGCTTGCGCATCCCGCCGGAGAGCTGGTGCGGGTAGCGGTCCTCGAACCCTGTGAGGCCCACCCGGCGCAGCCAGTCGCGTGCCGAGACCTGGGCCTGCTGCTTGGGCACCCCGCGGAAGACGGGGCCCATCAGCACGTTGCCGAGCACGGTCTTCCAGGGCAGCAGCGCGTCGGCCTGGAACATGAAGCTGACGCCGTCGGTGACCCCGTCCACCTCGCGGCCCCCGACCCGGACCGAGCCCTCGCTGGGCCGGTCGAGCCCGGACACCATGCCCAGCGTCGTCGACTTGCCGCAACCGGTCGGGCCCACCACCGCGCAGAACTGGCCGGGCTCCACGGTGAACGAGACGTCCTGCAGCGCCGTGAACACCTCACCGGCAGGAGTCAGGAATCGTTTGGTGAGCCCGGATATCTCGACTCGCGCGCTGTCCTGGCCGTCCTTCTCGGCGGCCGGGCGCACCGCGGCGTCGTTTCGCGAAGCCATCTGGAGCCGTCTCCTTCCTAACCTCGGGGATCGAGGAAGGCAGACGCTAGAGGCCGCCGGGTGTTACGTCGCTGTTTCATCCGTATCCCGCGTTAGCCGTGTAAGCCAGGCTTCTGCTCGTTCTGCTCAGCGAACCGGGGCTGGGCAGCGGGCCGGGAGCGGGGGCACAATCACGCCACCACGGGTACGGCGCAGAGGCCGCGCCCGGCAGCCGTACGACAGGCGAGAGACACCGGTGAAACCCATCCGTATGCTGCTCGACCGTGGCGGGAAGGGGCGGCTCTCCGCGCGGATCCTGGCCAACCAGCTGGCCATCCTGGCGCTGACCGGGCTGATCGGTTTCGTGCTGTTCGCGTTCGCGCAGCGGGGCGAGATCGACCGTGCCTACGAGCAGCGGGCCCTCGACATCGCGCAGACCACGGCCGCCGAACCGCAGATCCGGCAGACCATGCAGGACGGTGGCGGCGGCGACGTGGTGCAGACCGTGGCCGAACGGATCCGCAAGGCGTCCGGGGCGTCGTACGTGGTCGTGCTCGACCTGCGCGGCATCCGCCACTCCCATCCCGACCCGGCGCTGATCGGCGAACCGACGGGCGACCCGATCGTGGTACTGGACGGCAGGCCCCAGGTCGGTACCGACCAGGGCGCGACCGGGCGTTCCGCCAACGGCAAGGCTCCGCTGTACGGGCCCACCGGCAAGCTGGTCGGCGAGGTCTCCGCGGGCATTCCCGAGCACTATGTGCTGGGCGAACTGTGGCGCGAGCTGCCCACCTTCGGCGTGTACAGCGCCATCGCTGTCGCGCTCGGCTCGATGGCCGCGTTCCTGCTGGCCAGGCGGCTCAAGCGGACGACGTTCGGGCTGGAACTGGAGGAGATCGCCGGGTTGCTGCAGGACCGGGAGGCGATGCTGCACGGTATCCGTGAGGGAGTCGTCGCCTTCGACCCCGACGGCAGGATCACCGTGGTCAACGACGAGGCCCGTGAACTGCTCGGCCTCGGTACCGCGCTCGGCAGCACGCTGGAGGAGGTACTGCCGGACGGGCGGCTGCGCCGCGCCCTGGACGGCACCCTGGCGGGCAGCGACATCAGCGTGCTCACCGACGACCACTGCCTGGTCGTCAACCGGATGCCGGTAGCCCTGCACGGCCGTGAACTGGGCGCGGTGGTCACCGTGCGCGACCGCACCGAACTCATCGGGCTGCTGCGCGAACTGGACTCGGTCCGCGGGCTCACCGACGCGCTGCGCGCCCAGCAGCACGAGTTCACCAACCGTATGCACACGATGGCCGGCCTGCTGGACATCGGCGATCACGACGCAGCCTACGAGTTCGCCGTCGAGACGGCCGGCGCCGAGCAGGCGCTGACCGAATCCGTACGGGAACGGATCGGCAATCCGCTGCTCGTGGGACTGATCGTCGCCAAGGTCACGGTGGCCGCGGAACGCGGGGTGCGGATCGTCCTCAGCGAGGACTCCGCCCTCGGTGAGAACCCGCCGCATCTGCGCCGGCTGCTGACCATCGTCGGCAACCTGCTGGACAACGCGATCGACGCGGCCGCGACCGGACCGGCACGGCCGGGCGGTCCCGAGGTGCGGCTGTCGCTGATCGAGGCCGTCGACGTGGTGCGGGTAGAGGTGGCGGACACCGGGCCGGGCATCCCGCCGGGCACCATCGAGTCGATCTTCGAGGACGGCTGGTCGACCCGTCCGGACCGGGGCACCGCGCGGCGCGGCCTCGGACTCGCTCTCGTCCACCGGCTGGTCCAGCGGCACGGCGGCACGATCACGGTCACCGAGGGGCAGGGCGCGGTTTTCACTCTGATGCTGCCCGTGCCCGGCATCGCCCCGGCTCCGCAGGACGCCCTGTTCACGACGGCTCCGCCGGTGCCGGTCGGAGCGCGCGAGAGCGTCGCAGGAGGTGACCGCTGGTGATCCGCACCTTGGTGGTGGACGACGACTTCCGGGTCAGCCGCGTCCACTGCGACTACGCGTCCCGCGTCAAGGGCTTCGAGGTGGTCGGCCAGGCGGCCACCGTGGATGCGGCACTCGACGCGGTACGCGACCTCCACCCGGACCTGCTGCTGCTCGACGTGTTCCTGCCGGACGGCAGCGGACTCGACGTGCTGCGCCGGCTGAGCGCGGACGAGGGCGGCGACCGTCCCGACGTCATCATGATCACCGCCGACCGGGACATCGGCTCGGTGCGGAGCGCGATGAAACTCGGCGCCGTCGGTTACCTGGTCAAACCTTTCGGAGCGCCCGACCTCGCCGAGCGGCTCACCGCCTACCGCGAGCTGCAGCACCGTATGGACGCTCTCGGCACAGTCCCGGAGACCGACCAGGCCGACGTGGACGCCCTGTTCAGCGCCGCCCGCCCGCCGGCCGTGCCGCGCGTCCCCGCCAAGGGCCACTCCGCGCCGACGCTCGCCCTGCTGCACCAGACCCTGCGCACCACGAGCGACGCCTTGTCGGCCGCGGAGGCCGCCGAACGCACCGGGGTCTCCCGTGCCACGGCCCAGCGCTATCTCTCCTACCTCGTCAAGGAGGGCATGGTCCGCCTCGAACTGCGCTACGGAGCCACCGGACGTCCCGAACACCGTTACCGCGTCGCGCACTGAGCCGGATCAGGGCAGAGCGGTTGGAGTGAGAGCCGGGGCGTCGTGATCGTCGCGCGGGTGGGACAGGGCGAGGTAGCCGACCAGGGCGGCGCACACCAGCGCGGCGAGGATCGCCGTGGTGCCGAAGCCGACACCTGTGCCGAGCGGCTTGTCCATGCCGAGCCAGTCGGCGACTGAGGCGCCGAGGGGGCGGGTGAGGACGTACGAGGCCCAGAACGCGACGATGGCGTTGAGTCCGGCGAAGCGGTGCAGCAGCCACGGCACGATGATCGCCGCGCCGAACAGCAGCGCGGAGTTCACGAACCCGAGGTCGAGGTAGAAGCCGGTGAGGTCGCCGGCGGCGGTGCCCAGGGCGAAGGTGAGCAGCACGGTCAGCCAGTAGAAGACCTCGCGACGGCGCGTGGTGACGGTGTGGATCGACAGCGTGCGCTCGGTCGCGTACCAGGCGGCGAAGCAACCGGCCAGGGCGATCGCGTAGCCGGTCGTCGTGACAGGCAGGGGTACGTGCAGTCCGATGCGGAAGCAGTCCGCGGCGGCGGTGCCGAAGACCGCGATCATCGCGACGGTGAACCAGTACGGCGCCGGGTGGTACCGCGAGGAACGGAACTGCCACCACAATGCGGCCACCAGCGCGGCGGCACTCGTCCCGGCGGACAGCCACAGGCTCCACTGGCCGAGAAAGTCGGAGGTGGCCTCACCCATGCCGGTGGTGAGGACCTTGACGATCCAGAAGAGGGCGGTGGCCTCGGCGACTTTCGTCGGCGCATTCTCCACTGATCCCTGTTTCATTTCCGACCCTCGCACTTCTCTGTGATTTCTCTGTGTGGCTTTTTGGGGATGTCCTTTCGGCGAGGTTAGAAATGCGGGTGGGAGTGGCGCGTCAGCCGATGGTCGCTAATTTCCGCGGGTGTACGACCTTCGGTTGATGTCCGGTGCGGTGGTGTCCCGTAGCCTCAGGAGCGTGATTTCGATCGGCCCGGAATTCCTGGAGCGTGTGCGCGGGCCGGCCCTCGCGCCCCTGCTGGTGTTCGGGCCGCCCCTCGTCTGCGCCGCCGTCGCGGTCCACGAACTGCTCTACAACCGGGCCAGTGCGATGGACTGGACGCTGGCGGCGGCGGTGATCGCACCGCTGGTGCTGCGCCGCCGGGCCCCGGTCGCCGTCTTCTGGTGCTGCTGGGTGATGGCCGTGCTGACCTGGGCCCTGGGCACCGTCTTGCTGGCCGAGTCGGCCGTCCTCGTCGCCCTGTACACCGTCGCCGCCGAGCGCAGCCTGCGGTACTCGCTGAGCGCGGCGCTCGCTGTAGCGGCCGGCGCCGGTGTGGTGGCGGTGCGGTTCGGGCCGCCGGGCAGCATCAATGACGTCGTGGTGGTGCTCACCGGCCTGGCCGCGGCGGCCTTCTTCCTGGGGACGACCGTGCGGGCGCAGAGCCGTTACCTGGTCTCGGTGGAGGACCGCGCCCAGCGGCTTGAGCAGGAACGCGCACAGCAGTCCCAGCTGGCCGCGGCGGCCGAACGCACCCGCATCGCACGGGAGATGCATGACATCGTCGCCCACGGTCTGGTCGTCGTCGTCGCGCTCGCGGAGGCCGCCGCGGCCACGACGGCGACCGATCCGGACGGTGCCCGCGACCAGATGCTCCACGCCGCCTCGACCGGCCGGCAGTCCCTGACCGGCATGCGCCGCCTGCTGGGAGTCCTGCGGGCGGAGGACGGGGCCGACCGGGCACCACAGCCCGACCTGGGCTCGCTCAAGACCCTGGTGGACGAGGCCCGTCGCACAGGGCTGGACGTCAGCCTCACTGAGTCCGGCACCGAGCAGCAACTGGACGCCGAAGTGCAGACCACCCTCTACCGGATCGTGCAGGAGTCACTCACGAACGTCGTCAAGCACGCGACGGAGGCATCGAAGGTAGACATCGTCCTGCTCCGTGATCCCCGCCGGGTCGTGTTCACCGTCACCGACGACGGCAGACCGGTCTCCGGTCCCCGCCCGGACACTCATACCGGCAACGGCCTGACCGGCATGCGGGAGCGCGTCGCCCTGTTCGACGGCGACCTGACGGTGGGACCCACCGCCACAGGCTGGAGGGTCTCCGGTGAACTGAAGCTGAGCGAGTCACGATGACCATCAAGGTCCTCCTCGCCGACGACCAGGCGCTCGTCCGCATGGCGTTCCGCAGCCTCCTCGGCACGATGCCGGACATCACGGTCGTCGGGGAGGCCGCCGACGGCCGGCAGGCCGTCGACCTCGTCCGGCGGACGGCGCCGGACGTGGTCCTCATGGACGTCCGCATGCCCATGATGGACGGCATCGAGGCCACCCGTCGGATCACGGACACCTCGCCGTGCCGCGTCCTCATCCTGACCACCTTCGACCTCGACGAGTACGCGTTCGAGGGGCTGCGGGCGGGCGCATGCGGATTCCTCCTCAAGGACGTCGTCCCGGCCGTGCTGCATGAGGCGATCCGGGCTGTGGCCTGCGGCGATGCCGTCCTCACCCCGCGCATCACCCGAGACCTCGTCGACCGTTTCGCCAAGGCCGCGCCCTGGCCCCGTGACGAGGCGGCCGGCGCGCTGTTCGCCCAGCTGACGGCCAGGGAACGGGACGTCTTCCACGTCATCGCCACCGGCCTGACGAACGCGGAGATCGCCCAGCGCCTCCACCTCACCGAGGCCACCGTCAAGACCCATATCACGCGCATCCTGGCCAAGCTGCAGCTCCGGGATCGGGTGCAGGTCGTGATCTTCGCCTACGAGCACCGACTGCGCCCGCACTGAGCCGGACCGCTTCACCGCCGCAAGGGAACGGTGGTGGCCTGGCCTGCCTCGCGGGCCCTGATGGAGCGGTTCATCGGACGCGGACGGCGTCGCTGGGCGAACCGGAGTGCGACAAGGTGGCCCGATGGCCTGCGGTATTTTCCGGAGCTACTGAAGTGCTCCCCGACACGGTTCATCACCGACGGCGCGTCAAGATACCTGTACCCGCAGGCCCCAGCGCCCGTTCTGTTAGTACTCCAGCCAGGCGGACCAGCGGAGCCGGTGGGCTGCATCGCGCATGGGCCGGACGATCAGCGTCGTGAACAGTCGCTGGATCTCGTTGCAGGTGAGCGGGATCAGCTCGTCCGGGGCGGGATGGCGGGCGTGTTCGTCGGCGCGGACGACGGCGAGGAAGGCGTGAGCGAGCACGGTCAGGGTGCCCCAGACTCGACAAGGATGCTGCGACGCCACACCGGAACATGGGCAAGGGGTCCAGGACCGCGACATATACGGCAGTCGCGACCTGCACCTCCCTGTGGCCACCGACCCGTCGGCCGGAACAGCAGATCAGTCATGGACCTGCGGTGCTGCGGCCCCCCGGCGTCGGCCTGTCCAGGGACGCTTGGGGGGAAGCGCGTGTGGTCTACTTCGACAATTCCGGTCCCCGTGTCCGTCGGCCCCTCCGGCTCCGTCCTCCACGAGACGACATCGAACTAGAACCGGCCAAGACCCGTTACATCCTCCAGGTCGCAGACGACGATCCACGACTCGCACCCGCCGAGGTGCACGCCGAGATCCACTACGGTCGGCGCCGGCACGATAGTCCCAAGCGAATGGTGCGTAGCGTACTCGCCAATCGCCGCCGCAATTTGTTTCCATGGCCCTTCGGTCGTTGAGCTTCGGCATCGTACGACAACCCCGGTCCCCCGTCGACGGGTTGGGAAGGTGGAGCAGGTGCGCTCCAGCTGGGGCGAAGCCGCGAAAGGCAAACCTTCCAGGGCCCGCCATCGGGTGAAGCCTTCGGAGCCATGCAAGGTGAAGGTGCGATGCTCAACTGCCTCCCAATGGACCATGAAACGGCAGCGGGTGGAGGGTTCGAGGCTGAGATACAGGCTGGCTTCGTGGCAGCAGTCAGCGACGAGGAAGTAGGAAAGGCCTCTGCGGAGGACTTCTCGAAGTCCTCCACAGGAGTGCGACGCTGTCACATCCAGCGTTTGCGTGAAGCAGACACCGGGCCGGAGGGTGACAACGCTGAATGCGATCGACGCGTCGACCTCGCCCCAGGGCATAGCTGCTTTCGCGGGAGATGGCGCCCACTGCCGTTATGGCGAGGTTGAGTTCGGCCGGCGATGCTCGCGTCCCCACCTACCTGGTTGGAGGCGTGGACGCGAAGGCTATTGCTCTGCTGGACGGTGCTGCGGCCGACGATTTCAGTGAGCTTGTTGAGGCTCCCGATGTGACTCCGTCGCCGTCTCCGATTCGGTGTGCCGATCGCTGCTCTAGGCTGGCCTCGTGGGCCGTTTCCACGTCGTTCTCGGTCGACTCCAGTTGCTGGAGTGCGTCCCAACCGTCCTCGACGGGCCGCCCGGCACTCAACAGTGGGCCCGGGAAGCCTGACTCCCGCTCCCAGCGGAACTCGATCTTCTGCGCCGAGGAGGGCACCGTAGTGCCCCAGCTGGTCCGTGGCTGATCCGGGGCGGGCACAGATTCGTGGTGAACGGGTCCGGAAAGTTGCTGACCAGTGACGGAAAGTGGCTGCGCCCTGTGGGTGCCTGAAAGAGTAAAGCTCTTTTCAGGCACCCAACTTGAGATTCTAGAAGAACCCAAGCTTCTGAGGGCTGTATGAACAAAGAATGTTCTTCGTCTGCTGGTAGTGCTCCAGCATCATCTTGTGCGTCTCGCGGCCGATCCCCGACTGCTTGTAGCCGCCGAACGCGGCGTGTGCCGGGTACGCGTGGTAGCAGTTGGTCCACACCCGGCCGGCCTGGATCGAACGGCCCGCGCGGTACGCGGTGTTGATGTCGCGGGTCCAGACGCCCGCGCCGAGCCCGTACAGGGTGTCGTTGGCCATCTTGATCGCGTCGTCGAAGTCGTCGAAGGACGTCACCGAGACCACCGGGCCGAAGATCTCCTCCTGGAAGATCCGCATCCGGTTGTCGCCCTCGAAGATGGTCGGCTGGACGTAGTAGCCGCCCTTCAACTCGCCGTCGTAGTCGATGCGTTCGCCACCGGTGAGGATCTTCGCGCCCTCCTGCCGGCCGATGTCCAGGTAGGAGAGGATCTTCTCCAGCTGGTCGTTGGAGGCCTGGGCGCCGATCATCGTGTCGGTGTCGAGCGGGTGCCCCGGCTTGATCAGGCGGGTGCGGGCGACCGCCGCCTCCATGAACTCGGCGTAGTGGCCGCGCTGGACGAGGGCGCGGGACGGGCAGGTGCAGACCTCGCCCTGGTTGAGCGCGAACATCGTGAAGCCTTCGAGGGCCTTGTCCCGGAAGTCGTCGTCGTGCGCCCAGACGTCGTCGAAGAAGATGTTCGGGGACTTGCCGCCCAGTTCGAGCGTGACCGGTTTGATGTTCTCCGAGGCGTACTGCATGATCAGGCGCCCGGTGGTGGTCTCGCCGGTGAAGGCGACCTTCGCCACCCGCGGGCTGGACGCGAGCGGCTTGCCCGCCTCCACGCCGAACCCGTTGACGATGTTCACCACGCCCGGCGGCAGCAGGTCCGCGATCAGGCTCATCCAGTAGTGGATGGAGGCCGGGGTCTGCTCGGCGGGCTTGATGACGACCGCGTTCCCGGCGGCGAGGGCCGGCGCGAGCTTCCAGGTCGCCATCAGGATGGGGAAGTTCCACGGGATGATCTGCGCGACGACCCCGAGCGGCTCGTGGAAGTGGTACGCCACCATGTCGTCGTCGACCTCGCCCAGCGAACCCTCCTGTGCGCGGATCGCCCCCGCGAAGTACCGGAAGTGGTCGATCGCCAGGGGGATGTCGGCGGCCAGCGTCTCGCGCACCGGCTTGCCGTTCTCCCAGCTCTCGGCGACCGCGAGCGGTTCGAGGTGGGCCTCCATCCGGTCGGCGATCTTCAGGAGGATGTCGGAACGCTCCGTCACCGACGTACGGCCCCAGCCCGCCGCCGCCGCGTGCGCCGCGTCCAGCGCCCGCTCCACGTCCTCGGCGGTGCCCCGCGCCACCTCGGTGAACGGCTGCCCGTTCACCGGCGACGGGTTCTCGAAGTACTGACCGCGGGCCGGCGGCACGTACTCGCCGCCGATGAAGTGGTCGTAGCGCGCCTGGTAGGAGACGATCGCGCCCTCGGTGCCGGGCGCCGTGTAACGGGTCATGGTGGCCTGCCTCCTTGCAGAAGCGCTGCCCGCCGTTGGACAGCTCTCGGCGCGGAGGCTAGGGCAGCGGACGTTGCGGACACGTTGCGCCGCAGGTCAGCCGACCGGCGCCGCGAGCTCCGCCTCCAGGGCCGCAAGCCGGGACCGTACGACCGCCGTCGGCCGCACCGCCGCCAGCGCCCGCCACACCTCGACGTCGTCCTCGCCCCACGGCGCGTGCGCCCACTCCGCCAGCAGGTCGGGGTCCTGACACCCGATCAGCGCCGCCCGCAGCCCGTCCGCGAGCCGCCGCCTGAGCCGTACGACCGCGGGCGCCTGCGAACCCGGCAGCAACGGGCCGGTGTACGCCCCCGCGGCGGCCGTCACCGCGCCCGCCTCCAGCCGCCGCTCCACCACGGTCGCGTCCGACTCGACCGGCGCGGACAACCGGTAGGGACGGGAGGCGAGCAGCCCCGGGCCCAGCAGCCTGCGCAGCCGGACCAGTTCCGCCCGCAGCGTCACCGGCGTCACCGACTCGTCCTCGTACAGCGCGCACAGCAGTTCGTCACCGGTCAGCCCCTCCGGGTGGCGGGACAGCAGCACCAGCAGCTCGCTGTGCCGGCGGCCGAGCCGGATCCGGCGGCCGTCAAGACGGAGCTCGGCCTCGTCCCGGCCGAGCGCCGTCAGCGCGGGCGCCTCTTCGGCGGGCACCGGCGGATCCAGCAGCGCGAGCTGTGACTCGGCGGCCCGCGCCACAGCCTGGACGAAGCCCAGGCTGTGCGGGTGCGCCAGCCGGTCGCCGCCGGTGATGTCGACGGCACCCAGCACCCGCCCGGTACGCGGATCGTGCACCGGCGCCGCCGCGCACGTCCACGGCTGCACCCGGCGGATGAAGTGCTCCGCCGCGAACACCTGCACCGGCCGGTCCACGGCCACCGCCGTCCCCGGCGCATTGGTCCCGACCGCGCTCTCCGACCAGCGGGCGCCGGGCACGAAGTTCATCCGGTCGGCGCGGCGCCGGGTCGCCGGATGCCCCTCGACCCACAGCAGCCTGCCGTCCGCGTCGCACACCGCCAGCAGATGCTCGCCGTCCGCCGCGAACGTGCCCATCAGCTCCCGGAACAGCGGCATCACCCGGGCCAGCGGATGCTCCGCCCGGTACGCCCCGAGGTCACCGTCCGTCAGCTCCACGCGCGCCGCGCCGTCCGGACCCACCCCGGCCCGCGCGGAACGTCGCCACGACTCGGCCACCACGGACCGCACCGGACGCGGCACGGTGCCCGCCGTGGTGAACGTCTCGTGTGCCCGGCGGAGCACCCGGACGCGCTCGGCGGGGTCGGCCCCCGGCTCCAGGGCCACCCAGGGATCGGTCAACTCGGCCTCCCGACGGCGATGCGGCTGGGGACATCGTCACGCGGGGTGTTCGCGCCGACAACCGTTTCGACCGGCCTCGCTGCGAGGACCGGCCCACCGGTCTCACTCCGCCTGGCCGACCAGCCTCATGTAGCGCGCCCAGTCCCAGTGCTTGCCCGGATCGGTGTGGTCGGTCCCCGGCACCTCGACATGCCCGATGACGTGCTCGCGGTCCTTCGGGATGCCGTATCTCTCGCAGATCGACGCCGTCAGCCGCGCCGACTCCCGGTACAGGGCGTCGGTGAAGTACTCCGGACTGTCCACCCAGCCCTCGTGCTCGATGCCGATGCTCCGCGTGTTGTACTCCCAGTTCCCCGCGTGCCAGGCCACGTCGGTCTCCCGCACGCACTGCGCGACATGCCCGTCGGCCGAGCGGACCAGGTAGTGCGCGGACACCCGCTTCTTCGGGTTCTGGAAGATGGACAGCGTGCCGGCGTACGACTGCTGCGTGACGTGGATGATCACCCGGTCGATCGCGTACTCGTAGGGGCGCTGGGCCGGTGTCCGGTTCTCGCTGCTCGCCGCCTGCCACTCGGCCGAGGGATAGTCGACGACCCCGGTCTGCGCGCCCGCCCGGCCCGCGGGGAGCAGCGCGTACGGGACGGCGGCGAGGGCCGCGCCCTTCAGGAGCCGTCGCCTGCTGGGGAGCGGTCGTGCCCGGTCCATGGATGGGGTGCCTTTCGGAAGCGTGCTCGAAGCACGGGGGATCGAGGGCGGTCAGCGGCGCAGGGCCGCCGCCGTCTCGCGCAGTCGCGCATGCAGTCCGCGGTAAGTCTCGCGCGCGGGCAGCCACTCCTTGCGGAGCTTGGCCACACACGTGTAGTTGGTGTCGCACACGTTGGCCAACGGCGATTCCACCGTCTGGGTCGCGTACTGGTAGGCGTCGAGTTCGCCGAACCCGTAGTCGCGCACCAGCCACTGGACCAGGTCGAGCTGCGATATCCGGAAGGCGTCCTCCAGCGGACGCGCCGAGCCCGTCGAGACGATGTGCGTGTCCGACTCCAGCCGGGGCCACGGCGTCGCGATCCCCTTCAGCAGCTCGACGATCACCACGGTGTTCATCGCGCACTCCACGGCCACCCCGCAGGTCTCGCCCTCGCCCTGCCGGGCGTGCCCGTCACCGAGGCTGAGCAGCGCGCCCTCGACGTTGACCCCGAGGTAGCAGGTGACGCCGGCCCGCATCTCGGGCGTGTCCATGTTCCCGCCGTGCGCGTCCGGCACCAGGGCGGAGCGCACCTCCAGATTGGCGGGGGCCACCCCGACCGTGCCGTGCATCGGGTCCAGCGGCAGCTCCAGCTCGATGCCGCCCTCGTGCGCCCGGAAGAGGGCCGTGCGCCGGGTGCGGTCCAGCTGCCAGATCCAGACCGTCTCGGGCAGCGGCGGCTGGAGCGTGGCGGTGGTGTGCGTGGAGGTGAGCGCGCCGAACAGGGGGACCGTCGTCGACGCCGCCCAGTCCCGGGCCGGTTCGATCGACACGAAGTGCACGGCGACGGTGTCGCCCGGCTCCGCGCCCTCGATGTGGAAGGGCCCGGTCTGCGGGTTGAGGAACGGGAACTCGCACACCTCGGACACCAGGTCCTTCTCGGACCGCACCCGGCCGGCGAAGCAGTCCTCCGTGTACAGGTCGAGGACGGTGCCGGGCGCGATCCGTGCCACCGGCGGCGCCCCGCCGAACGTCCAGGCGTAGTCGTCCGGTCCGGGCCGGACGGTGAGGATCCGGGGGTCGGTCATCGCGGTGGTGCTCCGTTCTGTGCGGTGGCGGTGCGTGGTGTGTCGTCTTCGAGGTGGACCCGCGCGGTCTCGGCTATGCGCTCGGGGTGACGCCGGATCAGTACCAGGAGGACGACCGCTCCGATCGCCATCCACACCCCGACCACCGGACCGGCGTACGACACCGGGGCGGTCAGCCTCGTCACGAAGTCGAAGACGGGCAGCCCGGCCGCGGTGAGCAGGGCGGGGACGAAGGCCACGATGCCCAGCAGCGGGAGGAGCAGGTGCCGTACGGGCTTGAGGGACGGTCGGCCGCGGCGCAGGAAGTAGCCGGCACAGGCGAGGTTGACGACGATGTAGACGCCGATGACGACCGTGACGATCACCGTGGCCAGCAACAGGAACGCGGTCACCGGGTCGTAGCCGAAGCCCAGCCCCAGCACGGCGCCGACCGCCACGACCGTCTGGACCGCGATTCCGGCGACGGGGGAGCGGTACCGGGGGTGGAGCGTGGCGAGGACGCGCGGCAGGACCCGGATGCGGGCCAGGGCGAAGGCCGTCCGCGTGGACACGTTGGCGCAGGCGTTGGCGTTGGCGATCGTCGAGTTCACGACCGCGAGGAAGACCAGCACCCAGAAGAGGCCGAACGAGGCCCGGGCGACGCCTTCCCAGGAGGCGTCGCCAGCCGCCCCGAAGGAGGCGAACCGGCCGGGGCCGAAGTACACGGTCATCGCATAGGTCGTCACCACGTAGAACAGGCCGATCCCGAGGGCCGCGCCGAGCACCGCGCGGTGCATCGTGCGGCGCGGGTCGCGGGTCTCCTCGGCGAGCGGCGCGGCCGCCTCGAAGCCGGCGAACGCCAGCACGGTGTAGACGGAACCGGCGAAGACCCCGCCGACCCCTCCGTAGCCGTCCGCCGTGTGCGAAGTGCCGAACACGGAGAGGGTGTTGTGGTCGCCGGCCCGGATGATCAGCCATCCTGCGAAGACGAGGAACACCGCGATCTCGAAGACCCCGAGGACGGTCCCGAAGCGGGCCGAGGCGCGCACCCCCAGATACCCGGCGACGGCGATGACGGCCGCGCCGGCCAGCGCCCACGGCCACCACAGGCCGGCCGGATAGGAGGCCCACTCGTCGTGCAGGGTCCCCGCCGCGGTGAACCCGAGCTGGAGCAGCAGCAGTGGCGGCACCAGCGCCTCCACGAACACGTATCCCCAGCCGACCAGGAACCCCACGGCGGGATGCAGCCCCCGTGCCGCGTAGGTGGCCACGGAGCCGGCGGCGGGCAGCTCGCGCGCCAGCTCGGCCACGCACGAGGCGGTGAACAGACAGGCGACCAGCGCGATCAGCACGGCCAGCGGCAGGCTGCCTCCGGCGAAGGCCGCACCCGCCGGAATGGACGCGGCGACGGCGGCGGCGGGCGCCATCGCCGTCACGCTCTGGAACAGCACCTCCCGCAACCCGACCGCGTCCCGCCGCAGTCCTGCGGTCGCCTCTCCCGACATACGTCCCCCCGATGTGCGTGTTCCCCTCGATCAAGCGGATGCCTCGCGTGAATCACGGTACGGCGCTGGCGGGTTGGGCAGAAGAGCGCCCGGGGGTTCCGTGGACGGAGCGGCGACTGTGGACAACCTCCGCACCCGGACGGGTGAAGGGAGTGCGCGCCTCACACGGGCTCTCCCTCCCGCAGGCAGACGCAGGAACCCGAACTCGCCGCCGAATGGAGCGCGACGAGGGCCGAGAACGGCGCGACGAGCGGCGTCGCCGCCAACTCCGGCAGGGAGAACAGCGCATGCCGGTCGTGCTCGTCGCTGAGCCGTACCGCCGTCCCCTCGGCGAGGATCCCGCCGTCGAAGTAGCAGTCCAGCACGGGGCCGGTGCCGTCCACGTCGGCCCGGTGGTCGATACCGAGCAGTCTGGGTGCCGGACCGAGAACGATGCCGGTCTCCTCCAGCATCTCCCGCCGCGCCGCGGTCAGGGGATCCTCGCCGTGGTCGAGCATCCCGCCCGGCAGCCACCACTCGCCGGCCACCGGCTGGCCTGGGCCGTAGCGCAACAACAGGACCCGATCACCTTCGTCCCGTATGAACACGCACGACGCGATGAGAGCCTGGGGCTGGGTCCTGATCCACTCCTCGCGGGGAACCCACTCGGCCACGCCAACCTCCCGGAGTCCGACGGAACTTCAGGGTGCCTCCCCAGGGCACGGCCGTCCCGAACCCGCGGGCGCGAAGGCGGAGACTTCCGGGCGCGTCTCGGTCAGACCCGCTCAGCGACGGTCGCCGGATCGTCCAGGACGGCACGGATCACCGAGTGGGCCGCGCCGAGGAGGGGGCCCTCGGAGCCCAGCCGGGAGACGGACACCGGGCAGGCCGGACCCGTTGTGCGGTCGGCCAGTTCGGCTTCCAGGGACGGCAGGAGCCAGGGCGCGAGACCGGCCAGGGCCCCGCCCAGGACCACGGACTCGGGGTCGAGGAGGTTGACGGCGCCGGTGAGGGCGATGCCCAGGGCCCGGCCGGCGTCCTCCAGGGCCCGTCGCACGGCCTCGTGGTCGGCGCCCGCCCGCTGCGCGAGCAGCCCGACCGCGTCCTCGCGGGTTTCGAGGCCGGCCGCGCGCAGCACCGCCTCCTCGCCGGCGTACTGCTCCAGGCACCCGCGCCCGCCACAGGCGCAGCGCGGTCCGTCGGGGTGGACCGGTACATGACCGAGCTCGCCCGCGAAACCGCGTTTCCCGCGCAGCAGCTGTCCGTCCACCACGACGGCGGCGCCGATGCCGATCTCCGCCGACACGTGCAGGAAGTCGGGGGGCGTCGCGTCCCCGAGCCACAGCTCGGCCAGGGCGCCGAAGTTGGCCTCGTTGTCCACCGTCAGCGGGAGGTCGGCGGGCAGCAGCGCGGCCAGGTCGGTGTCGTGCCAGTCGAGGTTCGGGGCGTGGACGACCGTGTGCCCGTCGCGGGCCACCAGGCCGGGGACGGCGACCGCGAGACCGGCGGGCCACAGACCGTGCCGTTCCGCGTCCGCCGCGACCCGCCGGACCAGACCGGTCAGCTCCGCCAGCACCGGGCGCGGATCCCGGCCCCGGTTCGCGCCGTGCCGCTCGGCACGCGCGCGTACCTCGCCGCGCAGGTCCACCGCGCACACGGCGAGATGGTCGACCCCGATCTCCGCCCCGAGGCCGGCCGGACCGTGCCCGCTCACCGCGAGCGCCGAACCCGGCCGCCCGACCCGGCTGGGCCGCTCGGGCCCCAGTTCCTCCAGGAGTCCCCAGCGGATCAGCTCGTCGACGAGGGTCGACACGGCCGCTCTGGTGAGGCCGATGCGCGAGGCGACCGCGGCCCGCGACAGCGAGCCCTCCGCGCTGACCGCGTGCATCACGCGCGCGAGGTTGCGCCGGCGCATGCCCTGCTGGGTGTCCGGCAGGGCACGGCCGGTCGCCGTCGGGCGGGCCTCGTGCAGCGGTGCGGTCATGCCTCCATCAATCCTCTGGGACTCTCCGGGATCCTCTCGAATCCTCTTGAACCCTTTCGAAGCCTCTCGGCGGTCCTCTGCCGGTCAGCGGTTCTCCGGCGCCCGCTCCAGCAGCGGGGCCGCGTCGGAGAGTACCCCGGAGATCCTGGACAGCGTCGCGGCGTCCCGCTCCACCGCGTCCAGCACGGGCCCGGCGGCCGTGTTCCAGCGCCGTGCCACCGCTGCCGGGTCCTCTCCGGTGAGCAGTCCGGCCGCCTGTGCGGCGGCGCCGAGGGCGACCAGTTCCTTCGCCTCGGGTACCTGTACCGGCCGCCCCGACAGCCGCCGTACCGTCTCCTGCCAGGCCCGGCCCCGGGCGCCGCCGCCGATCAGCAGCAACGGGGTGGTCCGGTCGGCGTCCTCGTCGAGCACCAGGTCCAGAGCGCCCAGCAGGGCGTGCACGGCGCCGTCGTAGGCGGCCTGGAGGAGCTGGCCCGCGGTGGTGTCGTGGCGCAGGCCGTGCAGCAGGCCGGAGGCGTTCGGCAGGTTCGGGGTGCGCTCGCCGTCCAGGTACGGCAGCAGGGTCACCGAGGTGCCGGGCTCGACGGCCTCGCGGTCCAGGCCGAGGAGCGCCGCGACCCGGTCGACCGCGAGGGTGCAGTTCAGGGTGCAGGCGAGCGGCAGCCAGTCGCCGTGCGCGTCGGCGAAGCCCGCCACCGTGCCGGTCGGGTCGGCGGGCCGGTGCCTGGAGACCGCGTACACCGTGCCCGAGGTGCCGAGGCTCAGCACGGGGGTGCCCGGACGCAGTCCGAGGCCCAGCGCGGCAGCCGCGTTGTCGCCGGTGCCGGCCGCCACCAGGGTGCCCTTGGAGAACGGCAGGTCATGGCTGTCCCGGACGGTGCCGGCGACCTCGCCGGGCCGGACCACCCGGGGCAGGAACGCCGGGTCCAGGCCCACGTGGGCCAGGGTCTCCGCGTCGTACGCCTCGGTCGCCGACGCCCACCAGCCGGTGCCGGAGGCGTCGCCGCGGTCGGTCGTGCCCAGCCCGGTCAGCCGCTCGGTGAGGTAGTCGTGGGGGAGCCGTACGGCCCTGGTCGCCCGGACCGCCTCCGGCTCGTGCTCCGCCAGCCAGGCCCACTTGCTGACCGTGAACGACGCGCCCGGCACGCTCCCGGTGCGCTCCGCCCAGGCCTTCGGGCCGCCCAGCTCCTCGATCAGCCGCTGGGCCTGGGGCGCCGAGCGGACGTCGTTCCAGAGCAGCGCGGGCCGCACCGGTTCGCCGTGCCCGTCCAGGGTGACCAGACCGTGCTGCTGCCCGCCGATCGACACGGCCGCCGCCTCGTGCGCGGCGTCCCCGCACTGGCGCAGCGCCTCGCACAGCGCGTCCCACCACTGGCGCGGATCACTCTCCCGGCCCGTGCCGGTGGTCACGGTGTGCGGTGCCTGGCCGCTCGCCACGACCTCGCCGGTGGACGCGTCGACGACCAGCGCCTTGGTGGACTGGGTGGACGTGTCCACGCCGACGACGAGCGGACCCTCGGCTGCTGACATCGGGCTCTCCCTTTTTCCGCGGCTCGCGGCGTATCTGACCTGCAGTTTTCCCGGCTCGTCGGGGTGTCGCGACCCGGTTTTCGTCCTTCGGGGACAGGGTGACCCTTCCCAGGGACGCGTCGGCATACTAATTTGTAAACCGCGATGACGAAATAGGCGACACGACAGTCGTCCATCGGTCATCCACCGCAGTCATCGAGCACAGCCCCCGAGCAAGGAGCCGCGGCATGAGCTTCCAGCCCACCCCCGAGGACAGGTTCACCTTCGGCCTGTGGACCGTCGGCTGGCAGGGAAGGGACCCGTTCGGCGACGCCACCCGTCGCGCCCTCGACCCCGTCGAGACGGTCCAGCGCCTGTCCGAACTGGGCGCCCACGGTGTGACGTTCCACGACGACGACCTGATCCCCTTCGGGTCCTCCGACAGCGAGCGCGAGTCGCACATCAAGCGCTTCCGGCAGGCCCTCGACGCCACCGGCATGAAGGTGCCGATGGCCACCACCAACCTCTTCACCCACCCGGTCTTCAAGGACGGCGCGTTCACCGCGAACGACCGTGACGTGCGCCGCTACGCGCTGCGCAAGACCATCCGCAACATCGACCTGGCCGTCGAACTGGGCGCCGAGACGTACGTCGCCTGGGGCGGCCGTGAGGGCGCCGAGTCCGGCGCCGCCAAGGACGTGCGGGTCGCCCTCGACCGCATGAAGGAGGCCTTCGACCTCCTCGGCGAGTACGTCACCTCCCAGGGCTACGACCTGCGCTTCGCCATCGAGCCCAAGCCGAACGAGCCGCGCGGCGACATCCTGCTCCCCACCGTCGGCCACGCCCTCGCCTTCATCGAGCGCCTGGAGCGCCCCGAGCTGTACGGCGTCAACCCCGAGGTGGGCCACGAGCAGATGGCCGGCCTGAACTTCCCGCACGGCATCGCGCAGGCCCTGTGGGCGGGCAAGCTCTTCCACATCGACCTCAACGGCCAGTCCGGCATCAAGTACGACCAGGACCTGCGCTTCGGCGCCGGCGACCTGCGCGCCGCCTTCTGGCTGGTCGACCTCCTGGAGAGCGCGGGCTACGCCGGCCCGAAGCACTTCGACTTCAAGCCGCCGCGGACCGAGGACCTCGACGGCGTGTGGGCGTCGGCCGCCGGCTGCATGCGCAACTACCTGATCCTCAAGGAGCGCGCGACCGCCTTCCGTGCCGACCCGGAGGTCCAGGAGGCCCTGCGCGCCTCCCGGCTGGACCAGCTGGCCCAGCCGACCGCCGCGGACGGCCTCCAGGCCCTCCTCGCCGACCGCACGGCCTTCGAGGAGTTCGACGCGGACGCGACCGCCGCACGCGGGATGGCCTTCGAGCGACTCGACCAGCTGGCGATGGACCACCTGCTGGGCGCCCGGGGCTGAACACGCACGCGCGCGTGACGGCCGCCTCCGCGGCGACGCCCGCACGCGCGCGTGTCGTTTCCGGCGGGCATACGACCGGTTCGTACCGGAAATGCTCCGGAACCGTGCGGTCCATGGCATGAGTCCGTGCCAACTGTCGTGCCGGTCTCGCGCGATGACCGGAACGCGGTGACTCTTGACGGTATGGCCATGCCGCCCGTACCGCCACGACCGCCCGGCCCGCCGGATGGCACTCCGCCGCCCGCGGGCGGCTACGACCCGCCTCCGTACGGGGGTTACGATCCGCCCCCGTACGAGGGTTTCGCCCCGTCCCCGCAGGCAGGTTTCGGTGCCCCGTCCCCGCAGGCAGGATTCGGCGCTCCGCCCGGTGACCAGGACCCGCCCACCGCCGTGGGCTGGATGCCACCACGCCCGCCGGGGCCGCCCCGTCGGCGCAGGGGCCCGTTGTTCGCCGTTCTGGCCCTGCTGGCGGTAGCGGTGGCCGTCGCCGTCGTCGTCCTGATGGCGTCGGGTGGCGACGGCTCGACCGACGAGAAGCCCGGCGCCGGCAGCCCGAGCCCCTCCGGCCCGGCCCGGCCTTCGTTCAGCCTCCCGACCGAGCTGCCCAGCAGCCTGCCGTCGGGGCTGCCGAGCGAACTCCCTTCGCAATGGCCCTCGGAGCTGCCCAGCGAGCTGCCGAGCGGTCTGGATTCCCTGCTGCCCTCGTTGCTGGGCTAGTCACAGCGTCCGGAACCACCGCACCACGGCGGCGGTTCCCGCCTGCTGGGAACCGAGATGGCGGGAACCGCCGTAGTCCGGGGTGCCGAGGCCGACCGGCGGGGCATCGACGCCGTGGGCGCGCAGGGCGGCGTGGCAGTGGGCCGTGTTCGTGTTGACGGCCTGCTCGTCCCCGTCGGCGTAGTAGAGCCTGACCGGAGCCCGCGGCACCCAGTCGCTGCACACGCTGTCCGTGGCCCGCAGGGCCGCCGCCAGCCCTCCGGTGGGGTGGGCCAGCATCGCCCGGCCGCGGGCGGTGAGCAGTGCGCCGAGGGAGTCGGGGGTGCCGGCCACGACCTCCTGACCGGTGTGGGTGCCGTCCAGCAGCTCCTCGACCGTGCGGTCGTACGGCGCCCGGAACACCTCGGCGGGCGAGTCGTACAGGTGGTGCAGACGGTTGAACGCGACCAGGGCCAGCGCCGTGTAGATCACGCTCGCCTTCGGGTCCGTGCGCCCGGCCAGCAGCGCGGGGATCTCCGCGTCCCGGAACGCGTAGGCACCGCTGACGGGTGCCACCGCGCGGAGCCGGAACCAGCCGTCGGCACCCTCCTGCAGAGCCCTGGCCAGCCCCAGGGCCGCCGATGCCCCCTGGGAGAAGCCGGTGACCAGCACTCCCCGGTGCAGCTCCCGGCTCTTCTGTGCCGCGACGGTGCGGGACGCCCGCAGCATGTCCAGCGCGGCCGTCGTCTCCGACGGCACGTCCATCCAGGGATGCGGGCCGGGGCCCAACCCCAGCCCGAGGTAGTCGGGGAGCACTGCCGCGAATCCGGCGGACGCGTAGGCCAGGGCCGGTGCCTGGTCCCAGACCTCGGTCGAGACCGAGGCGACGTCACCCTTGAACAGTTCGGTGCCGTGCGTGAACGACACCGCTCGCAGCCGCCGTTCACCGCTGCGCGGCAGGGCCAGCAGCCCGCTGGCGGTGGTGGGCCGCCCGTGCGGATCCACCGTGCGGTACACGATCCTGAAGGTGTCCAGGCCGTACCGCACGGCGCCGGTGTCCCAGGCCCCGCCCTCGTCGCCCGCCAGCTCGGCCGCGGCCTGGCGGGCGGTCAGCGTCCGCAGATGCTCGACGGACACCGCCGTGCCCCGTGGCACCTGCGCCCCCACCGGGGCGACGGCCGCCGCCGGCGGACTCGATCCCCGCGCGACCACGGCCGTCGCGCCGCCTGCCGTCAGTGCCACCGTCACGACCGAGACCGCCACCGCCCTGCCGATTCGCCGCACACTCGTTCGCGTCATGGTCGCCGACTTCGTACGCGTCGGCTTCGTACTCGTTCGCTTCATACGGTGACCGTACGAACCCCCACAGCCACCGGCCATCCGGCCAACCTGCCTGTACGGGTGGGGTTTTCCGCAGGGCCGAGTCGCCGCCCCCGTGGACGCCAGGCACGGCAGCCGACCGGGAGTGGTTACGCTGGGAGTGGAGCCGCTTCACAATCTGTTCGAGTCGGCGCCCGGGGGTCGGCGGAGACCAGTAGGGGTAGCTCATCAGGGATGTCTCAGGGTCGTGGTCCGGAACCGCGGGAGGCGCGGGCCCGTTTTCAGATCAGAGAGCGGCAAGGGCCGCGAAGGAGGCGACGCCGATGTCGAAGAACGCGAAGATCGCCGCAGGAGGTGTGGCGGTCGGGCTCATCCTGCTGATATGGCTGCCCTGGTGGGTGACGTTCCTGATCGTGGTGGGCGTCCCGGTGGCCGCGTACCTCACCCTCGACCCCTCGCAGCGGCGCAGGCTGCGCCGGGTCACGCGCAAGGAGATCGGCCGCTGAGCCACCTGCCCGGGACCGCGCCCCGCCCCTGACAGGCCTGCGGCGGGGTGCGGTCCCGGGAGGCTCACAGGGGGCGTACGGCCATCTTGTCGAGGGCTTCCAGGAGGCCGGGCAGCTCGGGACCCCGGCCGACCGGCAGGACCTCGCCGGGTTTGTCGTCGAGGAGCACGAAGGCGATGTCGTCGGTGCGGGCCACGAGCGACCAGCCGGGCCCGTCGGCACGCAGCGTACGGGCGTCGCCCGGGGCGAACGAGGAGCGGACCCGGCCCAGCGGCGGGGGCGTCTCCACGTAGGCCCGCGCCTCGGCCAGGACCCTGCGGACCCCGCCGTGACCCTTCGGGGCCGCCTCGGCGTCCGCCGGAGCCTCCTCCGAGGCCCCCGAGGGGGTTTCTGAGGCCTCGGCCGCCGTCCCCGGTGCCGGGAAGAGGTCGTCGCCGATCTGTTCCCGCCAGATCGCCCACTGCAGCGCGATCTCGTCCGCGCCCAGCCGCCGTTGCGCCGGACCCCAGGTGCTGGTGTCCGGCGGGGTCAGCGGGGTCTGGTCCGCCACCTCCGGGCCGGGGTCGTGCGGCGCCGGCACGTTGGGAGCCGCCACGGCGACCGCCAGGGGCCAGCCGGGCAGGGCGGCGACCACCGTGCGCTCGTCCGGCGACAGGTCGTACTCCATCCCGCAGTCCCAGGTCGCGATCGCGACGGCGACCAGCGAGACGTCGTCGATGACGACCGTCCAGCGCGCCCCTTCGCCGTCCTGGCCGAGCACCAGGCCGTACCCGTCGGCGCGCGGTGCCAGCTCCAGCGCCGCGCACGCCTCCGGGTAGTCGTCGCCCAGCACGCTCGGAAACTTCGCCGGCGTCAGCAGCACCGCCGTGAGCACGTACAGTGCCTCGTCCGCGGCGACGGCCTCCTCGTCGGTCCCGGCCATCCCTGCCTCCCCAGTGGTTCGTCCAACGGCGCGCACCCTAGTGCGACGGGAAGGCCGTTGTCACGACCGGCCGCCACACGCGAGCTGCAGGTTTCCACCGGGAGGGGACGAAACGACCTCGGGGGCACGGAAGACCCGCCTCTTCGGCGGTACCGAAGGGTCAGGCCACCGGGAGGCCCAGAAGGTCGCGCGCCACCGTCGCCGGCGACTCGTCGCGTTCCCGGGCCAGGGTGACGACGGCCCGGCAGGCGAGCTCGCTCACCCCGAACGACAGCGCCTCCGGCGACACCCAGCCCGCCGCCTCCTCGATCAGGTCCTGGTCGTCCTCCGCCCGGGCCGCGACATAGGCGGCCGCGGCCTCGAACAAGTTGTGCGCGCGCCGCTCACGGCTCGCACGCCGTTCCGGCACCGCTCCGCCCTCGGTGCCACGCCTTCTGCCTACGTACCTGCGGATCCGGTCGAACACGCGGGCCCCCTTCCCTTCGTCGGCTTTCGCCCGCGAACATCTGCCTTCCTCCGTCGAACGTAGGGTTGAAGCTCCGGCAACAGAAGAGGGCGTGGCGAAGAAGGGGCAGCCCGCGGGCCTCGGCCGGCCCCGGCTAACGTGCGCGGACCGCCAGTGCCAGGAACCGGGCGTCCTCGTCCACGTACGACGTCATGAGCCAGCCCGAACCGGCCAGCAACGGGCCGAGGTTGCCCTCCGCGCGCAGGTCGTCCGGCGTGATCTGCCGCCCCTGGCGCGCCGCCAGGGCGGACCGGCCGATGGGGTGGAACAGGGCGAGGGCGCCGCCGGGGCGGACCACGCGTGCCAACTCCCGCAGGTTCTCCGCCGGACGGGGCAGATGGGCGATCAGGCCGGCGGCGAACACGGCGTCGAGGGACTCCGACCGCACCGGCAGCGCGGCGACGTCGGCGAGCAGCAGCCGCCCGTCACGGTCCCGGCCGGCCTGCCGGGCGGCCCGCAGCATCGCCGGCGTGAGGTCCATCCCCAGGACCACGCCGGTGGGCCCCACGGCCCGGCGGAGCGGCGGCAGGGCGCGCCCGGTGCCGCACCCCGCGTCGAGGACCCGGTCGCCCGGGCGCAGCCCCAGATCGGCGACGGCGGCCGCGTACGCGGGACCGTCGTCGGGGAACCGGCTGTCCCAGTCGGCTGCCCGCGCGGTGAAGAACTCCCGGACGTGTGTGTGGTCATCGCTCATGGTCCGCATGATCCCTCACCGTCACGGAGGACGACCCTGTGCGCACGTTCGAGCGGGACGCGATCGTTCCGGCACATCTCTGAGTCATATTGCAACACCTTTCGAAATGCGCCCCCTTTGTGCGCCCATGCCCCCCTAGCGTCCCTGGGCCATGGGACATCTGCACCACGCCACCTTCGGCTGGCTGACCCCCGTGCTGTCGTACGTCATGGCCTGCATAGGCGCCGCACTGGGGCTGCGCTGTACCGTCCGCGCGCTCGCCAGTACCGGCCGCGCGCGCCGCAACTGGCTGCTCACCGCGGCCTCCGCGCTCGGCACCGGCATCTGGACCATGCACTTCGTGGCCATGCTCGGCTTCAGCGTCAGCGGCACCGACATCCGCTACGACGTGCCGCTGACCATCCTCAGCCTGCTCGTCGCCGTGGTCGTCGTCAGCGCCGGCGTCTTCGCCGTCGGCTACAGCCGCGACCGCAACCGGGCACTGCTGCTCGGCGGACTCACCACCGGGCTGGGCGTCGCCAGCATGCACTACCTCGGCATGGCGGCCGTCCGGCTGCACGGCGCCGTGCGCTACGACCCGATGCTCGTCGGGCTCTCCGTCCTCATCGCCGTGGTCGCCGCGACCGCGGCCCTGTGGGCGGCGCTCAACATCAGTTCGCCCGTCGCGGTCACCGTCGCCTCCCTGGTCATGGGAGCGGCCGTCAGCAGCATGCACTACACCGGCATGTTCGCGGTGAGCGTGCACGTCACGCCCTCCGGCAGCCCCCTGCCCGGGGCCACGGCGATGCAGTTCATCTTCCCCCTCGCCGTCGGTCTCGGGTCCTATCTGTTCCTCACCTCGGCCTTCGTCGCGCTCTCGCCCACGGCCGGGGAGCGCGAGGCGTCCGCCTCGGCCCAGCGGCCCGTCGCCGGCGCCGCGCGCTGACCCGGTGCCGACCCACCTTTCCCGAGCGAGGAGGCCATGCGTACACCCCGTAGGACCCCGACAGCAGGCCCGGACACACCGTCACCGCGGCCCGTGCGCGGCCGTCGCGCGCACGCCGGACCGCCCGCCGACGAGGCGGACGACGACATGGCCGGCACCGCCGCGGACAACCCGGCCGTCCGGCCCGGAGGCTGGCGGCTCCGCCCGCGGACCGTGCGGGCCAAGGTCGTCTGCCTGCTCATGGTGCCGGTGATGTCCCTGCTCGCCCTGTGGGCGTACGCCACGGTCACCACGGCGCAGGACGTGTCCCGGCTGCGCCAGTCCCAGCACGTCGACGCCGCGCTGCGCACCCCGGTCGCCACCGCCGTCGCCGCACTCCAGGCCGAGCGGGCCGCCGCGGTCCGGTACGCGACCGACCCCACCGCCGAACAGACCGCCGACCTCAGGAGGCTGGGCGCCGGCACCGACCAGGCGGTGGCCGCACTGCGGCTCGGCAAGGACAGCACCGTCGCCGACGGCGAGGAACTCCCCTCCGGCGTCGCCCAGCGCCTGAAGGCCTTCGTCACCGGCGCCGAGCAGCTGCGCACCCTGCGGCGAGCGGTGCAGAACCGCGGCACCGGCTGGGACGCGGCCTACGGGCAGTACACCCAGGCCATCGCCTCGGCCTTCGCCGTGGACGGCGCCCTCACCGGCATCCAGGCCGACGACATGGGCTCCGACGCGCGCGTGCTGCTCGAGTTCTCCCGGGCGGGCGAGGCGCTGGCCCAGGAGGACGCGGTCCTCGGCGGTGCCCGGCTGGCCGGCGGCCTCGACGGCGAGCGGCTGCGGCTGTTCACCGGAGCCGTCGACACCCGCCGAGTCCTCACCGACGCGGCCGTCGCCGATCTGCCCGGTGCCCAGCGCACCGCCTGGCACCGGCTCGCCGACGGCGACGACTACACCGCGCTGGGCGCAGCCGAGGACCGGATCCTCGCGAGCCGGCCCGGAGCCAAGGCGGTCGGCGCTGCCCCGGAAGCAGCCTGGAACACCGCGCACACGCGCGTGCAGGACGGCATGCGCGGCATCCAGGCCGGTACGGCACGCGCGGTGGCCGGCCGGGCCGACCCCTTCGCGCGCGGCCTGCTCAGCCCGGCCGGCGCCGCCGTCCTGTTCGGTCTGCTCGCCGTGATCGCCTCGCTCGTCATCTCCGTGCGCATCGGGCGCGGCCTCGTCGTCGAGCTGGTGAGCCTGCGCAACAGCGCCCTGGAGATCGCCCGCCGCAAACTCCCCGAGGCGATGCGCAGGCTGCGGGCCGGCGAGGAGATCGACGTCCGCGCCGAGGCGCCCCCGGGGCCGCCCGCGGAGGACGAGACCGGACAGGTCGCCGAGGCCCTCGGCACCGTGCACCGTGCCGCCCTGCGCGCCGCCGTGGAACGCGCCGAACTCGCCAGCGGCATCTCGGGAGTCTTCGTCAACCTCGCCCGCCGCAGCCAGATCCTGGTCCACCGCCAGCTGAGCCTGCTGGACAGCATGGAACGCCGCTCCGACGACCCCAGCGAACTGAGCGACCTCTTCCGCCTCGACCACCTCACCACCCGGATGCGCCGCCACGCGGAGAGCCTGATCATCCTCTCCGGCGCCGCCCCGGGCCGGGCCTGGCGGATGCCCGTGCCCCTGACCAACGTGGTGCGGGCCGCCGTGTCCGAGGTCGAGGACTACGCGCGCGTGGAGGTACGGCAGCTCCCCGAGGCGGCCGTCGTCGGCGCCGCGGTCGCCGACCTCACGCACCTGCTCGCCGAGGTCGTGGAGAACGCCGCCCAGTTCTCGCCGCCGCACACGCGTGTGCGCGTCACCGGAGAACCCGTCGGCAACGGCTACGCCCTGGAGGTCGAGGACCGCGGGCTCGGCATGGGCCAGGAGACCCTCGCCGAGGCCAACCGGCGCATCGAGCAGTCCGAGGCCCTCGACCTCTTCGACAGCGACCGGCTCGGCCTCTTCGTGGTCAGCAGGCTCGCGGCCCGCCACGGCATCAAGGTGCATCTGCGCACCTCCCCGTACGGCGGCACCACCGCGGTGGTCCTGCTGCCGAAGGCCCTGCTGCACGGCCACCCGGCGGAACGTCCCGTCCGCCCGACGGCCGACACCGGGCAGGCACCCGCGCGCGCCTACGCGCGCGTGCCCGGCGCCGCCCTCCCGGAACCGGCTCCCGCCGGCCGGCCCGCCCTCGCCGCCACCCGCACCGCACCGCGCCCCGCGCCCGAACCACCGCCCCCCGGAGTCACCACCTTGAGGCCGCACCGCCCACCGCAGGACTCCGCGCCCTCCGAGGACGACCTGCCGCGCCGCATACGGCAGGCCAGCCTCGCCCCCCAACTGCGCGATCCCCGCGCCGAGGAGCCCGCGCCCGCCCGCGGCGGGGACGAGCGCACCCCCGAACTCGTCCGCGACCGCATGACCGCCTACCGCGCCGGCTGGACGCGCGGCGGCGGCAGACAACCCGGCCGCGGAGCCGCCCCGGAACCCCGCGAGGGCACCGACAGCACCGAAGGAGACCGCACATGATCCAGGACCCGAGCCCGAGGACGGACCGGCGCTCCGGCGAACTCGACTGGCTGCTGGACGACCTGGTGCTGCGCGTCACCGAGGTACGACACGCCGTCGTGCTCTCCAACGACGGCCTCGCCGTCGGCGCCTCGACCGGACTCAAACGCGAGGACGCCGAGCACCTCGCCGCCGTGGCCTCCGGTTTCAACAGCCTCGCCAAAGGCGCCGGACGGCACTTCGGGGCCGGCGGGGTGCGCCAGACCATGGTCGAGATGGACGACGCCTTCCTCTTCGTGGCCGCCGCGGGCGACGGCTCCTGCCTCGCCCTGCTCACCGACGTGACCGCCGACATCGGGCTGGTCGCCTACGAGATGGCCCGCCTCGTCAAGCGCGTCGGCGAGCACCTCTACACCGCACCGCGCGTCGCCGCCCGGCCGCCCGCCGCCGGCTGAGCCGGAAGACCGCCACCGATGACCGAGTACATGACCGGCATCCCGCACGAGCCGGGCAGCCAGTGGTACGACAGCGAGGCCGGGCCCCTGGTCCGCCCCTACGCCATGACCGGGGGCCGCACCGAACCCGGCCCCACCGGGGTGAAGTTCGACCTGATCGCCCTGGTCACGCTCGTCCCGGGCGGCCCCGGCACGGACGACGACACTCCCCTCGGCCCCGAACACCGCGCGCTGGTCGACCTGTGCCGGCCGGAGACGCAGTCCGTCGCCGAGCTCGCCGCCGGCGCCGACCTCCCCGTCGGCGTGGTCCGGGTGCTCCTGGGCGACCTGCTGGAACTGGGCCGGGTCACCGTGAGCCGCCCGGTGCCACCGGCCCAGCTGCCCGACGAACGGATTCTGCGTGAGGTCATCGAGGGATTGCGGGCACTGTAGATGAGCATCCGGAACCGACCGGGCCCGAGCCGGCCAGAACAGACGCCCTCAAGCAAGCCCTTCCGAGAGAAGTGATCATGGTCTCCGAGCACCCCGAGTCCACCGCCGACGACACCTCGGCCATGGCGCTCAAGATATTGGTCGCCGGCGGCTTCGGCGTCGGGAAGACCACCCTGGTCGGCGCCGTCAGCGAGATCCGGCCGTTGCGCACCGAGGAGATGCTCAGCGAAGCGGGCCAGCTGGTCGACGACACGGACGGCGTGGACCAGAAGGTCACCACCACGGTCGCCATGGACTTCGGACGGATCACCATCCGCTCCGGCCTCTCCCTGTACCTCTTCGGCACCCCGGGCCAGGACCGCTTCTGGTTCCTCTGGGACGAACTCTCGCAGGGAGCACTCGGCGCCGTCGTCCTCGCCGACACCCGCCGCCTGGAGGACTGCTTCCCGGCGGTCGACTACTTCGAGCACCGGCACATCCCGTTCGTCGTCGCCGTCAACTGCTTCACCGGGGCCCGGTCCTACGGTGCCCACGACGTCTCCCGCGCCCTCGACCTGGACCAGGGCACGCCCGTGGTCCTGTGCGACGCCCGGGACCGGGACTCCGGCAAGGAGGTGCTGATCCGGCTCGTCGAGTACGCCGGGCGGATGCACACCGCCCGGCTCCTCGACTCGGTGGGCTGAGCCTCAGCCCGTGAGGTCCTTGAGCGCCACCACCTTCTCCACGGCGACCCGGACCAGCAGCTCGCCGGGGACGCCGTTGCGGGCGCCGAACTCGGCCGCGCGCTCCGCACCCATGTAACGAGCCGCGATCCGGGTGGCCCAGTCGCGCAGTTCGTCCAGGCCCTCCGAGAGCCGGGCGTGCCCGTTCAGCACCACGAAGTGGAAAGGGGGCCGGTCGTCGTCCACGCAGAGGGCGACACGCCCGTCACGGGCGAGATTGCGCCCTTTCACGGTGTCTTTCCCGGTGTTGAAGACCAGCTCGTCCCCGTCCAGCAGGAACCAGATGGGCGCCACATGCGGGCTGCCGTCTGCGTTGACGGTGGACAGTTTGCCGGTACGGGTGCCGTGCGAGACGAACGCCCGCCATTCGTCGTCGGTCATCTTCTCTGCCATGTCCCCATCCTCCTTGCCCGGACGCCGGTGGTGGGGAAGGCTTGCGGGGAGATCCTCCAGCCAGGGGGAGAGGGCGCACGGGGAGACGCGACGACATGGCGCAGAACCAGGGACTCGGCTGGCTGCTCGACGACCTGACCGAGCGCGTGGAGCACGTACGGCACGCGCTGGTCCTGTCGAACGACGGGCTGGTCACCGGAGCGAGCACCGGCCTTCGCCGGGAGGACGCGGAGCATCTGGCCGCCGTCGCCTCCGGGCTGCACAGCCTCGCCAAGGGCTCCGGACGGCACTTCGGGGCGGGCCAGGTCCGACAGACGATGATCGAGTACGACGAGGCGGTCCTGTTCGTCACCGCGGCCGGGAGCGGCAGCTGCCTGTGCGTGTTCAGCGGCGCGGAGGCCGACATCGGCCAGATCGCCTACGAGATGACCCTGCTCGTCAACAGAGTCGGCGAGCACCTCGCGGTGGACGCCCGGCAACCGGAGCGAACCTCCGCGGCAGACCTCTGACCTGCGAATTCACCCCCGCCGTGGAGTTATCCACAGGCCCGCCACGAGTCCCGCCGAACCGGCTACGGTTTTTCCACGGCGAGCGCACCCGGCGCGAGCCACCCGCTCCACGGGGGAGAACGGCCATGTCCGGCACCACCCTTGCCCAGAACCGCCCGCTCACCTGCGCGCCGAGCCGCGCCGCCCGCGAACTGGGCCTCAAGCGGGGCGAGTTCGACCTCGCGGTACACCTCGGACGGATCCGCACCGTGCCCGACGAGGGCGGCGGCGGAGGCCGCCGTGTGCCACGGACCGAGATCGACCGGCTCCGGAGCCGGTCCGCGTCCCTCAGCGAGAGCGTGCAGGCCGTCGGGACGACGGAGGGCGCGGCCCTGATGGGGATCCCGCCGGGCAGGTTCACCCGCTTCGCCAAACTCGGTCTGGTGACTCCGGTCAAGTGGTACCCCAACCGCTACCGGGCCGTGGTCTGGCTCTACCTGGCGGAGGAACTCCGGCGGTTCGCGGCCGACGAGGACAACACGCGGCTGCTCACCGGCCGTACGCCCGCGGAGCTGACCGACCGGCTGCGGGCCGGCGCGGACCAGCGGGCCCGGAACTGGCGCGGACGGCACTGCGGTTTCCTGCTGAGGCAGGCGGACGGACCGTGGCAGCGGGCCGGGGTGGTGGCCGGCTTCCTGGATCCCGGTGAGATCGACGACGTCCTCCCCGACCCGCACGAGCGCGCCCACGTGACGGCCTTGCGGCCGGCCCCGCCCGCCCACGGCGCACCGGGCTCGCCGGCCGCGCAGCTCGCCGAGGACCTCATGACGGCCGCCGACCCGGACGAGATCGACTGGTTCAGGCACGACCTGGCACGGGAGGCGGCGCAGGCCCGCACACACCGGCCCGCGCCCCGCCCGGCCGCACCGACCCGGCACCCCGCGCCCGACCGGCCGGCCCACGCCCGGAGCCTGCGCGGCTGGCTGCTCCGCAGGCCCCGGGCGTGGGCCGGCCACTGACGGTGGCCCACTAGAGCGAGCGGAACAGTCCCTCCTGGACGACCGACACCAGCAGCCGCCCTTCGAGGTCGTAGACCCGCCCGCGGGCCAGGCCGAGGCCGCCCGTGGCGATGGGGGACTCCTGCTCGTACAGGAACCACTCGTCCGCGCGGAACGGCCGGTGGAACCACATGGCGTGGTCCAGCGAGGCGATGTCGAAGTTCCGCGGTCCCCACAGCGGTTCGACAGGGACGCGGACCGCGTCCAGGAGCGTCATGTCGCTGGCGTAGGTCAGCGCGCAGGTGTGCACCAGCGGATCGTCGCCCAGCGGGCCGACCGCGCGCATCCACACGGCGCTGCGCGGCTCGGAGCCGGCTATCTCCTCGGGATGCCAGCGCAGCCGGTCGACATAGCGGATGTCGAAGGGCTGACGGCGCGCCATCCGTTCCAGCCGCTCGGGCAGTTCACCCAGATGCTTGCGGATCTCCTCCGCGAGCGTCGGCAGCGACTCCGGGTGCGGCACCTCGCGGAACTGCGGCAGCTGGTGCTCGAAAGCACCCACCTCGGGCTTGTGGAAGGAGGCGGTCAGATTGAAGATCGTGCGGCCCTGCTGCACGGCGGTGACCCGGCGCGTCGTGAACGACCGCCCGTCCCGGACCCGTTCGACCTGGTACACGATCGGCACGCCCGGCCGGCCGGGCCGCAGGAAGTACGCGTGCAGCGAGTGCACCGGGCGGTCGCCCTCCACGGTGCGGCTGGCGGCGACCAGCGCCTGTCCGGCCACCTGGCCGCCGAAGACCCGCTGGAGGGACTCCTGGGGGCTGCGGCCACGAAAGATGTTGACCTCGATCTGCTCCAGGTCGAGCAGGTCGACCAGTCTCTCGGCCGGGTTGGTCATCGGTTGGATTCTCCTGTGCTGGGCCCTGTGCGCGGACCTGTGGGCGAAGCTGTTCCGGGGCTCGTGCTCAGAGCTGGCCGACTTCGGTGACACGGACCACCGCGCGGCCCTCGGCGTCGGAGGCCGTCAGGTCGATCTCCGCGCTGATGCCCCAGTCGTGGTCGTCGTTCGGGTCGTCGAAGATCTGCCGGACCCGCCACAGCGCGTTCTGCGGCTCCTCCTGGATCACGAGCAGCTTGGGACCGCGGGCGTCGGGGCCGGTGCCCAGGTCCTCGTACTCGTCCCAGTACTTGTCCATGGCCTCGCCCCAGGCGTCGGCGTCCCAGCCGGAGTCCGCGTCCATCTCGCCCAGTTCGTCGACCCTGTCGAGGGCGGCGAGCTCCACCCGGCGGAACATCGCGTTGCGCACCAGGACCCGGAAGGCACGCGCGTTGGCGGTGACCGGCTTGACCTCGTCGGCCTTCTCCTGGGCCTCCTCGGCGGTCATCTCCTCCGGGTTGGCGAGCTGCTCCCACTCGTCCAGCAGGCTGGAGTCGACCTGGCGGACCATCTCGCCCAGCCACTCGATCAGGTCCTGCAGGTCCTCGGACTTCAGGTCGTCCGGGATGTTGTGGTCGAGGGCCTTGTAGGCGCTCGCGAGGTAGCGCAGCACGATGCCCTCGGTGCGGGCCAGCTCGTAGAGCGACACCAACTCGGTGAAGGTCAGCGCCCGTTCGTACATGTCCCGGATGACCGACTTCGGCGACAGCGGGTGGTCGCCGACCCAGGGATGGCTCTTGCGGTACGTGTTGTACGCGTGGAAGAGCAGTTCCTCCAGCGGCTTCGGGTAGGTGACGTCCTGGAGGCGCTCCATGCGCTCCTCGTACTCGACGCCGTCCGCCTTCATCGCGGCGACGGCCTCGCCCTTCGCCTTGTTCATCTGGGCGGCCAGGATCTGGCGCGGGTCGTCCAGGGTGGACTCGACGACGGACACCATGTCGAGGGCGTAGGACGGCGATTCGGGGTCGAGGAGTTCGAACGCGGCCAGGGCGAAGGTCGACAGCGGCTGGTTGAGCGCGAAGTCCTGCTGGAGGTCGACCGTCAGCCGGACGATGCGGCCGGTGGCGTCGGGCTCGTCGAGCTTCTCGACGATGCCGCCGTCGAGCAGCGAGCGGTAGATCGCGATCGCCCGGCGGATGTGCCGCAGCTGCTGCTTGCGCGGCTCGTGGTTGTCCTCCAGAAGGTGGCGCATCGCGTCGAAGGCGTTGCCCGGGCGGGCGATCACCGACAGCAGCATCGTGTGCGTCACCCGGAACCGCGAGGTCAGCGGCTCCGGCTCGGACGCGATCAGCTTCTCGAAGGTGGTCTCGGTCCAGCCGACAAAGCCCTCCGGCGCCTTCTTGCGCACCACCTTGCGCCGCTTCTTCGGGTCGTCGCCCGCCTTCGCCAGCGCCTTCTCGTTCTCGATGACGTGCTCGGGAGCCTGGGCGACCACCAGACCGGCCGTGTCGAACCCCGCGCGCCCCGCGCGGCCGGCGATCTGGTGGAACTCACGGGCGCGCAGGGTGCGCACCCGGTTGCCGTCGTACTTGGTGAGGGCGGTGAACAGCACCGTGCGGATGGGCACGTTGACGCCCACGCCCAGGGTGTCGGTGCCGCAGATGACCTTCAGCAGACCGGCCTGGGCGAGCTTCTCCACCAGGCGCCGGTACTTGGGGAGCATGCCGGCGTGGTGCACGCCGATGCCGTGCCGCACGTACCGGGAGAGGTTCTGGCCGAACTTGGTGGTGAAGCGGAAGTTGCCGATCAGCTCGGCGATCTGCTCCTTCTCCTCCTTCGAGCACATGTTGATGCTCATCAGGGCCTGCGCCCGCTCCACCGCCTGCGCCTGCGTGAAGTGCACGATGTACACCGGCGCCTGCCTGCTCGACAGCAGCTCGGTGAGCGTCTCGGTCATCGGGGTGTACTGGTACTCGTAGGAGAGCGGCACCGGGCGGGTCGCCGAGCGGACCACCGCGGTGGGGCGGCCGGTGCGGCGGGTCAGGTCCTTCTCGAAGAAGGAGACGTCGCCGAGGGTGGCCGACATGAGGATGAACTGCGCCTGGGGCAGTTCCAGGAGCGGGATCTGCCAGGCCCAGCCGCGGTCGCCCTCGGCGTAGAAGTGGAACTCGTCCATGACGACCTGGCCGACGTCCGCCTGTTTGCCGTCGCGCAGCGCGATGGAGGCGAGGACCTCGGCGGTGCAGCAGATGACGGGCGCGTCGGAGTTCACGGAGGCGTCGCCGGTGAGCATGCCGACGTTCTCGGTGCCGAAGAGCTTGCACAGCTCGAAGAACTTCTCCGACACCAGCGCCTTGATCGGGGCCGTGTAGAAGGTGACCTCGTCCCGGGCCAGCGCGGCGAAGTGCGCGCCCGCGGCGATCATGCTCTTGCCGGAGCCGGTCGGCGTCGACACGATCACGTTCGCCCCGGAGACCGCCTCGATCAGCGCCTCCTCCTGGTGGGGGTAGAGCGTGAGACCGCGCTCCTGAGCCCATGCCTCGAAGGCTTCGTACAGGGCGTCGGGGTCGGCGGTCGGCGGCAGCTGATCGATGAGTGTCACGCCCCCATCTTGCCTGGCCCACCCGCCCAGGGGGGAATCGGCTTCGAGCACGAAGATCATGGCCGCTACGCTGTGTCGCCGACGGAGCGTCATCGCACCCGGTCAACTGGACAGCGGCATACGAGGAATGGGGCGGGCAACGGCCATGATGGGACCAGCACACTCACTGTCGGGGGCCGCCGCCTGGCTCGGCGTAGGAGCCGCGGCGGCAGCGACCGGGCATACGATGCCCTGGCCGGTGCTCCTGGTCGGAGCGCTGATCTGCGCGGGCGCCGCACTCGCCCCGGACCTCGACCACAAGGCGGCGACCATCTCGCGGGCCTTCGGACCCCTGTCGCGCTGGGTCTGCGAGATCGTCGACAAGCTGTCCTACGCCGTCTACAAGGCGACCAGGATGGCGGGCGACCCGCGCCGCAACGGCGGGCACCGGACGCTGACGCACACCTGGGTGTGGGCGGCGCTGATCGGCGGCGGCTGCTCGGCCGCGGCGATCCTCGGCGGCCGTTGGGCGGTGCTGGCGATCCTCTTCGCGCACATGGTGCTGGCGATCGAGGGCCTGCTGTGGCGGGCGGCGCGCGGCTCCAGCAGCGACATCCTGGTGTGGCTGCTGGCGGCGACCAGCGCCTGGATCCTGGCCGGCACCCTGGACAAGCCGGGCAACGGCTCGGACTGGCTGTTCACCCAGCCCGGCCAGGAGTACCTGTGGCTGGGGCTGCCGGTGGTGCTGGGGGCGCTGGTGCACGACCTCGGGGACGCGCTGACCGTCTCCGGCTGCCCGGTCCTGTGGCCCATCCCGATCGGCCGCAGGCGCTGGTACCCGCTGGGCCCGCCGAAGGTGATGCGGTTCCGCGCGGGCAGCTGGGTCGAGCTCAAGGTGCTCATGCCGGTGTTCATGGTGCTCGGCGGCATAGGCTGCGCGGCGGCTCTCAACGTGATCTGACCCGCGGCCCGGCCGGCCACGGGTCCGGTGTGCCCCGAGGGTCAGCCCGCCGTCCCCGACCCGCCTCCGTAGCGGCGCTCGAACGCGGCGACGCGGCCCTCGGTGTCCACCGTGCGGGCCTTCCCGGTGTAGAAGGGGTGGCTCTCGGACGAGATCTCCACGTCGACCACCGGGTAGGTCTCGCCGTCGTCCCACTCGATGGTCTGGTCGCTGGTCGCCGTGGACCGGGTCAGGAAGGCGTATCCGGCGGCACGGTCGCGGAAGACCACGGGGTGGTAGTCGGGGTGCTTGTCCTGCTGCATGGCGGCTCCTCGAAGGACGGGGCGGTGGGGCAGGGACGGACCGGTTCAGCCGTAGGCGGTGTCCTCGTCGACGATGTGCATCGCGGCCTCCTCCGCGGAGGCCCCGGCGCCGTCGATGCCGATGTCGGTCGCGACGAGGCCGTTCTCGTCGTCCTCGTGCGCCCCCTCGTTCGGGGCCACGAGCCGGCCGGAGCGCAGGTCGCCGACCTCGTTGTCCAGGAGTTCGCCGTCGCTGCCCTGGCAGTCGCCGATGCCGTCGCCGTCGGAGACGGCCGGGTCGGGCAGCTCCTCGGCGAGCCGCTGGTCCAGGGTCTCGCCCCGGTGCCGCTCCGCCGCGGTCACCCCGGTGTGCTCCACCGCCCACGGCCGCTCGGGCGGGGACCAGCCGCGGTCCAGGGGATCGCTGACGCCGTCGGACTCCAGCGTGTCCTCCACGTCGAGCAGGCCCGTGTCCTCGCGGATCTCGGATCCGTCGGGCTGGTAGACGTCGTCCCCCCATCCGTCGGCGGTGGTCACGGCTACCTCCAGGGAGTGAGGACGCGGTCCGCGGGGCGGGCCGCCGGCACGCTCGGCACGGGCGCGCGGCGCGAACCGTACGGTTCCCGGCCGGTCCCCGAACCGGTGCCGCTCTCCAGCCTTCCACCCCTGCTCGCACCCGCGCAACGGCACGGGGCGCGACCTGCGGCGCACCGCACCTCGCGCCCCGGCCGCCCCGGACCGCGCCCCGGCCACCGGAGCCTGTGCCCCGGCGGCCTCGGCCCGTCACCCGTGCCACGACCGCCAGAGCGCCGCGTAGGCGCCGTCGGCCGCCACCAGCGTGTCGTGGCTGCCGAGCTCGCTGATCCGGCCGTTCTCGACCACGGCGATGACGTCCGCGTCATGGGCGGTGTGCAGCCGGTGCGCGATGGCGACCACCGTGCGGCCGTCCAGGACCCGGGCGAGGGAGCGCTCCAGATGGCGGGCCGCGCGCGGGTCCAGGAGCGAGGTCGCCTCGTCCAGGACCAGCGTGTGCGGGTCGGCCAGCACCAGCCGGGCCAGCGCGATCTGCTGCGCCTGCGCCGGGGTCAGGGCGACTCCGCCGGAGCCGACCTCGGTGTCCAGGCCCTCCTCCAGGGCCCGCGCCCAGCCGTCCGCGTCGACCGCCCCGAGCGCCGCCCACAGCTCGGCGTCCTCCGCGCCGGTCCGGGCGAGCAGCAGGTTGTCGCGCAGGGAGCCCACGAAGACGTGGTGCTCCTGGTTGACGAGGGCGACGTGGGAGCGGACCCGTTCGGCGGTCATCCGGGACAGTTCCGCGCCGCCCAGGGTGATCCGGCCGTCCCGGGGTGCGTAGATCCCGGCGAGCAGCCGGCCGAGGGTGGACTTGCCCGCGCCGGAGGGGCCGACCAGGGCCAGCCGGGTGCCCGGCGCCACCTCAAGGGAGACCTCGCGCAGCACGTCGACGCCCTGGAGGTAGCCGAAGCGGACCTCGTCCGCGTGCACCTCCCGGCCGGCCGGGGCCAGCGCGGCGTCCCCGGCGTCCGGCTCGATGTCCCGGACGCCGATCAGCCGGGCCAGCGACACCTGCGCGACCTGGACCTCGTCGTACCAGCGCAGGATCAGGTTCACCGGATCGACGAGCATCTGGGCGATGAGCGCGCCCGTGGTCAGCTGGCCGACGTCGATCCAGCCCTTCAGGACGAAGACGCCGCCGATCATCAGCACCGAGCCGAGGACCGTGGTGTGGGTGGCGTTGACGGCCGGGAACAGCACCGAGCGCAGCCACAGGGTGTACCGCTCCCATGCCGTCCACTCCTTGACCCGGCGCTCCGACAGGGCGATGCGGCGGGCGGCGAGCCGGTGCGCCTCGATGGTGTGCCCGGCGTCCACGGACTCCGCGAGGGCGGCGGCCACGGACGCGTACCCGGCGGCCTCGGAGCGGTAGCCCGAGGGCGCCCGCCGGAAGTACCAGCGGCACACGACCACCAGGAGCGGCACGGCGAGCAGCACGGTGGCGGCCAGCGGGGGAGCCGTGACCGCGAGCCCGCCGATCAGCAGCACGACCCAGACGACGCCGATCGACAGCTGCGGCACGGCCTCCCGCATGGCGTTGGCGAGCCGGTCGATGTCCGTGGTGATCCGGGACAGCAGGTCGCCCGTGCCCGCCCGCTCCAGGACGCCCGGCGGCAGCCCGACCGACCGGACCAGGAAGTCCTCGCGCAGATCGGCCAGCATCCGCTCGCCGAGCACGGCACCCCGCAGCCGCACCTCCCGTACGAAGACGGCCTGGACGGCGAGCGCGAGCAGGAACAGGCCGATGGTCAGGCCCAGATGGAGCTCGCGGGCGCCGTCGGAGACCCGCTCGACGAGCCCGCCCAGCAGGTAGGGGCCGGTCATGGAGGCGACCACGGCCACGGTGTTGACGGCGATGAGGAGGATGAAGGCCCGGCGGTGCCGGTGGAACAGTTCGGCCACATAGGCGCGGACGGTCGCGGTGGCGCCGACCGGGAGGGTGGTGGCCGTGGTCGGGGCTGCCGGGTCGTATGCCGGTGGCGCGACGCCGATCATGCGCTCTCCTCGATCTCTTCCAGCGCCCTGCGGGCTCGCAGCGCGCGTTCGGTGTCGTCCGGCCTGCCTCGCAGCGCGGCTTCGCTCTCTTCGGGCACCGTGCCCCGCAGCGCGGCTTCGCTCTCTTCGGGCACCGTGCCCCGCAGCGCGGCCTCGTCGTCCGTCTCACGTGTCACCACCGACCGGTACCGGCGCTCGGTGCGCACCAGTTCGCGGTGCACGCCGACCGCGGCCACCTCGCCCTCGTGGACCAGGACCACCCGGTCGGCCCGGTCGAGGAGCAGCGGAGAGGAGGTGAGGACGACGGTCGTGCGGCCGGACCGCAGTGAGCGGATTCCCTCGGCGATCCGGGCCTCGGTGTGCGAGTCGACGGCGGAGGTGGGTTCGTCGAGGACGAGCACCCCGGGGTCGGTGATCAGCGACCGGGCCAGGGCGAGCCGCTGGCGCTGGCCGCCCGAGAGGGACCTGCCCCGCTCGGTGATCCGGGCGTCGAGCGGGTCGATGACGTCCAGCGAGCCCTGGACCAGGGCGTCCAGGACGTCGGTGCACTGGGCGGCGGCCAGCGCGTCCTCGGCCCGTACGGACCCGGAGGCCGGTACGTCGAGCAGTTCCCGCAGCGAACCGGAGAGCAGCACCGGGTCCTTGTCCTGGACGAGCACCGCGGTGCGGGCGGCCTCCAGGGGCAGCTCGTCGAGCGGTACGCCGTCGAGCAGCACCGAGGTGCCGGCCTCGGCGGGGTGGCCGCCCAGCCGTTCGGCGAGGCGCCCGGCCGCGTCGGGGTCGCCGCAGACCACGGCGGTCAGCCGGCCCGCGGGCGCGAGCAGACCGGTGGCCGGGTCGTACAGGTCGCCGTCCGGCACCGTGTCCGCCCGCGAGCCGCCGGTGTCCGTGGCCCGTTCCAGGGAGAGCACCCGGGCCGCCCGTTTCGCCGACGGGCGGGAGAAGGAGTAGGCCATGGCGATCTCGGTGAAGTGCTGCAAGGGGTAGTTGAGGATCATGACCGCGCTGTAGACGGTGACCAGTTCGCCGACGGTGACGCGGCCCTGCCGGGCCAGGTGCACGCCGTGCCAGACGACCGCGATCAGCAGCAGTCCGGGCAGCAGCACCTGGATCGCGGAGATCAGCGACCACATCCGGGCGCTGCGCACGGCGGCGTGCCGTACCTCCTGGGAGGCGCGGCGGTAGCGGTCGAGGAAGAGGTCCTCGCCGCCGATGCCGCGCAGCACGCGCAGTCCCGCGACGGTGTCCGAGGCCAGCTCGGTGGCCCGGCCGGCCTTGGTGCGCTGGAAGTCGGCGCGCCGGGTGGCCCGGGGCAGCAGCGGCAGCACGGACAGCGCGACCAGGGGCAGCCCGGCGGCCACGACCCAGCCGAGGGCCGGCTGGTAGAGGACCAGGGAGACGCCGACCACGACGACCGTCAGCGCGGCGGCCGTGAACCGGGAGACCGCCTCCACGAACCAGCCGATCTTCTCGACGTCGCCGGTGGAGACGGCCACCACCTCGCCGGCCGCCACCCGCCGGGTCAGCGCGGAGCCCAGCTGGGCGGCCTTGCGGGCGAGCAGTTGCTGGACCCGGGCGGCAGCGGTGATCCAGTTGGTGACGGCGGCCCGGTGCAGGAAGGTGTCGCCGACGGCGATCGCGGTGCCGCACAGCACCAGCAGACCACCCGTCAGGGCCAGCCGGGTGCCGGAGCGGTCGACGACGGCCTGGACGGCGAGGCCCACGCAGAACGGGAGCGCGGAGACGGACACGAAGTGCAGCAGCCCCCAGGCCAGTGCCTTGAGCTGACCGCCCAGCTGGTTCCGCCCCAGCCACCACAGGAACCGGGGACCCGAACGCGCGTCGGGCACGCCCGGATCGGAATACGGAAGATCTTGAATCTGCATGACGTCCCAGCGGCTCGGGTCGGGGTGAGGTGGCGACAAGCCGTGAAAGGTTCGCGTCGGAGCGTCGTCGAAATCAAACGGTTTTTCCGGCCGGCCGTCGAAATCCGCTCCCTTCAGGCCAGGGCCCGCCGCCCCAAACGCGCTGAATGCCATGCAATTCAGTTGATTGCCCGGTATGTGATGCCAGGATGGCCGGGTGCAGATCAAGAGCGTCCGGCGGACGACCGCCATGGCGGCGGTCATCGGGGCCGTCCTGGTGGCCCTGAACGCCTGCGGGGCGTCACCGGGCGGTGGCGGGAAGAACGGCCTGCCGGGCCCGCACCCCGCAGCCCCGAGCAGCCGGTCGGCCTCGGGAAGCCCGCCAGGCCCGGGAAGCCCGTCGGCCGCGAGCGGCGCCGCGGCGGGTCCGGGCTGGCAGCAGCAGGACCCGGCCGGACCCGTCGGGGACGCGGACCGGCTGCCGGGCGTCGGCGCGCTGTTGCGGGCGGAGATCCCCGCGGACTCCCGCCAGGTCGTCGCCGTGTACGGCGAGGGCGCGGACTCGGCCGACTCCACGGTCGTGCTGTACAGCCGGGAGGACCGCGGCTGGCGCCCGGTGGCCGGTTGGCCCGCCCACAACGGGCGGTCCGGGTGGACCGTCGACCACCATGCGGGTGACGGGCGCAGCCCGGTCGGCGTGTTCACCGTCACCGACGCCGGCGGAGTCCTTCCCGACCCGGGCACCCGGCTCTCCTACGCCCAGGGCCGGGACCTCTACACACCCCCGCACTACTGGAGGCCGGCGTACCGGCACGACTTCGACTACGTCATCGCCATCGACTACAACCGCCTGCGGGGCACACCGCCGCACGACACCACCCACCCCTGGGGCAACGGCCGGGGCGGCGGCATCTGGCTGCACCTCGACCACGGCAGCGGCACCTCGGCGTGCATCGGCCTGTCCAAGGAGGCCATGGCGTACCTGCTGCGCACCCTCGACCCGGCCCGCGATCCCGTCGTGGTGATGGGGGACCGGCCGAGCCTGCTCTCCTAGTGCCCCAGGGCCCCGGTGCCGTTGTCACTGTGCGTCAGGGACGGCCTCGCTCCCGGCCGAGCCCGTCGTGCCTGTCGTGCCCGTCGTGCCCGTTGTGCCGGTGGTGCTGGTGGGGTTCGTGTCCACCACGTCCACGTCGTCCACCCGCACGTAGGCGAGCCGGTGGCCGAACTGGATCTCGTAGTACCTCTCCTGACCCACCACCACGGGCTGAGGCGTGGCGGCGAAGGTGGACCGGTCGACGTAGGAGCCGCCGAGGTCGGACTGTGTCACATACCGCTGGCCCGCCCGCAGGGTGTACGGCAGCGGTGTCTCGTCCTCCTCTTCCATCCCCTCCGGGTAGGCCTCCTCCTCCGGCAGAGCCCGCCCGAACACCGGGATCTCGTCCAGCCCCTCCCTCGGCGTCACCATGCGGCCGCTGGCACCGACGGCCGTCGGATGCACCGCGGGGTTCTTGAACCACGCCTTGTTGCCCTGGTACCAGATCGCCGTCCACTCGCCCCTGCGGTCGGCCACGGCGAAGGTCTGGCCGGTGGAGGCCCGGGAACCCAGGTCGCTCACGTCCTCCGTGGACGGGTCGCCGTCCGGCCTGCGGCCCGGGTCCTGGATGAGCGGAGAGTTCTCGTCCGGGCGGGTGTACAGGCGGACGGCGCTGGAGCCGTGCGGCAGGCACGGTTTGCCGTCGCCGTCGCACCCCGTGTACCGCGGTTTGTGGGTGGCGTAGTCCGGCAGGATCATCACCATGGGGCTGTCCGGTCCTGCCGTGGCCTTCAGCGGTGCGCCGAGCAGGTCGAAGTAGTGCCGCCAGTCCCAGAACGGCCCCGGGTCCTCGTGCATCTCGGGGATGCTGTCGCCGGTAGGGGACGGAACGTTGTCATGGCCGAAGATGTGCTGCCGGTCCATCGGGACGTCGTACTTCTTCGCCAGGTAGCGCACCAGGCGGGCCGAGGAGCGGTACATCTGCTCCGTGTACCAGGTGCCGGGGTGGGCGAGGAAACCCTCGTGCTCGATGCCGATCGAGCGGGCGTTCACGAACTTGCTGCCGGAGTGCCAGGCCTCGTCCTTGGTCCTGACGTGCTGGGTGATGTGGCCGTCGCTGGAGCGGATCGAGTAGTGCCAGGACGCCTCGGTCGGGTCCTGCACGGTCTTGAACATGTTCGGCAGCGTCGACTCGGTGTCGTGGATGACGATGTACTCGATCTGCTGGTCCCGGGGCCGGTCGGCGAGGTCGTGGTTGCCGTAGTCGCCGTCGTCGTCGATCTCCTCGTAGGGCGCGGCAAGCCAGTCGCAGGCCAGGTCGGGCGGGCACTCGACCTCCTTCGGCCGCTTGGGGGCCTGCGGTCCGTGGTGCGCGCTGACACCGGGGGTGGCGGGAAGGGTGACCTCCTGTCCTTCGGCGGTGGTCCGGTGGGCGCCCCGGCGGATCAGGCCGAAGACGTCGTTGGCGTACGTCGTCGCCGACGTGATGTCACGGGTGCCGGGGAAACGTTCCACCGCCTGCCACCAGTCGTCCGGGTCGGCGCTGAGCGGCTTGCCGAGATGCCGCTGGGCGGCGGCCAGCAGCGCCGCGCCGCCGCGTACGTTGGCGACGGCGTCCGTCCGCAGCTGTTTGGCGGGGGCCTTGATCAGCCGTGCGGCGCGTTGCAGGTCCGCGGGCCGCACGGCGTGACCGCCGGTCGCGAACGCCGTTCCGGTGAGCGGGTCGGACCGGCCGCCGTCCGGGGCCGGTGCGCCCGGTGCGGGTGACTGGACCGAGGGGTGGTCACGGGTGGTGTCCACCAGGTGCATCGGGCCGTAGCCCCCCGCGACGCTCGGGGCGCCCGGGTGGGTGTCCCAGCGCGACTGCATGTAGGACACGCCCATGAGCACGCTGCGCGGCACGTGGAACTCGCGCGCGGCGTCGGTGAAGGCGTTCTGCAGACGCTGGTCCTCCGAGTCGTCGGTGCCGGACAGCGGGAGGATCAGCAGCGGTGGCAGCAGCGCGGCCGTCGCGATCAGGCAGGCCGTCAGGCGGCACGTCCGGAGGGCACTGGGCACACGTGGAGCGACAGTTCTTCTCATACCAGAGGGTCTCCAAACCGCTTGCTGAGGGTCTCCGAGCACGCTCGTCGCAACCAGGGCAAGGGGGTTGCCCTTCACGTCACCCCTCGTACGTTTCCGTGCCCGGCGCGACACGGCGCGCCGAGCGTCGACCGGGTGGCCCAGCGCTCCGGCAGAGGCCACCCGGTCGGCGGGCAACGGCCCGGCGTCCGACGACGGCCGCGCACCGTGCGGACTCAGTCCTCGACCGGGTCCGTCCGCCAGTCGGGATGACCCGGCATCGGCGGCGTGTCGGGCCCGTACAGCCAAGGCGTCAGAAACGGCGTCAGATCCTGGCCGGCGACCCTGGAGGCGAGCGCGAGGAAGTCCCGGGTGCCGGCCGCGCGGCCCCGGTACTCGGTCACCCAGGCCCGCTCGATCCGGTCGAACGTCTCGTCACCGACCTTCTCCCGCAGGGCATACAGCACCAGCGCCGAGCCGTCGTAGCGCATCAGCTTGAAGAGCGTCGGCCCGGTGGGCTCGGCGGGCGCCCCGTCGTCGTGGCGCCACTGGTCGTGCTGCTCGTACGCCGCCCGCATGGCGTCCTCCATGCTCACGCCGCCGTGCTCGGCGGAGTACAGCCGTTCGTAGAAACGGGCGTGACCCTCGCTCAGCCACAGGTCGGACCAGCGCCGGACGGCGACGCTGTCGCCGGTCCAATGGTGTGTCAGCTCGTGGACGAGATTGCGTTCGGCGTCGACCCGGTCGCCCAGCAGGTCGTCCTTGGGTACGAGGGACAGCGACTGCGTCTCCAGCGCCACCGGCAGCTCGGTGTCCCCGACCAGCACGCCGTAGCGGCGGAACGGGTACGGGCCGAGCCGCTGTTCCAGCCAGGCGAGGTGCCCCGGGGTGAGCGAGCGTTCGGCCTCGGTGTCCGTGACCAGGTCGTCCGGCACCACGTCCCGCACGGCCAGGCCGCCCGGCCCCCGGCCGGCGACGAACGTGAACTTCCCGATCGCCAGCTGGACCAGCTGGGCCGCGACGGGGTCCTCGGAGTCGTACGTCCACTGCACCCGCCCACCGGGCTGCCGGACGCGTTCGACGAGCCGGCCGTTGGCCACCGCGCTCACGTCGGACGGGGTGGTGATGTGGAAGGTGAGGGGAGCCCGGAGGCTGGGGTGGTCGTCGGACGGGAAGATCATCTTGGCGCCGTCGGGCTGTGCGCAGACCAGGGTGCCGTCGGGGGTGGGCACCCAGCCGTACTCCCGGATCGCGTCGCTCCGCTGCCGTCGCTGGGTCGGGTCGGCCGTGTAGGAGACCCGGACGGTGAACGTCCTGCCGCGCGGGATCGGCCGCGCGGGGGTGACGACGAGTTCGTCGCCGTCGCGTACGGTGCGGGCCGGCGCGCCGTCGACGGTGACCCGGTGCAGCGTGTTGCCCGCGAAGTCCAGGTCGAAGCGGGACAGGGCCTGGGTGGCGGTGGCGCTGATGGTGGTACCGGCCGGGAAGGGCGTCCGGGGGGCCCGCCAGTCGAGGTCGAGCGTGTAACGGCGGACCGTGTAGCCGCCGTTGCCGTCCAGCGGCATGAGCGGGTCGCCGATCCCGGGCGCGCCGGGCGACGGGGCGGCACCGGACGAGGCGGCCGAGGCGCCGGGGGCGGCGGAGCCGTGGCCATGGTGCGGGTCACCGCCCGAACAGCCGGTGCCGGTGAGCGCGACGGCTCCCGTGAACGCGAGGGCGGCGCGCAGGGCGCGAGCGGTCTTGATCTCCATGGCAGCACTGTGACAGTGCTGTCCGCTCATAGCACTATTTGTCGGCATGGTGTGCGCCCGTCCGGTGCGGGTGGCCGAACGGCCCGCTGTCGACGGGTCCCGCCATTGCGGCCGGTGGCCAACTCCCCGTAGAACACCGGCCATGAGAAGACGGATAGTCATGTCCATGCTCGCCGGGGCGACCCTCCTGGCGAGTGCGCTCCTCGGTACGGGGGCGCCCGCCGCCCGTGCCGCCGACGTCCCGGCCGAGTTCGGCACCGACTGGCACGACCCGGTCACCGCGGCCCCGCCGGTCTCCGTGCCCAAGGGCGCCAGGTCCTGCCAAGTCACCCTGGCCGAGGCCCAGTTCCGCGACTTCACGCCGTACCGGGGAACGTACACGCCCCCGCGGGGCTGCGGCGACCGCTGGAGCAGGGTGGTCCTGCGCCTCGACGGCAAGGTGAAGGGCCGTCAGTACGACCGCCTGGGCTACCTGCACGTCGGCGGCGTCGAGGTACTGCGCACCTCCACCCCGGAGCCCTCGCCGGACGGCATCGAGTGGCACGTGGAGAAGGACGTCACCCGCTACAGCGACACCTTCCGCTCCACGCAGGACGTCGAGATGCTCATCGGCAACGTTGTCGACGACACCTACACCGGGGTCATCGACGTCAAGGCCACCCTCACCTTCTACGCGGGACGCCCCGAGGCCTCGGTCCCCGACAAGGTGCTCACCCTGGCCGACGACGGCACCACCCTCACCACCCCGCGCAACAGCGAACGCATCGTCGCCGAGGTGTACGCCACCGGATCCGGCGGCGGCTGCGAGGAGTTCTGGTACCTGACCGTGGCCGACCCCGCCTCCTACTCCTGCAAGGCGGACAAGGGGCCCTACCGGGAGGTGCAGATCAAGGTCGACGGCCGGCCGGCCGGAATCGCCGCGCCGTTCCCGAACGTGTGGACGGGCGGCTGGTCCAACCCGTTCCTCTGGTACGTCGTGCCGGGCCCGCGCGCCTTCGACGTCAAGCCGATCGAATACGACCTGACGCCGTTCGCGGGGATCCTCGACGACGGCCGCCCGCATCAGGTCGAGGTCTCCGTCGCCGGCGTGCCGGCGGGGCAGGCCGGCTGGAGCGCCCCCGTGAACGTGCTGGTCTGGCAGGACGCGCACCGGACCCAGGTCACCGGAGGGCTCACCGGGGCCACGGCCTCCGAGCCCGTCAACTCCTCCGTGTACACCCCGGGTTCGGGGGAGTACCGGGTCGACACCGACGCCGGGCACCGGCTGACCGTCTCCGGATACGTCGACACCTCGCACGGCCGGGTGACCACCACTGTCAGCCGCACGCTGGCCAACACCTCCGTGCACCGCTGGAACGACGGCGAGACGACGGACGCGCTCGACGCCACCTGGACGGACGACCAGAGCGTCACGGTCCGGGCGGGCGGCGCCACCCGGACCACCCGCACCCACCGCACCTACACCATGGACGGCGCCACCACCATCGGCACCGACGACCGGCTGCGCACCGAACTCACCCTCGGCGACCGGGCGGCGGTGAGGCGGTCCGGTGGCGACTGGTCACGGTTCGACGACACCTACAGCGGGGACGCGACGTACACCCTGAACGTGCCGCGCGACCAGCGGCACGCGGTCGGCACGTCGAGCGAGCGCTACCGGCTGTACGGCCCGGACGGCTGCTACGACCGCTCGCTGGCCACCGAACAGGGGGTGCTGACGGTGGATCGCCTTCGCTGCTGAGCGCTCGCCGCTGAGCCGGGGTGCGTGCGACGCGTCACCCGGCGCGTTGTTTACACGGCTGTGACGCGGCGGTCTCGAACGGGATCAAGAACACCTCCAGAGTGATCGGCACGGAAGTCACTTTCCGTATCGCAGAAGTCCCGCTCGGCTTCGGCGAGTCGATCCCCCCACCAGGAGTGCCCGTGCCGCCGTCCGTACCGTCCCTGCCGCGACGCTTCGCACGCATACTGCGTACCTCTCTCTTCGCGCAGGTCGCCTGCGCGCTCGTGCTCGGCATCGTCGTCGGGCGGCTGTGGCCCGGGTTCGCCTCGGACCTCCAGCCGCTCGGCGACGGCTTCACCCGGCTCATCAAGACGATCATCTCGCCGCTGGTGTTCTGCGTGGTCGTCGTCGGCATCGCCAAGGCCGGCGACCTGAAGGCCTTCGGGCGGATCGGGCTTAAGGCGCTGATCTGGTTCGAGGTGGCGAGCACGCTCGCGCTGGTCATCGGACTCGTCGCCGCCAACATCGTCCAGCCCGGCGCCGGGATGCACGTCGACCCGGCCACGCTGAGCGCCAAGGCGGTCGACGCCAAGACGGGCGGTGGCTCGCTGCCCTCGACCACCGAGTTCGTGCTCGACGCCCTGCCCACCAGTTTCATCGGCGCCTTCGCCGAGAACTCCCTGCTCCAAGTGCTCGTCCTGGCCTGCCTGGTGGGTGCGGCGCTGCTCCACCTCGGCCACACCAGGGTGCCCCAGGTGCTGCCGGCCGTCGAGCAGGCCCAGGAGATCATCTTCGCGATCGTCGGTTTCGTGATGCGCCTCGCCCCGATCGCCGTCTTCGGCGCGATGGCCGTCCTGATCGGCCAGTACGGCCTCGGCGTCATCGAGACCTACGCCAAGCTGATCGTCCTCTGCTACGCGGCCGCCGCGCTCTTCGTCGCCCTGCTCGCCGTCGCCCTGAAGGCCCTCACCGGGCTCAGCCTCTGGAGGTTCGTCCGCTACATCCGCGAGGAGCTGCTGCTGGCGCTCGGCACCGCCTCCACGGAGTCCGTGCTGCCGCGCGTGATGCAGAAGCTGCGCAAGGCGGGTGCCCGGGACGACGCGGTGGGTCTGGTGCTGCCCACCGGCTACTCCTTCAACCTCGACGGCGCCTCGCTCTATCTCTCCATCGGCACCCTGTTCATCGCCCAGGCCGTGGGTGTCGACCTGAGCCTGGGTCAGCAGATCACCGTGGTCCTGGTGCTGATGCTCACCAGCAAGGGCATGGCCGGCATCCCCGGGTCGGCCTTCCTCGCCCTGTCCGCGACCGCCTCCTCGCTCGGGGCGATCCCGGCCGGTGCCGTCGCCCTGCTGCTCGGCGTGGACCGGATCATGGACTCGATGCGCGTCGTCACCAACCTGCTCGGCAACTGCGTGGCCGTCTTCGCGGTCTCCCGCTGGGAGGGCGCGCTGGACGTCGAGCGGGCGAAGCAGGTGCTGGGCGGTGAGGTCGCGGTCGTCACGGCGGAGCCGGCCGAGGAACTGGTGTCCGAGGGCTGACCGGGCGACGAAGCGGCTCCCCGCGCCGGGCGGGGAGCCGCTTCGTCATGCCTCATGCCTCATGCCTCATGCCTCAGCAGTGCTTCGCCGTCACCGGCCCGTCGACCAGCGTGTCCAGCAGCCCGGCCAGCATCTCCCGCTGCTCCGGCGAGAGCGGAGCCAGGATCTCCTGGGCCGCCGACCTCCGTGCGGCCCGCAGCTCGCGCAGGGTCTCGTGCCCCTCCGCCGTGATCTCGATCCGGGTCACCCGCCGGTTCGTCGGATCCGGCACCCGGCACACCTTGCCGCTCGCCTCCAGCCCGTCGACCAGCGTCGTCACCGCGCGCGGCACCACCTCGAGGCGCTCCGCGAGATCGGCCATGCGCGGGGGTGCGTCGTAGTGCGCGAGGGTGCGCAGCAGCCGAGACTGGGCGGGGGTGACGCCCAGATCGCGCGCCGCCAGATGGCGCTTCTGGATGCGCCACACCCGGCGGGTGAGGCGCAGCAACTGCTCGGCGAGCGGGCCGTCGGGGTCGGGGGTGCTCATACGGGAACAATATCAGGACCATGTTCATTGTGAGTATAGGTAACAGTGAGCTATGCTCCGTGAGTCCGTACACACCACACCCATCCGTAGGAGCCATGCCCCGAGACGAGATCAACTGGACCCCTGACGGCACCTCGGCCGGACAACCCCGCCAGGTGCGCCGCATCCTCCGGCTCTTCCGCCCCTACCGCGGCCGGCTCGCGGTCGTCGGCCTCCTGGTCGGCGCCGCCTCGCTGGTCTCGGTCGCCACCCCGTTCCTGCTCAAGGCGACCCTCGACACCGCGATCCCGCAGGGCCGCACCGGACTGCTCAGCCTGCTCGCGCTGGGCATGATCCTCAGTGCCGTCCTGACCAGCGTCTTCGGCGTCCTGCAGACGCTGATATCCACCACCGTCGGCCAGCGCGTCATGCACGACCTGCGCACCGCCGTCTACGGCCGGCTGCAGCGCATGTCGCTCGCCTTCTTCACCCGCACCCGCACCGGCGAGGTGCAGTCCCGCATCGCCAACGACATCGGCGGCATGCAGGCCACCGTCACCTCGACGGCCACCTCCCTGGTCTCCAACCTGACCAGCGTCGTCGCCACCATCGTCGCGATGATCGCCCTCGACTGGCGGCTCACCATCGTCTCGATGGTCCTGCTCCCGCTCTTCGTGTGGATCAGCCGCCGGGTCGGCAACGAACGCAAGAAGATCGCCACCCAGCGCCAGAAGCAGATGGCCGCGATGGCCGCGACGGTCACCGAGTCGCTCTCCGTCAGCGGCATCCTGCTCGGCCGGACCATGGGCCGCGCCGACTCGCTCACCGCCTCCTTCGCCGACGAGTCCGAGCAGCTGGTCGACCTCGAAGTGCGGTCGAACATGGCAGGCCGCTGGCGGATGGCCGTGATCACGATCGTGATGGCCGCGATGCCCGCCGTCATCTACTGGACCGCCGGCATGGCCCTCCAGATGGGCGGCCCGCAGATCTCGCTCGGCACCATCGTCGCCTTCGTCTCCCTCCAGCAGGGCCTGTTCCGCCCCGCCGTGAGCCTGCTGGCGACCGGCGTCCAGATCCAGACCTCGCTCGCGCTCTTCCAGCGCATCTTCGAGTACCTCGACCTGCCCATCGACATCACCGAGCGCGACCAGCCGGTCCACCTCGACCGGGTGAAGGGCGAGGTCCGCTTCGAGAAGGTCGAGTTCCGCTACGACGACAAGGGCGGGCCCGTCCTCGACGGCATCGACATCGCCGTCCCGGCCGGCACCGGCTTGGCCGTCGTCGGCCCCACCGGCGCCGGCAAGTCCACGCTCGGGTACCTGGTGCCCCGGCTCTACGACGTCACCGGCGGCCGGGTCACCCTGGACGGCGTCGACGTCCGTGACCTCGACTTCGACACCCTCGCCCGCGCGGTCGGCGTCGTCTCCCAGGAGACGTACCTCTTCCACGCCTCGGTCGCCGACAACCTGCGCTTCGCCAAGCCGGACGCCACCGACGAGGAACTCCACGCGGCTGCCCGCGCGGCCCAGATACACGGGCACATCGCCGCGCTGCCCGACGGCTACGACACCGTCGTCGGCGAACGCGGACACCGGTTCTCGGGCGGCGAGAAGCAGCGGCTGGCCATCGCGCGCACCATCCTGCGCGACCCGCCGGTCCTCATCCTCGACGAGGCGACCAGCGCCCTGGACACCCGTACCGAACACGCGGTCCAGGACGCCATCGACGCCCTGTCCGCCAACCGGACGACCATCACCATCGCCCACCGGCTCTCCACGATCCAGGGTGCCGACCAGATCGTCGTCCTCGACTCCGGTCAGGTGGCCGAACGCGGCACGCACGAGGAGCTGCTCGAACTCGACGGCCGGTACGCGGCACTGGTGCGCCGGGACGCCCGGCTGGAGACGGCGGGGGAGCAGGCCGGAACCGCCGAGGTGGCTCAGCACGAGACGGCACTCCGGCCGGTACGCCGACGGGGCGACCGGGGACGCAGGCACGCGACACCGCCGACGGGCTGAAGCCGGCTTCTCGAAGCCGACACAGTGGAGCCGACAAGCAGAAGATATGTCGGGTTTATCGCCTTGTGCGAGCTAACGTGCCCGCATGCAGACGAACACTCCGCCACGGAAACCGAGTCGACGGACGCCCGCCGGCCGCGGCGCCCCGAGGCGCGGCAAGTCGATCCGGCTGACCCGCCGGGGCAGGCTCGTCCTCGTCGTGACCGGCGCCGTCGTGGCCGGTGCCGCCGTGGTGGTGCCCCTGCTGTCCCTGGTCGGCGGCCGGGCCGGAGCCGCCACCCTGGTCATCCCGGAGGGCTGGCGCGCGACCCAGGTCTACGACGCCGTCGACAAGGCCCTCGCTCTCCCGGCCGGGAGCACCAAGGGCTCCGTCGGCAGCGCGGGCCTGAAGCTCCCCGGCGACGCCGGGGGCAACCCGGAGGGCTATCTCTTCCCGGCCACCTATCCCCTGGGCAAGGACGCGACCCCGCAGTCGGTGTTGCGGGCCATGGTCGACACCGCCAACCAGCGGTTCGGCTGGGCACCCGTCGCGGCCGGTGCGCAGCGCGACGCGATGAACGTCTACCAGGCGGTGACGATCGCCAGCATCGCCCAGGCCGAGGCCGCCGGCAAGGTCGACATGGGAAAGGTGGCGCGTGTCGTCCTCAACCGGCTGCAGCGCGGCATGCCGCTCCAGATGGACTCCACCCTCAACTACGCCCTCAACCGCAGCACCCTCAACACCACGGTGAACGACACCCGGATCGAGAACCCGTACAACTCCTACCAGCGCATGGGCCTGCCGCCCACCCCGATCGACAACCCGGGCACGGACGCGATGCGTGCGGCGCTGAACCCGCCGCCGGGCAACTGGCTGTACTTCGTCACGGTCAAGCCGGGGGACACGCGGTTCACCGCCGATTTCGCCGAACACCAGCGCAACGTCGCCGACTTCAACGCCGCGCAGAAGACCAGGAACCAGCGGTCGCCGCAGGTCACGCAGGCGCCGCGGTGAGCGGTCGGCAGGTCAGGCGGCGACCGGGTCCCCGGCGAGCAGCCGCCTGATGTCCCGTACGGCGTCGCGCCCCGCGCGGTTGGCGCCGATGGTGCTCGCGGACGGGCCGTAGCCGACGAGGTGGACGCGCGGGTCGGCGACCGCGCGGGTCCCGTCGATCCTGATCCCGCCGCCCGGCTCGCGCAGCCGCAGCGGTGCCAGATGGTCCAGGGCCGCCCGGAAGCCGGTGGCCCAGAGGATGACGTCCGCGTCGACGTGCCGCCCGTCGTTCCACGCCACCCCGTCGGGCGTGACGCGGTCGAACATCGGCTGCCGGTCCAGGACCCCGTCCGCCAGGCCCTGCCGGATCGCGTCGTTGAGCGGGAGCCCGGTGACCGAGACCACGCTCCGCGGCGGCAGCCCCTGCCGTACCCGCTCCTCCACCAGCGCCACCGCGGCGCGGCCCACGCCCTCGTCGAAGGGGCCCTCGCGGAAGACCGGCGGCCGCCGGGTGACCCAGGTGGTGGCGGCCGCGTACGGGGCGAGCTCCAGCAGGTGCTGGGTGCCGGAGGCGCCACCGCCGACGACCACGACCCGTTTGCCGGCGAACTCCTCGGGCCCGGCGTACTGGGCGGTGTGCAGCTGACGCCCGCGGAAGGTCTCCTGGCCCGGGTAGCGCGGCCAGAACGGCCGGTCCCAGGTGCCGGTGGCGTTGACCAGCGCCCGCGTCGACCAGTCGCCCCGGTCCGTCTCCACGAGCAGCCGCCCGCCCTCGCCCTCGCGCACCGCGCGGACGTCGACCGGCCGGTGCACCCGCAGGCCGAAGGTGCGCTCGTAGTCCGCGAAGTACTCCCCGATGACCTCGGCGGACGGCCGTGCCGGGTCGGCCCCGGTCAGCTCCATGCCCGGCAGCGCGTGCATCCCGTGCACCTTGCCGTAGGTCAGGGACGCCCACCGGAACTGCCAGGCGCCGCCGGGTGCGGGGGAGTGGTCGAGCACCACGAAGTCACGGTCCGGCTCGAAGCCGGTGCGCCGCAGGTGGTAGGCGCTGGACAGGCCCGCCTGACCGGCGCCGATGACGACTGCCTCGACCTCACGCGTATCGTTCACGCTTCCACCAACAGCGGAGACCGCCATGGATCTTCCCGGCCCGGCCGCTTGTCCCGCGGTCCGGCGCATGGGCCAGGATGGAGCCATGTCGGATGCCTTCACCACACGAGAACTCGATGTCGCCACCGGTAGCCGGGAGCGGGTCGTCGACCTGACCGGCGACTGCGAGGCCTTCCTCGGCGAGGCCGCCGCCGGCCGCGACGGACTGCTGAATATCTTCGTCCCGCACGCGACGGCCGGCATCGCCGTCCTGGAGACCGGCGCCGGCAGCGACGACGACCTGCTGGCCGCCCTGCACACCCTGCTCCCCGCCGACGACCGCTGGCAGCACCGGCACGGCAGCCCCGGCCACGGCCGCGACCACGTCCTCCCGGCGATCGTCCCCCCGCACGCCACCCTCCCGGTGATCAACGGCCGCCTGGCACTGGGCACCTGGCAGTCGGTCTGCCTGGTCGACACGAACCGGGACAATCCACAGCGAAAGGTTCGCGTCACGTTCCTCGCGGGCTCCTGACCCCGGCCGGCGGTGTCGTCGGACGGTCAGGACGCCGCGTCGAGCAGGTCGACGGCGCTCTGCTGACGGGCGGCGTCCACCTGGTCGAGCGGCCCGTACCAGCGCAGTCCGTACTGGTCCAGGGCGTTGCGGTCGCTCGCGCGGGCGCGGTCCGCCTGGCGCTTGAGGTAGTCGGTGTAGGGGTGGTCCGGGAGTACCGAGTTGAGCCTGCCGAGCCCGCGGACGTCGGCGCCCTTGAAGGACGGGCCGTCGCCTCCGCAGTCACCGCTCTCGCACGGATCGCGCAGGATGCCGTCGGAGGTGTGCAGCAGAGAGGTCGTGGTGGCCGCGTCGGCGATCTGCCGTGCGCTGGTGAGCAGCCCGCCGTCGCCCGTGGCCCGGTACAGCTCGGTGAGCGCGCCGAGCAGGACACCCTGGTTGTACGACCAGACGGCCTGCCCGTTGTTGCCGCAGGTGGACAGGTCGATGCCGTCGTTGACCAGGTGCGAGCCGTTGACCATGCCGGTGCCCTGGAACCAGGTCCAGCCGGCCCGGGCCCGGGCGAGGTAGGTGGTGTCGCCCTGGACGCGGTTGTGGAGAGCCGCGTTGAGCTGGATGTAGAGGGAGTTGGCGATCGCGTTCTTGTACGTCCTCGCCGTGCTCCACCACACTCCGCCGCCGCAGGTGGAGTCCCAGTAGGCGGCCATGTGGTCGGCGTCCGCGCGGGCCGTGTCCAGGTAGCGGGTGTCGCCGGTCAGGTCGTAGGCGGCCACCCAGGCCAGGCCCCACCAGCCGGTGTCGTCGATGTAGTCGTTGCGGAACTGCCCGCCCTGCGCGTTGATGTTCAGGTCGTAGGTGCGGGCGATCGCGTACCGGTAACTGCCCATGCCTGTCACGCGGATGTTGTCGATGACCGCGGTCAGGGCGTTCGCGGAGTTCCACCAGCCGGTGGTGTCGAACAGGCCGGTCCCGTAGTCGTAGAAGGTCATCAGGCCGGTGGCCGCGGCGGTGCGCGGCTCGCCCGCGTTCCAGGTGGTGCGGGCCCAGGGGGTGCACGAGATCTCCGCGCGGTCCCCGGCCTTGCCGCAGGCGCGCAGGGCGCCGACGCCGAGGTTGTTCCAGTCGTCGACGTTGTACATGAGCGTGCGCCAGCCGCGCTGGCCGGTGGGCACGGTGGTGTCGCCGAGCTTGCTGCCCGAGCTCCAGGTGCGGCCGCCGTCGAAGGAGCGGTCGAGCCACACCTCGTCGCCCGGGCTGCCGTTGTCTGTGGAGGCCCAGCCCATCGCGTCGGCGTCGTCGAAGTGCAGGACGATCGACCGGGAGTAGATGCCGGCCGTGACCGGGGTGCGGTCACCCGGGGAGAGCGCCGGGTCCCGGGCGTCGCAGTACCTGTTGCAGACGGTGGCCGCCGCGCCGGTGTCGGCGGCGGCTGCCGGGGGCGTGAGCGGGAGAAGGACGGTGAACAGTGCCGGAGCGAGTGCCGCCGCCAGTCGGCGAAGGGCGCGCCCGGCGGATCTGCGCACGGGGGACATGGCACCTCCCTGCTTCGAGGGGCGGATGTGAGAGCGCTCTCGGAACGTAGGGAAGAGGAAGGGGGGCGTCAACGTGGCGCGCGGGTACGGACGTTGCGCTCAGGTCCGTACCAATGTGCACTCAGGTCTGCACTAAAGGGCACCGGCCAGCACCTCTGCGGCGGCCACCCCGGAGGCGGCCGTGGCGCCGTGCGTGAAGATCTGGGCGGCGGAGGGCACGACGGTGCCCGGCAGGCCCATCTCCACGACGATCGCGTCGGGCCGGGCGGCGACGAGCTCCGTGAGGGCCCGCGCCATCCACGCGTGCCGGGCGGCATCGCGCACCACCACGACCAGGGGCCGTCCGGCGGCGGGGGTGAGCGCCCGCGCCTCCAGGGTGCCCGCGCGGGACAGCAGTTCCTCGCGGCCCACCCGGGCGGAGGTCGTCCCCGGCAGCCGCTCGCCCAGCGGGGCGGCCACGCCCCAGGGGGTCTCCTTGCCGATGGCGAGGTTGGTGGTGGGCACCAGTTCCACCACGTGCGGCGCGTTGACCAGCGGCAGGGCGTGCCGTACGGCCCCGGTCAGCCGGATGGCGCGGCGGGCCGCCGTGAAGCCGATGCCGTCGGCGTCCCAGACGGCGGTGCCGGCCGGGCTGAGCCCCGCCGACCAGGCCGCGAACTCCCGGACGCGAAGGCTCGCCTCGGCGAGCCGCTCCTCCGGCAGGCCGCCCGCGAGCACGGCGTCCGTGAGGGCGTTCACGAGCTGCCCCGCGGTGGCCTCGTCGGCGTTCTCGCCGCCCACGCAGACGGCGTCGGCACCGGCGGCGACGGCCCGGACCGTGGCCCCGCCGATCCCGTAACGGCCGGTCACGGCGCCCATCTCGATGGCGTCGGTGACGATGATGCCGTCGAACCCGAGCTCCTGGCGCAGCAGTTCCTCCAGGATGCGGCGGCTCAGCGTGGCCGGCAGGTCGGGGTCGTAGGCGGGGACCAGCAGGTGGCCGCTCATCACCGCGCGGACGCCCGCGTCGAGGGCGGCCCGGAACGGCGGCAGGGCCTGCTCGGCGATCCGGTCGCGGTCGGCCTCGTAGACGGGCAGCCCGTGGTGGGAGTCGACGGCCACGTCGCCGTGGCCGGGGAAGTGCTTGGCGCAGGCGGCGACGCCGGCCGACTGGAGTCCCCGGATCCAGGCGCCGGTGTGCCGCGCGACCACCTTGGCGTCGACGCCGAAGGACCTGACCCCGATGATCGGGTTGTCGGGGTTGGAGTTCACGTCCGCGCTCGGTGCGTAGTCGAGGCTGACCCCGGCCGTGCGCAGCTGGCGGCCCAGGTCGGCGGCGACGGCCTCGGTGAGCTCGGTGTCGTCGACGGTGCCGAGGGCGAAGTTGCCCGGCCGGGTGGAGCCGGTCGCCGACTCGATCCGGGTGACGTCACCGGCCTCCTCGTCGATCGCGATGATCAACTCTGGATTCTCCGCGCGTAGTTGCCCGGTCAGGCGGGCGACCTGCTCGGGCGTGACGATGTTGCGGGCGAACAGCACGACCGATGCCAGCCCGTCCCCGATCTCGCGCAGCACCCAGTCGGGGGCCTCGGTGCCCACGAACCCCGGCTGCAGGACGGAGCGCGCCAGTCGTCGCAACTCCTGGCTGTGCTTGCTGGAGACCATAGCGTGCGCCCTCCTCTTGGTACAGACCAATGCGTCCCCGTCAGGCTAGCCGCACGTGTCAAGGGGGCCTGGACCGTGCCCTGTTGGTGAAACGCGCCCTCAACTGGGGTGTTTGACAGGATGAGTTGGTCTAGTCCAAGTTGGAGGCACGCGAGTTCGAAGAGGGGCTGGTGTGGCCCGTGGTGCAGTGACCCTGCAGGCACGGTCCCCGTCCCTCACTCCGCGCAGTTGGCGACCCGGTCGGGCCGCCGGTACCTGATATCGAGGTGTGGAGCACCGCATGCCCACGACTGACCGTTATCTCCATCGAGCCCCCTCGGACATCCCTTACTTCAGCTCGGACGGCGAGACCTACCTCGCCCGGACACCCCTGCGGGACCTGACCAAGACCCGCCCGCTGCGAGTCCTCTCCGAGGAGGACCTCGCCCACTGGCAGACGTACGGCTACGTGGTGGTCAAGCAGGCCATCCCCGCCGCCTCCGCCCGCGAACTGCTCGACTTCGCCTGGGAGTTCGAGGGGCTGGACCCCGAGCGCCCGGAGACCTGGTACGAGGAGCGCGAGTACCGCTCCGACCTCGACCGGGACCTGCACGTCTACGGCTTCGTCGAGGCCTACCACCACCAGCTCCTCTGGGACAGCCGCCAGAACCGCCGGGTCTACGACGCCTTCGTCGACGTCTGGGACTGCGAAGAGCTGTGGGTGACGCTCGACCGGCTCAACCTGAACCCGCCCAACATCAGGAACCGCGACCGGGCCCTGATCCCGGGCACGTCCGAGGGCTTCGACATCGAACTGCACTGGGACGTCGACACCACGCTCGGTGTCCTGCCGCAACGCGTCCAGGGGATCATCGCCCTCACCGACACCGGGCCGGAACTGGGCGGCTTCCAGTGCTGCCCCGAGCTGTTCAAACGCTTCGACCAGTGGAAGGCGTTCCAGCCGGAGGACCGCGACCCGATCCGGCCCAGGATCGACCGCGCCGAGTTCCCCGTGGTGCGCCCGCAACTCGAAGCCGGCGACCTGCTCATCTTCAACGGCCTGCTGGCGCACGGCGTGGCACCGAACACCTCCGAGCGGACGGTGCGCGCGGTCCAGTACCTGTCGATGATGCCGGCACTGGAGTCCCACGCATCGCTCCGGCGCTCCCGCGTCGAGTCCTGGCGCACCCTCGCCACCCCCGACTGGAACGCCACGCTGCTCGGCGACGCCAGGCGGCACGAGTCCCTGCGGTACGGCACGGCCACGCTCGACGAACTCGGCTCCAGGCTGCTGGGCCGCACGTCCTGGAGCGGGGCGGACCTCAACGGTGCGCAGCGGCCGGCCGGAGAAGAGACATGCGCCGAATCTGCCTGACCCTGCCCACCAACAGGCCCTGCGCGGCGACGATCACGGCCGTGGCCGAGGAAGCGGCCTACGCCGCCCGGCACTTCGATGTCGAGGTGCATCTCCTGATCCTGGACTCCAGCGACGCACCGGCCCACGCCGAACACGCGGAAGCCGTGCGCCGGACACCCGAGCACCCGCGGATCACCGTCCACCACCTCGACGAGGCACGGCAGCGGGACTTCCTGCGGCGCGCGATCGACCGGTCCGCGGCCACGAAGCCCGACCTCCTGCTGGACCTGATGCTGCCCGCCGGCGTCTCCTACGGCGCCTGCACCAACCGCGCCTTCCTCCTCGCCGCCGCGCTCGGCTGCGAGTCCGTGCACCGCAGGGACTCCGACAGCCGGTACCAGACCGTGGACGGCGATCCGGTCTTCCCCGTCCACCACGAACTACTGGCGCTCGGCAGCCGAGCGGCCGACGCCGCCCGTCACGTCACCGAGACCGCGCTCGCCGCCGACCGCATGGACCGGCGGGTCGCGATGGTCGGCAGCTCCTTCGTCGGCGAACTGTCCGTGGACATCGGCGAGATACTCCGGATCGACCCGGACGTCTACCACGACATGGTCGGCCTGTGGGCGCCCGCGCACTGGACGCCCGAGCAGAAGACAGAACTCGTCGAGGAGTCGTTCCGGGGTGCGGGCACGGACGCCTTCACCGCCGACCACTCCACCCTGACCCTGGTCGACCCCATGCGCGTGGACATGTGCAACATCGCCTTCCACGGCGTCCACGAACACGTGCCCCTGCCGCCCGCGACCGACACGATCGGCAGCGACTACTTCCTGATCCACCTGGTCCACGACGCCGCGCTGCCGGGCGTCCTGCACAACCGGAACATCGTCAACTTCTACACCGGTGAACGCCGCACCGACTCCGGGTTCGTCGCGTACCAGCTGCGCTTCGTCAAGTTCCTGCTGTCGATGCTCTACTTCAACTCCGTCTACGCCCACATGGCCCGAGAGGGCGAGTCACTGCTCGACGGGCAGGGCCGGGTGCGCGCGTCCACCGTGGCCCGGCTGGCCAGGGAGAGCGCGGGACTCGGCCGGAGCGAGAACGTCCACCGGCTGGACGCCCTCGACACCGCCTACCGGAAACTCGGCGGCCGGTACGCCGAGTTCGCCGACCTGCTGAGCGGGCGCCGCGAACGCCTCCTGGACGAAGCCCGCGGCGACATCGAGGACTTCGCCCTGCTCACGGAGGCGTGGGAACCACTGGTCGACGCGGCCCGCCGTACCCCCGTACCCCCGGCACCCGGGCAGCGGCGGTGACGGCGGCCATGGCCCACGCCTCCGCGCCCCTGCTCGCCGCCCTGGCGGGCGCCACCGAGGACGGGATCTTCTTCGACCTGGCCGGGATCCGGCGCGGCTACGCCACCCTGCGGCGTGAACTGCCCGGCGTCGACGTCCGGTTCGCCCTGAAGGCCTGCCCGGTGGACGAGGTGGTCGAGTGCCTGGCGGGCGAGGGCGCGGGGGTCGACGGGGCGAGCCCCCGCGAACTGGAACAGGCGCTGCGCGCGGGCGTGCCGGTCGGCAGGACCCACTACGGCAACACCGTCAAGTCCGACCGGGACATCGCCGACGCCCACCGGCTCGGCGTGCGGGACTTCGCGACCGACAGCGTCGAGGACCTGGCGGCCGTCGCGGCCCACGCCCCGGGAGCCCGCGTGTTCTGCCGGCTGGCGACGAGCGGCGACGGGGCGCTGTGGGGACTGAGCCACAAGTTCGGCTGCTCACCCGCGGACGCGGTGCGGATCCTGGAGACGGCACGGGAGACGGGCCTGACACCCTCCGGGCTGTCCGTGCACGTCGGCTCCCAGCAGATGACGGCCGACGCCTGGCACAGCGCCGTCGAGTGCCTGGCGGACGTCCTGACCGCCCTGGGGCGGCGCGGAATCGTCCTGAACCACGTCAACCTGGGCGGCGGGCTGCCGGCCCTGGGCTACCTCGACCGGCACGGCCTGCCCCTGGAACCGCCGCTGGACAAGATCTTCGCCGTCATCCGGGAGGGGATGCGCCACCTCAGGAAGGTCCACGGCGAGCACCTCTCGTTCGTCCTGGAGCCGGGACGTCACCTCGTCGCCGACCACGGGGCCATCCGCGCCCACGTGGCCCGCCTGTCCGAGCGGCGCGGACCGGACGGCGAGCGGCAGCACTGGCTCTACCTGAGCTGCGGCAAGTTCAACGGGCTCTACGAGATGGACGCGCTCCAGTACCCGCTCGTCTTCCCCAGCCACCCCGACGCGGGGTCCGCGTACGTCCCCGCCGTCCTCGCCGGACCCACCTGCGACAGCGACGACGCCTACCCCCGGGGACACGCCCTGGTCCGGGTCCCCGGGGACCTGGCCTCCGGCGACCCCGTCTGGGTGCTCTCCAGCGGCGCCTACGCGCTCAGTTACACGACCCAGGGCTTCAACGGCTTCGCCCCGCTCCCGTACACCTGCGTCGACGGAGAGCTCCGGTGAGCGGCGACGACGGCATACGCATACGCCCCATCGCCGCCGCCGACTGGGACGCCATCACCGCGATGGAATCCCACGCCTACACGGAACTCGGCCTCACGGAGGGGCGCGCAGCCCTGCGATCCAGGGCGGACGCCTCGCCGGCGACCTGTTTCGTCCTCGACGTCGGCTCCCGGCAGTCCGGGTACGTGCTGGCACTGCCCTACCCGCCCTTCGGTTACCCCGACCTCGAACGGGCGGAGCAGCCCGCGCTCCCCTCCCTCCCGCCGCGCAACCTGCACCTGCACGACCTCGTCGTGGTGGAACGGCTGCGCGGCAGGGGACTGGGACGGCGTCTCCTGAACCACCTCACGTGGACCGCGACCGCCCGCGGATTCGAACGCATCTCGCTGATCGCCGTCGGCCGCAGCGAACCGTTCTGGACGGCACGCGGGTTCACCGCCCACCCCGGGATCTCCCCGGACGGATACGGCGCGAACGCCGTCTACATGTCCCGTACGACGGTCGAGCCGACGAAGCGAGTTGATGCGCGTGTTCCCTGCCCGTGACCCCTTCCAGCGCAGCCAGGTGGCCATCGCCGCACTGTTCTGCTCCCTCGGATTCCAGTACGCCACCTGGGCCTCCAGGATCCCCGCCATCAAGGCCGACCTCGGGCTGACCGCGGCCGAGGTGGGGGTGCTCCTGATGGCGGCCGGCATCGGCGCGGTCGCGTCGTTCCCCCTGGTGCCGGTCCTCATGAAACGGCTGGGCTCCGCACGGCTGGCCCTGCTGTCGGCCCTCTGCCTGACCCTGCTGCTCCTGGCACTCGCGCTCGCCCCGGACTACCCGGTCGCCCTGCTGGTCATGGTGGCCGACGGCGTGTTCGTCGGGTGCCTGAACGTCGCCATGAACGCCCAGGGAACGGCCCTGGAGACCCGGTACAGCCGCAACACCATGGCCCGGCTGCACGCGACGTTCAGCGCCGGCTCCCTGCTCGCCGCGCTGCTCGCCTCCGGCATGAACGCGGCCACCTCCTCGGTCACGGCGCACTTCGGCGTGGCCGCCGCCGTCCTCGTCCTGCTGACGGCCCTGGCGCGCCCCGGCCTGCTCGACGACGAGGCCCCCGCGGCGGAGAAGGCGAACGAAGGCAGGAGCCGCACCGGCTGGAGCCTGCCGTCCCGTGTCACGCTCTGGATGTGCTGCGCCATGGCGTTCGGCACGGTGACCGAGGGCGCCATGAACGACTGGTCCGCCCTCTACCTGCGGGAAGTCGCCAAGGCGACCGCGGAGTTGGCGCCGATGGGCATCGCCGTGTTCTCCGGCATGATGGTCCTGGCCCGCCTCTTCGCGGACGGCTGGCGCAGCCGCTGGGGCGACGGCCGCGTCGTGCTGTTCGGCAGCGCCCTCGCCGCCGCCGGGCTCGCCTTCGCCCTGCTGAGCGGGGGAGTGGCGGCGGCGCTCATCGGCTTCGCCTGCGTCGGACTGGGCTGCGCGGCGGTCACCCCCTGCGTCTACGTCGCCGCGGCGAAACAGGGCTCGGAGACGCTGGCCCTCGTCGCGGCCACGGGCACGACGGGCCTGCTGGCCGGCCCCCCGCTCATCGGCTTCGTCGCGAGTTCGAGCAGCCTGGTGTGGGGCCTCGCGGTCGTCGCCGCGGCGGCCGTCGTGGTCTCCCTGTGCAGTACGCGGATCCGGTGGACGCCGGTGAGCGGCTGACCGGTGCCCGGGCCGGTGGCCGGGCCGATCACTCGGGTCTGCGCCACACCGAGATGTGCTTCGTGGAGTCCTGGGTGAACGGTGAGCCGTCCCAGTCGGACACCCGGCGTTCCGGTGCGAGGCCCGCGAGGCGGGCCATCAGGTCCAGTTCCGCGGGCCAGGCGTAGCGGTGCCGGGAGGCGTCCCGGCGGTAGCGGCCGTCCTCGCCGTCGCGGGTGAGGTGGTGCGAGACGAGGATCTGTTCGACCAGGTCGAAGGTGTCGAAGCCGAGATGGCCCGCGGAGACGTCGAACGGCACCGCGACCTGGCCGGGCGGCAGCAGTCGCAGCGGCGGCACCCCCAGTTCGATCACGAACCGGCCGCCGGGCCGCAGATGCCGGGCCGCGTTGCGGAAGCACTCGACCTGCTCGTCCTGGGTGAGCAGGTTCGAGATCGTGTTGTAGACGAGGTAGACCAGGGCGAACTCGCCGGGCACGGTGGCGGTGGCCATGTCTCCGACCACGACCGGCAGGGTCTCCGCGTCGGCCTTCTGCCGCAGCACCGCAACCATGTGCTCGGAGTACTCGATGCCCGCCACCGGCACCCCGCGCTCCCGCAGCGGGACGCCGACCCGCCCCGTGCCGATGGCGAACTCCAACGCCGGGCCGTCGCCAGCGAGTTCGGCGAGGAAGTCGACGGTCGGGCCGAGCACGGCCGCCGAGGACATCTCGTTCTCCTCGCCGTCGTAACGGTCGGCTTCGGCCCGGCTCCACAGCTCACTGGTCGTCACGAGCGGTCACTGTGCCGGGCGGGCGACGGTGCTGTCCATCGGGTTTCCCGGGCGGCCGCCGACGGCTGACGGGTGGCGCGGGCCGGTTCGGGCTGGATCGGGTGTCGGTACCAGCCCCAGGCGCTGGGCGTGCAGCACCGTGCCGAGGCGGTCGCGGGTGCCGAGCTTGCGGTAGATGTTCTCGACGTGCTTGTGCACCGTGCGCGCCGAGATGCCCAGCCGACGGCCGATCGCGTCGGCGGTCAGGGCGTCGGTGAGCAGGAGGAGAACGGTGATCTCCCGGGGCGTCAGCGCACAGTCCGCCGCGCTCTCCTCCGCCTCGCCGGGCGCCGCGGACGACCGGCGCCACTGCTCCAGCAACCGGCGCTGCCGCTCGACGGCGGCCAGCAGCGGCTGCGCGCGCTCGGCGATCCGCACGTGGTCGTCGGTGAAGTCCGCACCGGAGCGGTAGACCAGGCAGCCCGTGATCGGTGCGACCGAGCCGGGCAGCGGCAGCGCCAGCACCTCGTCCAGGTCCAGGCTGTCGCCGAGCACCCGCGCGGTCTCGCTCACCGGCCAGGCCCGCCCCGCCAGCCGACGGGCCGTCACCGGAGTACGGCCGAGGCCGGCCTCGTAGTGGTGGGCGAACGGGTAGCCGGACCGCAGCACCCCCAGCGCCTCGCCGCCGATCCGGTCCAAGGCGTCGGCGGCGGCGGGGGACAGGCCGAGCGTGCCCTTGCCCTCGCTCCAGTCGTCCAGTTTGTAGATCAGCGTCTCCCCGCCGCACAGGCCCGTCACGGCGTCGGCCAGCAGCGGCCAGAGCCGTTCGGGCTCGCGCTCGTTGAGCGCGGCGACGGCCAGTTCGGTGAGGCGTTCGTAGGCCCTGTCCAGCCCGTTTACCACGTGTTCCTCTCCGCTTGTGCCCCTACGCAGTTATACGCATACCCAGGCGGTGGCCAGGTGCCGCATGCTTCAACCGGGTACCGGCACCGGATGGGACGACTCCGGTCACGCGGGCCGCCGGCACGGGGGAGCGGCGGCCCGCTCCCGGTCGTCGCCGGACCCGGTCAGCCACCCCAGGCGGCCGCACACAGCACCCGGTCGACCTCGTCCGTGTAGCGCCCCGCGGCCAGCCAGGCCCGGGCGAAGCGGCCGGTGTCCGCCGGAAGGAGACGGCCGAAGACGTCGCGCGAGCGTTCCGCAGCCGCGGCGAGCAACTCGTCGAGGATATCGCCGGCCGTCCCCAGACCGTGCCGGTGCAGACGGCGGGCGTCGGCCGCGGAGTCACCCGGGAAGGCCAGCACGCGCCGCCCGCCCGAAACCGCCTGCTCGATCCGGCGGCGCAGCAGGTGCAGGGGCGCCTCGTCGGACGTGCGCACCGCCTCGCCCGCCGCGGAAGGAGACAGCGAGGCAGACGCCGACGCCGGAGCCGGCAGGTCCGCGCGCTGGAGACGGTCCAGCCCCAGGTCGACACGGCTCCCGGCGCTGCTGGGGTGTTCGGTCGCCAGGAGTTGGGCACGGGCGTGCGGAGCCGCGGTGAGGCGTGCGATCACCCGCAGCCGGCTGCCCGGCGCGGCGGCCAGCAGCCGCAGGTTGTCGCGGTGCGGAAGCGCCGGATGGTCGTGCGCCGCCGTCAGCCGCAACGGCACACCGCCGCAGTCGGCCAGCAGGCAGTCGCCCGCCGCCTCGCGCACCGCGCCGGCCAGCGTCACCTCCAGGAAGAGCAGACCGTGGCCGCCGCCCAGGGCCCGCCCGACCTGCTCGGCCACGGGCACCGCCCACAACCCGTCCAGCGGATCGGCCCGCCACTCCACCCCCGACGCGCGCACCGCCCGAACCGCGGCACCCGCCCCCAGCCGGCCGGTCGGCGACACCGTCGCCCCCGACACCGCGAGCCCGGCCCGGGCCAACTCGCGGTGCGTGAGGGCCGTGTCCCCGATCCGTACGGCCCGGTCGGCGGCGCCCACCGCCCGGCCCGCGCCGCCCGGCGCCACGTCCGGGACCGTGTACAGCCGCCCCGCGGCATCGGCGGTCCAGGTGACGGCCCCCGCATGGCCGCTCGCGGTGAGCACCGGCTCCGAGAACAGTCCGTACAGCCGCAGCGAACCGTCCGGCGTGTACGGCTGCCGTGCCGTGCCGCGCAGCCCGGCCAGCTCGGCACCCGTGGCCTGAGGCACGCGGTGGGCCACGGACAGAGCCTCCGACACGGCCCCGACGAGCTCCGCGAGCCGGAACGCGGGATCGGCCGCGCGGGCCGCGCGCAACGCGGTGACCACGGAGACCGCCGCCGTGGCTGCCCGGGGCAGACCCGCGAGGCGCGCGGAGTGCGCGGCCCGCAGCAACTCCGCCTGGAGCACCGCCCCTGAACCGTCCGTACCGGCGTCGAGCACGGCGGCCACGGCGTCGAAAACGGCGTGGGCGGCGGCGAGTTGCGGGGGCGTCGCCGACTCGTCGGGGGCGGCTGCATCACGGTTGACCGAGACGGGCGTCCGCTGCAAGGCGGCGGCTGCGGCGGCTGCCGCGGCTTCGGTGGGCTCGGTGGTCCCCGCACCTGCGGTGGTCCCCGCACCTGCGGTGGTCCCCGCACCTGCGGTGTTCTCCGCACCTGCGGTGTTCTCGGCGCTTACGGTGCTGTTCCCGCGTGCGGTCTGCTCGGCGCCCGCGATGCCCTCCGCGGTCCCTGCGTTCTCCGTGACCCCCGTCTTCTCCGCGGCCCCCGTTCCCGCCGTGAGTTCTCCGGCCTCCGTCATGTCGGCCACCGGCGCCGCCGAAGCCGCCGCCGCGCGGTGCAGGCAGTCCGGGGCCAGCAGACAGCCGCAGCGGATGGCCGCGGCGTCGGCCACGACGCCTCCGGGCGCGTGCAGTTCGAGCGCGGAGCCCTCGTCGTCGACGGTGACGCGCACGGTGTCGCCGTCGCGCGTGACCGGCCGGTCCGCGAGTTTGGCGATGCCCGCGTCCAGCCGCTTGCGCAACCGGGGCGAGAGGGCCGCGACCAGCTCGGCGGTCACGGCGGGGGCGACGGCGGGCAGGTCCCGTTCCGTGTTCATGCGATCTTCTCCCCTACCCAGCGGGCGAGTTCGAGCGGGCTGAGGGCGGCGACCGGCATTCCGGCGGCGACCAGCTGCCCCGCGATGCCGGTGGAGTAGCGGGGCCGCCCCGAGTCGTCGAGACTCGCACAGCCCAGGACCTGGCAGCCCGCCCCGACCAGCGCCCTGACCTCGGCGAGCAGCCCGCCCACCGGGTAGCCCTCCTCGAAGTCGCTCACCACGACCACCAGCGTGCGGGACGGCACGGTCACCAGCTCGCGCGCGTGCCGCAGCCCGGCCGCGATATGGGTGCCGCCGCCGACACTCACCTCGAGCAGCAGCGACAGCGGGTCGTCGACATGCCCGGTGAGGTCGACGACCTCGGTGGAGAACGCGAGGAAGTGCGTGGACAGGGTCGGTACCCCGGCGAGCACCGAGGCGGTCAGCGCCGCCCAGATCGTCGACGCCTCCATGGACCCGGACACGTCCGTCACCAGGATCAGCCGCCAGTCGGCGGCGCGTCGGGCCCGGGTCCGGAAGACCGGGCGCTCCGGGATCACCCGGACCGTGCCGTCGGCCGCCCTGCGGGCGGTGGCCAGGTTGGCCCGCAGGGTGCGCGGCAGGTCCAGGCCGCCGCCCGGGCGCCGGCTCGGCCGGGGCAGGGCGGTGCCGTGCAGCGCGGGGCGCAGCCGGGTCGCCAGCTCCCGGGTCAGCGCGTCCACCAGCCGCCGTACCAGCGGGCGGAGAGCGGCCAGCCGGGCCTCGGGCAGCCCGCCCGCGTGCCTGAGCACCGACCGCAGCAGGTCCACGGAGGGCCGCACGCTGTCCGGTTCCAGCTCGGCCAGCACGTCCTGCCGTCCCGTCGCGGCGGCCGCCGCCAGCACCTCCTCGCGGATGCCAGGCCCGAACAGCGCCGCCAGCTCCTGCGACCACTCCCGTACCCCGGGATACGGCGCCTCGCGCCCGCCGCCCGTCCCGTCGAGGTCACCCCGGCTGCCCTCGCCGCGCCCGCAGCCGTACAGCTCGTCCAGCGCGGTCGCCAAGGCCCGTGCCGACCCGGGGAGTTGATCGGCACGGCGGCCGAGCAGCAGCCGCCAGCGGTCGGCGGGGGCCAGTCGGCGCTCCGGCAGCGCCGCCGTGCCGGCCCGGGCCGGCACGGACTCCTGGTGTGTCCGCGGCGGCGGCAGCAGGCCGAGCGCGCGCAGGGTTTCGCGAGCGGCGAGGTCCGCCCGGGTCCAGGTGGCCAGCGCGGCCGGGTCCACTGCTCCGGTGTCGGCGACCCGGTCGACGCCGAGCCGCTCCTCTACCCCGGACAGCAGACGCTCGCGGTCGGCCGGGCTCAGCGTGTCGAAACCACCGCGCAGGGCCGGCAGCCGATCGAGGAAATCCCGGTCGGACAGGTCCGACACCCGCTCGGCCAAGGGCTCCAGCGCCGGTGCCGCCGCCTCAAGCAGCCGCCCGGCGGCCGTCAGCAGCCCCGTCAGCCGCGCGGTGAGCGCCGACCGCGACTCGGCGTCGACCGCCCCGTCCACCCAGGAGGCGACCCGGTCGCCGAGCGCCCCCGGATCCTCCTGGCCGAGCAGGACGCGAACGGCTCCGGCGGCGCCCTGCATCAACGGGGAGCCGTCGGCGGCCAGCCGGGCCAGGGCGTCAGCGAGCCGGATACCGCCCGACAGGTCGGCGCGGTGCGCGAGTTCGAGCAGGGCGTGGGCGTCGGCCGGGTCCTCGGAACCGGTCAGGCCGTCCACCTGGCGCACCGCGGCTGCCGTCAGCAGCCCGGACACGGCGACGGACCTGGCCGTACGGTCGTCATCCGTGCCCAGCCCGGAGATGTGGCCGGTGCCCAGCCGGTCCAACAGGGCCAGCCCGGCAAGGAGTTCGGGCAGGGTGCCGGCGTCCGGCAGCACCTCGGCGGTGTCGCCGAGCCGCTCCTCGACCAGGCCGGGCAGGCCGCAGTGCGCCGCCTGCGCCAGGCCGTCGAGCACCTGCGCCGCCGTCGGACCGCCCGCGTCCCGCTCCTTGCGGCTCCGCTCGCGCAGCAGGCCCTCGGCCGCCTGGGCGAGGGTGACCCCGCGGACCCTGGCCGCCGTCAGCATCGCGGCGGTCGCCGGCGTCCAGCGCACCTCCCAGCGCGAGGTGAGCGCGTCGGCCCCGCCGGTCCCGGTCACCGGCCTGGCCTCGGCGTACGGCACGGAGCACAACGTCAGGCGGCGCAGCAGCAGTTCGCGGCGCCGGTCGAGATCCGAGCGGAGGGGGTCGAGCCGCAGGTCCCGGGCGGCGCCGGGGCCGCCGTCGGCCGGACCGGGCAGACCGAGTTCGCCGAGCTCGGCCTCCACGGCGGGGGCGAGACCGCTGCGGGGCGCCTTCGGCGCGGGACGTCCGACGCGGGTGCCGACCAGGACGTTCTCCATCGCCCTGGCGACGGCTCGGCCCCTGCCGTACGGCTCGCCCTGTGCCAGTACGGTCTGGACGGCCTCGACCAACTCGCCGCGGCCCGCGGCGGGGAGGTTGCGGAGGCGGGCGAGGTCTCCGGCGAGGCGGGTGATCTCGCGGGCGTCGGCGGGGCCCGACGGGTGGCCGAGACCGCGGAGTTCGGCACAGACGCGGACGGCCGCGCTGGTCAGCGCCTGTTCCAGGGCAAGGGGGTCGCCCGCTGCCGTCAGGACCATGTGCTGCCATTCGGGGTCGCGGATTCCGGCCGGGTAGCCGGAACGCTCGTCCAGCAGGGCGTAGGTGTAGGGGATGAGGGAGGTTGTCCATTCGGGTGCGGGCCGGTGGGGGCTTGTCGCGCCCGCGCGGCGGTAGCCGCACATCGGATGCAGCCCCGCGCCCCTTGGGTCGGCTGTCAGAGCCGGCGTATGAAAGGCACCCACCACCATGGCGGCTCGCTCGCCGTTCGTCGTGGCCTCGGCCAGCCGGGAGCGCATCCACTCCTCCCGCAGCAGGTCCACCTCCGACACGGCCGACTCCTCCCGCAGCGCCCACCCCGTCAGCAGCGCCGCCCGGCGCAGCGCCTCCGGTGTCGAGCCGGGCGCGGTGGCCTCGACCAGCCGGTCCCAGAGGTCGTCGCCCGGCCGTCCGGTGAGCCGGGAACGCAGGGCGTCCGACAGCCGGCCCGGCCCCTGCGCGGCACGCTCTCCTCCCCGCCACCCCCGGTCCGCGAGCGGCAGATCGCAGGCGACCACCGGCACTCCGCGCCGCCCGGCCCACCGCACCGCCGCCAGTTCCGGGGAGAAGTCGGCGAACGGATAGAACGCCGGGCCGCCGCTGCCGTCGGCCGGTGCCGCGGCGAGGGCGACCGGGGCCCGGGTCTCCTCGTGGGCCAGCCACGGCAGCCACTCCTGCAACTCGGCGGGCAGCTCGACGAGGAGTACGTCCGGGTCCGCCGTGTCCAGCAGCGCCGGGACGGCGGCGGCCAGCGAGGGCGCGTGGTGCCGTACGCCGATCAGGTAAGGCCCCGCCGGGTCGGTGAGAGCGGCGAGGGCCGCCTCGGGGGAGTCGGACACGACGTCACGCCTCCAGGACCGTACGCAGGTCCCACAGCGTGCGCCAGGTCGCCGAGCCCTGCTCCGCGCGCCGCCGTACCGGACCGTCCCAGTAACCGCGCAGCCGGGCCGCGTCGGCGGGATCGTCCTTGCGCACGACACCGAGCAGATGGCCCGGGAGCAGGCCGAGGACGTCGCGGTCCCCGGGGAAGTAGGCCGCCGCCAGGGCCAGCGCACCCGCCACCGACACCGCTTCCGCCGTGCTCATCACCGTGGACGGGCGCTCCACCTCCCAGCCCTCCGCCGACCGTCCCTCGCGCAGGTCGCGGAAGGCGGTGACCAGGGCCTCCAGGACCGCGTCGTCGACCTGGAACGGCGCCCCGGCCCGCTCCACCGATGCCCGGGCCTGGCCGCGTACCAGCGCGGTCTCGGCGTCGAGGTCCGCGATCGGGCCCACCGTCTCGAAGTTGAAGCGCCGCTTGAGCGCGGCGGACATCTCGGAGACGCCCCTGTCCCGCAGGTTGGCCGTGGCGATCAGGGTGAAGCCGGGTGCCGCGTGCGCCAACGCGTCATCCGTGCCCGCCAGTTCGGGCACCGCGATGCGCCGCTCGGACAGCAGCGAGACCAGGGAGTCCTGGACCTCGGGGAGGCAGCGGGTGACCTCCTCCACGCGAGCGACGGCACCCCGGGACATCGCGGTCAGGACCGGCGAGGGCACGAGTGCCTGGCGGGTCGGGCCCTGGGCGAGCAACAGGGCGTAGTTCCAGCCGTACTTGAGCTGGTCCTCCGTCGTGCCCGCGGTGCCCTGCACGACCAGGCCGCTGGTGCCGCACACCGCGGCCGACAGCAGTTCCGACAGCATCGACTTGGCGGTGCCGGGCTCGCCGACCAGCAGCAGCCCCCGTTCACCGGCGAGGGTCACCACGCAGCGCTCGACGAGGGCCCGGTCGCCGACGAACTTGTCCGCCACGACAAGTCGGCGCGGCACCCCGTCCGGTGCCTCGGCGTCGTCGGGCAGCCGCAGCGCCCGGCCGCCGCTGCCCATCACGAAGGTGACGACGGACCGGGGCGTGAGCCGCCAGGCGGGCGGGCGCGGACCGGCGTCGTACGCGGCGAGGAAGGCGAGTTCGGTGGCGTACCGGTCCTCGGGCGGGACGATCTGGCGCGGGGGCGCGGTGCTGACGGTCATCGGAGGTCGCCCTTCGCGGCGGTTCGGGTGGTGGTGCGGATCGTGGTCATCGGCGGCGGCCTCCGCGGGTGGCCCGCGTGGTCAGCTGCTCGTAGGCGGGGGCGTCCCCGGTGCGTACGCGCTCCCAGGCGCGGGCGAACAGCTCCGGCACCGGGACCAGGGGGAGGGTCCGGTGGCCGTCGGAGACGGGGTAGAGGGCTTCCTTCCAGGTCTCCAGCGGCAGGGCCGGATTCCTGAACTCGCGCCAGCCACCGGGTAGGAAGAGGGTGCGGCCGGCCCGCGGGCGCTTCGCCTCGACGACGAGTCCGGTCGCCGCCAGTTCGGCGCGCGCCTTCTTGATCCGGGCGGGCTTCCAGCCGGTCCAGCGCGCGCAGTTGCGGTCGGTGGGATCGGGCAGCGCCAGCAACTGCAGGTAGAGCGCCGCGGCGTCCGCGCCGAGACCGCGCGCCTCGGCCACCTCCGCGACCAGCTCGGGCACGGAGACCGTGGGGTCCTGGGCGTATCCGGCCGGGCCCTCGGCCGCGAGGGCACGGGCGAGGTCCTCGCCGAGGATCGTCCGGACGGACCGGAGCCGGGACGTCCGCCCCTCGCCGAGCAGGCCCTCCAGGAGCCCGAAGACGGGGTCGTCGGCTCCGCCGAGCGCTCCCGGCCGGAGCAGCACATGCTCCGTGTCCGAGTACCAGGGACGCAGCACCAGCGTGTCACCGGCCCTCGTCAGCCCGTGCGCGTCGCCGCCGCCGGTCTCGGGCAGACCGAAGACCTTGCGCAGCTGCACGGAGGTCGGGCCGCCCTTCTCCGTCCACTCCAGGTCCAGGTCGAGCAGCAGCTCGGGATCGGCCAGCCGCCGGCGCAGCGCGCCGAGCCCGTCCGCCAGCCCGGCCCGCAGCGCATGCCCGTACGGCAGCACGTAGGCCAGCGCGGCCAGGCTCTCCACGGCACCGGCCAGCGTGTACGAACCGGGCACCGCCGACGGGTCGGCGGGCGCGAGGTCACCGTCCTCGTCGGGCCGGAACACCGTGGTGCGGGCGAGCCAGGGGGTGCGCGCGGGGTTGAGCACGGCCTCGGCGTGACCGGCGCCGACCCCGGCGAGATCCGCGCTGAGGTCCTCCGGCAGACGCACCAGGGTGCCGAGGCGCTCGGCCCACAGCCGGCCCGCGGCCGTCGTGTCGGGGCCGGTCGTCCACAGCTCGGCCGGGTCGTCCGGCAGCAGCGTGCCGAGGAGCGCCCCCTGCTCGTCCTGGCCCAGCGAGTTCAGCAGCTGCGCGCCGAGGTTCCGCTGACCGGGCTTGAGGCCGACGACGGCGAGTTCCCCGGCACCGGGGGCGTGCGGGTGGCCGGCCAGCAGCACGGCGGCCTGGAGGGGGCCGAGTGCGCCGTTCGTCGCGGTCGCCAGCGCCTCGGGGGCCTCGGGATGCCAGGGCGCGGCGCCCTTCTCCCGGACCAGCCGGGTCAGTTCGGCCAGCCGGTCCGCCGGGATCCCGGCGGTGTGCCGGGTCTCCTGGACCAGCGTGAAGTGCCCGACGGCACCGAACGCCCCGGTCGGGTCGTGGTCCAGCGCCAGCCACTCGACCGTGTCCAGGCGCATGTCGACGCTCTGGCAGCCGAGCACCACCACCGTGCGGCCGTCCCGGCGCAGCACCTGCCCCACCCGCTGCTGCTTGTCGTGCGGCTCGCCCAGCACGACCACGCGCAGTGCGGAACCGAGCCCGGGGAGCGGTCCCTCGGTCAGCGCCTCGAACAGCAGGAGCAGCGGCTCGCGCTGGACATCGGTCAGGGCCGGTGCGGCGGCGCGGTAGGCGAGCGGCCGGAGGGCGCCCAGGGCGGGCGTCCAGTCCGCGCCGATGGTGGGCACGGTGTGCTCGTCGCTCCGCCAGTCGTCGCCTACGGCGGTGAGCCGCTCGGACTCCGGCAGCGGCCTGCCGTCGGCGGGCCGGCCGGACAGCACGTGGTTGACCGCGCGGATCTGGCGCAGCGCGGACCAGCCGCCGTGCCACGCGTTCTGCAGGTTCACGACCCCGGCCGTGGCGTCGTGCAGCGCCCGGTCGTCGCCGTGGGGCGGGGAGTAGTCGGCGAACATGCCCTCGGTCCGCTGCCGGGGCAGCCGGGGCCGTTCCTGAGCGGGCCTCGCCAGGGACGCGGCCGCCTCGGCGACCCGCAGCGCCGCGAGGACGAGGGAGGCGACACCGGCCAGCAGCCGCCGGTCGGTCAGTGCGGGCAGCGCCCGTGCCAGTGCGGCCACGGCGACCTCGTCCGTGGTCGGCACCGCGGCCCTCGCCCGGTCGTCCTTGCCGGCCCGGGCCAGCGCCTGCTGACGCTCGTCCAGCGCGGTCGCCGTCGCCCGCATCAGCGCACCGGCCGAGTCGTCGGCCAGGGCCCGCAGGACGGCCGACCCACGCTCGTCACGGGGGCGCAGCGCGTGCCAGAACGCGACCGGCGGCACCAGCCGGGTACCGGCCGCGTACGCCCCGCCGGACCCGCCGAAGGACACCCGCCCGAGCTCGGTGCCGTCGTCCGCGTGCAGGGCGACGCTCTGGTACATCTGCGCGGCGATCGGCTCGGCCCCGCCCGGCAGCCGCAGGGTGCCCAGCGGTACCCCCGGCACCCGGCCGTTGCGGGCCGCCCGCAGGGTCGCCGTCCGCCCGTCCGGCGTACCCGCGGTGGTCCGCGCTTCGGTGCCCTCGCCCTCCGTGCGCACCCACCGGCCGAGGACCGTCCCGTCGGTGCCGAACGGGCTGTGCTCAAGGCCGGGTTGCAGCGGCAGCACCTCGCAGGAGTCGTGCAGCAGCGAGGCGTCCTCGCGGACGGCCGACGCCAGCAGCGCGGGCAGCGAGGCCCGTCCGTGCTCGCCGGTCGCCGGGTCGTACTCCAGCCACAGCGACTGCCTGCCCTGCCTGCCCTGACGCCAGTACGTGGTGCCGTCGCCGATGACCGGGCGACTCGGCGGCAGGACCGTGTCCCCCGCGTGCAGGGTGCGGCCACCGGTGGCCCGGCCGCCGCCGGGCAGCGGGATCGAGGCGTTGGCCGCGTCCATGCCGGACCACCAGCTCGGGATCTGCTCACCGCCGAGCGGGACCACCTCGGACGGGCGGTTCGACCAGTAGCCGTGCTGCTTCGCGCCGTCCCGCCACACAACCAGCAACTCGCCGTCGACGTACCGGAACCGGGGCCGCTGCCAGCGGTCCAGGTGCGCGGGCAGTCGCAGGTCGTGGGTGAGCAGGATCCCCTCGGGGCCGACGACGAGCGCCTTGTGACCCCGTACCAGGATCAGCGCGGGCCACGCCTCGGTCACCGACAGCGTGTCGTCCCGGTCCTGGCGCACCTCGGCGTCGAGCAGCTCCAGCGCCTCCTCCAGCGCGGGCCAGCCGAGCTCGTCCAGGATCCCGGCGCGGAGCGTACGGCCGAGTACCGGGACGATGTCGTACCCGGTGAGCCGCCCCACCGCCTGCGGGCTCTCCCGCACGACCGCCCGGAAGGGCCGCAGCCGCTCCAGCTTCGCGTCGACGCCGGGCAGTCCGGTGGCGGCGGCGAACTCCGCGGTGGCCTCCTGCAACCACTCGCGCAGCACGTCGCCGAGCACCGGATGCGCCGCCACCTTGGGCAGCTCCGCGGGCCCCTGCCCCCGGCCGAGGCCCTCGACGGCCTCGAACAGCAGCGCGCGGTACCGGGATTCGGCGGCGACGGCCTTCAGGTCCCGCTGTCCGGGCCGCTCGTCGCGCAGCCAGACGGCCAGCGGCAGGTGCACCTGGGTGTCCGCGCCGGGTACGGCCAGCGCGATGCCCTCCGCCACGCACAGGTCCAGCAGGTCGAGGTCCGCCCCCGCCTGCCAGCGCCCGGTGAACAGGTCGACGGGCCGCCCGCCCGCGCGCAGCCGGGGCGCCATCCGCTCGGCCAGCGCCAGCGTCGCGGGGGAGCGGTGCGAGTACGCCGCGCCGTGCTTGCGGTGCTGGGCCCACCGGCCGAGCCAGTCCGCCGCGTCGACCTCCCCGCCGCCGTCCCCGGTGAGCAGCAGGTCAGCCCCGCACTCCGCCAGCAGCGCCAGCCAGAACTCGTCGTCCGCCACGTCCCGGCCGAGGCCGGCCGGCATGATCTCCAGCAGCCGGATCCGGATTTCGGGCCGCCGCTCGGCGAGGACCGGCAGCACGCTCCGGTAGGCGTTCCAGAAGGAGGCCGGCGCGCGGACGGCGGCCGGGGACGCGAGCAGGTCGGCGACGAGCGCGCACTCCTCGGTGACCCGGTCCAGACCCGCCGCCCTGATCAGCCCCCGCGCGTCCTGGGGCAGCGAGGCGTACGGCGGCATGCCGGCCGCGCAGCGCTCCACCGTCAGCTGCCGGAACTGCGCCCAGGCGGTGGCCGGTTCGAGCCGCCTCGCGAGATCCTTCACGTACTCCTTCAGCGCCTTGACGGTGAGCGCCCCGGCGAAGGCGAACTCCAGGAACACCGCCCGCTGCCGCTCTTCGTCCACGGCGAGGGCGTGCACCCGCTCGGCCTCGCGGGCCTTGCCGAAGAAGGCGGCCGCGTAGGTCGTGTTCTCGTGCTGGAGGAAGACGCGGGCGGCCTGCTCGTAGAAGGTCGGCAGGAAGTGCGGGACCGCGCGGCCGAGCCGCTCGCCGAGCGCCTCGAAGCCCTCCTTCGCGTTGCCCGGCTTGGACTTGGCCTGCCGGGCGAGCCGCTCGACGTCCTTGACCAGGGCGAGGGCGTGATGGCCGTTGGCCGGGTCGTGCACCAGCGCCCAGGCCGGGAAGCCCAGGGTCTCCCGGCGCACCTGACCGACCTCGGGCGCAGCCGGCTCCCGGCCCAGGCCGAGGAACTCCAGCGCCAGGTCCTCGGCCTCGCCGAGGGTGCCCGGGACCAGCCGGACCACCGTCCTCCCGTCCAGGGCGGGGTGCGTGTAGGTGCGTGCGGTCAGGACGTCGGCGTCCTCCCGCGCGGTCGTGCCCGGGGGCAGGATCGCGCCGGCGTCGAGCAGCGCGGTCGTGGTGGTGTCGTCGTACTCGCTCATGCCGCCCGCTCCTCGTCCTCGATGTCCCGCCCGGCGTACAGCGCCGCCGCCATCCGCATCCCCTCCGACCAGGCGACCGGCCCGACCTGACCCAGCCTCAGCGTGCGGCCCGCCGGATCGGTCCACGCCAGCGGGCCGGTCTCGGTCTCGAAGTAGCTGTCGTAGTCGCCGATCCAGACCCGGGCCTCGACCCCGCGGCCCTCCTCCAGCACCGAGCACACCGCATGGCCGCCGCGCACGCGGTACCCCAACTGCGTGGCCCTGCCGTGCAGGAACCGCAGCTCCTTGAAGACCCCGCCCGCGTACTCCTCGACCTGGGTGCCCTCCGCGTCCAGCGCGGCCGGGCGGTGCCAGACCTCGCGGAAGAGCTGCTGGGCCTTCTGCCCGACGCCGAGTTCCACGGCGAACTCCCGCAGCTCCGCCAGGTCTTCGAGGAGCACAGGGTGGGGCAGCCGGACCAGTTCGGGGGCGATGCGCACGGTGTCGCCGTCGAGGTCGACCAGGCCGAGCCCGCGTTCGGCGTCGGCGTCCCGCAGGAACCCGGCGACCTCGCCGTCGGCGCCGGTGACCACCAGGTCGCGCAGCGCCGCCTGCCAGGCGGGGTCCGGCCAGACCTGGGCGAGGACGGCGAGCGGGACCGGCAGGGACCGGGTCATCCACCGCTCCACGTCGGCCAGGCACTGCCGTTCGTGCCGCTCCAGCCACTCGGCGAGCTGCCGCAGCCCCAGCACGGCCGGATCCTCCGCAAGCTTCGCGGGCACGGACTTCAGCCGCCGCCCCGCCGCGTTGCGGCAGACCACCTTCCCGTCGTCCAGGGCCACTTCGTAGTCCCCGGCCGTCACCCACCCCATGCGTGCCTCCCCGCACCGCAGTGATCAACTGGTGGCGACTGTAGGGGAGACCACTGACAACGCCCGCCGCGGCCTGCGCCGGCTGGGGAAAACGCGGCCCGGCGAGGGCGGGAACGCGGGCAGGAGGCTCGGGCGGGTACGGCGACGGCCCCGGTCCGCGGGCGGAGTCGCCGGGGCCGGGGCCGTGGGAAGGTACGGGGGAGGGGGTCAGTTCTGACCCGACTCCGTCTCCCGCTTCAGGTTCTTCAGCCGCACGGTCTCCTTGCGGACCTCGGCCTGCGTGGTGCGCTCCTTCTCCAGCCACTCGGGCAGTGCGCGCTTGAGCTCCTCGATCTGCTCGGTGGTGAGCGGCTCCGTCACCCCGCCGCGGGCCAGTCCGGCGATGGACACGCCCAGCTTGGCCGCGACCACCGGACGCGGGTGCGGCCCGTTGGCCTGCAGCTCGCGCAGCCACTCGGGCGGGTTGCTCTGGAGCTCGGTCAGCTCGGCGCGCGAGACGACGCCCTCCTGGAAGGCGGCGGGCGTGGCGGGCAGGTACACGCCCAGCTTCTTCGCCGCGGTCGCGGGCTTCATCGTCTGGGCGGTCTGGTGCGAACTCATGAGGTCAAGGGTATCGGCCGGGCGCGGAAGCCCTGACCACGACCGATGGCGCCGGCCGTGGCCGATGCCGGGCCGCTGTCCGTGGCCGATGCCGGGCTGCCGTCCGCGGCCCGTTAACCTGGGCTGGTGACAGGCTCGGAGGAAACACCGTCGTTCCGGCTCGCGTACGTCCCCGGCGTGACGCCGGCCAAATGGGTTCGGATCTGGAACGAGCGCCGGCCCGGCATCCCCCTCGCCCTCCTCCAGGTCCCCGCCGACGAGGCGTCCGGCCTGCTGCGGGCGGGTGACGCGGACGCAGGTCTGCTCCGGCTTCCGGTGGACCGCACGTTCTTCAGCGCGATCCCCCTGTACAGCGAGACCACCGTGGTCGTCGTCCCCAAGGACCACGTGATCACGGCGGCCGAGGAGGTCACCGTCGCCGACCTCGCCGACGAGGTCCTCTTCCACCCCCTCGACGACGTCTTCGACTGGGACGCCCCGCCCGGCGAGCCCGCGTTCGAGCGCCCCGCGACCACCGAGGACGCCGTCGAACTGGTCGCCGCCGGGGTCGGTCTCCTGGTCGTCCCGCAGTCCCTGGCCCGCCTGTACCACCGCCGGGACCTCACGTACCGGCCGCTCACCGACGGCCCGGAGTCGATCGTCGCCCTGTCCTGGCCCGAGGAGGCCACCACGGATCTGGTCGACGACTTCATCGGCATCGTCCGTGGCCGCACGGTCAACAGCACCCGCGGCCGACAGGCCCCGGCGACCTCGAAGCCGGGCCAGGCCGCGCAGGAGAAGGCCGGACGGGCGCAGAAGCCGGCCGCCGGGGCCAAGGCGACGCCGGGTGCCCGCACCGCACGCGCGCGTGCCGCCGGCGCGAAGTCCGCCAAGCCCGCGAAACGCGGCAAACCCCGCCGTCGCTCGTAGGGTGCGGCCGGACCGGCCGCACCCTACGAGTTCGCCGACCCCGGTGCGTCGTCCGTGTTCCTCGTCGACGAATCGCTCGGCTACCTGTTCCCGGCGGCCCTGCGCGCCGCCGCGGTCGTAGGCGTCGCCGACCACCTGGCCCACGGCCCGCGCACCCCGGCCGAACTGGCCGCGGCCACCCGCACGGACCCGCGCAACCTCCACCGGGTGCTCCGCCTGCTCGCCACGCGAGGCGTCTTCCAGGAGGACGCCGGGGGCCGCTGTCCTCGTGCTCAAGCGGATCACCCACGACTGGGAGGACGAGCAGTGCGTGACCCTCCTGGAGCGCTGCCGTGCCGCGCCGGCGCCGGGCGGGCGGATCCTGGTCGTCGACGCGGTGGTCCCGCCGGGCAACGGACCCCATCAGGCCAAGGCGCTCGACCTGCTGCTCATGGCGTGCCTGGTGGGCCGGGAACCGCACCGAGGCGGAGTTCGCGACCCGGTTCGAGTCCGCCGGCCTGAAGCTGTCGAGGGTCGTGCCGACGCCGACCGTGCTCTCGGTGGTGGAGGCGGTGGCCGCCTGAGCCCTCAGCCTGAGCCCGCCACCTGAGCCCTCCGCCCGGGGTCTCCGGTTGTCAGGCCTCCGAGATCACCGGGGCCTGGGACACTTCCGGCGCCTCCGGTACCTTCGCCCGCTCTCCCAGGTCGGCCACCGCCAGGCCCAGCGCCACCAGGATGAACCCGACGGAGGTGAGCAGGCCCAGCTCCAGCGCCTCGGTGGCCGGGCCGCGGTGCGCCAGGTGGGCGAAGTACACCGAGCCCACCACGGCGATGCCGGCCGCCGAGCCGACGCGCTGGCCGGTCTGCAGCACTCCGCCGGCGGCACCTGCGCGCTTCACCGGGACGCGGGTCAGGGTCAGCGTGGTGTTGGGGGAGACCGTGATGCCGGAACCGAGGCCGCCGACGATCATCGGCACCGCCGCGGCCCACCCGAAGTGCTCGATCGGCACCAGCCGGAGCACCGCGATGATGCCGAGCAGCCCCAGCGCCACCCCGCTGAGCCCGATGACGACCACCTTGCGTCCGTGGCGCACCACCAGTCGGCCGCCCAGGGCGGCACCGACCGCCGAGGCGACCGCGAACGGCAGCACCGTGACTCCGGCCGCCAGCGCGCTGTATCCGGCCGCGTTCTGCAGGAACAGGGCGAGGACGAAGAAGACCGTGGTGAAGCCGGCGAAATAGGAGAAGCTGATCAGTGCGCCGAGGGTGAAGGACCGCATCGAGAACAGGTTCAGATCCAGCAGGGGCGCCCGTCCGAGCCGGCCCTGCCGCCGCTCCCACACCCAGAACAGACCGAGCAGCACCGCGCCCACCGGCAGCAGTGCCCACTTCTCCCGTCCGGTCCACTGCTGCTCCTGCACCAGCGGCAGCATCAGCGCGAGCACGCCGCAGCCGAGCAGCAGCACGCCGAGCGGGTCGAACCGCTCCCGCCGGTCGGCCGTGGCCGGGTAGCGGGGCAGCAGCCGCAGGCCCGCGACGAACGCGGCGACACCGATGGGCAGGTTGACGAAGAACACCCAGCGCCAGCCGTCGTCGGTGCCCACGGCGTCGATGATCACACCGCCGGCCAGCGGGCCGACCGCCGTCGAGACCCCGATGACGCTGCCGAGCAGCCCGAAGGCCTTGGCGCGTTCGGAGCCCTGGAACATCTGCTGGATCAGCCCAGAGGTCTGCGGCGCGACCATGCCCGCCGCCGCGCCCTGGATCAGCCGGAACACCACCAGCCGGTCGGGGCTCGACGCGAGTCCGCAGGCCGCCGAGGCCACCGTGAACACGGCGAGCCCGATCAGGAAGGCCTGGCGCCGCCCGCGCATGTCGCCGAGCCGTCCCGCGGGGACGAGCGCCAGCCCGAAGGTCAGCGCGTACCCGGAGACCACCCAGGCCTGGGCGGCCTCCGTGGCACCCAGGCCGCGTTCCATCGAGGGCAGCGCCACGTTGACGATCGAGGTGTCGAGCAGCGAGATGAAGCCGGCCGCGAGACAGACCCCGAGCGCCTTCCACCGCCGGTCGTCGGTGGCCGGTTGCTGCGGCTTTGAGCAGGTCGTGGTCATGTGGCCACGCTAAGCAGGCATCCGGGGCATCGCACGACCGGCGGAGCGAACGGATGGCCGAACTGCTCCTTCCGGGTGGCGGCCCGGCCGTCTGCCGCCGGAAGTCCGCCGTTCAGAGCGAGGCGAGCCAGTCGTAGGCCACGCGCGCGGTGAACTCCGCCTGACCGCCGCGCAGCAGAAGATCGGCCGTGCCGAACCGATCGGCCTGCCCGGCGGCGTGGACGACATAGGGGACCGCGATGCAGCGCATCCCGGCGGCGTGCGCCGCCGCCACGCCCGGAGCGGCGTCCTCCAGCACCACGCAGTCGGCCGGTGCGGCGCCGAGGCGGCGGGCCGCCTCCAGGAAGACGTCCGGCGCCGGTTTGCCGCGCGGCACCTCGTCGGCCGAGACCGCGGTGCGCAGATACGCGCCGAGGCCCGTGCCGGCCAGGATCGCCTCGATCGCCTCGGGCGAGGAACCGGAGGCCACCGCCGACGGGACGCCCTCGGCCGCCAGCAGCTCCACGAACTTCCGCATCTCCGGGTACGCGCGCGTGCGGGTCCGGGCCAGCTCCAGATAGCGCCGGTTCGCCTCCGCGAGCAGCTCCGCCACCGGGGGCCGCAGCCCATGGCGGTCGCGCAGCAGGGCCACCGTCTCCAGCGTGCTGATGCCGACGAGGAGCTCGTGCTCCGCCCAGGTGTAGTCCGTGACGCCGTGCCCGGCCAGCAACTGCCGCGTCGCCTCGTAGTAGTTCGGCTCGCTGTCCACGAGTGTTCCGTCGAGATCGAAGATGACCGCAAGGCCGCCGAGATCGCTCATGTGACCAGGATGCCGTTACCCGCGTGCGGCCCGGCCGACGGACTCCACCAGCGGCAGCAGCCGGTGCGGAACCCGTTCGCGCAGCGCCACCTCGGTACGCGTGCGCACCACGCCCGGCAGGCTGATCAGCTTCTGGATCACGTCCTCCAGATGCGCGTTGTCCCGCGCCACCACCCGGGTCAGCAGATCCCCGCCGCCCGTGATCGAGAACGCCTCCACGATCTCCGGCACGGCGGCCAGCGCGTCCCCGACGTCGTCCAGATGCCCCTGGGTGACCTCGATGTGCACGAAGGCCAGCACCGGGTGGCCGAGCGCGCCGGGGGAGAGGGAGGGGCCGGTGCCGGTGATCACACCGTCCCGCTCCAGCCGGTCCAGCCGCGCCTGGAGCGTGCCCCGGGCGACCCCGAGGACCCGGGCGTACTCGCGCACGCTGGTGCGCGGCTGCTCCAGCAGCAGCCGCAGGATGCGGGTGTCGAGCTCGTCCACGGTCATGACCGACGACTGTACCAATGGCTCACCGGCGTTCCCGGCCGACCTGGGCCATTGGCATGTCGTCCATCATCCCGAGCCCTTCATTACCAGACCATTGGCACACTGAAATCGACGCCGCTTGAGCCAGTAGCCCCTCCGGTGCTCTCATGGGTGTGTCGATGGCGCTGCGGATCCCCGCGGCGCCATTTCTGTGCCGTCCGCTGGAGGGGATGCAGTGCTGAAGAGGGTGTTCGTGGCTCCGGACCCGGGGCGGGTGCGGCTGCGGTTCGCCGCGCGCGCCGTGCTCGGCATCGGCCTCGCCGTCGTGGTCTGCGCGCTCGCCGGGCACTCCCTGGCGGGCGCCGTCACGGGCGGTCTCGCCGCGCTGCTCGCGCTCTTTACCGTCGCGGACCCCACAGTGCGCGGACAGGCCGTCACCACCGCGCTGCTGCCCGCCGTGGGCCTGCCGGTGCTCTCGGCCGCGGCCGGGCTGCACGCCCTCCCGGTCGCCCGCGATCTGGTCTTCCTCGCCGTGGTCGGTGCGGGCGTCTACGCACGCCGCTGGGGTCCGCGCGGCCACAGCCTGGGCGTGTTCGCGTTCATGACCTTCTTCGTCGCCCAGTTCCTGCACGCCACCCCCGGACAGCTGCCCGAGCTGTACGCCGCCGTCGTGCTCTCCGTGCTCGGCGCCGCCGCCGTCCGCTTCGGCCTCTGGTGCTACGAGCACCGGCTGCCCCCGCCGCCGGTTCCCGTTCCGCCCGCCGGTACCGGCCTGGCCCGGGTGACCACCCGGCAGGCGGTCCAGGCGACCGCGGGCGCTGGGTTCGCGCTGGTCGCCGGCCAGCTGGTGTCCGGCCAGCGCTGGTACTGGGCGGTCGGCGCCACCTGGTGGATCTTCGTCAACACCGCCTCGCGCGGCGAGACCCTGGTGCGCGGCTTCCGCCGGGTCCTCGGCACCGCCATCGGTATCGCGCTGGGCCTGCTGGTCGCCGCGCCCGTGCACGGCGCCCCGGTTCCCACCGCGGTCCTGGTCGCGGTCGCCGTCTTCGGCATCTTCTACACGGCCGCCGTCTCCTACACCTGGATGATGCTCTGGGTGACCTTCCTCGCCGAGCTGCTCTACGGCCTCCTCGGCGTCCTCACCCCCGGCCTGCTGACGCTGCGGCTGGCCGAGACCGCGGTGGGCGCCCTCGGTGCCGTTCTCGCCGTGCTGTTCGTGCTGCCCGTCACCACCCACCTCACCACCGACGCCTGGATCGGGCGCGCACTGCGCTGCGTGCACCTCTGCACCGCCGAGGCCGCCGCCCGGCTCGCCGGCTCCGCCGGCGCCGACCCGGCACCCCGGGTGGCCGAACTGGAACAGCTCCTCGCCCGGGTACGGTTCTCGGTCGCGCCTCTCGTGCATCCGCTCAACCCGATGCGCGGACGCAAGCGCCGGGCCCGCCGCGTCCTCGCCCTGCTGGACGACTGCGCCCGCGAGATCCGCGGCCTGGTCGCGGTCGCCGCCGACCCGGAGGCCTCGCACGACGCCCGGCTGGCCGCCGCCTGCTGGCGCGTCGAGGCCGCCGTCGAGGCACTCACCGCACGCTCGGAGCACGTCGCCGCCCCCGCCGAGCCCCCCACCGAACCCGCCCTCGCCCATCTGCACGGCCTGGAGCGCGCCCTGTCCGAACTCGCCGGACCGCTGCACGCCCCCTCGGGCTCACCCCTGGTCGGCGCCTGAGACGCGCCGCCCCGCACGCCCTGGTCTAGACCGCCAGCTGCTACCGTCGGCCCCGGGCGGGCTCGAACCGACCCTTTCTGACTCGTACCGGCTCGTGGTGGCTCGCAGCGACAAGCGACAAGCGATAGGGGACAGCGGTGGCAGACGGCGGCAGACGGCGCAGGGCGTTCATCGGGTCGTTCACGGCCGCGGGGGGCCCGGGAGTCGTCACGGCGGCGGTCCGTCCGGACAGCGGCGCCCTGGCCCTCCTGGAGAGCGTCGACGGCGTCCCCGACCCGTCGTATCTCGCGCTCGCACCCGGCGGGCGCACCCTCTACGCGGTCAGCGAGACCGCCGACGGCGCGGTGGCCGCGTACCACGTCCACGACGACAAGCCGCGCCTCGCCGGGCCGCCGGTCCCGGTCGACGCCAGCGGCCCCACCCACCTCAGCGTCTTCGGCGGCCATGTCCTGACCGCCAACTACGGCTCCGGCAGCGTCACCGCCGTCCCCGTCCGCGCCGACGGCACCCTCGCCCCCACCCCCTCCGGGCAGCTCCGGCACACCGGCTCGGGCCCGCACGAACGGCGCCAGCGCGGCCCGCACGCCCACCAGGTGCAGCCCGACCCCAGCGGTCGCTGGGCGGTCAGCGTGGACCTGGGCACCGACTCGGTCCGCGTCTGCACCCTGGACGCGGGCACCCCCGCCCTCCACCGCGAGTTCGCCCTGCGCCCCGGCTCCGGCCCCCGCCACCTGGCCTTCCATCCCGGCGGCCGGTACGCCTACGTCGTCAACGAACTCACCCCGACCGTGACCGTCTGCCGCTGGGACGCCGGCACCGGCGTCCTCACACCGCTGACGGAGACCCCGGTCCTGCCCGGCGCCCCGGCCGGCGACGCCTACCCGTCCGGCATCGCCGTCTCGCCCGACGGCCGCTTCCTCTGGACGGCGACCAGGGGCGAGGACGTCCTGACCACGTTCACGGTCGACGGGGACCAACTGCACCTGACGGCGACCGTCCCCTGCGGAGGGCACTGGCCCCGGGCGATCACCGAGTCGGGCGGCTTCCTCTACGCCGCCAACGAACGCTCCGGCAACATCACCTGGTTCACCGTCGACCAGCACACCGGCCAGCCTCGCTACGACGGCTCGGTGGAACTCCCGGCCCCGTCCTGCATCGTCTTCGACTGACAGGCCCCGCCCCTTGAAGCGCCCCGCAAGGGGCGCGGGGAACTGCGTGCTCAACCCCCACCGGCCCGCAGCGAGACACGAACGCGAGCCCCCCGACACAAAGGGACCCGTTCCCCTCAAGGAACGGGCCCTTAACTCACGAACTCACGTCGGCCGACGCGCGAAGCGCATCACCGCACCGGCGTACCCTGCGGCTGCTGCGGCGCGATGCCCAGCGCCGTCGTGTACTTCGCCAGCGCCAGCTTCCCGATCGCCGGGTACGCCCCGAGCGGCTCCGCGGTGGCACACCCGGCCTCCTGCGCGGCAGCGGTCAGCAGCGCCGCGTCGATCTCCGGCCCTATCAGGTACGGCGCCAGCGCCAGCTGCTGCGACCCCGAACCCCGCAGCTGCTCCGCGATGGAGGCGATCGAACCCTCCTGGTCCAGCGCCGCGGCCATCACCGGCACGGCCAGGCGCGCGGCGAGCAGCATGCCGGTGATCCCGGCGGCCTGCACGGCCTCGTCGCCGCCCACGGACGCCAGGATGATGCCGTCCGCGGCCGTCGCCACGGTGAACAGCCTGGCGCGGTCGGCACGTGCCAGTCCCGCCTCGGAGAGCCGCACGTGCAGCGCCTCGGCGAGCAGCGGGTGCGGGCCGAGCACGTCGGTCAGGTCGGCGGCGACCCGGCTCTCCATGACCGCGTGACGGACCTGGCGCAGCAGCGCGCTGTCCGGACCTGCCAGCAGCGGCACGACGACGGCGACCGGGCCGTCCGGGGCCTTGATCCCCTCGACACCGGCGGCGACGGCCTGCTCGTAGCGGGCGGTACGCTCCTCGGCCGCACGGGCCAGCACGGACTGGAGGGTGGGGAACTCCGCGTCGTCACCGTCGAGGTACCCGATGCGGGCGTCCAGGCCGGGCAGCTCGGAGCGGGCGATGCTCACGACCTCCTCGGCGAGGCCGCGCGTGGCCGCGCTGGGGGTACCGGGCACCGCGAGGACGAGCGCGGGTGCGTCCTCAGGAGCCACCAGCGGCTCGGGGCGGCGGTGCCGTCCGGGCTGGCGGGGGCGCGGCATTCGTACTGGCAGGCCGGCGGGCCCAGTGGGGGAGCTCATGGCGCCGCATGTTACTGGCTATCTGGGCTCCCTTGTTCGGGGAGGGTGCAGGTGAGCGGTATCCGTCCGCTTTTGTCTGATGAGTTACGCATGATTCGGAGGGGATCGCGTCACCTGTCGGACACTGCATGCCCCAGCGGGATCAATAGCCTTTTTTCTGTACAAGTTTCATGTGTACAACGGAAAGCAGCTTTTCATCACCCGGCAGAGTGAGTCGCCCGGTGCCCAGGTCACTCGCGACGCGTACCGCCCCGTGCAGCGGATCGCCCTCGGCCGGCACCTGCCGCGCCCGCGGGAGCAGCCGCGCCAACTCCCCGGCCAGCGGTACGAGAAGCGGGTCGCCGAGCTTGACCAGGCCGCCGGTGAGGGCGACCAGGGGGTCGCCCCCCGCGGGGCAGACGGCGGCGGCCGACTCGGCCAGGTGCCGGGCGGCGGCACCCAGGATCGCGGCGGCGACCGGGTCGCCGGCATCGGCGCAGTCCGCGACGCGTGGGGCGAAGGAGGCCAGTACGGCGGGCCGGTCGGCGCGCGGATAGAGCTGCCCGGGCAGTCCGGGCAGCGGCCCGAACAGGTCCTCGGCACCGGCCCGCAGCGCGGCCGAGCCGCCGTCCCGCCCGTCGAAGGCCCGCAGCGCCGCCTCCAGCCCGGCCCGGCCGATCCAGGCACCGCTGCCGCAGTCGCCCAGCAGATGCCCCCAGCCGTCCGCCCGCCGCCACCGGGCGAGATCGGTACCGATCGCGATCAGCCCGGTCCCGGCGGCGACCACCGCGCCGGGTCGCGGACCCAGGGCGCCGGCGTACGCGGTCACGGCGTCGGCGGCCAGCGCGACCGTCCGCACCCCGAGCTCGCGGGCCAGCGCGCCCGGCAGTTCGGCCCGCAGCCCGTCGCCGAGACTGGCCAGCCCGGCGGCCCCGACGACGGCTGTCGTCACCTGCCCCAGTCCGTACGAGTCCGCCAACGCCCGTGCCATGGGCAGGAGTTGTTCCAGCAGGTGCCCGGGGTCGATGCCCCGCGCCCCGGTCCGCACCGGCTCCCGGGACTCCACGGGCGCCGACGGCTCCCGGCCCGGCACACCCACGACGGCCCGCAGCCCGGAGCCCCCGGAGTCGACGGCGAGGAACCCCGCGTCCCGGGGCCCGTCGCCCTCGTGGCTCACGGCAGTTGCCAGTCCACCGGCTGTCCCCCCTGCTGGATCAGCAGGTCGTTGGCGCGGCTGAACGGGCGGGAGCCGAAGAAGCCGCGGTCCGCCGACATGGGCGAGGGATGCGCGGACTCCACCGCCGGCAACTGACCGAGCAGCGGGCGGAGATTGCGGGCGTCGCGGCCCCACAGGATGGACACCAGCGGCTTGCCGCGGCCGGCCAGCGCCCGGATCGCCTGCTCGGTGACCTCCTCCCAGCCCTTGCCCCGGTGCGCGGCCGGGCTGCGCGGGGCCGTGGTGAGCGCCCTGTTGAGCAGCAGGACGCCCTGCTGGGTCCACGGGGTGAGGTCCCCGTTGGACGGCTGGGGCAGCCCCAGGTCGGTGTTGAGCTCCCGGTAGATGTTGATCAGGCTGCCCGGCAGCGGGCGTACCTCGGGCGCGACCGAGAACGACAGCCCCACCGCGTGCCCCGGGGTCGGATACGGGTCCTGGCCGACGATCAGGACGCGGACGTCGTCGAAGGGCTGCTGGAAGGCGCGCAGGACGTTCGGACCGGCCGGGAGGTAGGTGCGTCCCGCGGCGATCTCCGCGCGCAGGAAGTCGCCCATCGCGGCGATCCTCCCGGCCACTGGTTCCAGGGCCTTCGCCCAGCCCGGTTCGACGATTTCATGCAAGGGTCGTGGTGCCACGGCGTCACCCTACTGCCGTACACGGGTCGGCGATCAAGCTGAGGCCACCGCGGTCGCCGGACGACCGAGGACGACCGGACCGTCGCCACGGATGACGGAAACCGCCCTCCCGTGGGGGGCCCGGCCTCAGGCCACGACCGCCGCACGCACACACAGCACGTCCGGCAGGTGGGACGCCAACTGGCGCCAGCTGTCGCCGTCGTCGGCCGAGGCGAACACCTCGCCGTTGCGGTTGCCGAAGTACACGCCGGCCGGATCCGCGTCGTCCGTGCAGAGCGCGTCGCGCAGCACCGTGCCGTAGTGGTCCTCGGGCGGCAGCCCCGCCGACAGCGGCTCCCAGGTCCGGCCCGCGTCGGCCGTGCGGAAGACCCGGCACCGGTGCCGGGCGGGCACCCGGTCGGCGTCCGCGTTGATCGGGAAGACGTACGCCGTCTCCCCGCGGTGCGGATGAGCGGCCGCCGCGAAGCCGAACGTGGACGGCAGCCCCTCGCCGATGTCGGTCCAGTGGGCCCCCGCGTCGTCGCTCCGGTACACCCCCCAGTGGTTCTGCAGATAGAGCCGGTCCGGATCCCCCGCGTCCTGCGCGATCTTGTGCACGCACTGGCCGAACTCCGGGTCGGGGTCCGGCAGGAACACCGCGGAGACACCGGAGTTGGAGGGCGTCCAGCTGGCGCCGCCGTCGCCGGAGCGGAACACGCCGGCCGTCGAGACGGCGACCGTCACCGCCTTCGGGTCGCGCCGGTCGGTGACCACGGTGTGCAGGCCCTCACCGCCGCCGCCCGGCACCCACTTGTCGCGCGTCGGGTGCTCCCACAGCGGGCGGACCAGGTCGAAGCTCTCCCCGCGGTCCTCCGACCGGTACAGCGCGGCCGGTTCCGTGCCCGCGTAGACCACGTCCGGCTCGGCGGCGGCCGGGTGGAGCTGCCAGACCCGCTCCAGCGAGGCGCCGGTGTCCTTGGGGAACTTCACGGCGGGCCGGGCCGGTTCGGACCAGGTGCGGCCCAGGTCGTCGGAGTGGAACACCGAAGGCCCCCAGTGCGCGCTGTCGCCGCCCGCCAGGAGCCGGGGCCGCTCGCCCCGGGTGTCGATGGCGACCGAGTAGATCGCCTGCGCGTTGAAGTAGGGACTCTCGTCGAACTCCCAGGCGCCACCTTGCCGCCTTCCGAGGAAGAGCCCCTTGCGGGTCCCCACGGCGAGCAGAACCTCGGTCATGCCGATCACCTCCATGACGTCCTTGTCACAGCCGACTCCCAGACATCGGCCAGTCTGCACCCCGCCACTGACAGTCACCTGGGGGCCGGCGTCGGCGCAGGTCGGAGCCGCCGTGTCGGCCGGTCGGACAAGACGGCGGAACGCGTTCCGGGAGACGCCTGCGCGAGCGGGGTCGGTCGTGCGACCGTCGACTCGGAGTTCGCCGTGAGCAACAGGGCGGCCGCTCCCGTATGGGAGGGCGGTCCGGGCTGTCCGTGCGCGCGTGAGGAGGATGCCTTTGAAGGCGTTCCGTGGTCCGAAGGTCTGGCTGTGGCGCTGGCGGCGCAACCCGCTCAAGCGCCGTGCCGACACGATGGAGGCCTGGGTGCTGCTCGGTGCCTGGCTGCTCACCCTGCTGGCCGGGGTGTTCGCCGGGCTCGCGGCGGCGCGGTCGGTCGAGGACGGCCTGGCCCGCGAGCGCGTCGAATGGCACCCGGTCGTCGCCCATGTCATGGACAAGGCCCCCGGCTCGGCGGCACGGAAGTCCGGCGACTCCGGCTCCTCGGAGTCCTCCGACTCGTCCGACTCGTCGAACGGCGAGCGGGTGTGGGCGCGCGTGGGCTGGACCGTCGCCGACGGCTCCGCGCACAGCGGTCAGGCGCGGGTCCCGGCCGGCAGCAAGGTCGGCACGCCGGTCACCGTCTGGACGGACCCCCAGGGGCACCTCGTCACCCGGCCCGCCACCGCCTCCGAGGCCCACCTCCGCTCCGCGCTGATCGGCGGCCTGGTCGGGCTGAGCGCGGCGGCCGTCCCGTTCGTCGCCGGGCTGGTGGCGCGCGGCCGGCTGGAGCGGCGGCGGATGGACCGCTGGGACGCGGAGTGGGCGCGGCTCGGACCGCAGTGGGGCCGGATGACCGGCTGACACCGGCGCCCGGCTGACACCGGTGCCCGCCGGGCCCCGGCGTCAGTGCCCTGCGGCGGACCGGCTGCCGGTCCGCCGGTCAGCCGGTCAGCCGGTCAAGGGGACTGCTCAGCCAGCGCCCGGCGGCAGTGGGCGAGCAACTGCTCGTCCTGGGCGATGTCGTGGCTGCCGTACCCGCCCGGTCGTGCCGTGTGCCGTCTGGCGGCGGCGAGTTCGGCCGTCACCAGGTCGCGCAGCGGGGCGCCCGCCGGGCCCATCGCGGCCAGGCACCCGGCGATCGCGCCCCGGGTGTACGGGTTCTCCGACCAGGCGGCCCGGAACACCGGGAGCACGGGCTCCGGATCCCCGTCGATCCGCCACAACGCCTCGGCGGCAGCCGCACGTTCCCACACCCGCCCAGACCCGGCCAGCCGGCGCAGCGCGGGCAGCGCGTCGCGGGCTGCCGGACCCAGCCGGCCCAGCTGCTCGGCGGCCGTCCGGGCGCTGCGGGTGCGGCCGTGCGTCAGCTCCCGCAGCAGCACCGGGAGTACGGGGGCCGCGTCCCCCTCCGCCGACCACAGGGCCCCCGCCGCCAAGGCGGCGTGCCGGGTGTCCAGCAGCCCGCGCAGGACCGGCGCCGCCGCCCGAGAAGCGGTGCCCAGGACGTCGAGCGCCCGTACCGCCTGCCCGACGAGGGCTTCCCGGGCCCCCAGCCCGTCCGGCGCGCCGCGCAGCAGCCGCAGCACCTCCGGCACCGCCGCCGGGTCCTTGAGGGCGGTGACCGCCGCCAGCAGCGGGGCGGCCAGTTCGGCGACCTCGGGCGAGTCCGGGTCGACCTGGCCGAGCCGGCGCCGCAGCGCGGGCGCGAGCGGGGCGGCGGCCGGGCCCAGATGCACGATCTCGAAGCCCAGGCCCCCGGGCACCACCGGTCTCGCCAGCAACTGGGACAGGGCCGGCACCGCGCGCGGGTCGCCGCTTCTGGCCAGCGCCTTCAACGGACCGCCCAGCGAGGGTCTGTCGCGCTCCCAGGTGTGCACCCACAGGTCCGGCCGCACGGTCACCAGCGCGTGCAGTTCGTCGGCGGCCGGCGCGGCCAGCCCGAACAGCTCCACGAGCACCGTGACCGCAGCGTCCCGCAACTGGTCCTGCTCCCGGTCCAGTTGCCTGCCTATCAGCGAGACCGGCGCCGTGAAGTCCGCCCGCCAGCCACGGAACAGCCCGGCCGACATCCATACCGCATTGCACCGGTCCATCGGGTCCGGGCCGCTCAACTGACCGACGAGCAGCGCGATCCGGTCCGCCACCCGGTCGTCCAGCGCCCGGTGCAGGGTGCGCAGCAGATACGAACCCTCCTCGTCCGACGGCCGCAGCCGCCGTATCCGGCCCACCAGGGTGTCCGTGTCCACCCGCTCCGGACCCGCGGCGCGTCGCTCCGACCGCTCCCTGAGCAGCCGGACCGCGGTCGGCACCAGATCGGCGGGCAGCCGCTCCGGCGCGCCGAGGCCCAGCTGTCCGAGGGCGGCCAGCCGCGCCGTCGGGGTGCAGGGCTCCCCGCTCTGCGCGGCCAGCAACTCCACCGCCCCGGCCGCCCGGTCGGGACGGCACCGTACGAACAGCCCGAGGGCCTCGGTCAGGGCGAGCAGCACCTGTTCGTCGCGCTCGACCGTGATCCGCCGCCGCAACAGCGCCAGCACCCGGTCCGGTTCGTCGAGGAACCGGACCAGCGCACCGGGCACCGCGCGGCGCACCCCGGGGCACGGGTCGTCGGCCAGCGGCACGAGCGCCTCGGCGCCGGCGTGGACGGCGGCCCGGGCCCGCGAACCGGCGCTCTCCGAGCCGATGCTGACCAGCAGTTCCACTATCGCGCCCCGGTCCTGCACCGCCGGACGGGAGGCGAGCGCGAACAGGAACGGGACGCAGGCGAGCGTCGAGTCGTACACGCTCCCCTGGTGGTGCACCGAGCCGTACATCCCGTCGAGCGCGACCTCCCGTTCGGCCGCGTCCGCCGAGGCCAGTCCGCGCAGCAGACCGGGTACGTCCGCCGCGCTGCCGTACGCGTGCCGCAGCGAGGCCCAGTCGACCTCGTCGATCCCCGTGAACACCGTTGTCCTCCCCAGGCGAGTACCACCTGTTCCGGAGTCTGCACCACGGCACTGACAACGATGCGGAATCGGACGGCAACTGTGTGCGATCCGTCGCCGGCGCCGGCCGCCGACGGATCGCACAGGGATCAGTTCCGGCCAGGCAGCGCCCGCTCCAGGATCGCGTCGAACCCGGTGCCGGCGGGCAGGGTGCCGAACGCGTACCCCCAGTCGCCGCCGAGCCGGGTCGCGCAGAAGGCGTCCGCCACGGCGGCCGGGGCGTACCGGACCAGCAGCGAGGCCTGCAGCGCCAGCGCCATCCGCTCGACCAGCCGGCGCGCCCCCACCTGGTCGGTCTCGGCCAGTTCGGTCTTCAGCCGGGTCACGGCGGCGTCCAGCCGGGCGTCCGCGCCGCGCGCCTGCGCGAGTTCGCCGAACAGGGCGTCGGCGGCGCCGGGTTCGCGGGACAGCGCGCGCAGCACGTCGAGCGCGTTGACGTTGCCCGAGCCCTCCCAGATCGACAGCAGCGGGGCCTCGCGGTAGTGCCGGGGCATGCCGGAGTCCTCGACGTACCCGTTGCCGCCGAGGCACTCCAGGGCCTCCGCGGTGAAGGCCGGACCGCGCTTGGTGACCCAGTACTTGCCGACGGCGGTCGCGATCCGCCGGAAGGCCCGCTCCTGCTCGTCCCCGCGCACCGCGCGGTCCGCCGCCCCCGCCAGCCGCAGGGTCAGCGTGGTCGCGGCCTCCGACTCGACGGCCAGGTCGGCCAGCACGTTGCGCATCAGCGGCTGGTCGACGAGCCGTGCGCCGAACGCGCTGCGGTGGCGCACATGGTGACCCGCCTCGACGAGCGTCTTGCGCATCAGGGTCGCCGAGTTCATCACGCAGTCGAGCCGGGTGCAGTTGACCATCTCGATGATGGTCTTCACCCCGCGCCCCTCGGGACCGACCAGCCAGGCCACGGTCCCGTCGAACTCGGGCTCCGAGGAGGCGTTCGACCGGTTGCCGAGCTTGTCCTTCAGCCGCTGGATGCGGAACGCGTTGCGGCTGCCGTCCGGCAGCACGCGCGGCACCAGGAAGCAGGAGAGGCCGCCCGGCGCCTGGGCCAGCACCAGGAAGACGTCGCACATCGGCGCCGAGGTGAACCACTTGTGCCCGCGCAGGGTGTAGACGCCCGGCTCGGCCGTGGGCGTGGCGGCCGTCGTGTTCGTCCGTACGTCCGAACCGCCCTGCTTCTCGGTCATGCCCATCCCGGCGAGCAGCCCCGGCTTCTCCGTCGGCACGCGCAGCCCCGGCTCGTACTCCCGGCTGGTCAGCAGCGGTTCGTAGACCTTGGCCAGCTCCGGCTGGGCGCGCAGGGCGGGAACGGCGGCGTACGTCATGGACGTGGGACAGCCGTGGCCGGATTCGGTGTGCCCCCACACCAGTCCGCCGGCCGTCCGCGCGACATGGGCCCCCGCCCGGTCGTCCGCCCAGGCGGCCCCGGCCAGCCCCTCCGTCACCGCCGTCCGCATCAGGTGGTGCCAGCTGGGGTGGAAGTCGACCTCGTCGATCCGGTTGCCGTACCGGTCGTGGGTGCGCAGCTCCGGCTCGTGCCGGTTGGCCAGCTCACCCCACTCCTGCGCCTCCGCGCTCCCGGCCCGCACCCCGAGCCGCCGGATCCCCTCCTCGGCCCACTCCGCACCCTCCCGGCGCAGCCCCTCCAGCAGGGCCGGGTCGTCGGAGGCGTCGTAGGGGGCGAGCGGCGTCGCCTGGTTGGTGACGTCGTGGGTGGCGTACTGCGGCTGCGGGAGCGCGGCGGTCGAGTCCATGAGTCTCATGTTGCAGGAATCCTGCGACCGCAGCAATAGTGCAATATGGCGCCGCACGTACAGTACGTGACCATGCGCATGAAGGATGTGCCCGCCGAGCCCGCCGAGCCCGCAGGGCCCCCCGCGTCCGCCGACGTCGGTCTGCGGCCCCTGTCCGCCCGGTCGGTCGTGCTGAGCCTGCTGCTGGGCACGCATCCGCCACAGCTGCCGGTGAAGGACCTGATCCGGTTCGTGGAGCCGTTCGGTGTCGGCGGCTCCACGCTCCGGGCCGCGCTCAGCCGCATGACGGCGTCCGGCGACCTGCGCCGTACCGACGACGCCGTCTACGGCCTCAGCGACCGGCTGCTGGCCCGCCAGCGCCGGCAGGACGAGGCGGTACGGCCCCGTACGCGCGCGTGGCGGGGCGACTGGGAGATGCTGGTCGTCACGGCCACGGGGCGCGGCCCGGCCGCACGAGCCGACCTGCGCACCCGCCTGACCGCCCTGCGCCTGGCCGAACTCCGCGAGGGCGTCTGGCTCCGTCCGGCGAACCTCGTGAGGCCGTTTCCCGCCGACCTGGCGGCGACCGCCCAGTCCTACACGGCCCGCCCCGACCGCCCCGCCCCCGAACTGGCCGCCGATCTCTGGCCGTTGACCACCTGGTCCGGTACCGCCCGCGCCCTCCTGGCCCGGGCGTCGGAATCCCGCCTCCCGGCCGACCGCTTCACGGTCTTCGCGGCGGCGGTACGGCACCTGCTGACCGACCCCGTCCTGCCCCCGGAACTCCTGCCCGCCGACTGGCCGGGCGACGAACTGCGCGCCGCGTACGCCGTGTACCGCGCGGAACTGAGCGGGCCGACCGGGGCCGAGCGGGCCGACGGGGGACTGAGCGCGGCGCCGGGGGACTGAGCGGGCCGACGGGGAACGCGACGGGCTGATCCCGGCGGCAGGTTCCGGCGAGGCGGCTTGACCTTACCCTCGGGGGCAGGGTTTAGCGTGCGTCGAGGTGAGAGACATGCGGATCAGCGAGCTAGCCCGCCGGGCGGGCGTGACGGTCAAGGCGGTGCGCTACTACGAGTCCCTGGGACTGCTGGCGCCCGACCGGCTGGCCAACGGCTACCGGGACTACGGCGAGGGCGACGTACGGCTCGCGCGGGAGATCCGGGCGCTCGGCAGGCTCGGCATCCCGGTGGAGCGCACCCGCCCCTTCCTGGACTGTCTCGTGGTCGGGCACCAGCACGCCGACGACTGTCCCGCCTCGCTGGCCGAGTACCGGGAGGTGATCGACGAGATCACCCGGCGCATCGACGGGCTCACCGCCCGCCGGACGGCCCTGGTCGCGCACCTGCACGAGGCCGCGCACCGCAACAGCCGGGTCCCCCCGGCCGGCCGTGCCGAAGGAGAGGACCCGATGACCGACTACCTGAGTCTGCCCGCCGACCTGCCCGTCCCCGAGGACGACGGCGCGACCGCCCATCTGCCGGGTACGGAGATGCCGCACCTGGAACTGCGGGCCACCGGTGGCGGGACGGTCCGTCTCGACGCGCTCGGCACGGGCCGGACCGTGCTCTACGTCTACCCGCTCACCGGACGCCCGGGCACCGACCTGCCCGAGGGGTGGAACGCGATCCCCGGGGCGCGTGGCTGCACCCCGGAGGCGTGCGGCTTCCGCGACCACCACCAGGAGCTGCTGGCCGCCGGTGCGGCCGGCGTGTACGGCCTGTCCAGCCAGGACACCGCCTACCAGGAGGAGGTCGTCGAACGGCTCCGGCTGCCGTTCCGGATGCTCTCCGACCCCACGCACGACCTGACCCGCACCCTCGGCCTGCCGACGTTCGACTCCGCCGGGCCGACGCTCTACAAGCGGCTGACACTGATCGTCCGGGACGGCGTGATCGAGCACGTCTTCTACCCGGTCTTCCCGCCGGACGAGCACGCCGGCCAGGTGCTGGACTGGCTGCGCGCCAATCCCCGATGACCGGCTTGCGCGCCACCCCCTGACAAGACGAACGACCTTTGGAGGCACCCGTGTTCACCGGTCTGAGCGCTTTTCCGCTCACCCCGATCGCCGCCGACGGAAGCATCGACGAGGAAGCCTTCGCCCTGCTGGTCCGCCGCCTCGCCGCGGCCGGTGTCGACTCGATCGGCGCGCTGGGCTCCACGGGGTCGTACGCCTACCTGACGCTCCAGGAACGGGCCCACGCGGCCCGTATCGCGGTGGAGCAGGCCGACGGCGTTCCGGTCGTCGTGGGCATCGGGGCGCTGCGCACCCGGGACGTGCTGGCGGCGGCCGAGGACGCGCAGAAGGCCGGGGCCGCGGGCGTACTGCTCGCTCCGGTGTCGTACCAGCCGCTGACCGACGAGGAGGTGTTCGGGTTGTACGAGGACGTCACCGCGGACCTCTCCGTGCCGCTGGTGGTCTACGACAACCCGAGGACCACCCGGTTCACCTTCACCGACGAGCTGTACGCGCGCGTGGCCCGCCTTCCCCGCGTGGCCTCGGTCAAGATTCCCGGGGTCCCCGCCGACCCGGCCCCGGCCCGGGCCCGGGTGGAGCGGCTGCGGGAGATCCTGCCGCCGCACGTGACCGTGGGGGTGAGCGGGGACGCGTTCGGAGCGGCCGGGCTGACCGCAGGCTGCGACGCCTGGTTCTCGGTGACCGCCGGCACCCTCCCCGGACCGGCCCTCGCCATCACCAGGGCGGCCCAGGCGGGGCGGGCGGACCGGGCCCGGGAGGAGTCGGAGCGGCTCCAGCCGCTCTGGGACCTCTTCGCCCGGCACGGATCCCTGCGGGTCATCGCGGCAGTGTCCGCCGAACTCGGCCTCACGCCCCACGACAGCCTCCCCCGCCCGCTGCGCGGCCTGTCCGGCGACGAACACCAGCAGGTCGCCGACGTGCTTCGGCGGCTCGGCCTCGTCGAGATGTAGCCCGGGGCCCTGGGCGCGGACGGGCGCCCCGGCTCACTTGTAGGTGATGTCCGAGCTCGCGTACTTGCAGTACGTCCCGTCCGGTCCGCTTCCGTTCGTCGGTGGTTCCGCGCCCGTGTTGTTGCCGATGTACTTCTGGCAGGGCACGATCTTCCTGCTGCTGTCACCGACGATCGTGATGTTCTGCAGCGTCGCGCTGTCGCCGTAGTTGGTGTTGATCCCGACCAGCGCGCTGCCCTTGTAGGTCGCCTCGATGGTGTTGAGGTTGATCGTGCGCTTGTACTGCGTGGAGCAGTTGCCGCACGAGCGGACCAGCTTGCCGAAGTTCTGCACCGCGAAGCCGGACACGTTCAGTGTCCCGCCGCCGTTGAACTGGAACACCTTGTCGCTGGCTTCCTTCGCGCCGCCGCCGGAGACGGTGTAGACGTTGGACGACGAGGAGCCGCGGAAGGTCGCCGCGTCCTCGCCGACGTCCTCCCACCACACGTTCTGCAGGGTGCAGCTGCCCTCGCAGTGGATGCCGTCCGCGGCGGGTGCGCCGATGATGACGTTCTTGAGGACGGTGCCCGCCGCCAGATCGAGGATCGGGTCCTGGTCCTCGCTCTGCCCGCCGCTGCCCAGGTCGCCGCTGCCGTACAGGCGCAGCATCCCGTAGTCCTTGGTGCCCGACAGCTTGATGGTCGCGGTGACGGCCTGGCTGCCGGTCGCGGTGGGCCAGGTGGCCGCGTTCGCCGGGGCCCCATCTGTCATGAGCATGCCAAATGAGAGTCCCAGGACGGCCAGTCCGCCCGTCAGTGCGCGTGCCCTGCTCCGTGCCCGTGAAGTCATGTCCCGTATGCCTTCTCTCGAGTGGGGGGTCCTGTCTGCGTCCCGCCCGTCATAGGTCGGGTTCCTGAACGGAACGTAGGGGGAAAGCGCTTTCTGGTCAACGCTTCGCGCGCCGCTCGTTCCGGCCCCGTCCGGCACCTCGGAAGGTGGCGTGGGAGCGCTTCCATGAATAGGCGTGTCCATGCCACCATGCCGACGACGGTTCCGCCTCCGCCCCCCGCGCGCCAGGAAGGCTCCCGTGAAGCCACAGCCCAGCAGAACGCTGCTCAGCACGCTCCTCGGCACCTGTGTCCTCGCCCTCGCCCTGGTGGTGACCGCCACGGCCGTCACCGCGCTCGTCCGCGGTCCACGCCCGGTCGCCCCGGCCGCCCGCCAGGGCAGCCGCTGGGTGAACACCTGGACCGGGATGCCCCAGCTCACCGAGGTCGGCAACCTGCCGCCCGCGCCCTTCACGGGGGAGAAGTCGGTGCTGGCCGACACCACGCTGCGCCAGACCGTCCGTGTGACCGTCGGCGCCCACCGGCTCCGGCTGCGCTTCTCCAACGCCTACGGCGACACCCCGCTGCCGCTCACCGCGGTGACCGTGGCGCTGCCGGCGGGCGGACGGGCCGGGGTGAGCGCGGTCGTTCCCGGCAGCCTGCGCCCGGTGACGTTCGCCGGGCGCGCCGCGACCGTCGTACCCGTCGGGGCCGAGGTCGTCTCCGATCCCGTGGACTTCGACCTGGTCCCGGGTTCCGACCTCACGGTCACGGCGTACACCGCCGAGGGCCAGCCCGACCTCGCGCTCACCTCGCACCCGGGCTCGCGCACCACGTCGTATCTCGCCGTCGGCGACCACACGCGGGACCCGGACCTGACGGGCGCGACCGCGGTAGACCACTGGTACCTGCTGAGCGACGTCGAGGTCCTGGCGCCCGCGGCGACCCGGGCCGTGGCGGTCCTCGGCGACTCCCTCACCGACGGCCGGGGGTCCACGACCAACGGCAACGACCGCTGGCCGGACCAGTTCTTCGACCGTCTCCGGACCCGCCCGGACACCTCGGACATCGCCGTACTCAACCAGGCGGCCGGCGGCAACCGCGTCCTCGCCGACGGCCTCGGCCCCAACGTCCTGGCCCGCCTCGACCGCGACGTCCTCTCCCGCAGCGGGGTCTCCTGGCTGATCGTCTTCGAGGGCGTCAACGACATCGGCACCGCCGCCGCCACCCCGCAGGCCCAGCAGGCCGTCGCCGACGACCTGATCGCCGCCTACCGGCAGATCGTCGTCCGCGCCCACGCCCAGGGCATCCGCGTCTACGGCGCCACCCTGCTGCCCTTCGGCGGCAACGCCTACGACGACGGCGCCGGCGTACGGGAGGCGGCCCGGCAGCGCGTCAACGCCTGGATCCGGGGGCCCGGGCACTTCGACGCGGTGATCGACTTCGACCGGGCGGTACGGGACCCGGCCGATCCGGTCCGGCTGCGGGCCGACCTCCAGGTGGGGGACTGGCTGCACCTCAACCCGACCGGATACGGGGCGCTGGCGGCGGCGGTGCCAGCGGGACTGTTCGGCGGGCGGTGAGCGCTAGGCGGACTCGGCTCCGGTGGGGACCGTCCCCGGGGCCGAATCGGCCCGCGAGGGCAGGTGGTTGAAGAGCAGGTTCAGGACGATCGCCGTCAGGCAGCCCGCGCTGATGCCGCTGTTCATCACCGTCTGGAACCAGTCCGGGAACTTCGCGTAGACCGTCGGCACCCCCACCGGCAGCACGCCGACCGCGACCGAGACGGCCACCACCGTCAGGTTGTTGTTGCCCGTGAAGTCGACCTTCGCGAGCGTGCGCAGGCCGCTCGCCGCGACCGTGCCGAACATCACCAGCCCGGCACCGCCCAGCACCGGAGCCGGAATCGCCGCGACCACCGCGCCCAGCTTGGGCAGCAGGCCGAGCAGCACCAGGATGCCGCCGGCCGCCGCGACCACCCAGCGGCTGCGCACCCGGGTCATGCCGACCAGGCCCACGTTCTGCGCGAACGCCGTGTACGGGAAGGTGTTGAAGACACCGCCGAGGACGGTCGAGAGGCCGTCGGCGCGCAGGCCGTCGGCGAGGGAGCGCGACTCGACGCGGCGGCCGGTCAGTTCGCCGACCGCGAGCAGGTCACCGGTCGTCTCGGTCATCGTGACCAGGGCGACCACCAGCATGGAGACGATCGCCGAGGCCCTGAACGTCGGCGCCCCGAAGTGGAACGGCGTGCTGATGCCGAGCCAGTCGGCGTCCCCGACCCCGCTGAAGTCCGTGAACCCGAAGGGCACCGCCACCGCAAGGCCCACCGCGATGCCGATCAGGACCGCGATCCGGGCGAGGTAGACGGGCGCGAACCGCTGCACGCCGAGCACCACCGCGAGCACGAAGGCCGCCAGCGCCAGGTTCTTCGGCTCCCCGAAGTCCTTCGCGCCGGCGCCGCCCGCCGCCCAGTTGCCGGCCACCGGCAGCAGTGAGACACCGATGACCAGGATCACCGTCCCGGTGACCAGGGGCGGGAAGAAGCGCAGCAGTCTGCCGAAGACGGGGGCGAGCAGCATGATCGCCAGGCCTGCCACGATCACCGAGCCGTAGATCGCGGGGAGCCCGCCGCCCGTCGTGCCGATCAGGACCATCGGCGAGACCGCCGCGAACGTGCAGCCCTGCATGATCGGCAGCCGGACGCCGAAGCGCCAGAAGCCGACGCACTGGATGAGCGTGGCGATGCCGCACACCAAGAGGTCGGCGGTGATCAGATACGCCAGGTCGGCGGGGGACAGCTTCATCGCGCCGCCCACGATCAGCGGGACGGCGACCGCGCCCGCGTACATCGCGAGCACGTGCTGGAGGCCGAACGCGGTCAACTGCCGTACGGGTGGGACCTCGTCGACGGGATGGACGGAGGCGCTGGTGGTGGCCATGGGGGCTCCAGAGCGGGGACGACATCCGGACAGCACGAGACCGTAAGTGGTTTGAACAGTTTGTTGATTTCCGGTCTGTTGCCGATACGTGTCATGCCCACCCGGACGCGGGCGGATTCCGTTCCGTTCCGCTACGCCCCGGTGCGCGCCGCCGTCAGCAGGGAGTTCCAGTCGGCGAGCTTGACCACGCTCCGCCCGAGCCGGGCGCCGAGTGCCGCCTCGGCCCGCTCGATCGCCTGCCAGCCCGTCCACGGCACCGGTTCGATGCCGGCCGAGCGCAGCGCGGCGACCGGATCCGCCGGCACCTCCTTGCGCAGCAGCGCGGGCGCGTCCGTCAGGAGGGAGGTCACCGTCTCCTTGGCGTCGGGCCGGTTGGTGCCGATGACGCCCGTCGGGCCGCGCTTGATCCAGCCGGCCACGTAGTCGCCGGGCACGCCGAAGCAGCTGTCCAGGACCCGGCCCGCCTCGTGCGGCACGGTCCCGCTGTCCTCGTCGAACGGGAGCCCGTCCAGCGGTACTCCGCGATAGCCGACCGACCGCAGCACCAGCTGCGCCTCGACGGTCTCGTACCGCCCGGTGCCGCGCACCCCACCGCTGCCGTCCGGTTCGGTGCGTTCGAAGAGCACCGCGCCCACCCGGCCGCCGTCGTCGAGGAGTTCGACCGGGCGCAGGAAGAAACGCAACCTGATGCCGCGCTCCGTGCCCCGGCCGCCGGCCTCGGCCCAGCCGCGCAGCACCTCCACGTTCCGGCGCTGGGCGGCGGGCAGCGCGGACGGGTCGGCACACGCCGGATCGAGCGCCAACTCGGCGGCCTCCACCCGGACTTCGGTATCCGGCAGCCCGGCCAGCTCGCGCAGCTCCTTGGTGGTGAACCGGGCCTGCGAGGGGCCCCGGCGGCCCACCACGTGGACCTCTCTTATCCGGCTCGCCGCCAGCGCCGTCAGGGCCGCCTGCGGCATGTCGGTGGGGCTCAGCTCCGCCACGCCCCGGGCCAGCATCCGCGCCACGTCCACCGCGACGTTGCCGACCCCGATGACCACCGCCGACCGGGCGTCCCGCACGAACCCGGCGTCGATCGCGTCCGGATGCGCGCTGTACCAGGACACGAACTCGGTCGCCGACCAGCTGCCCGGCAGCTCCTCGCCGGGAATCCCGAGCCGCCGGTCGGTCGCGGCGCCCACGCAGTACACCACCGCGTGGTACAGCTCCCGCAGCCGCTCCACCGGCAGCCCGCCCGTGCCTCCGACCCGGACCCCGCCGAGGAACCGCACCCGCTCGTGTTCGAGCACGGTGCGCAGGTTCCCCTGGAGGGACTTGATCTTCTCGTGGTCAGGGGCGACGCCGTAACGCACGAGTCCGTACGGGCACGGCAACCGGTCCAGGACGTCCACACGCACCGTGGAGTCGAGCTGGACGAGGTTCTGGGCGGTGTAGCACCCGCTCGGCCCGGAGCCGACGACGGCGACACGCAACACAGGGGACTCCTTGCCCGAGGGGCTGGTGCCTCCAGCATCCCACCGGCCCGGTCGTCCAGACAGGGGCCGCTGGGGTGATGTGGATGCGTGCCCGGATGTCATCAGTGTGATCATGTGATCACGTTGCGCATGCACCGGAAGCCGGAAGCCGGAAGCCGCAAATCAGGATCCGGGGTTGAGGAGTCGGCGGTCCGGCCGCGGCCTTCGGGGTCAGCCGTTCGCCCGTTCCGCCGCGCTGCGTTCGACGCAGAACTCGTTGCCCTCGGGGTCGTGCAGCGTCACCCACCCGGTTCCGTCGGGCCGCCGGTGGTCCCCCTGGAGCGTGGCGCCGAGCGAGAGCAGGCGCTCGACCTCCTCGTCCCGGGTGCGGTCCTGGGGCTGGAGATCCAGATGCACGCGGTTCTTCACCGATTTGCGGTCGTCGACCCTGATGAACAGCAGGGTGGCGGCAGCCGTCGTGACCACGGCCTCCGGATCCCCGGGAAAGTCGTCGTCGGCCAGCGAGCCGTCCAGGGCCTGAGCCCAGAAGCCGGCGAGAGCGAACGGGTCCGCGGCGTCGACGGTGACATGGCGTATCAGAGAGCTCATGCCCGAAGCCGATCATGAATGCCGGCCACCGTCCAGAGGCGGCCGGCCCCGACATCAGGACCCGGACCCGGACCCGGACTCGGGTCCCGGCTCGGTACGGTCCTCCGTGGCGAAGAACCGCGACAGGTCCCGCCGTTCGGCCGAGGGTGCCGACTCCGGAGGCAGGCCCAGCTCCGGGTCGAGCCCGTAGCGCTCGAACAGCTCCGCCCGCAGCGCCGGGATCGGCATCGGCACACCCGGCACCAGCGCCGCGTACACCGCGCCCATCAGCATCGCGCGCAGCATGGGGTAGTCGGTCTCGACGTGCTGCGAGCCGTACCGGGCGACGGTGTCGCCGAGCAGCTCCGCCAGCCGCCGCTGCTCGGGGCACTGCACGAAGCCCTCGGCCTGCAGCAGGCCCGCCATGTGCTGGCGCATCAGCACCGGACGGTCCTGCGCGAGACCCAGGATCGAGTCGATGGCCCGGGCCAGCCGCTCCCGCCCGTCCTCGGTGTGCGGCTCGTGCTCCAGCGCCTCCTCCAGCGTGCGGTGCATCAGCCGGTGCACGGCGGACTGGACCAGCTGGCGCTTGCCCGGGAAGTAGTACGACACCAGCCCGCGCGCCGACCCCGCCCGGTCCGCGATGGCACCCAGCGTGGTCGCCTCGAAGCCGTGTGCGTCGACCAGCTCCACCGCGGCCTGGAGCAGCCGCTCGCGCGAACGCCTGCGCAATTCTTCATTGACCGAGGGGCTGCGCGGGGACATCCTGGAACTCCTGCGTTGACTGGCTGCCAGCCAACTATAATCGACGTAGTGGGCACCGCCCTGTGCGGGGCCTGTTCAGGGCTGCCGTCCGTCCGGGGCGACACGGGGGAGCGTCTCGGGCGGACGGCGCGACAGATCAGGCCTGGGTGGGCGTGGCCGGTCGGCGGGCCGCGCCCACCAGGTCCAGGACCGGCAGCAGCGCGTCCGGCCGTTCGGCCACCGGCAGATGGTCCACGAAGTGCACCCGGCAGCCGAGCGCCGCCGCCCCGCCGTCGGCGGGCCTGCTGTCCCCGACCATCACCGTCTCGCCCGGCTCGGCCCCGAGCGCATCGAGGGCGACCGTGAAGAGCCGCGGATCCGGTTTCTGGACGCCGTGTTCGTACGACAGGACGTAGGCGTCCACGTAGGCGTCGAGCCCGTGCTCGCGGAAGACCGGGCGCGGGTCCCAGCCGATGTTGCTGACCACGCCGACCCCGATGCCGTGCTCGCGCAGCGTCCGCAGGACCTGGGCGGCGTCGGGGTACGGCGACCAGGCACGCGGGTCCATGTGCCGCTCGTACAGGGCGTCGTGCAGGCCGGGATCCGGCAGGGCCACCCGCCGGGACAGGCCGGTGTACGCGGCCCGGTGCAGCTCCGCGCTCTCGTCCCGCACCCCCCACACCCCGGACAGCTCCGCGGGCACCGCGACCGGGAAGGCCCCGCCGGGCTGTGCCCCGGCCACCTCGAGCGCCCGCGCAGCCTCCTTCAGCTCGGCCTCGGAGAGAGCTGCTTCAGTCTCGGCGAGCACCGCCCGCAGCCAGGATTCGGTGGACTCGATGCGGAAGAGGGTTCCGGAGAAGTCGAAGAGCACGGCAGTCAGGGGTGCGGCAGTCATGTGGCGGACTCTACCGACGGCCGCCGCGGCGCGGGCTACCGGTGAGGGTGCCCCCGGCGGTCGCGCTCCCACTCGTACGCCAGCACCGCGAGCGCCACCACCAGGGCGCCGAGCAGCCAGCCGCCGAGCACGTCCGAGGGCCAGTGGACGCCGAGCCACACCCGGGTCAGGCCGACGCCCAGGACCGAGACCCCGGCCGCGACCAGCGCCGTACGCCGTATCGCGGGAGCGGCGCCGCAGCGGTGCAGCAGCCACAGCAGCAGGCCGCAGACCACCGTCGCCGTCATGGCGTGCCCGGACGGGAAGGCCGCGTAACGGGCGGAGTCGACCGGGTCGGGCCAGGCCGGTCGCGGGCGGCCGACGGCGGCCTTGAGGGACTGCTGGGCGACCGTCCCGAGCGCACAGGTCACGGTCAGCCACAGCGCGGTCCGCCAGGCCGAGTGCCGCCACACCAGCCACACCGCGACCGCGGCGCACAGCAGGCGCATGGTCAGCGGGTCCCAGACCCAGTCCGCCAGGACACGCAGCACCTGTGTGGTGCCGTGATCCGCCACGGCCCAGCGGTGGGTGGCGTCGGCTATGCCCTGGTCCACCGCTACCAGCGGAGGCCATTCGCCGGCGACGAGGGCCAGCAGCAGCGCCGAGGACAGGGCGAGAACGGCGGTCGTGAGAAGGGGAGCAGGGCGGTCGTCGGGCGGGGGGAACATGACGCGATCTTTGCCGAACCATTGCCCGCAGGGCAATTCCCCCGACGGATACGGCTTTACCCGAGGGCGCGCAGACTCGGTACGAGCGCCACCAGCACCGGGATCACCGGGACCAGGGCGGCCGTCGCGGTCAGCCGCAGCCGGTGCCGGGCGGGGAGGCGGTCCGGGGCGGTGAGCAACCGGTCGACCCGCTGCGGGACATGGGCGTGCGGGGTCGGCCCGGGGCCGAACACCCCCCGGTCCTCGTTGAGTTCGACCAGGGCGAGCGCGGTGGTGAGACGGCCGTGGCGCCGCGACGCCACGTCGTCCGCGGCCAGTTCGACCAGCCGGTGCATCTCGTCGCGGAATGCGGCGAACACCGGGATCTGCGGGAACCCGCCCGCCAGCGCGGCCGAGCAGTGCAGCAGCCAGTCGTGCCGGGCCTGCGCGTGGCCCTGCTCGTGGGCGAGGACCGCGTCCAGCTGACGGCCCTTCAGGCGACGCAACGCGGCCGTGGTCACGACGAGTTGGGGCGCCGCTCCGGGCAGCCACCAGGCGTCCGGGCGTTCGCCCTCCAAGACGACGAGCCGGCCGTCGGCCGGTTCCTCGCCGGGCAACAGCGGTGACCGGACCCGCAGTTCGGCCTGCTGCCGGTTGCGCCTGGCCCTGGCCCGCGCGATCTCCCGTACCAGCATCGCCCCGCTCCACAGCCCGGCACAGGCGAGGGCCACCGCGGTCACCGCCGCCCACGGGCCGGTCGTGGAGAGCGCGTAGGCGTCCACCACCCCGTTCGGGGCGGTCGCGAACACGTGCCCGCGCACCGCCTGCCAGGCAGCCGCCGCGCTCAGTGTCATCGACAGCGCGCAGCACAGCAGGACGGCCGCCACGACGCACTGCCACACCCACAGCGCGACCACCGGCTCCCGGTCCGTCCAGTCGGCCCGGGCGAGCAGCCGGGGGCCGGCCACGGCGGTCAGAGCGCCGAGCAGCAGCAGTGCCACGGGGACCATCATGGCCAGCACCCTATGAGCGGGGAACCGCTCACGGGTACAGGCCATTACGCCAAAGTGACGCAGGCAACGTCCGCGCCGCGAGTGCCGTCCCCGTCGCCCTCACAGTGCCAGCAGCATCGCCACCATGCCGATCCCCATCGACAGCCGGCACGCCTGCGCCAGCTCGGGCCTGTCGCCCCAGCGGAGGGCCGCCGTCCCGGCGTTGACCGCGACCGGGACGAGCCGCGCCCCGGAGAGCAGCACGTAGCCCGTGAAGTAGAGCAGCAACACCCCTGTCACCAGGGGGACTCCGGCACCGCCGTGATGATGGCCGCCGGGCGCGGCGGCCATCGCCACCGCCATGTAGACCATCGCCGCCGCCCCGACCAGATGGTGCAGATGGTGCGGGCTGCTGCGGGCGCTCCACAGGGCGCGCAGCGCGGCCGCGCCGAACACCGCCGCGTACAGCGGCCATGCCCACCCCGGCGGGGTGAACACCGTCGCGGGCACGGCCATGACGGCCATGCCGAACCCCATCAGCGCCTCGCCGCCCGCGGCGCGCCGCTGTTCCCGGACGCTGCTGCGCATCCGCAGCAGGCAGTAGGCCCCGGTCGCCGCGCACAGCGCGACCAGCAGCCAGCCGGGCGAAGCCGGTCCGTGCACGGCGCACCTCCCCGCTCGACGTCGCGTCGATGGATGCGATGCCCCGGCCGTACGGCGCGCACGCGAGCGCAAGGATGTACACGGGGAGCATTCGCCGGAGCACAGCCTGTGAGCAGGGTCGTTCGAAGATGCTTTACTAGTAAAACACGTGCTAAATTGATGGGTATGAGCACAGCGACCCCTGCCGCCATCCGCCGTCTGCCCCTCGCCGGTGTGCTGCGCCTCGGCCGGCCCTCCGACATCTGGTTCAAGCCCGCCCTCAGCGTGGTCGCCGCGGTCGCCCCGCCCAACCTGGCCCTGCTGGCCCTCGGCCGCCTCGACCTCGCGATGTACACGATGGCCGGATCGCTGTGCGCCCTCTACGGCCACAACCGCCCCTATCCCGCCCGCGCCCGCACCCTGGCCCGGGTGATCCTCGGCATGGTCTGCGGCCTCGCCGTCGCGCTGACCGCGGCCTCGCTCACCACGAACGCCGTCGTCCTGGTGACCGTCGGCGCGCTCATGGCCGCGGTGCAGAAGGCCCTCTGCGACGCCACCCGCGTCGGCCCGCCCGGGAACGTGGTCCTCACCTTCATCAGCTCCGCCTCCCTGTTCGCCCCGCAGACCCTCGGCCAGGTCCCCGGCCACCTCGGCCTCGCCCTCGCCGCGGGCGCCTGGGCCTGGCTGGTCGGCATGGCCCCCGGGCTGCTCCGCCCGCACGGCCCCGAACGCCGGGCCGCCGCCCACGCCCTGAACGCCACCGCCGTCTACGCCGACACCCGCGGCACCGGAGCCGGTCACGAGCGGGCCCGGGCCGCCGCGGCCGGCGCCGTACAGGCCGCCTGGCAGTCCCTGCTCGCCACCGGCGCCCGCACCGACCGCACCCGCCGCGCCCTCGAACACCTCGTCGTCCGCGCCGAGGTCGCTCTCGCCGCCCCGGCGGACGCCGCCCCGGCGCTGCTGCGCGGCTGGGCCCGCGCGCTGCGCGGCACCGGACGCGTCCCGCGCGTCGCCGGAGCCGACGACGACCTCCTCGGCATCGGCGCCGAACTCTCCGTCCCGCAGCGCCCGTTGTGGCACCGGCTCGGCCCGCTCGCCCCCCTCGCCGCCCGCACGGCGCTCGGCTGCGCCCTGGCCGGTTACGCCTCCCTCGCCCTCGGCGTCGGCCGCCCCTACTGGGCGCTGGTCACCGCCGCCTCCCTCTACCAGGCCAATGTCACCCTCACCTGGAGCCGGGGCGTCCAGCGCGTCGTCGGCAACCTCCTCGGCGTCCTCGTCTTCGCCGTCGTCGTACCGCTCGCCCACCTCCACCCGGCCGTCCTGGTGCTGTGCTGCCTCGCCTTCAACTTCGGCGCCGAGGCCCTGATCGGCCGCAACTACTGGCTCGGCAGCGTCTGCGTCACCCCGATGGCGCTGCTCGTCACCGAGTTCGCCCGCACCCAGGACGCGGGGCAGCTGATCACCGAGCGGGTGGTGGACACCCTGGTCGGCGCGCTCGTCGGCTTCGGCACCGCCGTCGTCGTCACCAACCGCCGGGCCGGCGACCGGATCGAACACGCCCTGACCCGCGTCGAGCGGGCTCGGGAACAGGCCGCCCGCCTGCTCGCCGGGTCGCAGCCGGCCCCGCGGGCCCTGGAGGCCGCCCGCCGCACCCTGTCCGCCGCCCTTGCGGACCTGCGGGCCACGGCCGACGCCGCGTCCGGCGAGTGGTGGCAGCGCGCGCTGCCCCAGGAGCGGGTCGTGCTCGCCGAACAGTCCGGACACCGTACGCTCGCCGCGACGGTACGACGCCAGGGAACGCACTCCTGGGACGGCGCGAGGACTACGGAGGACGTACGGCCATGACGGCGACCAACGGACGACCGGCGGCCGGGAGCGACGCGGACAGAGGCGTGGGGGGAGGCGCGGGCAACGGTGCGGGCAGGGGGGCCGGCAGGGACGACACGGTCGCGGCCGTCGTCCGGCAGTGGCGGAGTGTCCATCCGGCGCTGGACACGGGTCCCATGGAGGTCATCGGCCGGATCAACCGCTGCGCCGCCCTCCTCCAGCAGGCCGAGGACGCCCCGCTGCGCCGGGCCGGCCTCAGCCGCCCCGAGTTCGACCTGCTCGGCGCGCTTCGCCGCACCGGCCACGAGCTGACGCCGAGCGAGCTCGCCAAGGAGACCTTCTCCTCCGGCGCCGCCGTCACCAAACGCCTCAAGCAGCTCACCGAACGCGGCCTGGTCGAGCGGCGCGGCGACGCCCGTGACCGCAGGGTCGCCCACCTCCGCCTCACCGACGCGGGCCGCGACCTCGTCGACGGCATCCTGCCCGAGCAACTCGCCTACGAGACGGCCGTGCTGTCCGTCCTCGCCCCCGAGGGCCAGGGCGAACTGGCGGGACTCCTGGCCGAGTTGCTGGGCCGCCTGGAGGGCCGGATGGGCGCGCTGCGGGCCTGATCCCGCCGGTGCGGCATCGTCGGCCGCCCTGGATTCGCCCCGCTGGAACTGTGGCGGGGAGGCGTCGTTCGTCCGTGGCTCCGTCGTGGCCGGTGGCGCAGTTCCCTCCTCGGCACCCCTTCCGGGTCGCTGCCGTCGCCGGACCCGCTCAGATGCCCGGCCGGTACCGCAGCGGATGGTCGGCCGGCACCTCCACCAGCACGATCCTGATCCCGTCCGGATCGGCGGTCCACATCTCGACCAGGCCCCACGGCTCCTTCACGGGCGGGCGCACGATCGCGACGCCCTTCGCCACCAGCTCCTCGTGCGCCGCCGCCACGTCCGCGACCTGAAGCCACAGCCGCACGGCCGGCGAGGGCGGCGTGTCCGACCGCCCGGAGACCTCCAGGAACCCGCCGCCCAGGAAGTAGACCGTGCCCCGCTCCGGGCCCTCGCCGAACTCGCGGTAGACGGCCAGGCCGAGCCGCTCGCCGTAGAAGGCGCGGGACCGCTCGGGGTCGGTGGGGTGGATCAGGGTACGGCCGCTCAGTACATGCACCATGCGACCGGAGCGTAGCGGCAGGCCACCACGGGAGCCGGGAAGGGGAGCGGGGGAGCGGGGATAGGCTCGTGGCCGGCTCAGCAGCACCTGAGATCAGCAGCACGTGAGATCGGAGAACCCGCCCATGGAGACCCTGCCCATGGAGAACGCCGCCGCCGGACCGACCTTCCGCGACGCCACCGACGCCGACGTGGACGTCCTGGTCGCGTTGGTCGAGTCGGCCTACCGGGGCGACGACAGCCGGGTCGGCTGGACCACCGAGGCGGACATCCTGGAGGGGCAGCGGACCGATCCCGAGGGCGTCCTCGAAGTGATCAAGGCACCGGACGGCAAGCTGCTCGTCGTCGAGCGGGACGGCACCGTCGTCGCCTGCTGCCAGCTCGAACACCGCGGCGACCACGCCTACTTCGGCATGTTCGCGGTGAGCCCCGCCCTCCAGGGCGCCGGCCTCGGCAAGGTCGTCATCGCCGAGGCGGAGCGCCAGGCGCGCGAGGACTGGGGCGTGACGGAGATGCACATGACGGTGATCTCGGTGCGCGAGGACCTGATCGCCTGGTACGAGCGGCGCGGCTACCGCCGTACGGGGAAGATGACGCCGTTCCCGTACGGCGAGGAGCGCTTCGGCATTCCCCGGCGCGCCGACCTGCAGTTCGAACTGCTGGTCAAGCCGCTGGTGTGAGGCGCGGGCCGGCGTTCAGGCCGTGAAGCGGGCGGTGCGTTTGATCTCCGGGTAGTCGGTCGTCGCGCCGTCCAGCTGGAGGGCGCGCACCAGCCGCAGGTCGTCCTGGGTGTTCACCACCCAGCCGATCACCCGCAGGTCCGCCTTGCGGGCGTGCTCGACGACCTCCAGGGTCAGCCGCCGGATGTTCAGGCAGAGGGTCGCCGCCCCCGCCTCCTGGGCCCGCTCCACGACGTCGGTGCCGTACCGGCTGGCGATCAGCGCGGTGCGCACCCCCGGCACCAGCCGGGCGATCTCGGCGACCGCCTCGTCGTGGAACGAGGACACCTCCACCCGGGACACCAGGTCCCGCCGCTGCATGACCTCGGCCAGCGCGCGGGCCGCGGCCACGTCCTTGATCTCGGCCTGCAACGGAGACCGTACGGCGTCCAGGACCTCCTCGAACACCGGCACCCGCTCGCCCCGGCCGGCGTCAAGACCGCGCAGCTCCTCCAGGGTCTTCTCGGCGATCGGGCCGGTGCCGTCGGTCGTGCGGTCCACCTCCGCGTCGTGCATGACGACCAGGGCGCCGTCCTTGCTCAGGTGGAGATCGAGTTCGATCAGGTCGAGGCCGGCCTGCTGGGCGGCGACGAAGGAACGGAGGGTGTTCTCGGGCTCGACGCCCATGACTCCGCGGTGACCGATGGTAAGGAAGTTCAAGATTCAACTCGCTTCCGTCGACGGCGGCGATGGGTGCAGGCGCGCGAACCGTACGACGGACGTCGCTGTCCACGCGGCTGGGCGCAGCCTAATGGCCGCCCGTCGCGATGAACCCGTACGTACACGAGGGGATTGGTGTGCCGGGTGCGCGACACCTGGCCCGTGCCCCGGTCGGCGGTCACCCGGTGGTGGGCGCGTCCCGTCGCGCATTGACCGGCCGGATCCCGACGGTCGTCCGGAGCTGACACCTCGTCACCGGACGTAGTGAATGTGAGCGCCTTCACGGTTTCACACAGGAAAAAGCGCGGTGAAGTCGGGATGCCGCAGGATAATTTCCTGATCACCCCCTTGCTGGGAGAAAGCTTGTATGCATACGGTGTCCTTACGGAAGCTTCTCCCGTGGAGGATGGGTCATGACGGAAATTCTTGTGCAGGTGGGTTCGGAGGAGCAGGTTCCTCCCGTGACCAGGGTGGTCGAGCACCCGGCGTGGCCCGTGCTCAAGGATGCCGTGGAGCGGATCCGGCCATGGCAGTCGAAGGACGGCTCCATCGACCTCGACGACGAGGGCGCGCCCGCACGGGCCGACGCCGAGGCGGCCGTACGGCGTGTCGTCGAGGCCGTGGAGGAGCTGTCCCCGCTGCTCCCGCACGACGCCGACTACCACCGGGCGCTCGTGACGGACCTGCGGCGCTGGGCCGTCGGCGGCTTCCAGGTGCCAGACTTCCTCGACTCGCTGCTCGCCTTCCAGCCCGCCGCGGGCCGCGCGGACGGCCTCCAGCACCTGGTCGTCTTCCCGATGTACACGCAGAACGGCAACCCGGACCGCAACCTGGAGGCGGTCGTGCTGCGCATGGTCTGGCCGGAGTGGCTGGCCGAGCTGGAGCGCACCCGGTACGACAACCCGCTGTTCTGCGGCATCACCTTCGAGGACTTCACGGCCGGGTACGACACCAACTCCGCCGTCCTGTTCCCGGAGACCATCGCCGTTCGCGAGGCGCCGGAACGATTCTCCTGGGGCGGCATCTTCTGCGACCGGGAGGCCGCCCGCTTCCGCCGGGTCACCGACGCGGCCGTCGGCATCCTGGGCCTGAACCTGCCCGCGGACGTCGCCGCGATGGTCCACGACCAGAAGCGCTGCGAGGAGGCCTTCGTCCTGTGGGACATGGTCCACGACCGCACCCACAGCCACGGCGACCTGCCCTTCGACCCGTTCATGATCAAGCAGCGCCAGCCGTTCTGGATGTACGGCCTGGAGGAGCTGCGCTGCGACCTCACCGCCTTCAAGGAGGCCGTGAAGCTCCAGGCGGACGGCGTCCCGCAGGCCCGTGACGTGCAGTACGCGGTCCTCTTCGACCGGATGTTCCGCTTCCCGGTCACCGGCGACCGGGTCCGCAACTACGACGGGCTCGGCGGCCAGCTGCTCTTCGCCTACCTGCACAGGCACGACGTGGTCCGCTGGACCGACAACAAGCTCGCCATCGACTGGGAGCGCGCCCCGCAGGTCACCAACCAGCTGTGCGCCGAGATCGAGAAGCTGTACAAGGACGGCATCGACCGCCCGAAGCTCGTCCACTGGTTCGCCGGGTACGAGCTGGTCGCCACCTACCTCGCCCCGCACCCCGGCTCGAAGTGGGCCAAGGGCCCGGACGCCCTGGACCTGAGCCTGCCGCCGCGCAAGCTCGTGGACGACGTGCTTCCGGACGAGTTTCCGCTGAGCATGTTCTACGAGGCCCTGTCCAAGAAACTGAAGAACGTGATCGCCGAGACCAAGGGCATCACGGCGGACAGCGCCGAGCCGGTCGCCGCGTGAGCGACCGGCGGCGGAACACTGCTCAAGAGGGGAACGACATGGTGGGCAACGGGGCTCTCAGCGGTACGGTGATCGCGGTGGCCGGTGCGGGCGGACCCGCAGGGCGTGCCACGCTGATGCGGCTGGCCGAGGCCGGCGCGACCGTCGTCGGGGCGGACAACGACCCGCAGCGCCTGTCCGAGGCCGTCGACGCGGCCCGCTACGCCTCCGGCGGCGCGACCGTCACGGGCGACACGGTGGACCTGCTCGACCTCCAGTCCACCCGGGACTGGGCCACCCACATCGAGAAGGACTTCGGCCGCGTCGACGGTCTCGTGCACCTGGTCGGCGGCTGGCGCGGCAGCGAGACCTTCACCAAGACCAGCCTGGACGACTGGGACTTCCTGGAGCTGCTGCTCGTCAAGACCGTGCAGCACACCTCCCTCGCCTTCCACGAGGCGCTGCAGCGCAGCGAGCGCGGCCGGTACGTCCTGATCAGCGCCTCCGCCGCGAGCAGGCCCACCGCGGGCAACGCCGCGTACGCCGCGGGCAAGGCCGCCGCCGAGGCGTGGACGCTCGCCCTGGCCGACTACTTCCGCAAGGCAGGGGGCCCGGAGGGCCCGACCTCCGCCGCTGCCATCCTGGTGGTGAAGGCGTTGGTCCACGACGCGATGCGCGCCGAGCGGCCCAACGCGAAGTTCGCGGGCTTCACCGACGTCAAGGACCTGGCCGAGGCCATCGAGGGCGTCTGGAGCAAGTCCGCCGCCGAAGTGAACGGAAACCGTCTGTGGCTGACCGAGAAGCCGTGAACCCTCCGAAGACCGACGCGCGTCGCCACCACGACCCGCAGGTCCGCGGTTTCGCCAGTGACAACTACGCCGGAGCCCACCCCGAGGTGCTCGCCGCCCTGGCCCTGGCCAACGGCGGCCACCAGGTGGCGTACGGCGAGGACGAGTACACCGAGAACCTCCAGCGGATCGTCCGCGGCCACTTCGGGGCGACGGCGGAGGCCTTCCCGGTCTTCAACGGCACCGGCGCGAACGTCGTCGCGCTCCAGGCGGTCACCGACCGCTGGGGCGCGGTGATCTGCGCCGAGAGCGCGCACATCAACGTCGACGAGGGCGGCGCCCCCGAGCGCATGGGCGGCCTCAAGCTGCTCACCGTGCCCACCCCCGACGGCAAGCTCACCCCGGAGCTCATCGACCGGCAGGCGTACGGCTGGGACGACGAGCACCGGGCGATGCCCCAGGTGGTCTCGATCACCCAGAGCACCGAGCTGGGCACCCTGTACACGCCGGACGAGATCCGCGCGATCTGCGAGCACGCCCACGCGCACGACATGAAGGTGCACCTGGACGGCTCCCGGATAGCCAACGCGGCGGCCTCCCTGGACGTGCCGATGCGCACCTTCACCAACGCGGTCGGCGTCGACATCCTCTCGCTGGGCGGCACCAAGAACGGCGCGATCTTCGGCGAGGCGGTCGTGGTGATCAACCAGGACGCCGTCAGCCACATGAAGCACCTGCGCAAGCTGTCCATGCAGCTCGCCTCCAAGATGCGCTTCGTGTCGGTGCAGTTGGAGGCGCTGCTCGCCAAGGACCTGTGGCTGCGCAACGCCCGGCACGCCAACGAGATGGCCCAGCGGCTCGCCGAGGGCGTCCGGGCCGTGCACGGCGTGGAGATCCTCCACCCGGTACAGGCCAACGGCGTCTTCGCGCGGCTCCCGCACGACGTGAGCCTGCGTCTGCAGAAGCGCTTCCGGTTCTACTTCTGGGACGAGGCGGCGGGTGACGTCCGCTGGATGTGCGCCTTCGACACGACCGAGGCGGACGTGGACGCGTTCGTGGCGGCGCTCAAGGAGGAGATGGCGCGCTGAGCGCTCCGCGGGAAGTGCCGTGATCCGCCGACTGCGGCGCCGTCGTGGCCGGGCGCGCCGTTCGCCGCGCCCCTGACGGGACGCTGCCAGAGCGCTTGTTGCATAGATATGCGACCACCCGGAAAGTCATTGACGCCTGGGTGGTCGCATTCCTATGCTCTGCGGGCATGGAGCTGATCCAGAACAACGCCGATCTGTCCGCCTACCTGGCCGCTGACGAGGTCATCGACCATCACCATCCGCTGGTCCGGGAGGCGGCCGCCCGACTCGCGGAGGGTGTCGGCGACTCGTATGACTATGCGCGATCCGCCTACGAATTCGTCCGGGACACCATCCCGCACTCCCAGGACTCCGGCGACCTGCGCGTGACCTGGCGGGCATCGGACGTGCTTGAGAGGCGCACCGGCATCTGCTACGCCAAGGCGCACGCCCTGGCCGCACTGCTGCGGGCCGAGGACATCCCCACGGCCCTGTGCTACCAGCTGCTCGCGGACGACGGGGGAGGTCATGTCGTGCACGGTCTGGTCGCCGTCCGCCTCCACGGCGCCTGGCACCGGCAGGACCCGCGCGGCAACAGGCCCGGCGTCGACGCCCGGTTCTCCCTCGACGGCGAACGGCTGGCCTGGGTCCCGGACCCTCGGTCCAGTGAGATGGACTATCCGGTCCTGTACGCTGAACCTCATCCGGTCGTGCTCGGCGCCCTCAGAGCGGCGCCGGACCGCCCGCACCTCTGGAAGACGCTCCCCACCGCACTCTGAGGCAAGGCAGATGACTCTCACGCTCACCGTGTCCGACGAGGTGCGCGCTCTCGCACCCGGTTTCACGCATCTCGTCATCGAGGCCCACGGCCTGGCCAACGGACCCAGTACGGAGGCGAGTTCGGCCCTCCTCGACGACGCGGCCCGGCGGCTGGCCGTCCGTCTCGACGGGCGTGCCCCGCACGAGGACCCGCACATGGTGGCCTGGCGGGCCGCCTACACGGCCTTCGGCTCCAAGCCCTCCCGCACCCGCAACTCGGCCGAGGCGCTGGCCAAGCGGGCCCTGGCGGACGGCGGCCTGCCCCGTATCAACATGCTCGTGGACCTCTACAACGCCATCAGCGTCGCCCACCTGATCCCGGTCGGCGGTGAGGACCTCGACCTGATCCAGGGCGGTATGCGCCTCGTACGCGCCACGGGCGAGGAGGACTTCGTGACCGTGGCCGGGGGCGAGGAGACCGTCGAGCACCCCGACGCCGGCGAGGTCGTGTGGTGCGACGACGCCGGAGTCACCTGCCGCCGCTGGAACTGGCGCCAGGGCCCGCGCACCCGCCTCACCGAGCGGACGGCCTCGGCCCTCTTCCTGCTGGAGAGCCTCGCCCCGATGCCGGTGCCGGAGGTGGCCGCGGCGGGCGCCGAACTCGCCGAACTGCTGGAGAAGTTCAGCCCCGGCGCCCGCATCGAGGTGCGCGCGCCCGAGCCGGCGGGCTGAGGCTCAGACCGCCTCGGCGGCCTTCAGCTGGTCCAGCGTGGGTGCCGTGCCGCCCAGGTGCGCCGGGAGCCACCAGGTGTCGCTCGCGTCCTTCGGGCGGGCCGGGTAGGCGCGCTGGGCGGCGTCGAGGAGCTCCTGGACGCGCTCGCGCAGCCGACGGGTGATGGCTCCCGCGTACTGGTCCCGGGGGGCTTCGACCGGCTCGCCGACCCGGATGGTGACGGGCAGGTGGTTCCGCTTGAAGTTGCGCGGCTGGCCCTTGGTCCAGATGCGCTGGGTGCCCCACAGCGCCATCGGGACGAGCGGGACGCCGGCCTCCTGCGCGAGCCGCGCGGCACCCGACTTGAAGCTCTTCAGCGTGAAGGACTGGGAGATCGTGGCCTCCGGGAAGACCCCCACGATCTCACCGGACTTCAGCGACTCCAGCGCGTGCTGGTAGGCCGCCTCGCCCTGCTTGCGGTCCACCGGGATGTGCTTCATGCCGCGCATCAGCGGGCCGGAGATCCGGTGCCGGAACACCGACTCCTTCGCCATGAACCGCACCAGGCGCTTCTGCGGAAGGGCCGCGAGGCCGTCGAAGACGAAGTCCAGGTAGCTGATGTGATTGCTCACCAGCACGGCGCCGCCCGAGCGCGGGATGTTCTCCGAACCCTGGCAGTCGATCTTGAGGTCCCAGACCTTGAACAACGTCTTGGCGAAACCGATGACGGGACGGTAGACCAGCTCTGGCATGGGCGGGGCGGACCCTTTCTGCTCTGCCTGGGAAAGGGGCTCCCGGCGGGAAGTTACGGAGCCGTAGGTTTACGGCGTCTCGCAGATGGTGCCCGAAGAACGGACGGGGAGCCAGCCCTGGTGCCCTGGCGCGGCGAGATCCTCGTCACGTTGGGCCCCTTGATCCACCTCGCGCTTTTAACGGCCCTTTACTCGGGGTGGGCCGTCAACCGCCGCATGAGCAGGAACATCTCGCAGCCCAGGCAGTACCCGAACGCCGCATTGAGGAAGGCCGCGGCGAGCGCGAGCCCGGTCGCCGCGAGGCCCAACCACGCCGGGCCCAGCGCGAATCCGACCAGACCGAGCCCCGCGAAGACCAGTCCGACCGCCTGCGCGAACCGCGGGGGCTCCGGCGGCTCGAACTCCGTCGGAGGCGCGAGCCGCGGTCGTACGAGTGTCCGGAACGCCCAGCCGTACGGCGACCGGCTCATGCCGCCGGCCGCGCCGAGCGCGAACGCCAGCGTCTGCCAGGCGAGGAGCCAGGGGCTCCGGGTGATCAGCGCGACGGCCAGTACGACCGTCGTCACGGCCGCCGCGAACCGCGGCCCACGTGCGTCGATGTCCATGAACCAAGGATTCCGCCTCGCGGGCCGGTAGGGGAGCCGGGAATCTTTGCAGTCTCGTGAACGCTTTTCGCGGTGGTGAGCCGTCTCGTGGATCCTTGTCCGGTGATGACCGGACTCGTGGTGTGCGTGGCGGTGCTCGCGGCGGCGAGCGTCTACGGAGTGCTGCACAGGCGGCGGAGCGGGAGGGTACGGGTGCGCGGGCGCGACGACGGCAAGCGGCTCGAAGCGGCCGAACTCGGCGGTGAACTGGGCGAACGGGCCACGCTGGTGCAGTTCTCCAGCGCCTTCTGCGCCCCCTGCCGGGCCACCCGGCGGGTGCTGGGCGAGGTCGCCGGGATGGTCCCCGGGGTCACCCACGTCGAGATCGACGCCGAGGCACACCTCGACCTCGTACGCGAACTGGAGATCCTCAAGACGCCCACCGTGCTGGTGCTCGACGCGGACGGCCGGGTGGTGCGCCGGGCCACCGGACTGCCCCGCAAGGCGGACGTCATCGCGGCGCTGGGCGAGGCGGTCTGACGAGTATGCCGATGACGGTGAGGCACCTCCCATATCCCGGAACGTACTTGACTGGGCGCACCACCTATCGTCAGCCTGACTCTATGCCTCAGGAACTCCTTCTCTTCGGCCGGGTGCACGTGGACCTGGCCCGTACCGCGAGTGCGCGCTGTCCGGACTGTTGAGCAGCCACGGACCCGAACGCCGCCCCTCGCAGAAGGACAACTCCATGACGGCCACGCCCGACCTCGGCACCCCCCAGCTCGCCTCGCCCGACCTGCTCCGCTCCGCCTTCCGGCGGCACGCGGCCGGTGTGGCGGTGATCACCGCGCGTGGCGCCGACGGCCCGGTCGGCTTCACCGCCACCTCCCTCACCTCCGTCTCCGCCGAGCCCCCGATGGTCTCCTTCGGGGTCGGCACGGGCGCTTCCAGCTGGCCCGCGATATCCACCGCCGAGCACATCGGCGTCCACATCCTCGGCGAGCACCAGGCGGAGCTCGCGGCCACCTTCGCGCGCAGCGGCGCCGACCGGTTCGGTGCGCCCACCAACTGGCGCGACGGCCATGCGGGCGTCCCGGTCCTGGACGACGTACTGGTGTGGCTGGTGTGCCGGATCGTGGCGCGGGTGCCGGCCGGCGACCACCGCATCGTGCTGGCCGAGGTGCTCGTCGGCGATCCCTCCCGCGCCGGCCGGCCGCTCCTGTACCACCAGGGCGCCTTCAACGGGCTGCGGGACTGATCACACAGCCCCCGTTCCGCGGATCACGCGCCCCTCGTTCTGCGCACCCGTCGAGTTCCGGTTACGCTGCGTTGCGAAGGTCACAGTTCAAAGCGCTTGCTTAGCGGGGATGAACTGGCTGTACTGGTGAGTAATATTTCGTTCGGAGCGCGCGGCCGCCCCGACCGGGATGAGCCGCTTGAGGCGCCTATGCTGCCTGCAAGAGGCAGCCCAGAAAAGACGATGCAGTAGGAGAGCCGGCGTGAGCTTGAGGATCGTTGTCACTGTGAAGTATGTGCCCGACGCCACTGGCGACCGGCATTTCGCCGATGACCTGACCGTCGACCGTGACGACGTG